>NZ_JBQFYZ010000002.1:0-554192 GCF_056541905.1 Ruegeria sp. AF5
GGACGCAATCAGCTCGATCTCGTCGCGCTGACGACCCAGCTCAGACCGGATCGAGCCAAAAAGCTCAGGATCGCGGTCCGACAAGGACTGGGTGAAAAATCCGGTGTCACGAAGATTGGCGTTCATTGGCGCTCCACATGGCTGGGTAAAATCTTGCGGATTTCCTATCGGAAACGCCACTTTCGCAAAAGGCTTAAAGCGACGATTTGGCCTGCTGCGGCGTCAAGACTGGCCTATTGGGGAAAGGTATGTTTGTTTCGGAACCAAATGTGCAACACCGGAAACCACAAAACATGAAAAAGAGAATCGCCTTTCTCGCCAGTGAGGTCAAAGTGGCGCAAACAGCGCGCGACATCCTGGTGGCCAAACATGGAAACGTGGCACCTCGGGACGCAGATATTGTGGTTGCATTAGGTGGGGACGGCTTCATGTTGCACACCCTGCACAACATGCAGCATCTTGATACTCCGGTCTACGGGATGAATCGCGGCACGATCGGCTTTCTGATGAATGAGTATCACGAAGACGACCTGATGGCGCGGCTGGAGGATGCCGAGGAAGAGGTTATCAACCCGTTGGCCATGCAGGCGATGGATCAATCTGGAAAACTGCACGAGGCGCTGGCGATCAACGAAGTGTCATTGCTGCGTGCCGGTCCTCAGGCAGCAAGGCTCAAGATCAGCGTAGACGGCCGGGTGCGCATGGCCGAACTGGTCTGTGACGGGGCGTTGCTTGCCACGCCCGCGGGATCGACCGCCTACAACTATTCCGCGCATGGGCCGATTGTTCCGATTGGCGCCGACGTTCTGGCCCTGACACCCATCGCGGCGTTTCGCCCACGGCGGTGGCGCGGTGCCTTATTGCCGAAAATGGCGAAAGTCAGGTTCGATGTGGTCGAAGCTGACAAGCGCCCGGTCATCGTGGCCGCCGATTCCGTTTCTTTCCCGGATATAGACTGGGTCGAGATCAGGTCGGAACCAGCCATTGCGCACCGTATCCTTTTCGATCCCGGCCATGGGTTGGAAGAACGCCTAATATCCGAACAATTCACATAAAATTAGGATTCCCCAAATTTTTCTCACGCCTGTGTGAAGCAGTTCACAGGAATTCCCTTAACGATTGGCTAATGTGAACTTGCCCGGAGAACGCGCCAAGGTGGGAGTGAGTGGCCACCTGAACGGTGTTTTCGAATGGTTGCGCAGATTTTGCGCTGGCGAGGGTGGGTGGTGCTACGCTCGTCATCAGAAATCCGGGCTTATTTTAGCAGCTGGACCCCGGGCACAATGACCCGGGGTCTATTTTTGCTACATATGATCCCAAAGCGGCAAACACATCTGTCCCACGCGGGCTTCTATCGCGGCGGCGGCATCCACGGCCAGATCCTCGCGCCAGCGCTGTGCCGCGATCTGTACGTTGATAGGTTGAGGCCCTTTGGGAAGATTGGCCAGCCGCGACGGAACGCAAGCTGCTGGCAGTCCTAGAAAGTTCATCGCATAGGAATAGACAGCGCATCCCAAAACATCATGCACGCCTTCCGCGCCTTCGGTGTCCCGGTCAGGTTTGAAAAATGGCTGTGGCAGGAAAGGGGACAAAACCAGCGGGTAGTCCTGCAAAAACAGGGACCATTCGCGTGCATAATGGCTGCGCTTGGCCAGCATCCGAACCAATTCTGTTTCAACGATGGGCGGGAACTCCTGAAAGTAGACGTCAAAGATGTCGCGGATAGTTCTGGAACCAGCGGCTTCAATGTCAGATTTCATCAGGGTCAGCACTTCGCCCATCAAAGTCCGATACCCGATCCGGCCACATTCAAAGACATCGGGTGGATCGACCTCTTCAACGACGTACCCTGCATCGACCAGCGCATCGCGCGCAGTGTCGAGGGCTTTTTCGACCTCGGGGTGCAGGGCATAGCCGAAGGTGTTCTTGGTGAATGCCACCTTGATCGGCTGGTCAAAACGCTCGCCGTGCCAGGGCATTGGAACGTGGAATGGGTCCCGCGCATCGGTGGCGATCAGGCTGGGCATGGACAGGTGCAGATCCGCAGCCGACCGGGTGATCAGGCCCTGAACCGACATTGACTGCGCCAGCAATCCGCGTTCGGCCTTCTGACTTGGGTTCCACGCGGGAACGCGTCCCAACCCCGGTTTGACCGTCACGGCACCGATGGCGGCAGCCGGAAAGCGTAGGCTACCGCCAATATCGTTGCCATGGGCCAGAGCACCGACACCCGCCATCACGGCGGCAGCAGCGCCACCGGATGATCCCCCGGGTGAAATGTGCCGTCCCCACGGGTTGAACGTGCGCCCATGCAGGGGGTTGTCGGTGTCGGCCCTGAAGGAAAACTCGGGCGTATTCGTTCGCCCGATCACAATGGCCCCCGCTTTTTGCAAGTTGCTGACCACCGGCGCGTCATCCGGTGCAATCACATCCTTCAGCGCAATGACACCGTTGGTGGTCGCGTGGCCTTTTTGATCGACATTCACCTTGATTGTTACCGGAACTCCATGCAGCGGGCCGGTCGGCTGACCACGCTCCCGTGCAGCATCTAGCGACTGCGCGCGTTCCAGGGCCTCGGTGCGCAAGTCTTCGACGACCGCGTTCAGCGCGGGGTTCACCGCGTCCATGCGATCAATCGAGGCCTGTACCGCCTCGGTCGCGCTCAGATCGCCGCGTCGGGTCAAGGTGGTCAGCTCTGTGGCGCTGAGACGCCAGATATCGGTATGTGTCATGGGCCCTCACTGTCTTACAGCGACAGTAGGGGCCCAGATTCAGGTTGCAAGGGCGGACATGACATGGGCGGCCTGTGCCGCCCGATGGTTACTTGGCGTAACCAATTGTCTGCAACGCTTCCTTGATCTCATCAAGGATGGCAGGATCATCAATTGTTGCAGGCATTTTGTAGTCCTGACCGTCTGCAATCGACACCATCGTACCACGCAGGATCTTACCGGAACGGGTCTTGGGTAACCTGTCGACGACAACAGCCAGTTTGAAGGCGGCCACCGGCCCGATTTTCTCCCGAACCATTTTGACGACTTCCTGAACCACATCGCCATGATCCCGTGTGGCACCAGCATTCAGGCACAGGAAGCCGACCGGCATCTGCCCCTTCAGCTGGTCCGAAACTCCGATCACCGCGCATTCAGCCACATCGGGGTGGGCAGCCAGCACTTCTTCCATCCCGCCCGTCGACAAGCGATGGCCGGCAACGTTGATGACGTCATCGGTGCGCGCCATGATGTAGAGGTACCCGTCTTCGTCAATCATCCCGGCATCGCCGGTTTCGTAATATCCGGGGAAGTGTTCAAGATAAGATTTCTTGAACCGTGCTTCGGCATTCCACAGTGTTGGCAAGGTGCCTGGGGGCAGGGGCAATTTAACCGCGATGGCACCCAGTTCACCGGCCTTCATCGGGTGACCGCCTTCATCCAGAATTTGCACGTCATAACCCGGCATCGGTTTTGCGGGCGAGCCCAGCTTGACCGGAAGCTCTTCGATACCCAGCGGGTTCCCGGCAATGGCCCAGCCGGTTTCGGTTTGCCACCAATGGTCGATCACCGGAACCTTCAGCGCGTTTTGTGCCCAGATAATTGTGTCAGGGTCGGCGCGTTCGCCTGCCAGATAGAGGGCCTGTAGATGAGACAGATCGTATTTGCCGATCAATTCGCCCTTGGGGTCTTCTCGTTTGACGGCGCGGATGGCCGTAGGTGCGGTGAAGAAGCTTTTGACCTTATGTTCCGAGATCACGCGCCAGAAGGTGCCAGCATCCGGGGTGCCGACTGGCTTGCCCTCGAACACAATTGTGGTGTTTCCGTGGATTAGGGGTGCGTAGCAGATATAGGAGTGCCCCACGACCCAGCCCACATCGGAGGCTGCCCAGAACACGTCGCCTGGATCGACGTTATAGACATTCTTCATTGTCCAGTTCAGTGCCACAAGGTGTCCGGCAGTGGGGCGCACGACCCCTTTGGGTGCACCCGTAGTGCCAGAGGTGTACAGGATATAAGCCGGGTCCTTGCCATCAACCGGCACGCATTCAGCCGGTTCGACACCGTATTGGAAACCATGCCAGTTGAAATCGCGCCCTTCAATCAACTGGGCGACCTCTTGTTCCCGCTGGAAGATCACACAAAAATCAGGTTTGTGGTTGGCCAGTTCGATCGCACCGTCAAGCAGGGGCTTATAGTGAACCACGCGACCGGGTTCCATCCCACAGGACGCGGCGATGATTGCTTTGGGTTTGGCGTCGTCGATGCGCACGGCCAGTTCGTTGCTGGCAAACCCGCCGAACACGACCGAATGCACGGCGCCGAGGCGGGCACAGGCCAGCATCGCCTCAAGCGCTTCGGGGATCATCGGCATGTAGATAATGACACGGTCGCCTTTCTCGACACCCTTTGCGCGCAGCGCGCCGGCCAGAGTGGCCACGCGGTTGCGAAGCTCGACATAGGATATCTCGCGCTTGGTGTGGGTGATGGGACTGTCATAGATGATGGCGGTTTGTTCACCGCGCCCGTTTTCCACATGACGGTCTACGGCATTCCAACAGGTATTGACCCGCGCGTCGCTGAACCATTCGTACAAGGGCGCATTGTCGTCGAACAGTGCTTTGCTGGGGGCCTTGACCCAATCGATCCCTTTTGCAGCGTTCATCCAGAACGCTTCGGGGTCGGTTTTCCAGCTGTCATAAACGTCCTGATACGCCATCTTGTCCTCCTCACAACGGCTTGGACATTGTGTTAGGTCGCAGAAAACAACCGGGCAAGCGCGACGCATGACGACGCGTCAGTTTATCGCAAAAAATTTGCAGATCGGCAAAAAACGACTTGCAAATTTTTGCAAAATTACAGTTGAAGCACAGTTTTTGTCGCAGCAATAGAAAGTTTTGCAAAATTGCAAACTATTGCGTGCAAATATTGTGCCGTTCCGAGAATCAGCTCAACCAGCCGTTTTGGCGTAACGTGGCAGCTTGTCCTGAAGGTTCAGCCAGGGCAGGTGGTCGGCGTGGAACACGTGAAACTGTGGCGGCAGGGTCTCCGGGTTGTCCAGCGTTGCGGTGTAAAGATGAATGTTCACCGTATCGCGCGCTGTGCGATAGGCCATCTGGGTTCCGCAGTTGCCGCAAAACAGACGTTCAACCCCTTCCGATGAGCGATAGATCTTTGGTGCCTGACCCAACCATCTGACCGCCTCATGCGGCAGCCCGAAAAAAGCCGTGACCGGCGCGGCGCAGTTTCGCCTGCAATCTGAACAGTGGCAATAACAGCTCCACGCGGCTTGGGCATCGCTTTCCCAATGCACGGCGTTGCAGTGGCAATGTCCTTTCATGCGCTTCCCCCCCCCCTGTTGGCAGGGGCGCCAGCAAGGCTGCCCCCGGTTAACCGTAATGCGCCACGGGTGTTCCTGCAATCGCCGCCATGTTCAGCAGACCGCGCGCGGTGATGGATGGAGTAACAATATGGGCCTTGTTGCCCATGCCCATCAGGATCGGGCCAACTTCAATCCCGTCCGCCTTCATCTTCAGAATATTGCGTACACCACTGGCAGCATCTGCGTGGGCGAATATCAGAACGTTGGCCGCCCCCTCTAGTCGCGACGCTGGGAAGATACGCGCCCGCAGGTCTGCATCCAAAGCCGCATCCAGATTCATTTCGCCTTCGTAGACAAAATCGCGCGGCTGCCGATCAAGGATTTCAAGCGCCGCCCGCAGCCGTTTGCCTGATCCTTCAGCCTGATTGCCGAATTGCGACTGCGAACAGAAGGCGATCTTGGGCTCGATCCCGAACCGGCGAACATGTCGCGCGGCGCCAATGGTGGTTTCGGCCAATTCTTCCGGCGACGGCAATTGCCGGACATGCGTATCGGCAATGAACAGGGGGCCATCTTCCAGGATCATCAGGGACAACGCACCATGCGGGCGCAGTTTGCTGTCGTCCAACACCTGTTCGACATAGTTCAGGTGCCAGCGGAATTCACCAAATGTGCCGCAGATCATGCTGTCCGCTTCGCCACGATGCACCATGATCGCACCAATGGCCGTTGTGTTGGTGCGCATGATCGCCTTGGCCAGATCCGGCGTCACACCGCGGCGCTGCATGATTTGGTGGTAGGAAGTCCAGTAATCGTAATAGCGCGGGTCGTTCTCCGGGTTAACGATCTGACAGTCCTTGCCCGGACGAATGGTCAGCCCCAGCTTTTCACATCTGGTTTCGATCACATCGGGTCGCCCGATCAGAATTGGTGTTTCCGTCGTCTCTTCGAGAATGGCCTGCGCGGCCCTCAAAACCCTTTCATCTTCACCCTCTGCAAAAACGATGCGACGGGATGCGACGGCCGCAGCCTCGAACACAGGACGCATCAGAAGGGCAGACTTGAAGACAGTCTGGTTGAGCTTTTCCTTATAGGCGTCAAAGTCGTCGATAGGGCGTTTTGCAACACCGCTTTCCATGGCGGCTTTGGCGACCGCCGATGACACCACGCCCACAAGACGCGGGTCAAATGGTTTCGGGATCAGGTAATCCGGGCCAAAGGTCAGTTGCTCGCCCTTATAGGCAGCCGCGGCTTCGGCGCTTGTGGTTGCGCGCGCCATCTCAGCGATACCATCCACGCAGGCAATCTGCATCGCGTCGTTGATCTCTGTCGCTCCGACGTCCAATGCACCCCTGAAGATAAACGGAAAACACAACACGTTGTTGACTTGATTGGGAAAATCGCTGCGACCCGTGGCGATGATTGCGTCTGGTGCAACCGCGCGGGCATCCTCTGGCAGGATTTCCGGCGTCGGGTTGGCCAGGGCGAAGATGATCGGGCGGCTTGCCATTTTCCGGACCATGTCAGGCTTCAGAACATTTGGTCCGCTGAGACCTAAAAACAGGTCAGCCCCACCGATCACATCGTCCAGCGTCCGCAAGTCCGACTTCTGCTCGAACTGTGACTTGTGCGGGTTCATGTCCTCGGCCCGTCCTTCGTAGACAAGCCCGTGAATGTCGCACAGCCAAATGTTTTCACGTTTCACGCCCAGCTTGACCAGCATGGTCAGGCACGCGATCCCGGCGGCCCCGCCACCGGTTGACACGACCTTGATGTCCTCAAAAGACTTTCCGGCCACATGTAGCGCATTCTTGGCCGCAGCCCCGACCACAATGGCAGTTCCGTGCTGGTCATCATGGAAAACCGGGATGTTCATACGTTCACGGCAGAGCTTTTCGACGATGAAGCAATCGGGGGCCTTGATGTCTTCAAGGTTAATGGCGCCAAATGTCGGTTCAAGGGCACAGACGATATCCGCCAGCTTTTCGGGATCGGGCTGATCTACCTCGATATCAAAACAGTCGATGCCCGCGAACTTTTTGAACAGAACAGCCTTGCCTTCCATGACCGGCTTCGAGGCGAGTGCCCCGATATTCCCCAGGCCGAGCACGGCGGTGCCGTTTGACACCACAGCAACAAGGTTACCGCGCGCGGTGTACCGCTCGGCATTGGCTGCATCGGCCTTGATTTCAAGGCTGGCCTCCGCCACGCCGGGCGAATAGGCGCGGGCCAGATCGCGACCGTTGGCCATCGGTTTGGTGGCCTTGATCTCAAGCTTTCCGGGTTTGGGGAATTCATGATATTCGAGCGCAGCTTGTCGCAGGCTGGGGGTGTCAGACATCGGCGATTCAGCTCCCATTGAGAATTTGATTTAGCCTTAAACTATTTATTTGAACTTGGCTACGCTACGTAACTCTGCCGTGATGTCGCAACCGTGAATTCGGATTGGTATTGTCTGAGTTCTTTTGCATCTTTTCACATTGCGACGTCCAAGATCACTCTGGCAAGGCCGTCGTGACATTCAGGACTGATGACGTGGCTGGTAACCAACGAGGGATCAGTAGGTTGGATGTTGGTTGCAGCGATGCTGGGCAGTTGTTGTCGCCCAGATTTTGGTCGAGTTCACCGCGCTGAACGGCGGAGTTTTACCTGTGATTATTGAAATGCGCTTCTTCGTTATGGAAGAAATGCCGGAGATGTTCTTTTCGGTTGGCATTTTGACCTCTGTTCTGATCGGATGGCCAAAGTTGCAATTCGAAGAGAATACTGATGACCAAGACATCCGATCTGGCGAAAACGCACGCTGAAATTCGCCTGCCCACACAGGAAATTCGCGACGACATCCCTTTTTACACAAAAAAACTGGGGATGAAGATGGACATGATTTATCCCGCTGACGATCCGCGCGTCGCGGTGTTTTCGGGGCATGGCGTGCGGTTGCGCATTGAAAAAGACGCACCGGAAAGCCCAGGAACATTGCGTATCCTGACGGATAATCCGTCAGATTTCGCCGGTGGTGAACGCGTTCTTGTAGCCCCGAATGGCACCCGAATCGAAGTTGAAGAACGAAATCCGCCACTGGTGATGCCAGAGACCGTGCATTCCTTTGTCGTGCGCAGGCTCAAGGATCAGGCCCCCTGGATCATCGGTCGGGCCGGGATGCACTATCGCGATCTGGTGCCGGATCGGTTGGGTGGGTCGATTATTGCCAGCCATATCCGCATTCCCGATGGTGGGCCGGTTCCGGATATGGTGCATTTTCACAAGGTCGGGTTTCAGCTGATCTTTTGCATCCATGGCTGGGTGGATGTGGTCTATGAGGATCAGGGCGAGAAAATGCGTCTGACAGCGGGGGACTGCTTTATTCAACCTCCGGAAATCCGGCACCGCGTTCTTGAAGCTTCTGATAATGTTCAGGTCATTGAGATCGGAGTGCCGGCTGAGCATGTCACAGAGATCGACCATGACATGACACTTCCCACTCCGCACATCCGCCCGGACCGCGAATGGCAGGGGCAACGCTTTGTCTATAATCAGGCCAAGGGTGCCGAGTGGATGCCCTTCCGCCTGCCGGGGTACATCTGCCGCGACACCACGATTGCCGAGAACACCAAGGGTGTCGCTGGGGTGCAGGTTGTGCGCAAAGGGTCGGGTGATCCGGAATGGGCCAGCCATGACACCGACATTCACTTTACCTTTGTGATGGACGGCGAGGTCACCCTGGAAGGCGAGGGGCGCGATCCCTACCGGCTGGAGCAAGGGGATGCTTTTGTCATCCCACCTGGGATGCGCACACGGTTGTCCGAGCCAACAGACAATATCGAATTGTTGGAAGTCACCTTACCCGGTACCTTCAACACAACGCTGGGTTAAGCGAAAAACATGGGTCAGGGGCTTCAAATTCCCCGCCTTAATACGTTAGCGTGCAAATTTCTGACCAGATGATCAAAAATGAGGATTCGCCATGTCGCTGAAAGACGCTGCCTTGTCTGTCCGGGAAAACGCCTACGCGCCATATTCGAACTTCAAAGTTGGCGCAGCGCTTCGGTCTTCTTCGGGTCATGTCTTTTCCGGGTGCAACGTCGAGAATGTGGCATATCCCGAGGGGACCTGCGCGGAAGCAGGTGCAATTGCCGCAATGGTGGCCGCGGGCGAGCAGGAACTGACCGAGGTCTACGTGGTTGCCTCCAGCCCTCAGCCTGTGCCGCCTTGCGGTGGATGCCGTCAGAAGCTGGCCGAGTTTGGCAAGCGCGATGTAAAGGTTACTCTGGCAACCGTCGATGGTGCGGAGTTTGAGACAACCATCGGAGATTTGCTGCCGGGTGCGTTCGACGCGTCGCACATGGAGGATGTCTGAACGCATGGACGCCCGTTCAATCATAGCCAAACTGCGCAGGCACGAAGTCCCAGGCCGCGACGAGCTTATCTGGTTCGCGCAAGGGTTGGCAGACGGCAGCGTCAGCGATGCGCAGGCCGGGGCGTTTGCCATGGCCGTCTGTATGGGCGGGCTGGGTCCTCAGGGGCGTGCGGACTTGACGATTGCGATGCGCGATAGCGGCGATGTTCTCGGTTGGGATGTGGACGGGCCGGTGATCGACAAGCACTCGACCGGTGGGGTCGGGGACTGCGTCAGCCTTGTGCTGGCTCCGGCGCTGGCGGAATGTGGTGCTTATGTGCCGATGATCTCGGGTCGGGGTTTGGGGCACACGGGTGGAACATTGGACAAGCTCGAGGCGATTCCGGGTGTCAGCACTCAGATCAGTCAGGACCGACTTGCGCAGATATTGCGCGAAACGGGTGCGGCTATCGTCGGCGCGACGGGCCAGATTGCACCGGCGGACAAGCGGCTTTATGCAGTTCGGGACGTGACGGCGACGGTCGAAAGTCTGGATCTGATCACAGCGTCGATCCTGTCCAAAAAGCTGGCGGCCAGCCCGGATGCGTTGGTTCTTGACGTCAAGGTTGGCAGCGGTGCCTTTATGAAAACAATTGAGGATGCCCGCAAGCTGGCCACAGCATTGACCGAGACTGCGAACGCGGCTGGGTGCCGGACTTCGGCGGTGATCACGGACATGAACCAGCCTTTGGCCCCGGCGCTGGGCAATGCACTGGAGGTCGCGGAAGTGATGAAGGTTCTGACCGGTCCTGGCGCTTCGCCACTGGTGGACATTTCTGCCGAGTTGGGCGGCGTCCTGCTGGCCGATGCAGGCATGTGCATCTCGGTCGAGGAGGGGCGTGAGCAGATCGCCAAGATCATCCGTGACGGTCGCGCCGCCGAACGGTTTGGCCGCATGATGGCAGCGGTTGGTGGTCCTGTGAAATTCGTCGATACCTGGACCCGTTTCCTGCCTGAGGCGAGCGTTATTCAGGAGGTTCCTGCCCCCGAAGACGGTTACGTCTCCGCCATCGACGGAGAGGCGCTGGGCCTTGCCGTGGTCGCGCTGGGTGGCGGCCGCCAGGTCGAAAGTGATGAGATCGATCCGGCAGTAGGAATATCCAACATCCTCAGGCTGGGGGATCGTGTGTCAAAAGGTTCACCCATTGCCGTGGTCCACGCTGCACGGGAAGGCGCTGCACGGCGGGCAGCGGAAACTGTGCTGAGTGCGATGACAATCAGCGATACAGTTCCAAAGCTGCCCGATCTGATCCACGAAAGGATCAGCGTATGAGCCGAGCGTTTCTTGTCGTCATGGATTCCGTCGGAATAGGCGGGGCACCTGATGCAGACCGGTTTTTCAACGGTGATGTTCCGGATGCCGGGGCAAACACGCTGGCCCATATCGCCCAAGCCTGCGCGGAAGGCCGCGCAGTAGATGGGCGCACCGGCCCGTTGCACCTGCCCAACCTGGACGCGCTGGGTTTGGGCGCGGCTGTGCGGCTGGCGTCTGGAGACGCCACTCCGGGCCTCGATGCCGAACCTGCTGGACTATGGGGTTGCGCGCGTGAGCATTCGCCGGGTAAGGACACGCCCTCAGGCCACTGGGAACTGGCGGGCCTGCCGGTGCCTTGGGATTGGCATTACTTTCCAAACACGGTTCCGGCTTTTCCAGCGGAACTGAGCCGCGCGGCAGCCGAAGCTGCCGGGACCGAAGGTATTCTTGGTGACTGCCACGCGTCGGGGACAGCGATCATAGCCGAACTGGGTGCCGAACATATGCGCACCGGTTGGCCGATCTGCTACACATCCGCTGACAGTGTGTTTCAGATCGCGGCCCATGAGGAAAGCTTTGGGCTTGAGCGGTTGTTGGACATGTGCCGCGCGCTTGCTCCGCGCTTGCACAAGATGAAAGTGGGGCGTGTCATCGCGCGCCCCTTTGTCGGAACGCCTGAGACGGGGTTCGAACGGACGACCAATCGCAAGGATTTCGCCATTCTGCCCCCGGCACCGGTGCTGACCAACTGGGTGCAGGATGCAGGGCGACGGGTTCATGCAGTGGGCAAGATCGGCGACATCTTCTCGATGCAGGGGATCGACACGCTGCGCAAAGGGTCGGATGCCCAGCTGATGCAGCACCTGTCTGATCTTATAGACGAGGCGGAAGAGGGCAGTCTGACCTTCGCCAACTTTGTCGAATTTGACAGCCTTTATGGGCATCGCCGCGACATCAGCGGCTATGCCCGAGCGTTGGAATGGTTTGACCGCGAGATCGGGGGTATCCTGAAGAAACTTCGACCAGGCGATCTGTTGCTGTTAACAGCTGATCATGGCAATGACCCAAGCTGGACCGGAACAGATCACACCCGTGAACAGGTTCCGGTTCTGATTGCGGGGCAGGGTACCGGACAAATCGGGCAAGTAGATTTTACCGATATTGCGGCCAGCATTGCCCACCATCTGAACATTCCGGCGCAAGGGCCGGGAAGGAACTTTTTATGAGCGTTGCAGACCTGCCCAAAATTGAACTGCATCTTCACCACGAAGGCGCGGCACCTCCGGCCTTCATCCGCCAGCTTGCCCACGAAAAACGCGTTGACCTGAGCGGTATCTTCAAGGCAGACGGATCTTATGATTTTCGTGATTTCGCGCATTTCCTGAGCGTGTACGAAGCCGCTTGCGAAGTTCTGAAAACGCCCGAAGACTTCCGGCGGCTGACATTGGCCATTCTTGAGGAAAGCGCTGAAAATGGCGTGGTTTATTCCGAGACCTTCCTCAGCCCTGATTTTTGCGGCGGTGGCGACCTGCATGCGTGGCGGGATTATCTGAATGCCATTCAGGATGCGGCAGACGAAGCCGAGCGTAAATTCGATATCACCTTGCGCGGTGTCGTTACCTGTGTCCGCCATTTTGGCCCCGAACAAGCCAGGCGGAGTGCCCATTGTGCGGCCGAGACCGCCGGAAACTGGATCACCGGTTTTGGCATGGGCGGCAACGAATCCATTGGCACGCAGGGTGACTTCAAATGGTCTTTCGAATGTGCCCGCGAAGCCGGGCTGCGCCTGACCACGCATGCGGGTGAGTTTGGCGGTCCTGACAGTGTGCGCGACGCTGTGCGCGATCTGGGGGTTGAGCGTATCGGGCACGGCGTCCGCGCCATCGAAGACCTTGAACTTGTTCGTGAACTGGTTGACCGGGATGTCACGCTTGAGGTGTGTCCGGGTTCGAATGTGGTTCTGGGTCTTTTCCCAGATTTTGCCGCCCACCCCATCGCGAAACTGCGCGATGCGGGCGTAAAGGTTACGATTTCCACCGACGATCCTCCGTTTTTTCACACGACCATGCGGCGGGAATATGAGATGTTGAACGCGGCGTTCGGCTGGGAGGCCGGAGATTTTGCGGCATTGAATGAGACGGCCCTGAACGCGGCCTTCTGTGATGATGACACCCGCGCGCGGGTCAAGAAAAGATTGGAGAACACATGAGCGAACACCTGACCGTCGTCGATCACCCGCTGGTGCAACACAAGCTGACGCTCATGCGGGACAAGGGCACCTCGACCGCCGGGTTCCGGCAGTTGCTGCGCGAGATCACATTGCTTCTGGCCTACGAGGTCACGCGCGACATTCCCCTGACCACGCGCAATATCGAAACGCCGATGGAAGAAATGGACGCCCCCATACTGGCAGGTAAGAAAATGGCGCTGGTGTCAATCCTGCGCGCCGGAAACGGGATGTTGGATGGGGTGCTGGAACTTGTGCCTTCAGCACGCGTCGGTTTTGTGGGCCTATATCGCGACGAAGAAACGCTGAAACCCGTACAGTATTATTTCAAGGCCCCCGAAAGCCTGAAGGACCGTTTGGTCATTGCGGTGGATCCGATGCTGGCGACTGGTAACAGCTCGGCCGCGGCCATTGACCTGCTGAAACAGGCCGGGGCGACGGATATTCGCTTTCTGTGCCTGTTGGCGGCACCCGAAGGTGTCGCGCGGATGAAAGAAGCACACCCTGACGTGCGTATCGTCACGGCAGCGCTGGACCGCGAGTTGAACTCGAAAGGCTACATCATGCCCGGTCTGGGGGATGCCGGTGACCGGATGTTCGGAACCAAGTGATCCGGTTTATTCGCCGCAAATATTCTGTAGCCGTACCCAGTCGCGGTCCGGCAGCACCTGTTCCAGCGCCCTTCCCGCCATTGGATCCGCTTCGATCAGGCCAAGAACCGTTTCGCCGGTCACATCACGGGCATAGGCGTAGGGGGTTGAGGGAAGCGCGCTTTGCGAGAACATCGCCAGCACGTCATCGTCAGAAATGGCCGGACGGGGCTGTGACAGGACCTGCTCGGTATATGTGTCGATAATCTCGGGCGTCAGTCCGCCGGTTGTCAGCAGCCTAAAGGCAGAGGTCGCGCCGGTTCTGTCCAGCAGGTCATCAAGCGGATCCTTTTGCGCGGCCCGCGCCCGTTCTGCAATCACATAACCCGCTGCAACGGCAGGATCTTCGTAATCCTCGACCAAAGCACGGCTGAGCAGGACAGTGCCGCCAGGCAAGCTGAGGCTGTCTTGAACGCCTGCTGGCAGAATGATGATCTGCCGTACGCCAGTGCGCCGGGCCAGCTGTTCCAATGAATCCCGAGCATCCCGCGACGTACAGGCCCGGCCCGAGACGCGCTCGATCCGATGCAGGATCATATCGCCGATCTCTTGCCGCTTGACCTGGGGCACGACCGAGACAACATGGTTTTGCAGCGCACCGGGCAGCCAGAACAGCAACAGGGCCAGCACAGCGGCCACGACGCCTCCGACACTCAGCCAGCGCAAACGCCCCGGGTGGGGGCGGGACCGATCAATAGCGCGCTGCAATCGGTCGATCGCTTCAAGCATCGTGGTTTCGGATTCGGCCAGCTCAAGCGTTTCATCCGGATCACCGTCCGGGTTGAATATGGCCGGAAAGGAACCAGGGTTCTGGCGTTCAAGTGCTGCCAGCGACCAGTGGGTCAGCGCCCTGTCATTGAAATCGGAAATGGTCAGGGTGGCTTCACCGATAGACACCACAACCTCGCGCCGCTGTTCATCGGGCGAGGGGCGCCACAGACCGGTGGCTTCGATCCGCTGGTACTGTTTCAGGGCCGTCATCTGGGTGGGTCTGCTCGAATTTGTTTTGCCGCAGCTTAGCATGGTGAAATCGCAGGGCGCAAACCTGTTGCGCAGTCATTGCGAATTGTGCTGGATACCCGAAAGGATCGAGACTGTCGGTCCACGATCACAATCAGGACACGACTTCATGCAGGCGCATTCCTCATCTTCTGCTGTGCTGGCTGCGGCCCTGATGGTCAGTGCGATGGCAATTATCGGCGTCATCGACAATGTTGTGATCCTTTTGGCTGAAACCGTCGGGCTGTGGCAGTTCCATCTGACCCGTGCGCTTTTGATGCTGCCGCTGATCGTCGGCCTGTCGTTTCTGGGGCTGGGCGGGTTGAGGCCCGTGCGGTGGGGCCCTGTCATCTTGCGCAGCGTTCTGATTACCATGGCAATGTTGTTCTATTTTGCATCTCTTGCCATGATGCCAATTGCACAGGCGCTGGCAGGGTTGTTCACCTCACCGATTTTCGTGCTGCTGATCTCCGCTCTGGTGCTCAGGCAACCAATAGGGCCGTGGCGCATACTGGCCGTACTGATTGGATTTACCGGCATCCTTCTGGTGCTTCAGCCAAACCCCGGCGATTTTGACCTGCGCACGCTGGTGCCTGTGGCGACAGGGTTTTTCTATGCCCTCAGCTCGATTCTCACGCGTACGCATTGTTCTCAGGAAAGCACTGTGGCCATGCTGGCTGTCATGGTCATAACAATGGGTCTGGCCGGGGCGTTGGGGGTCACGTTCCTGACAATCTCGCCGGTTGTTACGGCAGACGGTGCTGATGGCTTTGTCTCGCGTGGATGGGTTTGGAACATGGGGCCTGCCATACCGTGGCTGGTTACTCAGGCTATCGGTTCAACAATCGCGGTTTTCATGCTGATCAAGGCGTATCAGGTAGGCGAGCCATCTTATGTGGCGGTGTTCGAGTATTCTGTCATGATCTTCGGCCCGCTCTTCGCATTTGTGGCCTTTGGGCAAACCCTTGGCGTCTTTCAGATTTCGGGCATCCTTATGATTGCAGCAGCGGGTCTGTTGCTGGGGTGGCGTGCCAGCCGATCATCTGACCAGAAAAAAGTTGCCTGACGCATCTTGGGCTGACTGCGCGCCCAAGGCTGAACGGCCATCTACCACGTTACCCGGATGCAACGCCCCGGATTCGGGAGTTCGACAAAATCGCCTTCGTTTCAGAAATGGCAAAAATGCCCAGTGAGGCTAATAGAGTGTTCACGAAAACCCTCGGTAATTACGCGGAATTGGTCAAAATTGGGCGCAAATATGTCTGAAATGTGACGGGCCGAATTTTTGGTGTTAGCTCATTGGCATAACCGTTTTGTGCCAAAAGGGGGTAGGGCACGTGTCCGAAGTAACTAGTATTTCTGTTTATCTGGATCAGCTGCCAGAAGTTGATCGAACCAACACAAAACAGGCGGTAAATGCGCGCCGTGGCGGGTTTTTGCACGGCACCAAGATCGCCACGACTGCCGGGTGGAAGCCGGTCGAACGGATCACGGTGGGTGATCTGGTTAGAACCCTCGATCACGGGTTCAAAGAGGTACGGCGCATCTCGATAAGCGTTGTGGTCATTCCAGCCGATGAACGCCGGGTCGAGTTCCTGCCGGTCCTCGTGCCTGCCCGCGCCGCGTATAACGGGCGACCTGTCTGGTTGATGCCCGAACAGGGCATGGCGCTGAACCTGTCCCGGATCAATGTCACGGCCGATGCGCCTTCGGTGGTGCCCGCGCGTTTGCTGAACGGTGCCGGTCGCCTGACGTCACAGGCACCGGGGTCGTCTTTTGAAGTGTTTTCCCTGTTTTTTGATGATGATCAGGTGATCTTTGTCGAAGGCGGATTGCAGGCTTATTGCGCGTCCGGTCGCTTCAATATGCGCGGCGCAACGACAGGAACACGGTATGAAGTCGCGACCGAAGAGGTCGCCTCCGACCTGATCCATACACTTATAAGCAGGGGTGATATGTCGGCCCTTGCCAACCCATTGGGTGCGCTGCCTGCACCCATTCCCCAGGAACCGATATTTCCGATCCGCCCGCCATTTGGGGTCAGGCGACCGGGTCGACCGGGACGCCCAAGCGCGCCGGTTCTGTTCCTGCGGCCCGAATGGCAGATCTAACCAAACACTGACAAGAACGATGCGGGCGCATGGTGACATGCGCCCGCATCATTGGATTAAGCGGCCTTTGCTTCGGGGTTGAAGCGACCGTAGAAGCTCTGACCTTTTTCTGCCATCTCGCGCAGCAGTGGCGGGCAGGCAAAGCGTTCACCGTATGTCTCGGCCAATTGATCACAACGCTCGGCCGCATAGGGTGTGCCGATGATGTCCAGCCAGCTGAACGGACCACCCGACCACGGGGCAAAGCCCCAGCCCAGAATTGCACCGACATCGCCCTCGCGGATGTCTTCCAGAACACCCTCTTCCAGTGCGCGGACGGCTTCCAGAACCTGAGCAAACATCAGACGTTCCTGCACTTCGATCAGGTCAGGCTGGTCATCGGCAAGCGGATACTTCTCTTGCAGGCCCTTCCAGTATTCGACGCGCTTGCCCTTCTCGTCATAGTCGAAGAATCCGGCATTTGCCTTGCGACCCAGACGGCCCTGTTCCTCCATCCAGAAGATCAGATCGTCCGAGGGGCTTTCCGGATAGGCATCGCCCATCGCCGCCTTTGTCGCGCGGGCGATCTTGGCACCCAGATCAATCGAGGTTTCGTCGGTCAGCTGGATCGGGCCGACCGGGAAACCCAATTGCCGCGCGGCGTTGTCGATCAAAATGGGGCTGACGCCTTCAGTGACCATGCGCGCACCTTCGTTAATGTATGGAATGATGCAGCGGTTTGCGTAGAAGAAACGCGCATCGTTGACCACGATCGGGGTCTTGCGGATCTGACGCACATAGTCCAGCGCCTTGGCCACTGCACGATCCCCGGTTTCCTTGCCCTTGATGATCTCGACCAGGAACATCTTTTCGACCGGTGAGAAGAAGTGAATGCCGATGAATTGGTCAGCCCGTACCGAGGCTTTGGCCAGATCGCTGATCGGCAAGGTTGAGGTATTCGACGCAAAGATACAGTCTTCGGGGATGATCGCCTCGACCTTCTTGGTCATCTCAGCCTTGACGCCCATGTCTTCAAAGACCGCTTCGATGATCAGGTCACACCCTTTCAGGTTGTCCAGATCCGGCGTCGCGGTGATGCGACCCAGCATGGCCTCTTTTTTCTCAGCCGTGACCTTGCCGCGCTTCATGCCTTTGTCCAGATAGGTCTCGGTATAGGCTTTGCCTTTGTCGGCAGCCTCCTGATCGCGGTCGATCAGAACCACTTCCATACCGGCCTGCGCCGATACCAGAGCGATACCAGCCCCCATCATGCCTGCGCCCAGAACGCCGATCTTCTTGACGGACTGATCCGGAACGCCTGCAGGACGCACGGCACCTTTTTCCAGTGCTTCCTTGTTCAGGAACAGCGATCGGATCATCGCACCAGACGACGGGTTCATCAGCACGGACGTGAACCAGCGCGCTTCGATTTTCAGCGCGGTGTCGAAATCGACCAGAGCGCCTTCGTAAACCGCGCTCAGCAGAGCCTTGGCCGCCGGGAAGGCCCCTTGGGTTTTGCCATTCACCATCGCCGACGCGCCAACGAAGTTCATGAAGCCTGCGGGATGATAGGGGGCGCCACCGGGCATTTTATAACCCTTCGCGTCCCAAGGCTTGACCAGATCGGCGTCCTTGGCGCTCAGCACCCATTCCCTGGCTGCTGCCATTGGATCGGCTGCGATTTCGTCGATATAGCCTGCGCCCTTGGCTTTCTTGACGTCCAGCATTTTGCCTTCCAGCAACAGCGGAGCCGCCGCAATGGCGCCAACTTTGCGGACCATACGGGTGGTGCCGCCCGCGCCAGGGAAGATGCCGACCATGATCTCGGGCAGGCCGTACTTTGCCTTTGGGTTTTCGGCTGCAAAGATACGATGGGTAGACAGGGGCAGTTCCATACCGATGCCCGCAGCGGTCCCGGGCAGAACGGTAGCAATCGGCTTGCCGCCTTTCTTGGTCTTGGGGTCCATACCCGCCAGTTCGATCTTGCGCAGCAGGGCGTGCATTTTCATCGTGCCCTCGAACAGACCCTTGGCTGGATTGTCGCCCGCCTGTTCTTTCATCACCGCCAGCAGGTTCAGGTCCATGCCGCCTGCAAATGACCCTTCTTTGCCCGAAGTAACAATGATGCCTTTCACCTCATCGTCGGCCAGCGCCTGATCGATGCAATCGCTCAATTCTGCCAGCCCGTCAAAGGACATCACGTTCATGGTCTTCCCGGGCACGTCCCAGGTGATCGTGGCGACGCCGTCTGCGTCTTTGCTCAGAGTGAAATCAGTCATTGTCATCTCCAATCTGGTCAGCCGTCAGCGGGCTGCCATCCTTGCGGGTGAAGGAGAATCCGTTCTCATCAACCTTCACCATCATGTCCATGTCGCTGTAATAGCCGGTCTCGGTCGGGGTCCGTGTGCCCACCACCAGAAAGGTCATGGGCGCATCGGTGTTGTTCACAAGGTGATGGCCGTTGGCCTCACCTGCGGGCCAGGCGGCGCAATCGCCGGGCTGCATCTCGTGCTCGCCATCATCATCGACCAGCGTGCACGAGCCGCTGAGGATTATGGCAAACTCGTCCTGCTTCATGTGGTAATGGCGCAGCGATGACAGGCCCTGCGGATCCAGCCGCACGATGTTGACCCCGTATTGGGTCAGACCGCCCGCATCGCCCACGCGCTGCGCAAAGCGACCTGTGGTCGCTTCGGCCAGCTTGCCGGGATAGGCCGAGCCGCCCTGAAACGGGATCTGAGAAAGATCCAGCTTAGGCATCAGACACGCTCGATAATGGTAGCCGCACCCATGCCGGATGCAATGCAAAGCGTGGCCAGACCGGTTTCCTTGTCCTGACGCTCAAGTTCATCCAGCAGCGTACCGATAATCATCGCACCCGTGGCACCCAGCGGGTGACCCATCGCGATCGAGCCACCGTTGACGTTGACCAGTGCGGGATCGACATCAAATGCCTGCTGGAACCGCAGCACGACCGAGGCGAAAGCTTCGTTCACTTCAAACAGGTCCAGATCGCTGATCTTCATGCCATTGTCGGCCAAAATCTTCTCGGTCACCGGAACCGGGCCAGTCAGCATGATGGTCGGATCAGTGCCAATCTTGGCGGTTGCTTTGATGCGGGCACGCGGCTTGAGGCCGTATTTCTCGCCAAATTCCTTGTTGCCGATCAGAACAGCAGCGGCTCCGTCCACGATGCCCGAGCTGTTGCCGGCGTGGTGGATGTGGTTCACGCGCTCAAGATGGGGGTATTTCAGCATCGCAACCTTGTCGAAGCCAGGCATCTGCTCGCCCATCATAGCGAACGACGGGTTCAGCGCACCGAGGCTCTGCATGTCAGTGCCGGGGCGCATGTATTCATCGCGGTCCAGAATGGTCAGGCCGTTCTGATCCTTGACGGTGATCACGGATTTCTCGAACCGGTTGTCGGCCCAGGCTTCCGCAGCACGTCTTTGCGATTCAACCGCCAGCGCATCCGCGTCATCACGGGTAAAGCCATACTCGGTCGCGATGATGTCGGCCGAGATTCCCTGAGGTACGAAATAGGTCTCCATCGCCAGCGAGGGGTCAACAGCGATTGCTGCACCGTCGCTGCCCATGGCCACGCGACCCATCATCTCGACACCGCCCGCAATATAGGCATCGCCTGCGCCGCCTTTCACCTGGTTTGCGGCCAGGTTCACGGCTTCCATGCCCGAGGCGCAGAAACGGTTGATCGCGAGACCCGGGATCGACTGGTCGAGGTCGGATGCCAGAACGGCCGAGCGCGCAAGACAGCCGCCTTGCTCCATCACTTGCGTGACGTTTCCCCAGATCACGTCTTCGACGGCGTGACCTTCCAGGTTGTTGCGCTCTTTCATCGCGTTCAGGGTCAGGGCGGACAGGCGCACCGAGGTTACCTCGTGCAGGCTGCCATCCTTGCGGCCCTTGCCGCGCGGCGTGCGCAGGGCGTCATAGATATAGGCTTCGGTCATGGGTCTTCTCCTCAAGCTCGATCCGACGGGTTGCCGGGCATCAGGTCATAGGGGTGTTTCCAGCCGGGCTGTTCGGACAAGCGGGTCAGCCAGGCGTCGATATGGGGCCAGTCGGCACGGTCAAAGCCAAATGGTTCAGGGTAATACAGATAACCACAGCAGCTAAGGTCGGCGTTGGTCACACCATCACCAACGATCCAGTCGCGACCATCCAGGTGGTTGTTCAGGATTTCATAAGCCGCCTTCAAACGTCCTTTATTGAATGCAATGACATCAGGGTTGCGGTGCTGCTCGGGTAGGAAATTGATCAGGAACCGCGTCAAACCTGCCATTGAGCTGAGTTTGTGATTGTCCCACAAAACCCAACGCAGAATATCGTAGTCTTCTTCCCGGTCCTTGCCACCGAACTTGCCGGATTTCTCCGTGACATAGGCCTGAATCGCACCGGATTGGCTGGTGTGAAAATCTCCATCGACCAGAACTGGTGCTTCACCCAACTCGTTTACGTCAGCACGATATTCCGGCGTGCGGGTTACACCTTTGAAGAAATCGACAAAGACCGGTTCCCACTCCAAACCGGACATTTCCAGAGCCAAAGCAGCCTTGTAGCTGTTTCCACTTTCTCCGAAGCAATGAAGTTTGATGGTCATGTGCTCGCCCCTCCCAAGGCGCATGTGGCTAGGCCGGATTTGAGTATTTTTGAAAAGATGAAGGGCAGTAGGTAACGTTTCATCAACCATCTTCGTATTCAGTGGTCGTGCGGTACAGGCTGGAGAGCCGATGACCGCAAAAGGTGAAGTCGTTCCTGTCCTGATGGCGAGTGTGCCCGGTGGCAGGGACGCATCGCCGCTTCATCTTTTCACAAATACTCCCGCCGGAGGCGTCCGGCATTCAAATTAAAGTCGCCGTTGAGTTTTCTCCGCAGCAGTTCACCTCTTCCGTGCCTCAAGTTCGGAATTGAAGATGCGCAGGCGGTGGGTCAGGTTCTCCTCATCAATCACGCTGTTGAAATTCTCGAACAAGAAAGACAGCGCTTCACCTTCGTCCAGACCGGCATCACGCGCGAACGCTTTGAGTTTGCGATACCCATCTTCAGTCATCGCAACCGGGAAACGGCGGGTCAGCCGAAAACGTTTTGGCATTTGGTCTCCTCCGGTAAGCTGGGTCCGGGCGGTGTTGCCCGGACCCAGACTGAGATCAGAAGTTCGCCGCGTCCAGTGCCATTACCGTGTCCGCGCCGGTCTGGATGCGTGCCAGATGCATCGCTGTCGCGGGCAGGCGGCGGGCCATGTAGAAACGGCCGGTGGCAATCTTGGTCTCGTAGAATTCTTTGTCCGAGGCTCCACCATCCAGCGCTTCCTGAGCCGCTTTCGCCATTTGCGCCCACATCAGGCCCAGGCAAACATGGCCGAACATGTGCATAAAGTCATAGGAACCGGACAATGCGTTATTCGGGTTCTTCATGCCTTCCTGCATGAAATACATGCCAGCGGCCTGCAAATCCTTGGATGCGGCTTTCAGCGGTTCGATGAACGCCTTGTCGTATGCTTCGTTCTGGCCCGCGTTTTCCTTGCAGAAGGTTTTGACCATCTCGAAGAACGCCATGACGTGCTTGCCGCCATCCTGCGCCAGCTTGCGACCCACAAGGTCAAGCGCCTGAACGCCATTTGCACCTTCGTAGATCATCGCGATGCGGGCGTCGCGGGTATATTGCGACATGCCCCATTCTTCGATGTAGCCATGGCCACCATAGACCTGCTGCGCCTGAACGGTCATGTCGTAGCCTTCGTCGGTCAAAAACCCTTTGATGACCGGGGTCAGCAGCGAGATCAGCCCGTCCGCATCCTTGTCTCCCGCGCGGTGCGCCTTGTCGATCATGGTCGCGCCCCAAAGGATGAACGCGCGCGCGCCTTCGGTAAAGCTTTTCTGATCCATCAGGTTGCGACGGATATCAGGATGCACGATCAGAGGATCGGCCGGACCATCCGGGTTCTTGACACCGGTCACATCGCGACCCTGCAAACGGTCCTTGGCGTATTCCAGAGCATTCTGATAGGCCGCTTCGGCTTGCGACAGGCCCTGCATGCCCACCCCCAGACGCGCTTCGTTCATCATGGTGAACATGGCGCGCATGCCCTTGTGCTCTTCGCCCAGCAGCCAGCCGGTGGCTTCGTCATAGTTCATGACGCAGGTCGAGTTGCCGTGGATGCCCATTTTCTCTTCGATCTTGCCGACCGATACGCCGTTGCGCTCGCCCAGGCTGCCGTCTTCGTTCACAATGAACTTGGGCACAATGAACAGCGACACGCCTTTGATGCCCTCGGGGCCACCTGGGATCTTGGCCAGCACCAGGTGGACGATGTTGTTTGCCATGTCGTGGTCGCCAGCCGAGATAAAGATCTTCTGGCCGGAGATCTTGTAGCTGCCGTCACCCTGCGGTTCTGCCTTGGTGCGCATCAGGCCCAGATCGGTGCCACAATGTGGTTCGGTCAGGTTCATGGTGCCGGTCCATTCACAGCTGACCATGTTGGGCAGGTATTTGTTCTTCTGCTCGTCTGTTCCGTGCGCCAGAATGGCCGAGGCTGCGCCATGGGTCAGGCCCTGATACATGGTGAAAGCCTGGTTGGAGCCCGAGAACATCTCACCCACGGCTGTGCCGATCACGTAAGGCATGTTCTGGCCACCATACTCTTCCGGCATGTCGAGGCCAGTCCAGCCACCTTCCTTCATCTGCTCGAAGGCGTCTTTGAACCCGGTAGGGGTGTACACAATGCCGTTTTCCAACCGGCACCCTTCGGTGTCACCAACAACGTTCAAAGGATGCAGGACGTTGGTGGCAACCTTGCCTGCTTCTTCCAGAACTGCGCCGGTGAATTCGGGCTCCAGTTCGTCATAGCCGGGGATGTCCGACTGCGAGACTTTCAGAACATCGTGCAGAATGAACTGCATGTCTTTGGTTGGCGCGTTGTAAACGGGCATGTGAAGCTCCCTTAATTCATATGTCCGGAAGGCAGGGCGAGGTTACTCGGCCGCCTTCTTTTCCTGTTTCATCGAGGCGATGACTTTCTCGCCCCAGCGCAACTGCTCTTTCAGATCGTCGATGGCCTGCGTCAGCTCTTCGCGGCGCGATTCCATGTCAGCCAGACGCTCGCACGCGATTTCATATGTGCGATTCATCTGGGTGACCTGTTGATCGCCCACATGGTAGAGATCCAGCAGCTGTCGAATTTCCTCGAGGCTGAACCCGAATCTTTTGCCGCGCAGGATCAGCTTCAGCCGCGCCCGGTCACGTTTGGTGAACAGACGTTTTTGGCCTTCGCGGATCGGGAACAGTAGTTCCTTTGCCTCATAGAACCGCAAGGTGCGTGGTGTGACATCATAGGTCTCGCACATCTCGCGGATGGTCATCACATCTTCGGTCATTCGTCATACTCTCGTCACTGGCGTCATGAAACATGAGTTGCGCAGTTGGTGGGTGCTTTACAACATGTGAGTGACGTTTACGTAATCCAGACGCTGCGTCACTTTGAAGTTGACGTAACATCCGTGCACGTAAGGGGCTTTCGGCGTAATTTTGTTACCGTTGCGTCAACTGATTTCCGGCATGAATAAACGGGTGCCTTGAAGGGGATGCGCACCGGTTTCGACAGGTTCTGCCACCTGCAATGCTTGATTATGAAATATCGGAAAAGGTTATTCCAGCGACTTGGCCGTTTGGTCGCGCAGGCTTTTGAGTTCGTCCATTGCCTCATCCAGTTGCTGTCGCTGCTGCTGAAGCTCACTCATCTGGCGGTCCGCCATTTCGACAAAGGTGGCCATCTGGGCCTCGTTTCCCTGATCTTCATAGATCAGTAGCCATTGGCGAATCTCTTCTAGAGGAAAACCAAACTTTCGGCCGCGCATGATCAGTTTCATCCGCGCGCATTCCCGGGGCCCGTAAAAGCGCGAACGCCCTTCGCGGTCCGGTTGCAAAAGCTCGATATATTCGTAGTAGCGCAGGGTGCGCGGCGTCACGTCAAACTCGGCGCACATTTCTTTGAATGACAAACGGTTGTTGGACATTCCCGGTCTCCTCGTCAGCAACCTAGGCGGTCCCGATCCCAAGCGCAACAGGTAGGCTTGCTCTTTACCGGAACACCGGCTCATAAAGGCGGTGCAGAGAACAGGACGCATACTTATGGTCGATAAGACAGTTTTAGCCCGCCAGTTTATCGAGGCGATCCCCCATGCGCGGGCATTGAACCTTACGCTCACGCAGATCGGCGAGGGTGAGGCAGAGATAACTCTGCCCTACAACAAAGACCTGATCGGGGATCCGCGTACAGCGGTGATTCATGGGGGAGCGATATCCACGATTCTGGACACCTGTTGTGGCGCTGCGGTGATGAGCCACCCATCGGCCCCCGGAGGAACCGCAACAATCGATCTGCGGATAGACTATATGCGCGCGGCGACGCCAGGTCAGACGATTACTGCACATGCCGTCTGTCACCATATCACGCGAAACGTTGCCTTCGTGCGGGCCACCGCAATGGACAACGACACGGACCTGCCGGTGGCGACAGCCTCAGGGTCCTTTACGGTTGAAGGGAAGTAATATGCCAAGACCTCGTCCCGAGCCGATGCAGGTGGTCAAGCAGCGCCGCGATGCAGCCCTGCGTGCGCTTGTCGACGGCGTACCGTATATACGTTTCCTGAACATCAGTTTTGACAGGCGCGGGGATGAGCTGACCGGCGTTTTGAATTTCGATGACAAGTTGATCGGCAATCCGTTTCTGCCTGCAATTCATGGTGGTGTGACGGCTGCCTTTTTGGAAGTGACAGCCGTTATCACGCTGAGCTGGGAACACATGTTCCCAAGTATTGAAAGCGGAGAGATCGATGCAGAGGCCATCGTGTCAGACGAAAGCATCCGGTTTCCCAAGACGATCGACTTTACCGTTGACTATCTGCGTTCGGGCTTGCCGCGAGACGCCTATGCGCGGGCATTTATCAGCCGGTCGGGGCGGCGTTACGCCTCGGTACGGGTTGAAGCCTGGCAGGACAATCATGCGAAACTGTTTGCGCAGGCCTCCGGGCATTTCCTGATGCCGCAACCGCCTCGGGGCAAGAGCTGACCATGCAGGACGCCTCGGCACCCATCACGCATCGGCGGGTGCTGAAGATCGCTGTGCCGATTGTCCTGTCGAACGCCACCGTTCCGATTCTGGGTGCAGTTGATACCGGTGTTGTCGGCCAGTTGGGGCTGGCTGCGCCAATCGGGGCGGTCGGGATCGGTGCAGTGATCCTGTCAACGATCTACTGGATTTTCGGCTTCTTGCGGATGGGAACCACCGGGATGGCGGCGCAGGCACGCGGGGCAGGTGACGCTATTGAAACCCGGGCATTGCTGATGCGCGGCCTGATGCTTGGCGGCGCGGCCGGGCTGTTCTTTATCCTTACACAAGTGGCCGTGTTCGCGGGTGCGTTCGCTTTATCTCCGGCGAGCCCCGAGGTCGAAACGCTGGCCCACGCCTATCTTGAGATTCGAATTTGGGGCGCGCCTGCCACTATCGCGCTTTATGCGGTTACCGGATGGTTGATTGCGGTTGAACGCACGCGCGGGGTTTTTGTTCTTCAGGTCTGGATGAACGGATTGAACATCGTTCTGGACCTGTGGTTTGTGCTTGGTCTTGGCTGGGGTGTCGAAGGGGTTGCCATAGCCACTTTGATCGCGGAATGGACAGGTCTGGCGCTGGGCCTTTGGCTGTGTCGGGATGGGTTCGAAGACGGAATCTGGCGTGACTGGGCCCGCATATTTGACGCTGCCCGACTGCGCCGGATGTTGCAGGTCAACGGCGATATCATGATCCGGTCGGTTTTGCTAACCGGATCCTTCACGACCTTTCTTTTCGTCGGTTCCGATCTGGGTGATGTCAATCTGGCGGCCAATCAGGTCCTGCTTCAGTTTCTTGAAATCACAGCTTTCGCGCTGGACGGGTTCGCCTTTTCCGCCGAGGCGCTGGTCGGAAGCGCGGTGGGTGCCAGAGACAGGTATCAGGTGCGCCGCGCGTCTTTCATGACCTCGCAATGGGGTGTTGGGGGTGCCCTGTTACTGGGTGTGGTTTTCTTTGTCGCCGGACCGGCGTTGATCGACCTCATGTCAACATCGCCGCAGGTGCGCGAGGCCGGGCGCGAGTTTCTTGTCTGGGCCGCGTTGGCACCCGTTATCGGCGTGGCAAGCTGGATGTTTGACGGCATCTACATAGGTGCAACATGGACCCGGGCCATGCGTAGCGCGATGTTCCAATCGGTCGCTATCCATCTGGTTGCGCTGTTCATTCTCGTGCCAAGTTTCGGAAATCACGGCCTGTGGGCCGCGTTGATGGTGCTTAACATCGCACGTGGCGTGACTTTGGGGTGGCGCTATCCCAAGCTCGAGGCGCAGGTGGCCTAGAGCAGCGTAAGAAGGTTTTCCGGTGGACGCCCGATGGCAGCCTTATCGCCCGCAATGGCAAGCGGACGTTCAATCAGGATCGGGTTTTCAGCCATGGCCCGGATCAGGGCGTCGTCTGGCGAGGTCTTTGTCAGCCCCAGTTCCTTGAACCGGGATTCTCCGGTGCGCATCATCTCGACGGGCGAAAGCCCCAAGGCGGATTGTGCCGCTCGCAGCTCATCAATTGATGGTGCATCCTCAAGATATTTGCGCACCGTGACCCGTGCACCATTTTCTTCCAGCAATGCAAGACCAGCGCGGGATTTTGAACAGCGCGGGTTGCGCCAATATTCGATCATAGCCAGTCCTCTCGTTTGCTGCCGACGGCCTGAGCCACATTGTCAAAGCCGTCGCAGGCCAGCAGTTCATCCAGCCCGTTCGCAATGTCCGCCGCCAGAGAAATGCCGCCATACACCACCGCCGTATAGAACTGCACAGCTGACGCCCCGGCGCAAATCTTGGCATAGGCCTGTTCCGCATTGCTGATGCCACCGACGCCGATCAGGGGAATGTCACCCCCGGTCAACTGGCTAAGCCGCGCCAGAACACGTGTTGATTTCTCGAACAGCGGTGCACCGGACAGCCCACCGGTTTCACCTTTGTGCGAACTGCGCAGCCCTTCGCGTGACAGGGTGGTGTTGGTGGCAATCACGGCATCCACATGGGTCTCGCGCGCAACCTCGGCAATGTCCTGCAATTCGGCATCGGTCAGGTCCGGCGCGATTTTCAGGAAGACAGGCAGCGGGCGAGGCAGCGCATCACGGGTTTCAATCACACCGCTCAAAAGCGCGCTCAGCGCTGCTTTGCCCTGTAAATCCCGCAGCTTTTCCGTATTCGGGGATGACACGTTGACGGTGGCAAAATCCAGATGCGGGGCACAATGCGCCAGCACCTTGACGAAATCACCTGCGCGATCCTCGCTGTCCTTGTTGGCGCCCAGATTCAGGCCGATCACCGCATTTTTGGGGCGATCAGCAAGCCGTTTTGCCATCACCTCCATGCCTTCGTTGTTGAAGCCAAAACGGTTGATCGCCGCTTTGTCTTCGGTCAGGCGAAACAGGCGTGGTTTAGGGTTTCCCGGTTGCGGGCGTGGTGTGACAGCCCCGACTTCGATGAAACCGAATCCTACGCGCGACAGCGGCGTCAGAGCCTCGCCGTTCTTGTCGAAACCCGCGGCCAAACCTACCGGATTAGGCAGGTCCAACCCGGCTAGGCTGGTTTTCAGACGCGGTGTTGTCACCGGCCCCTGCGCAGGCGCAAGCCCCGCCTTCAAAGCCCTGATCGACATCCCGTGGGCGGTTTCGGGGTCCATGCAGTGCAGGGCCGCAAGCCCGAACTTCTCGGTCAGTTTCATCCGAACGCTTTCCCGCTTTTGCTTGATCCGCACCGGATCAGGCGCGAGGTTTCGACCGCAGCCTGCCGATGGACCACCGCTGCCCGGTACACTGGGTCAGTCACCATTTCCAGAAACGCATATGCAGTCGGATAGCGTGCGATAAAGACGGCATCCCATACCTCATCAGCCGGTCCGATCAGTGTCGTTTCAAATGCACCCCGCCACAGGATGCTTGCCCCGATACGGTCAATGATTGGGGCGGTTTCAACCCCGTATTTCTGATAAGCCTGCGCCCCGGTCAGCCCTGCGCCAGCCAATTCATGTGATTTGGGATACTGCGCCTCGGCGCGGAATTTCACCAGATTGAGCATTTCGATCGGCTGGTCGCGCTCCAGAGCCTTGAATGCCTCGAACTGGGCGCGATCCGGATCGACATAGGATGTCATGCCATATCCTCGGGAAACTGATGTGCCGTGCCGACAAAAGGCAGGGGACGCGCCCAGACAACATCGCTTAACCTGATCTGACGATACAGATGCGGAAACAGGGCGTTTCCTCGCGACACTTCCCATTTCAGGTCATCACCCATGGCATCGGCATCGCAGGCCAACAGCGTAAGCCCTTCAACGCCCGCAAAATGCTTGGCGGCGGTTTCAGCAGCTTGTTCAGCGGTGGAAAAGTGAACAAACCCGTCTGACACGTCAATGGGTGCTCCGTCTGTGGCGCCCAGACTTTGCAGTTCAGCCCATTCGTCGGTTCGGAAAATCTTGTAGATCAGCATGATGACCTGATGCCTCGCACGGCGCTTGGAATCAAGCTGGATTTCTCCTTTGACTCTCGGTCGACATAAGCGCACGATCCCCGGCAATAATAACAGGGAGTTCCAAGATGTTGACCCGATTTTTAACTTCGGTCGCGGTGGTGGGCCTGACGGCGGGTGCCGCAGCAGCCGATTACAAGCTGACAATTCTGCACACCAACGATTTCCATTCGCGCTTTGAGCCGATCAACAAATACGACAGCGGTTGCGGTGAGGAAGACAATACAGAAGGCAAGTGCTTTGGCGGATCGGCGCGCCTAGTAACGGCAGTTGCCGACGCGCGCGCACGGGCAGATAATTCGATTCTGGTGGATGGAGGTGACCAGTTCCAGGGGTCCCTTTTCTATACCTATTACAAGGGCAAGGTCGCAGCCGAGTTCATGAACAAGCTGGGCTATAATGCCATGACCGTCGGCAACCACGAGTTTGATGACGGCCCCGAAGTGTTGCGGGGGTTCATCGACTCGGTCGACTTCCCGGTCCTGATGTCCAACGCCGATATTCACGACGAAGAGCTTTTGACAGACAGGATCAAGAAATCGACCGTTATCGAAGTAGGCGGCGAGAAGATCGGCTTGATCGGCCTGACCCCAATCGACACGGATGAGCTTGCCTCGCCCGGCCCCAATGTCACGTTTTCGGACCCGGTGCCAGCTGTGCAGGCCGAAGTCGATAAACTGACAGGTGAGGGTGTCAACAAGATCATCGTTCTCAGCCATTCCGGCTATGGCGTCGATCAGCGTGTCGCGCAAGAGACGACTGGTGTTGACGTGATCGTCGGCGGGCATTCGAACACGTATCTTTCGAATGTGTCGGATAAGGCGGCAGGTCCGTACCCAACAGTGGTAAACGGCGTACAGATCGTTCAGGCCTATGCCTATGGCAAGTTTCTGGGCGAATTGAACGTCACTTTCGATGACGATGGCAAAGTGATCGAGGCAGCTGGCGAGCCTTTGATCATGGACAACGCAGTGACCGAGGATCAGGCCGCGCTGGACCGGATTGCGGAACTGGCGGTGCCTTTGGATGAAATCCGCAACAAGGTTGTTGCAAGCGCTGCAGAAGCCATTGAAGGGGATCGCTCAATTTGCCGCGTGCAGGAATGCCAGATGGGCAACCTGGTTGCCGATGCGATGCTGGCGCGTGTGGCGGATCAGGGCGTTCAGATTGCCATTGCCAACTCGGGTGGGTTGCGGGCTTCTATCGATCCCGGTGATGTGACCATGGGCGAGGTTCTGACGGTGTTGCCTTTCCAGAATACACTGTCGACCTTTGAAATCAGCGGACAGGGTGTCATTGACGCACTCGAAAATGGCGTAAGTCAGGTGGAAGAAGTGAAAGGCCGATTCCCGCAGGTCGCCGGTCTTAGCTTTACCTGGGACCCAAGCGTGGCACCGAACGAGGGGCGCGTCAGCGAGGTGATGATTGCCGAGGGTGACGGTTTTATTCCGATCGACCCGAACAAGACCTACCTGGTCGTCACCAACAACTACGTCCGCAACGGTGGTGACGGGTACAAGATGTTCGAAGGCGATGACAAGAACGCCTATGACTTCGGCCCGGACCTTGCGGATGTCACCGCGGAATACCTGGCGGAAAATGCGCCCTATCAGCCGTATGTAGACGGGCGTATCAAACAGAAGTAACTGGGTTTACGACAAAGACAAAAGCCGCATCCCTGTGATGCGGCTTTTTTGTTTGGGAACGGATCAGCTGAAATCATATTCCGGCCAGAGTTTCGGATCGAACCCGTCCAGCATCGGTTTGATGTGCTCAGCAACCCCGCGCCAGCCGCCGATAGACTTGGTCGAGATCTTGTTGCGCACCTGATCGATGCTTGCCGTACGTACCTGTTTGGTGTTTTTCTCGGGGTGCATCATCGTTTCGGTCCACTCCAAATCGCAGAACGCAGCGACCTGCTGGCTGTAGGTTTTCGGGTCGGCCACCAGTTCTTCGTAAGGTACCGTCAGAATACGATTCCCGAACACGGCATCCCAATGCGCCATATAACGACGATACATATTTGCCGAATGGGCGATGGCCTGCATATTCGAGGCATAGCGCATTCCGCCCGCAGGAAAACATCTGATCCATTTGGACAATCCAACATCACGCGGATCGCGCAGCATGTTGATAATCTTTGCCTTTGGGAAGGCAGACAGCAGGAATCCAATACGTTGATAATTGTGCGGCATCTTATCGACAAAGGCGACAGAGTCGCCCGGAATGGGCGGCATCAATTCGAGGAATTCCCGCGCGAGCTCGGACGCTTTGGCAGCGTCATACTTCTGGCCTTTTTTCTCATACTCACGCGACAGATCGGCCCCCAAAGTCAGTTCGCCGCAACCGGAAATTCCGGGGGCTGAACTCAGCATCATTTCCATCAATGTCGTGCCAGAGCGGGGTTGACCCAGTACAAAGATCGGTGCTGGCCCCTCGGCAAAGCCGGACTCTGGTGCATCGGAATCGACAGGGAACAAGCTGGTGATCCGGAACAGTTTTTCCTCTTCATCCGCCGGGACATAGGGGTTGCCTTGGTGCTGAATTTCATTGGCCCGCGCATAATGCGGCATGGCGGCATTCAACCCGTCTAACTTTGAAATCAAATGCGCCTTGGCGAACTGGAGTTCCAGCTTATCATCTCCCTTTTCGGAGATGGCTTTATTAACGGCTTCCAGCAGCTCCGGAGCTTCTTCTGTGGTTGCAATTGCCGATAATTGCAGCAAAGCCGACATATGTTCGGGTTCGTTTTGAAGAACGCGCCTCAGTATTGCTTTGGACTCGTTCTTTTCACCCGTTTGGTGAAGGTTTACAGACTTAATAAGGGCAATCTTTGTGTTCTCGGGGTCCAACTCGTAGGCGCGGGCGACATCCCGCGAGTTTTCATCGTCAAAGCCGATATTGGCGTAAGCTCTGGCCCGTTTTGCAAGAAGGTCCACATTGTCTGGATCGCTCTCCAGCTTCTTGCTCGCATGTTCGATCATCATGCGCCAATTGGTGCCTTTGAGGTGAATTTCATCCAGCACGCGGTTCAATTCCTGGTTGTTGGGGAATTGCTCCAGCTTTTGTTCGGTATAGTCCAGGGCTTTAGGAATTTGCCCGGTCTGCATCAATGCATTCGCCAGGTTTTCGACAAACTGCAGGTCGTCCGGTTTCATCCGCGAGGCTTCAACAAAATGCGGAATTGATTTCTTGTATTGCTTCATCTCGGTCAAAACAAAGCCGGCGATGGCATGATAATCCGAGTCTTTTGGGAATTTCTTGACACCCAGCTGGGCCTTTTTCAAAGCTTGCGGCAGCTTGCCTGCTTCCAGAAGCGCCAGTGCTTTGCTCTTGAGGGATTGCGTTGTCTGGTATTCCATGTGACCCCGTGAGATCCTGTGCCTGTATCAAGAATGTATCGGTGGTTCATTACCCATGTGCGGACGGTTTGCAATAACTCTTCCCAACGACGCAATGGCGCAGCTGTTTTCGGCGCGCCCGGCAAATGCGCTACCTGTGGTGCCGAATTTCAATGTTTGTCCGACAAATCAGGTACATGTCGTGCGTAGCGGCGAAACAGGCCGCCATCTGGATGCGCTGCGCTGGGGATTTCTGCCACATTGGTACAAGACCGAAACGGCGGGGCCGTTACTGATCAACGCCCGGGCCGAGACCCTGGCGGACAAGCCCGCCTTTCGCGATGCCTGCCGGACGCGCCGCTGCCTGATCATAGCGACTGGGTTCTATGAATGGACAAAAACGGAACAGGGAACGCGCCTGCCTTGGTATATCCACCGTCAGGACAAAGCTCCCATTGCCTTTGCCGGGGTCTGGCAGGACTGGGGCCCTGAAAGCGAACGGCAGGGCACCTGTGCTATCGTGACGACGGCTGCCAGCAAAAGGCTTGAGGTCATTCATCAGCGAATGCCCTTGATCGTAGAACCCAATGACTGGCCATTGTGGTTGGGTGAAGCCGGAAAAGGGGCCGCACGGCTGATGCAGCCGGGGAACGAGGATGTGTTGACCTTCCACCGGGTCGGGCCTGCGGTGAACTCGAACCGGGCCAGCGGGCCAGAGCTGGTCGAACCTTGTGACGCGTGACCTTTTCTTTGGAAACGCGGCAAGCTAGACCTTCGGCATGGCTCTGAAATTTCCTGACCTGACCCAACTTTACGCGCACAGGTATGATACCGTGATCGACGTTCGCAGCCCTGCCGAGTTTGCCGAAGATCATCTGCCGGGTGCAATAAACCTGCCTGTGCTGAACAACGAGGAACGCGCCCGGGTCGGAACCATTTATGTACAGGACAGCCCCTTTCTGGCGCGCAAGCTGGGTGCTGCTATGGTATTCCGCAATGCAGCCAATCACATCGAACACCACCTCAGCCATCATGACGGAGCGTGGCGCCCCTTGGTCTATTGCTGGCGCGGTGGACAGCGTTCCGGATCATTCACATGGATGTTGCAGCAAATTGGCTGGCGCGCCGAAGTGGTAGACGGCGGCTATCGTACCTACCGTCGATTGGTGAACGCTTATTTGTACGATGATCCCTTGCCACATCGGCTGATCGCACTGGATGGCTACACGGGCACCGCAAAGACCGATCTTTTGGCTCTGTTGCACGCACGAGGCGTACAGATTCTGGACCTTGAAGCGCTGGCCAACCATCGCGGGTCCTTGCTGGGCGAAAGGCCAGGGGGGCAGCCCAGTCAGAAGGGGTTTGAATCTGCCCTGTCCGCTGCGCTGTGTTCAATGGATCCGGCGCGTTCAGTCGTGGTCGAAGCGGAATCATCCAAAATTGGCAGCTTGATCCTGCCGCCCAGCCTTTGGAACGCGTTGTGCAAGGCTCCGCGTGTGAACATTACGGCTTCAATTGAAGCCCGTTCTGCCTACTTGGTTCGGGCTTATGACGACATTCTGTCTGACAGTGACCGATTGCGGGACCGGTTATCACCGCTGCGGTTCCATCGCGGGCATGAGGTCGTGGACGGATGGCTGCGATTGATTGATGCGGGTCAAAAACAGGCGCTGACACGGGCCTTGATGGAACAGCATTATGATCCCGCATACACCAAATCCCGGCAATCCCGCCCGGTGCAGGTATTGGCCAGTTTTGATGTGGAAACTTTGGACAACACGGGGCTGAGCAACGCGGCCGCGCAAATTGAAAGCCTTCTGGATCAGCTTTGAAGGCGCAAACCCGGTGTGTCGGTCAGCTGGCCAATGATCATTGCCGTATATCCCGCGTCCAGAAGATCTTGCAGAAGGGTTTCGGCGTCCTTCGCATTCACGGCGGCCAGCAAACCCCCGGCTGTTTGCGGGTCAAAAAGCAGCGCCGCCTTGCCCCCGGACGGAAGATCGGGCGCAATCGCGTTGTTGTCGGCAAAAATCGTTGACCGGACCCCCTGATCCGTCAGCGCAAGCGCGCCGTCCATCACCTTTACCGCGTCCAGTTCAAGCGTAGCGCCGCAATGCGATGCGTCGCAGATGCCTTGCAGATGCCCGGCCAGACCAAACCCGGTCACGTCGGTCATCGCATGGGCGTTGGCCAAAATGCGGGCTGCATCGCCCTGGGGCTGTGTCATATGTTTGTAGGCTGCCGCGACCCAGGCCCCTTCGGCAAGACCAGCCATTTCCGCCGCCATCAGAACACCGCTTCCCAAGGGCTTGGTCAGGATCAGGCGATCCCCCGGCTGACCACCCGCCAATGTAATCGGGGTAGACTTGCACAGGCCAGTCAGCGTGAAACCGACAGTCATCTCATCGCCCATTGAGCTGTGCCCGCCCACGATTTCCGCGCCCGCAGCCCGCATGACGTCACTCGCGACCGACATGATTTCGGACATTGTGCGGCTTTGCAGGGCGGCAGACATGCGCGGCAGGATGATTGTTGCCGTGGCCGCCTGAGGTGCGGCCCCCATGGCCCAGATATCCCCCAGAGCGTGAACGGCAGCGATCCGCGTCATAAGTGCGGGATCGTTGGTGAAAGCCCGCAGGTGGTCGGACGTCATGACTTGCTGCGCCCCGCCTGTTTGCAAAAGCGCGGCATCGTCGCCGGGTAGGGCGGTGATGTCGGTACGAGTAAGGGCGGGGAGGGATTTCAGGGCGAGTTGCAATGCGTCGCGCCCGACCTTTGCTCCACATCCGCCGCACATGGGCTTTTCACCCAAAACCTCATCAAGCCCGGCTGCCCGGTCGCGTGGCAGGGCGGGCGGTGTCATTTGCGGCAGGTCGCGAAACTTGTTCATAAAGGTCTGGTCGATATGGTTCTTCCATGTCCACATCAACGGGCCGCTGAACGATGTTCCCAAACGCTCGGCCAGTGCTGACTTGCCACCCAGTGAGATCAGTTTGAGATAATCTTTTTGCGGTGTGTATTTTCGCATCTGTCCCGCGCCGAGCGCTGCGCGAAGATTATCGTACAAAACCGGCGCTTCGCGCACCGCATAGACACCAGCCTTCGGTCTGGGGTTGTCCGTAAGATGGGCGCAATCCCCGGCGGCAAACACAGCCGGATCACTGGATTGCAGGTAGCCGTTCACTCGGATGTGTCCGTCCTGAAGGTCAAGCCCTGTGTTTGCGATCCAGTCATAGGCGCGGGCTCCGGCGGCACCGGTCACGAAACCAGCCGGAATTGTGCGCCCGTCCTGTAGTTCCACGTGATCCTGCCCGATCCGGGTGATCACCGCGTTTTCAATCACCTCCACACCAAGGTCATGCATTGCAATCCGGATTGTTGCCGCCGCCTTGGGTTTGGTTGCAGTCAGGGCCGAGGCCCTATCGATCAGGGTAATCTGTGCCGCCCGCCCCCTGGCCTTCAACGCATGTGCCATCGCCATGACCAGTTCGACGCCCGCGACGCCGCCACCGATCACAGCGACCGAGGCCGGGCCTTGACCCTTTAGATACTCGGCCCATTTCGCAGCAAAAGGTCCCAGCGGCTTGGCTGGCACTGCATGTTCCGCAAAGCCTGGCAAGGCGGGCATGTCCGACGTGATCCCTACATTGACCGAAGCCACGTCGAAGCCTACCGGAGGATGCCCGAGGACATGCACTTCGTGTGTTTCGGTATCGATGCCATTGACCGTGCCCAAGATCACCCGCGCACCTGCGAAACGGGCCAGTCTGACAAGATCGATATCCAGCTCCCACCGGTCGTAATGTCCGGCGACATATCCGGGCAACATCCCGGAATAGGGAGCGGTGGGGCTGGGGTTGATCACGGTTACCCGCGCGCCGGGCAAAGGGCTCATTCCCCATTTGCGCAGCAGCAGAGCATGGGTGTGGCCGCCGCCAATTAAAACCAGATCACGGGTCAGGGGCAGCGGAGATGTGTGCATTTGTGTTAATTCGCGCTGTGGTCCGGAACATCCTCGACCTGCTCGACAGCGTGGGTGGCCCAAAGCTCATCCTCGCCAGCATCGGGCAGGTCGCTGGGCAGTTCATGACGGTGAATATGCCATTTTGCAATGAACAGGGCCGTGATCGGAGCCGTCAGGAATAAAAACAGCGTGATCAGAAGCTCGTGCAGCGACAGTTTGCCTTCCAGCAGAACGGAATGGGTGATCGAAGCCAGCAACACCCCACCCACGCCTAAAGTTGTCGCCTTGGTCGGTGCGTGAAGGCGGGACATAGGGTCATTCAGCTTGATCATGCCGAAGGACCCGACAAACCCGAAAACACCCGAGATTATAAGGAAAACGGCGATCAGCAGCTCTGCAATGAATGTCATATCACCCTCATTCGATGATGTTGCCGCGCAGCATGAAGCGCGCATATGCCACGGTCGAGACGAAACCCAGCATCGCGATGATCATGGCCGCTTCAAAGAAAATCTCGGTCCCTTTCGACAGGCCATAAAGGATCATCAGGGCAATCGTATTGATGACCATTGTATCCAGAGCCAGAACCCGGGTCCCAACGCCATCCGCGGTGATGATCCGCCACAGACACATCATGATCGCCGCGCCGAAACAGGCAAATGCAAAGTAGATTGCGTATTCGATCATTCGAAAATCTCCTTCAGGCGACGTTCATAGCGCTGCTTGATTTCGTCGCGCACCTGATCTGGGTTCGGCGCGTCCAGGCAATGAACCAGCAGATTGTGCCCCTGTGCTGACAGGTCGCAACTGACGGTGCCGGGCGTCATCGTGATGGTCCCGGCCAGCACGGTTATGGCTTCGGGTGTCCGAAGCTCCAGCGGAATGCTAACCCAGTTGGGCCGCCGGTCTTCATTGCGTTTGAACAGAACGATCCGGGCCACCGTAATATTTGCAACGACAATATCCCATAGCACGACGATCATGTATTCGGCGACCATGGGCCAGTTGCGCAGCTTGGGCCGGTCGGGCCAGTAAGGTTGTGTGACAAAGGGAATGATGATCCCGAGGATCAGGCCAAAGACCAGAGAATTCAGTGACGGCTTGTTCGCCAGCAGGATCCAGACGATCGTTAATAGAATGGTCAGGTGTGGGTGCGGAAATATCCGGTGCAGTAGTTTCATCACTCGGCCCCTCCCAATACAGCAGAGATGTAGTTTGCAGGCGTAAACAGCTGGTCTGCGGTTTGGCTTGTATATTCCAGCGCTGGGCCCGCGAACAATGTCAGCAGGATCAGGCCGGCTACGGCGCCAAACACGGCAGTAAAGGCCAGACCGGGTTTTGGTTCAGGTGCGACCGGTGCGGGGGCAGCTTCATTTTCCGCTGGTTCAGCTATCGGAACAGCCTGAGTGTCGTAGCTTTTCCAGAAAATCAAAGTTCCGGCTCGGGCCAAGCCAATTATTGTGACGAATGAGCTGATCAGAATCACGGCCCAGACCGCCGTGGCATCCGAAGCATCGCGCGAGGCGTCCAGCACAAGCAGCTTGCCTATAAAGCCGGACAAGGGCGGCATTCCCGCCATCGCAATCGCCCCCACGAAGAACAGTGCAGACACCAGCCCGCTTTGCGGCATGGGTGGCGTTGGTGCGATGGCCCCGCCGCGCCGCGCCATCACCAGATCGGCAACCAGGAACAGCAGGGCTGTCGCCAGCGTCGAATGGAACACATAGTACAGCGCCGCGGCTGTCGCATCAGGCGTAAATTGCGAGATCGCGATCAACAGGGTGCCCATGGATGCAATCGCGCAGAACGCCACCATGCGGGCGATATGTTTTGACCCCAGAATGCCGATAGCCCCGACAGCCAAAGTGACAAGTGCAGCAGGTTGCAACCACTCACCCACCAGACCTTCTGTCGCTGCGACATCGGGGCCAAAGGCCAATGTGAACATCCGCAGAATCGAGTAAGCCCCGACCTTGGTCATGATTGCAAACAGGGCCGCGACGGGCATTGGCGCATTGGCATAGCTGGCAGGTAGCCAGAAATGCAGGGGCAGAACGGCGGCCTTGATGCAAAAGACCAGCAACAAAAGGACTGCGCCAACCCGCAACAATGCCGTATCCTCGGTCGGGATTTCGGCAACCCTTATGGCGATATCCGCCATGTTCAGTGTCCCGGTCACGCCATAGATCGTGCCCAACGCAAACAGGAACAAAGTCGATCCCAACAGGTTGTAAGCCACATATTGCACACCCGCCTTCAATCGCACCGCACCGCCACCATGGGTCATCAGGCCATAAGAGGCGATCAGCAGAACTTCGAAAAACACGAAAAGGTTAAAGGCATCTCCGGTCAGGAATGCGCCGCAGACACCCATAAGCTGAAAATGGAACAGGGCGTGGAAGTGTTTGCCCCGATCATCCCAGCCTGTTGCAATGGCATAAAGCACAATCGGCAAGGCAAGCAGAGCTGTCAGCAAAACCATCATAGCTGACATTCGATCCAGCACCATGACAATGCCAAACGGGGCGGGCCAGTTTCCAAGCTCGTAAACCTGAATATCTCCGCCCGAAGCCTGCGCTGTGATTGTCAGCGCAATCCCAAGCAAGGCCACAACACCGGCGACCGAAAAGATGCGCTGCAGATCCAGATGGTATCGCAGGACCATGATGCTAAACGGAGCCAGGATCGCGGGCAGGACGATCGGCGCAACGATCCAGTGGTTCATGCGTCTTCTCCTGCTGCGTCCACGCTGTCCTGCGCTGTCATGTCGATATGGTCATCCTTGGAGGACAGGTACGCGCTGAGCGAGATCATCACGATCACCGCGGTCATTCCAAAGGAAATCACAATTGCGGTCAGCACCAGCGCCTGTGGCAGAGGATCGGTGTAAGCGACGTCCTTGTATTTGTTCAGAACCGGGGGGGCGTTCAGCGCAAGACGCCCGGTCGCGAACAGGAACACGTTGACCGCGTAAGTGATCAGCGACAGGCCCAGAATGACCGGAAACGTCCGGCGGCGCAGGATCAGGAATATTCCGGCAGCGGTCAATATACCGACGGCAGAGGCTACGAGCGCTTCCATCAGGCCTGCTCCTTCTCTTGTTCTTGTTCCGGTGGAGAGTCCCGCAGGGGATTGATATCCATCGGGAATTCCTGTGCCATTCCGGGCTGCCACGCAAAGCGGGACAGGCTGTCGAGTGCCAGCATGACCGCACCCAGAACCGCAAGGAACACGCCCGTGTCAAACAGCATGGCGGTGGCCCATTCGAATTCCTCAAGCGGGGGCCAGTGGAGATAGCCAAAATCACTGGTCAGGAAGGGGCGTTCATTGAACCAGGCCCCCAGCCCCGTGGCAGCGGCGATCAGCACGCCCCAGCCAATGGTGCCGTGGTAATAAAACCGCTGCCGCTCAATCGCCCAAGTATAGCCGCTGGCCATGTATTGCATCAGATAGGCGATGGCGACGATCAGCCCAGCGATAAATCCGCCGCCGGGCTGGTTGTGCCCACGGAAGAAAATATAGGCTCCGACCATCAGCGCAATCGGCATCATCACGCGGGTCGCCACAACCATCATCAGCGGGTGTGAATCACCAGACTGCGGCCAGTGCGGTTTGCGATTCAGCAGGTAACTGCGGACATTGGTGCTTAGCACGGATTCCGTCAGCGCAAAGATAATCAGCGCGGCAATGCCCAGCACGATGATCTCTCCAAACGTATCAAAACCCCGGAAGTCGACCAGGATCACGTTGACCACATTGGTGCCGCCACCGCCCTTATAGGAATTGGCCAGATGGAACTCTGAAATCGTTGGAAATGCAAAATCGCGCATCATCATCGCGTAGACCAGCGCGCCGGTGCCAAGACCGGCAACGACGGAAATCGCGGCATCCCGCCATCGCCGCGCTGCGCTGCTGTCCCATGGCGTCTCGGTCGGCAGGAAGTTCAGCGACAGCAGCAACAAGATCATCGTTACCACCTCGACCGAGATTTGCGTCAGGGCAAGGTCCGGAGCGGAAAGATAGTTGAACGCGATGGAAACGATCAGGCCCACGACGCCGATCAACACCAGCGACAACAGGCGGTTCCGGTGGAACCACATGATACCAAGCGTTGCGCCCACCAGACAAATCCAGCCGATCATCGGAATGATCTGCGCTGGCAGCGGAACGCGGGTTTCCAAGCCGATGGTTCCTGTCGAATAGGCGTAATAACCAAGGCCCACGGTGAAAGCGACGAAGATGATCGCATAGCGGCTGAGAACACCGTTATGCATTTCATCGGTGATCCAGCGGCTTAATCTGGTCAGCGCGTCGATGATAGCCTCAAAGACTACCTTGGCCTCGGGCCGGGGCAGGGCATTCCAGACCTGCTCGCCGCGTTTGTGCAGCGCCAGCAGGAAAAGGCCGCCCAATGTCGCAACAACCGACATGTAAAGTGCGGGCGTGAAGCCATGCCACAGTTTGAGCGAGTAATACGGCAGCTTCTCGCCGCCTATCACCGCGCTGGAAACCACGGCGATCAGGGGGCCAACGATCGCGGCGGAATTCAGACCGATCAGGACGACCAGTACAACCAGCAGTGCGGGCGCCAGCCACAGCCCGACAGGCGGGTCATGCGGATGGCTGGGATAGTCTTCTCGCTTGGGTCCAAGGAAAACATGGCTGACGAAGCGGAAAGAATAAGCGGCCGAGAACAGCGCTGCCAAAAGTGCCAGCCCCGGAACCAGATAATGTGAATGCAACCAAGTGGTGTGAACGGTCTCTTCCAGCATCATCTCTTTCGACAAAAAGCCGTTCAGCGGCGGCAGGCCCGCCATGGACAGGGCCGCGATGGTGCCGATGGTGAAGGTGATCGGCATCAGGTGACGCAGACCCCCCAGCCGTTTCAGGTTCCGCGTGCCGGTTTCGTGATCCACGATCCCGGCGGTCATGAACAGGGCGGCCTTGAAGGTCGCATGGTTGATTATGTGGAAAATGGCGGCCACGGCGGCAATTTTAGTGCCAAAGCCCAATAGCATGGTGATCAGGCCCAGATGGGATACAGTCGAAAAGGCCAGCAACGCCTTTAGATCATCCTTGAACAGCGCGATGACCGCACCCAGCAGCATGGTGATCAGACCAGTCGTGGCCACGATGTAGAACCACGCATCTGTTCCTGCCAGAACAGGCCACATCCGCGCCATCAGGAACAGACCGGCTTTCACCATGGTGGCCGAGTGCAGATAGGCAGACACCGGCGTCGGCGCGGCCATTGCGTGGGGCAGCCAGAAGTGAAACGGGAACTGTGCCGACTTGGTGAAGGCGCCCAGCAGGATCAGGATCAACGCTGGCAGGTAGTAGGGGGACGCCTGGATCAGCTCCTTGTTCTGCAAAATGACACTCAGGTCATAGGATCCAACGATATTGCCGAGGATCAGCATCCCGGCGATCATCGCCAACCCGCCCGAGCCGGTGACGGCCAAAGCCATGCGCGCGCCCTGACGGCCATCGGGCAGGTGTTTCCAATAGCCGATCAGCAGGAATGAGCTGAGCGATGTAAGTTCCCAGAAAACAATCAAAAGTAGGATATTGTCGGACAGGACAATACCAACCATCGCCCCCTGAAATAGCAGCAGGTAGGTATAGAACTGCCCCATCGGGTCTTCGCGCGACAGGTAAAACCGTGCGTAGAGAATGATGAGCAATCCAATGCCGAGGATCAGCAAGGCGAAAAGAAATCCCAGCCCGTCCAGCATGAAATTCGCGTTCAGGCCCAACCTCGGTATCCAGTCAAACCGGGCAGTCACGACGTCTCCGCGCATGACCGAAGGGATGTGGATCAGCAGCCCCATCAGGGCCAGAAATGTGGTCAACCCGGCTGCGGATGCGGCAGCGTTTCGGCCCGCGCGGATCAGCAGTGCGGGAAATACAGCACCAAGGAAGGGAAGGGCCGCGATAAGGAATAGGGACAAGTGCGATACTCCGGTCTGGGCGGTCAGGGTGAGGTCAATTTTGTAAGGATATTTTGCCGACTGTCCAGAGATGGCAACTTTTTAACGAGCTGAAATGGATCACCAAGGTATTGGCGGCGCAGCGCATTAATGACGCGATCTTGATCTGCGAGCTGTCTTTCACCGCGCAACCTGCTGTTTGGTTGTGATAGAAACAGCACCAGCGAACAGGAGGCTGAGGTGTGGCCGAAAAAATGAACCGATCCCGACGGTGGGTAGTGATTGGCGTCGGTGCCGCGATTGCTGCCGGGTTTGCGATCAGGCAATACAGGCTGATCCCCGAAGATCACAACGGCAGTCGCATCAGCGTGGCCGACGCCCATGAGCAGGCAGTGGACGGGCGCGTTCTGCTGGTTGATATCCGCACACCGCGCGAGTGGCGCGCCTCGGGAATTGGCGAGGGCGCGGTACCGCTGGACTTGCGCCGCGAGGATTTCGTTGACGTTCTGACACAAATGACCGGCGGTGATCAGGCTGCGCCCGTGGCGCTGATTTGCGCCCGAGGGGTGCGGTCCGCGCGCCTCAGCAATCGTTTGATTGAAGCCGGATTCACAAATATCATCGACGTACCCGAGGGTATGTTGGGCTCGGCGGCCGGGCCGGGATGGGTAAGAGCCGGTTTACCGGTCCGCAAATACAATGAGGATGCGGGATGATCAGGGAAATCGGCCTGGCAGCAGTATTTGCCTTCACCGCGCAGTTGGCCCTGGCGGGTTGCGCTGATCAGGGGGAAATTTGCGAAACCTCCTTGGGCGCGTACCATATCGAACTGCCCGATGCGGAAAACCCGCCATTGGTGGTGTTTCTGCACGGATATGGCGGCAGTGGATCGGGAACGATGCGAAATCGCGGGATGGTCGAACCTCTGTTGGCGCGCGGTTATGCAGTGATGGCACCTGAAGGTTCGGAAAGGCCCAACCGGGGTGGCAGAAAAAGCTGGAATTTTATCCCTGGATTTGGCGAACGGGATGAAACCACCTTTCTGTCCGAAGTGGTTCAGGACGCGGAAAACCGGTTCGGAATCAATGCGGATCGGGTCATGCTGGGCGGGTTTTCGGCTGGTGGCTTTATGGTCAACTATCTCGCCTGCAAGTCACCCGGGACATTTTCGGCATATGTTCCGGTGTCCGGAGGATTCTGGCGGCCACACCCAGAAACCTGCAAGGGTCCGATCCGGATGTTACATACCCATGGCTGGACGGACAACGTAGTTCCGCTTGAGGGGCGCGTACTGGGCGGGGGCCGGTTTCAGCAGGGCGATATCTATGCCGGGCTCGAAATCTGGCGCGCGGCAAATGGCTGCGTCGATCACAAACCGGCCGGCTTTAGCACAACGGGGAATTTCATGCGTCGCCGCTGGACCACCTGTGCCAAAGGCAGCGCGCTGGAGTTCGCCTTGTTCCCGGGCGGTCATACAGTTCCAGCCGGTTGGGCCGATATGGTCGTGGATTGGTACGAAGGGCTTCCCGGCAGTTGATCACTCTGCCGGCGCCATCTTGATCTTGCCTTCAACCAGTTGCTTCAGCTCGGCCCGGTAACGGCGGGCCGACCGGGTGATGGCAGGTTCGCGGAAATCCTCGCGCATCCCGACCATCCGGCGTGCGGCACCGGCCGAAACACCGCTGAGTGCCGATAGCGGGATGGCCAGGGCGAGACTGATGGCAATCGGAGCCAACCAGATCGAGACCAGCCCGGACAGGATACCAACACTCAAGGCGATGCCACTGACTGTTTCCAATGCATGACACAGAAGCAGTGTGCGTAATCCGTAACTGCCACCGTCGCGTGCTTGCGGCGACCAGCCCCGCTGAATGCCAAGCGCCGTCCGGAAAACGGCGATCATCTGTTGCACCATCAGGATCGGCGAATACAGGATCGACAGAATGACCTCGGCCAGAAACGAGGTCAGGAACTTGAGGCCGCCTCCGAATTCGGAATAGCGTACACCGCTTAGCGGCAAAGCCAGAACTCCCAGCACCTTGGGTGCCAGCAGCATTGCATACATCACAAGAATGATCAGAACGTGCCGGGTTTCCGACATTTCCGGCCATTGCGGGAACAGCGGATTATCGGGGCTGAAGTAATGCAGGACAGAAGCGTCTTTGCCCTGACCGATCAGTGCCCACATCAAAAGCAGCGCAAACCACAAAGGTGACATCAAATAGCCAACGGCACCGTGGAACATGTGAAAACGCGAGACGGCCCGGAATCCAGTCGAGCCCAACAGTTTCAGGTGTTGCAGATTGCCCTGGCACCAACGCCGATCCCGCAACGCATGATCGATCAGTGTGGGGGGCGTTTCCTCGTAAGATCCCCGAATGCGCGGCAGGAACCGCACCGCCCATCCGGCACGGCGCAGCAATCCAGCCTCGACGAAATCGTGGCTCATGATCAGCTTGTCCTGACCGTTGAACGCACGCAGCTTGGGCAGTCCGGCACTGGTGGCGAAAGCCTTGGTGCGGATTATGGCGTTGTGGCCCCAATAATTACCCTCTTGTCCGCACCAGCGCGCCAACCCTTCGGCAAAGGCGATGCCATAGACCCCATTGGCGAATTGTTGCATACGGGCAAAAACCGATTGCGCGCCGATCAGTTGCGGATAGCTCTGGATCAGCCCGGCACCGGGATCACGCGCCAGCGCATCGGTCAGCCGATGTATGGCGCGACCGGTCATAAGGCTGTCCGCATCCAGAACCAGCATCGCGTCCCAGTCTGCGCCCCAGCGACTGACCCAGTCGGCGATGTTACCCACCTTGCGGTCGGTGTTCTGCTCGCGGCGGCGGTAATACAACTCCAGCCCCGGGGCGAGCGTGGTGCGCAGGGCTTCGACGCTGGCTTGTTCCTGTGCCGCGATTTCAGGGTCGCGTGTGTCGGACAGGATGAACATGGCATAGTGATGCTGCCCACCGCGTGCCTGCAAATCTTCAAGCATGGTGCGGGCGTTGCCCAGCACGTTCCATGGCACTTCGTTGTATACCGGTGTCAAAAGGGCAACGCGCAGGGGCTGTGCTGTGCGTTTGCGCTGCGGACGATCCTGTCTCGACAGCGAAACCATACCCAGCAGAACGGTGCAGACCGTGAACGAAATCCAGAAGAAGTTGAACGAGATAAGCGCCAACAGGATGCCCTCGATCAGATTGATCCCCTGGGCGCTGAACCAGTCGCTCATGATCCAAAGCAGGCCCAATGTCGCTACCATCGCCGGTGAAAACGCAAGCGCGCGCCAAAATCCAGTCGCGCCCGTGTCTGTGCCCGACGGGGCATCAGCATCGTGGAACCCAACGCTGAAATTCTGCGTGGGCATCGCCAGAGGTGCCTCGGGCGGCATGATATGCAGACCGCGGTTCATATGGTCCATCGGTAAAGCCACACCTCAGAGGCAGGCTGTTTGTCTTTCAGCAGTTGCGCGCGCAACTCGACATGATCGCGCCCATCTGGCTGGAATGAAAACGCAAGACGCAACCCACCCGTATCCGGGTTGCGTTGCAGAACACCGTCCGAGGTTACAGCATGAGGGGAATCCACGAAGACACTGATCGCCTCGATATCATCGAACAAATCGCTGCCTTCGAAATCGATGACGGCCAAACGCCCCTCACCGAAGGTGTTTTCGCCCATGGCGGTGTTGGTCACCCGTGGCATCGGAGTGCGCTGAGGCTCCTCACCCCAGATCAGACGATAGGACAGGTCAACCCGACTGCCTGCCGCATAGGGCTCTGCCGGACGCCAATAGGCGACGATGTTGTCATAGATTTCCTGATCGGCCGGTATCTCGACCAGTGTAACGGTGCCTTTGCCCCAGTCATCCCGAGGCTCGACCCACAGGCCCGGGCGCTTGTGATAATTCGCCTCAAGGTCGGCATAGTCCGAAAACTCGCGCTTGCGCTGCATCAGCCCGAAGCCGCGCGGGTTCTCGTCAACGAAAGACGATATTTGCAGGCGGGCCGGGTTTGCCAGTGGACGCCACAACACCTCGCCCGCGCCATTGCGGATCAACAGCCCGTCGCTGTCATGGACGGCCGGACGGAAATCGTCGAACCGGCTGTGGTTGGTCTGGTCGAACAGAAACATCGAGGTGCCCGGCGCGATACCTACATGAGGCAGGTCTTCGCGGGGAAACAGCGTGGCCTTGACGTCGATAATGCAATCCGCCCCCGCCGTGACATTGAAGCGATAGGCCCCAGTCACGCTGGGACTGTCCATCAGCGCATGTACGACCATATTCCGTTGGCCGGGCTTGGGGCGCTCCAGCCAGAAACGGATGAACTCAGGAAATTCCTCGCCATCCGGGTCGCCTGTTTTCAGGGCGAGACCGCGTGCCGACAAACCGTAGACCTCGTCCAGACCAATAGCGCGGAAATAGCTGGCACCCTGCCAGACGCAGAACTCATCCGTCTTGCCGGGTCGGTGCATCTCGGTCCGCAGCCGCAGGCCTGAAAAGCCCAGAGTCTCGTCGATGGGCAATTGCGGCACATCTTCGGATTTGTCGAACATCCCCAGATCGAAATCGACTGGTGTTGTCATGCCATTTTCGACCGTTTCCACCTTGACGGTCCGGGGGAAATACAGGCCCGGTGTGAAGAAATCGACGTTGAATGGCGTTTCGGTTTCGTACCACAACGCCCGGTCCAGTCGAAAACGGATCGAGCGATATTGTTCGTAAGTCAGATCCTGCCATTCTTGTGGAACCATTTCGCGTTCCGCATAGGGGCGGCTGGCCAGTTCGCGGGCCAGTTCGATCACGTGGTCGCGGTCAAAGGGGACTGCGCCCCCGGTCGCATAGGCCGATGGGGCAAAGGCCAAGGCAGTCGTCGAGACTAGGAATGCGCGACGGGTGAAATTCATCTCTTCAATTTCCAGGGTTGAGACTTGAACCAAGCTGCCAGATAGGCCACGCCGATGATCATGGCAAAGCCAATTATGTTGGCGACAAAGACGGTGGCAACATCCCGCCCAGTCTGATCGAGGGCAACGCCGATAAGTCGTGCTGCTGCCATGGAAAATACAAACACCGCAAGGGATTGCTGACCGACTTTGGTGATGACCGTCAGCAGGAATTGCCAGACGCGCGCACCCATGCTGTGGCCCGTCGCAATCAGGCGGTGACCATGTTCGCCAGCCGCGACCCAGCCCAGATAGGCCAGTGACAGAAAATGGACATATCGCAGCGCGCCAAACTCGGTCTTGTCGCGCAATTCGTCGGTCAGTGGCCAGATCTTTCGGATCGCAGCGCCCAACTCAGGCGCAGCGCTGTTAACCCAGAGGAAGACCTTCCAAGACCCAAACGGAGCTGACAGGATCAGGAACAAGGCAGCCGCCCAGACCAGAGATTTCGATACTGGTGGAGCGGGAATCCATCCGCGCATCAAGGCAAATCCGGTGAAGAACAGCAATTGCCAGCCAAACGGGTTGAAAAACCATTGCCGATCCGACCACGGCTCGGCCGGAAGGGCCAGCGCGCCGGTCTGAGTGATGCACCAGATGGTCACAGATGCAGCCGCCATCAGCCAGAAACTGACACGGTACAGCGCGATGTAGAGCGGCATCAGCGCCAGTACCACCAGATACATCGGAAGGATGTCAAAGTAGTTCGGTACATAAGTCAGGGTAAAGATCCCCACCATCTGCGGGGCGGGATCATTGAAGAAATGCTGAAGGTTCAGGGACGAGACATAGGTTTTCCCGAACGCGCCGGTTAGGTCCAGCGCTGCCATTGTCATGGCGACAAAGAAGAACAGGGCAATATGGGCCCAATAAACCTGCCAGATGCGATAGGCCACTCGGGCCGTGCCCATCCACCAGCCCTTGTACAGGAACGCCCCGCCAAAGGCGATGGCCGAGGCCATGCCCGAACAGAACACGAAAATCTCGGTTGCGTCCGAATACCCAAAGCGCGCCGGGATCCAATTCGCCCAAGGATCATTGGGAATGTGGGCGATCAGGATGATGAACATCGCGATGCCGCGATAGAAATCCAGTCGCGGGTCACGCGTGCGGGCGGGGGCCGCAGCCGGGGCTGCGACGGGTGCAAAATCAGCAGCGGGCGATATGGTCGCCATACGGTCTCTGTCCTTCTTGGTCGTCTTGTTATTCGGCGGGGACGCTTTGCATGTCTCCGCCGTCGCGTGCCGCATCAATCAGGGCGCGGCGCGCGATGGCATAATTGTCTTCACCCCCGGCGCGCTTGGCGCGACGGTCATCCAGAATGCGTTCAACCGCATCAAGACGACCGGCCCGAAGCCCGGAATCGATGGTAATGCGTTCAAATACATCACGTTGCGCGTGACTGCCACCAGCCAGTTGCATTGAACCGCGCGCTGCCAACAGGTGATCAAATGCCGTGCCATAATGGCCGTCACCAAAGGCTTCAAGGCCCATGGCGGCCGCGACACCGGGATCAGCCATACGGCGGGTGGTGTCGTCATTGGCACGCGCTGCATCCTTGCTCATGCGGTTCAGCATTTTGGCTGTGGCGTCGACGCGATTGTCGCCTGTCAGTGCCAAAAGGTAATGCAGATCGGCGAAGATCAGGCAGCCGTCTTCGGTGCGCGCGGCACTCAGGTCAGCCAGTTCTTCCCAGCGATTTCCAACATTTACGCCTTCTAATTCAAGCCGCATCAGCAGCGAAGTGCCGTTCGAGATGTCGCGGTAATCGTCGGTTTTGTCCTTGCGGACGTGGTTGTCATACAGGTCCATCACCTGATCGACCTGACCCAGATCCAGATGCATCAGGGCCTTGTGCCACCAGACGTGATAGCGGAAGTTGTTGCAATGGGCCCAGGCAGCCTCGCGCCCGGCCAGCCAGTCAAGGCCCAACTGCGCGTTGCCGGTCATTTCATGGACATGGGCCACCGCGTGCAGACCCCAGGCATCGTCGGACACCATCCAAAGCGCCTGACGTCCCGCGATTTCGGCCTTTTCATAGGCTCCGGTTTCTTCCAGCGCGAAGGAATGGCAGCCCAGCAGATAGCCCCGACCGGGGTGATCGGGTTCGTAAGCAGGCATCACCCGTTCGATCGAGCGGCGCATTCCATTCGGATCCCCCAGAACGAAACGGGTCGCATGGCTGAGTTTCATCGCCAACGTATCCTGCGGATGGTCGCGCAGGACCGCTTCGAACTTTTGCACCGCCTGTGTCAGTTGGCCCGCCAGATACAGCCCCAATGCATCGACAAACAGCCGCTCGCGCGTCGAGACGGGCTGCCGTTTCATCGCAGCATTGGCTGCTGCCAAAGCCTCGACCGCAACCGCCATCATCTCTCGTCGACCGAGAAGGGCCATGAACAGGCCTTTAACGGCATGGCCCAAAGCAAAATCGGGCTCAAGCTCCAACACTTTGCCCAGATGTTGGGGCGTAACCGCGGCATGTGCCATGAACCCAAGCAGAACACCATTCCAGGCTTCGACAGCTTCCGGCTGCGCCAAGGTGTTCATCTGTCCAAAAACGTCTTGTTTCATACTTGGGTCCAATCTGATTGCGGTATTTGACACTGTTTGATGTAACAGAGTGTGCGAGAGCGGCGTATCAGTATCGACCCCGCTCTCGAATTGGTGAAATGTCGTGTGTGAAAAAGTCGAAAAAATCCGCCGATTCAAAGGCATGTTTCAGCAACTTGCCGCCTAGTTGTGCAAGTGTTTCAATCGTCGAACGGGTTTTCAGCGTTTAATACCCAGTCAGTGTCCGCCCCGCAGGTGGGTGGCGCGCTGCGATATGTTACAGGCGTACGTGACAGGTTCAGGGGATTCCCGATCAGGTTCACCACACCGGGCTGGGCCTGCATCGAAATCTGCATTTTTCGTGCTGCCACCTGTTCCGTATCAAAAACCTGATCCAGCGTCTGGACCGGTCCTACGGGCACTTTCACGGCTTCAAGACCGGAAATTACTGATCGTGTATCCAGACCTTGGACAGCGGGCCGAAGAATGGCGTTTAGCGCATCACGGTGTTCCAGTCGCGCCGGGTTGGTCACGAATCTGGGGTCGTCGGCAAGTTCGGATTGTCTCAGGAAACCGCACAGCTTTCTGAACTGGCCATCATTTCCAACCGCCAGAATGACATGCCCATCGGATGTCTCGTAGACGTCATAAGGCACGATGTTGGGGTGCCCGTTTCCACGGCGCTGCGGAACGTTGCCAGAAGTCAGGTAATTGACGCCCTCGTTGATCAGCCATGCGATCTGAGAATCAACAAGTGCCAGATCGACCTGCTGGCCTTCACCGGTCAGGTCGCGGTGGCGCAGCGCGGCCAAAATGCCAACGCTTGCATACATTCCGCACATCACATCAGCGATTCCGACCCCCACTTTCATTGGCGCGCCTTCCGGGTCGCCGGTCAGGGACATGATCCCTCCATAGCCTTGCGCCATCAGGTCATAGCCTGGCTTGCTGGCATTTGGTCCGGTTTGGCCGTAACCCGAGATCGAGCAGTAAACGAGGTTGGGGAAGTCCTGTGACAGGGTGGCATAATCCAGTCCATATTTAGCCAGACCGCCAGGTTTGAAATTTTCGATCAGAATATCCGCGTGCGCGGCCAGCCGCCGGATTTCCGCCTGACCTTTCTCAGTCGCGATATCCAGTGCCACGGATTTCTTGTTTCGGTTCGCTGACATGAAATAGGCGCTCAGGTCCGAGCGGTTGCCGTCGGCATTGGTCACATAGGGCGGACCCCATTGCCGCGTGTCGTCGCCCCCGGTGGCAGGGTTTTCGATCTTGATGACGCTTGCGCCCAGATCACCCAGCAACTGCGTGCAGGTCGGCCCGGCCAAAATACGGCTGAGGTCTAGAACCTTGACGCCCTTCAGCGGGCCCTCAGATGCGGCCATCGTATCCTCCACGGTCGATTTCAGCGGCGATGACGGTAAATGTCTCGGCCTTTACAGCAGCTTCAAGTGCTGCACGCAACTCTGCCCGGTTGCGGACAGTGTAGCCGTTCCCACCAAATGCACGGCCCATGGCAGCGAAGTCATGGTGGCCGAAATCCACGCCATTCTTGCCCATCTGCCGCTGCCGCTGTTTCAACTCGATAAGGGCAAGGCTGGCATCTACGAAGACAAGAAAGATCGAATTGCCACCCATTTCGGCCGCCGTCGACAATTCACCGGCGACCATCAGAAACCCGGCATCACCCGAAAAGCTGATCACCGGGCGGTCAGGCGCGGCCAGTTTTAGACCAATGGCCATTGGAACAGCGCAGCCCATGGTGCAGAGCGCCGAGGATTGGATCAGCCCACGTTCTTCGCTGCATTCCCACATCTGGCTCAGCAGAATGCGATGCGCGCCGCTGTCGGCGGTTGCCAGCGTTTCGGGGGGCAGAGTAGCGCGCGTTTCGGCGATGACCGCTGCGGGTCCCCATTCCTCATCGGTGGGAAAGGCCTGTGCCAGTGCGGTTTTGACCTGTGGGGGCTCACCACCCGGCCAGGTCGTGCGGGCAGGGTTTCCCTTGGCAATGGCCTCCAGCGTCTCGCCCGTGTCAGCCACCAGATTAAGACCCGCCTGATGCATGTAGTGGTCATTGATCACCGCTGATATGTCGATGACGCGCTTTTCTTCGGGGTCCCAGATTTCGCGCCAGCCGGGGCGCATTTCGATCGGGTCATACCCCAGACACAGCACCAGATCGGCGTGTTCGACCAATGGGACAAGGTGCTTGTCTGCCAATGGCGACAGGCCAGCGCCGCCCAGACACAAAGGGTGATCTTCGGGAACAACACCCTTGGCCTTGTAGGTGGTCACAAATGGAATTCCGAAATGTTCCAAAAACGCCTGCACCACACTGCGCGAGTCGTCATAGAGGACATCGAGACCGATAATGGCGATGGGGCGCTCGGCCTCAGCCACCCAGCGCCGGGCTTTTTCAAGGCATTCACCATTGGGACTGACAGGCGCGACCTTGGCCAGACGGCGGCGTTTCACACCAGTCACTGGCGTATCGGCGACCGAGATCGGAACATCGATATGGACCGGGCCCGGTCGCGGCTGTGTGGCCAGTGACACCGCCTTGTCTGCGATGATATCCGCGCCCTTGGCCGTCAGTGTGAACGTGCCCTTGGTGATGGAACGGTAAACCTGGCTGTGATCCATGACCTGATGAGTATAGGTCAGCGCTTCGTCCGCATCGACACAACCGGTCAGAACGATCATCGGAACACGGTCCTGCAACGCATTGGCCACCACGTTGATGCCGTTCATCGCGCCCGGACCCAAAGTGGCAACCAGAATCGCAGGCGCGCCGTCGCGGTGATGCACGGCCTCGGCCATGAATCCGGCCGAGTTTTCATGTTTTGTCAGATGAAAAGTGATGCCTGCCTTTTCAAGCGCATCCACCAGTGTCAGCACCTCACCCCCCGGCATTCCAAAGGCGTGGCGGCACCCAGCTTCGTACAGGCGTTGGGCCAGAAGATCGGCGGCGCGCGGCGTGGGGTCCTGCATCAGTCATGCTCCGAGATAACCGTTTCGAAGCAGATTGCGGAGGACGCCACCAGACGCAAGGCGGATCACGTCAGTGTGACTATTTGACTGCGTCTTCAGCGACGGATTGAAAAGTTTTATCCAGTTCCGCGGCAATGTCCTGCAAGACTTGCCCGCCTTCCGCCATGTAAGGGTCAAACACGAAACTGGGGGTCTTGTAAGACAGGGTTGCGGTTCCGTCCTCGTTCTCGGTGACATAGAAACGGATCGGTGCTTCGATCATCGCATTGGTAGAGGTTTCCAGCACCCTTACGGCGTAATCGTTGTTGAACGCGCCAATCACCATGTTACCCGGAATGGTGATCCCGCGCGCCGCAGCTGCCTTGGTGGGTCCAGCCTGCGTCACCACAATCAGCCCGTTGTCCTTGATCGCAACCTTGGTTGCATCGACCAGTTCCGAGTAGGTCTTGTCCGCAGGAAACACAGCCCATCCGGCCGGAACGTCCTGCGCCCAAACGGGTAAAGCGATCAGGCAAAGCAAGGGAATGAGGGCTTTCATTGTCACGTCTCCTGTATTGAGGTGCACCCTGTGTGCCAGACCTGACCGACCCGCGACATCACAAACCCGTGTTCATGTGCCCGTGCGTTACTTCCGCCGCATCTTCAACAGGTAGATATCCATGATCCAGCCATGTTCGGCGCGGGCATTCGCCCGGGTCTCAAGGATATTCTGCGCAACCTCATCCAGCGGGCCACTGATCAGAACCTCTTCTTTCATACCCACATAGGCGCCCCACCAGATGTCATAATCTGCCAAATCAAGGGTTTGGAACGAGCATTCGCCGTCCAGCATCACAGCGACGTTCGAGGCCGCATCAGGCCAGCCTTCATCCCGGATACGACGACCGGTTGTGACAACGTAGGGCGCGCCCAGATCATTGATCGGGATCGCATGGGCGGCGGTCAGCGCCTGCAAGGCGGTGATGCCGGGGATAACCTTGGTATTGGGTTGCGGGTTCAACCGGGCAGCGATGCGCAGTGAGCTGTCATAGAGGGACGGATCCCCCCAAATCAGCAGCGCGACATGCTGCGCCTCTGGATGCGCGGCAATGGCCGCTTGCCAGCGCAGGGCGATGGTGTCGTGCCATTCATCGACACCGCGCAGGTAGCCATCGTCGGCCTGGCGCTGGGGAATATCGATATAGGCAATCTGCGGCGGCGTTTCGGCGACACGCTCGATGATCGCTTCACGCAGCCCGGCCAGATCAGCCTTGTTTTCCCCCTTGCGTGGAATCAGGATCAAATCCGCCGCCCGGATCGCCTGCGCGCCCTGAAACGTTACATGATCCGGATTGCCGGTACCGATACCGATCAAGCTCAGATCAATCATCGTCGAACTCCGCCAGCGGACCATAAAGGATCAGCGCCGGTGCTTTGCCAATCTCGGTTCTCAGCTGCTCTGCCAGCGCGCCAATCGTGGCGCGTTGCAGCTTTTGGTCGGGGGTCGAGACGGATTCGGCCATAAGCGCCGGAGTATCCAACGGCAATCCTTGCGTGTGCAGGGCTTCGACCAGCAGGGGAAAGGTGCGCTTGCCCATGAAAACGACGGTCGTGGCCTGTGGATCGGCCAGCGCCTTGAGGTTCAGGTCGTCGGGCAACTCACCACTGACGTCATGGCCGGTCACGAACTGGACCCGCCGGGCCGTGAGCCTGCGCGTCAATGGAATGCCTGCGGCCGCTGCCGCTGCCACTGCTGAGGGGACGCCGGGAATAATCTCATAGGCGATTCCGGCTGTGCGCAGGGCGACAAGCTCTTCCTCAAGCCGTCCGAACATACCGCCGTCGCCTGATTTCAGGCGCACCACATGCTGACCGGACTGCGCGTAATCCACCAACAACCGGCTGACATGGTCCTGCTTGGGGGACGGACGACCGGCCCGCTTTCCGACGCCAACCAGATCCGCATCGTCGCGCGCATGGCTCAGGATCGGGCCGCTGCTGAGATCGTCGAACAGGATCGCATCGGCCTTTTGCATCCGGTCCACCGCCTTGAGTGTCAGCAGTTCCGGATCACCGGGGCCAGAGCCGATGAAAGAAACAAAGCCGCTCATGCCGACGCCTCCGCAATCAGGTGAAAGAACGTGCCAGTGACATTGCCACGCAGTGATCCGGTTTGCGGACCTTCTTCCCCTTCGGCGTCAAACACGCGTGCCAATGGGGCGTCCGGTTGATCCACGATCGAGGAATAGTGGAACTCGTGCCCGCGCAAGGCTGCGCCTTTGGCAAAGCCGGGCATGGGGGCCAACAACTCAGCTTTTCTGTAGCCAAGATTGAACTTGCGCTTCTGGTAGGATGTGACGAGCCCCAGCAAGCCGGCCATTTCATGTTGCACGCCGTCCTTGTCGATCAGCGCCTGACCAAGTGCCATGTAGCCGCCGCATTCTCCGTGCACCGGCTTTGTTTCCGCATGTTTTCGCAAACCACTCAGGAAGGTGGTGGCCGCTGCCAATGTTCCGGCGTGCAATTCGGGGTACCCGCCGGGCAGCCAGACCAGATCGGCATCCGCCGCCGGAGGTTCGTTCGCCAAGGGGGAAAAAGGCAAGATCTCGGCACCCGCATCGTGCCACCCCTGCAAAAGGTGGGGGTAGGTAAAGGAAAAGGCGGCATCGCGGGCCAGCGCGATCCGCTGGGCGGGGGGGCGCGGCAGCGCGGCTGACGATGGCCCGCCGGGGCCTGAGGAAGCCGCCCGCTTGATTGCGTCAAGGTCCACATGTTCTCGCAAGAACGCGGCATAACCTACAATGGCGCTTTCCAGATCGGGATGTTCGACCGCCTGAATAAGTCCCAGATGCCGCTCGGGCAGGGTCAAATCACCACGCCGGGGCAGGACGCCCAGAACAGGCAGGCCCGCGCGCTCCATTCCCAGACAGGTCAGGCGTTCGTGGCGGGGGCTGGCGCATCGGTTCAGGATAACTCCGGCAAAGGGCAGGTCAGGATTGTACAACCTGAACCCCAGCGCTGTTGCCGCCGCTGATTGTGCTTGCCCGCCCACATCCAAGACAAGCACAACGGGCCAGCCCATGCGCAGGGCGGTCTCGGCGCTTGAACCGTGCCCAACTTCGCCGGGCTTTGCGACACCGTCGAACAAACCCATCGAGCCCTCGGCCACCACAATGTCAGCGCCTTCAGCCTGAGCGGAAATAGCGCTGAATAGGGGATACGTCATTGCCCAGCTGTCCAGATTGAACGAAGCCCGCCCGGCAGCCGCCCGGTGAAAGGCGGGATCGATATAATCCGGCCCGCTTTTGAAGGGTTGCACGGTCAGGCCATCTTCGGCCAGCGCGCGCAAAAGGCCCAGCATGACCGTCGTCTTGCCGGTACCCGAAGAGGGTGCTGAAATCAAAATACCCGGAGGGTTAGTCATCACCATGGCTCCAGCTTGACCAGGGGCTATCGGCACTTTGCGGGCGATAGCGGCGGTCGTAATCTCTGGAATAAAGACAGCTTTCGTCAAAACCTTCACCGGCCAGCGCGGGGCCGACCATGATCAAAGCCGTGCGCGAGATGCTTTCGTCCAGCGACCCTTTCAGGGTTTCCAGCGTTGCGCGGATGATCTTTTCATCCGGCCAGCTTGCGCGATACACAACGGCCACCGGACAATCGGCGCCATAAGCCGGGGTCAGGTCTGCGATAACCTTGTCCAGATTGCCGATTGACAGATGAATAGCCAAAGTCGCGCCGGTACGGGCAAAATTCACCAGCGTTTCACCTTCGGGCATGGATGACGCGCGCCCCGGCGTCCGGGTCAGAACCACCGATTGCGCCAGTCCCGGCAGGGTCAGTTCGGTGCCCAGGGCCGCTGCGGCGGCGGCAAAGGATGGTACGCCAGGGGTCACACTGACCGGAATGCCCATTTCTTTAAGGCGGCGGATCTGTTCGCCCATCGCCGACCAGACTGACAAATCGCCCGAATGCAGCCGCGCCACATCCTGACCCGCTTTATGCGCGACTTCGATCTCGGCCATGATCTGGTCCAGATCCATGGGCGCAGTGTTGATGATTTTTGCGTCTTTGGGGCAGTGGCTCAGAATTTCCTCGGGCACCAGTGATCCGGCATATAGGCACACAGGACACGAGGCGATGATGTCGCGCCCACGCAATGTCAACAGGTCTGCAGCGCCCGGTCCGGCGCCGATGAAATGAACGGTCATGTTTGTCCTCCGATGGCGATGGCGCAGGTGGCCAGCCGGTCGTCCGAAATGTGTCTGGGTGAAAGCAGCCGCGCGCCGGACCCGGCGGCGGCAAGGGCCGATGCTTCGGCTACGCTGCCGGTGCCATAAGCGGCACGGCTGCGGTTCGAGCATGTCAGGGTGCGTTGTCCGGCCAAATCGGCAGCCGCCACGAAATGCAGCGGAAGAGCAAGGCTTTCCGCAAAGGCCGCCAGCGCAGAGTGCCCGCTTTTGTCGGCAACCGTCGCCAGAGCTTGGACATCATGGCTGGCCGCTGCCGCGTCATAGGCGGCGCGCAAACTGTCTGCTGTCGCGTCTGATGAAAAGCCCAAGCCTGCAACGATCATAACGTCACGCTCCACTGGACGACCGGATAGGCAGATTTCCAGCCGCGCCGCGGTCCGAGCGGTGCAGAATGAGCCAGTTCGATCCGCAACAGGTCTCCGCCCAGGTCTTGGTGCCATCGCGCCAACAGGGCTTCGCTTTCCAGCGTTACCGCGTTGGCGACCATCCGGGTGCCAGCGGGCAGGGCGTCGCGAAGCCACGCCAGCAGGCTGGTGCTGAGCCCACCGCCGATAAAAACCACGTCCGGCAGGGGCATTCCGGCCAGCGCTTCGGGTGCGGTACCGTGGACAACCTGTAACCGATCCTGCCCCAGCGCGTCGGCATTGCGACGAATGCGTTCGGCCCTGTCGGCACGGGGTTCGATACTGGTGGCGGTCAGGGTCGGGTCGCACATCAGCCATTCGATGCTGATCGAGCCGGTGCCACCGCCAATGTCCCACAGATGCTCACCCCTCTGTGGCGCCAATGCGGACAGGGTCAGCGCCCGGATCGGGCGTTTGGTGATCTGGCCGTCGGTTTCAAAAAGATCATCCGGCTTGCCCGAGGCCTTGGACACTCCCCGCCCAGTGCCGGTCACTTCCAACCCGACGCAGACAGGATGATCGAAGGTTTCCAGCAGAGCTTCGGTCAGGCTCACTGTCTGGACGCGTTCACGCGGGCCGCCGAGGGCCTGCATCACGTGCAAAGCGCTGTCGGTAAATCCGGTTTCGCTTAGATAGGTCGCCAGTTCAGCAACTGCCTTGCCGTCACGCAAAAGTCCAATGGCGTGCAGGCCCGCGGCCAGATGCGGCCGCAACCGGGTCAAAGGTGCGGCGTGCAGGCCAAAGGTCAGCGTGCTTTCCAAAGGCCAGCCCAGGCGCGCAGCGGCCAGCGAAAACGTGGACTGGCCGGGCAGGGCGGTCCACTCGTTGGCATCGAAGTTACGCGCGATGACGGACCCCGCGCCAAACCAGAACGGATCTCCTGACGCCAGAACCACCGTCTGCCGTCCGCGCAGGCCTTTCAGGATCGGCAATCCGTCCGAGAACGGCACCGGCCATTCGACGCGCTCAGCCTCGTTTTCCGGCAGCAGCGACAGGTGACGAGGCGGCCCCATGATCACTTCGGCCCGGTCCAGCACTTGACGGCTTGCAGGCGACAGGCCATCAAACCCATCTTCGCCCAATCCCAGAACGGTCAGCCACGGAGTTTCAGACATGCCCAACCTCCTGATTCTTGGCGGCACGACCGAGGCCAACGCTTTGGCCAAAGCTGTTGCGGAACAAGGGATTGCGGCTGTGTATTCTTATGCGGGACGGGTGGAAACCCCGCGTCCGCAGCCGTTGCCGGTGCGAGTTGGCGGGTTTGGCGGCCCGGAAGGTCTGGCCCAATACATCCGTGAAAACGCGATCACCCATGTCGTGGATGCGACCCATCCATTTGCGGCGCAGATGAGCCGGAACGCGATTGAGGCGTGTCACACAACGCAGGTTCCACTGGCCGCCTTGACCCGCGCGGCGTGGAAGCCGCAACCCGGCGATGTCTGGCACCGCGTGCCCGATATCACTGCCGCCGTCGATGCGCTTGCAGGTGATCCGCAGCGTGTGTTCCTGGCTGTCGGGCGTATGCATCTTGAAGACTTTGCAGCCCAGCCCCAGCATCACTACCTGCTGCGTCTGGTGGACGAGCCTGACAGCGTGCCTTTTCCTTTGGCGCAGGTTGTCGTGTCCCGGGGTCCTTTTGCAGAAGCCGATGACCGCGCATTGATGCAGCAACACAGGACGCAACTTGTGGTGTCCAAGAACGCGGGCGGCTTGGGCGCGCGTGCCAAGCTGGACGCAGCGCGGGCGCTGGGCCTGCCAGTGCTTATGATCGAGCGCCCTGTTCTGCCAAAGCGGACCGAGCTTTCGACTGTCGCACAGGTGCTGGACTGGGTGTCTCATCCCTGATCCTCGACCGGGGTGAAGCGTGGCGTATAGACGATCGGCGTGCCTTTGCGTTCGATGACCCGGGTGCGCGACGAACCGACAATAACCACGGTTTGCATATCCGCCATCTCGGGCGTGGCCTCGGCCAGAGTAGAAACCCGGATCACCTCATCCGCTCGTGACACGGCGCGCGCAAACAGGATCACCCGCTCGGGCTCGCATTCTTCGCGTAGGATTTCCAGTGTCTTTACAAAGCCTTCCGGGCGAGACTTCGAGCGGGGATTATAGAAGGCCATCGAAAAATCGGCTTGCGCAGCCAAGCGCAAGCGTTTTTCGATCAGCGTCCAAGGCTTTAGGTTGTCGCTAAGGTTGATGGCGCAGAAATCATGCCCCATCGGAGCGCCCGCGCGGGCAGATGCGGCCAGCATCGCGGTGATCCCCGGCAGCACATCTATCTGAATGTCACGCCATTCTGTTGGGCCATTCTCCAACGCTTCGAACACAGCGGCAGCCATTGCAAACACACCGGGATCGCCCGAGGACACAACAACCACCCGCCTGCCTTCGACGGCCATTTGCAGCGCGTGTTGCGAGCGGTCGATTTCAACCCGGTTATCACTGGCGTGCAGGGTCAGGCCGGGTCGGTCGGCCACGCGGGCTACATAAGGGATGTAGCCCACCACATCGGTGGCGTCGGCCAAAGCCGCTGCAACCTCGGGGGTGACCAGCGCCTCGTCCCCCGGACCAAGGCCTGCGATCTTGACCCATCCGCTCATGGTCGGCGCCCCTGACCATGAACAACGATGATCGAGAAATACGGGGTAATCTTCTCGCAGGCCTCAGACAATTTTGTCACCGTCTGATTCGGCATTTGCGCGTATTCGACAATCCATGCGCGGTCATACAGACCAGAGGTTTTCAGCGCGCGTTTCACCTTGTCGATGTTCCGCCCGATTTTCATCACGACCAAAGCATCTGTCTGCGCCATGCGTTCAGCCAGAACTTTCTCGGGCAGGGTGCCGACCAGCACGGTCAGCACATCGTCCCCCCAGGTGATCGGATCGCCCGTGGCCGTCCACGCACCGGACATACCCGTGATGGCTGGCACAACCTCAACCGGAGCTTCGTCACGCAACCGATTGTAAAGATGCATGAACGAGCCGTAGAAAAACGGATCACCCTCGCAAAGGACCACCACATCCTCACCCTGTGCCGACAGCGTCTTCAGGTGTGCTGTGCACTCTTCATAAAACGCGGCCAGCAATTCATTATAACGCGGATCGGTGACCGGAATCTCGGTGGTCACAGGGTATTCCATCGGGAATTCAATCGCGCCTTCGGGGATCATCCCGTTGACGATTTTGCGGGCCTGACCGCTTCGACCCGGTTTGCGAAAGAATGCCACGTGCTTGGCGTTGCGCAGAAGGCGATCGGCCCGGACACTCATCAGATCCGGGTCACCGGGGCCAAGGCCCACACCGTATATGGTACCCATTTTCATTCCGCCCGGCTTGCGATGGCGTTGATTGCTGCAACGGTGATGGCGCTGCCACCCAGACGGCCTTTGACAATGCAGGACGGAACGGGTTGCGCCTGCCACAACGCGTCTTTGGACTCCATCGCTCCGACAAATCCGACCGGGCAGCCGATGATCGCAGCAGGGCGCGGGCAATCGGGGTCTTCCAGCATGTTCAGCAAGTGAAACAGCGCGGTGGGCGCGTTTCCGATGGCGACCAGAGCACCTTCCAGATGCGGTCGCCAGAGTTCCAGCGCAGCGGCCGAACGGGTGTTGCTCATCTCGGCGGCCAGAGGGCGCACACGTTCGTCATGTAGGGTGCAGATCACCTGATTGTCTGCAGGCAGACGGAAGCGGGTCACACCCTCGCTGACCATGCGCGCGTCACACAGGATCGCCGCGCCGTTTTCCAGCGCCGTGCGTGCGGTCTGCACAAATCCGGGTGAGAAATGTACAAACTCCTCCAGCCCGACCATGCCGGCGGCGTGGATCATCCGAACGGCGACCTGCTCTTCATCGGCATCAAAGCGGGTCAGATCAGCCTCGGACCGGATGGTGGCAAAGCTTTCCTTGTAGATCGCCGCGCCATCAGTTTCGTAAGTGTAGGGCATCAGGTGAAGTCCATGGTCATGAGTGTTTCGGGGGCGAGCCCGCGTTGGCAGGGCTCATCCCCTGCGCGGCCCTTTTTGACAAGATCAAATCGCCCGTTGTTTCCGACCACTGTGATGTCGGCCGGGCCCATATGGGCGCATCCTTTGGCGCAGCCCGAGACATGCAGGCGACCGGGAATACGCTGGGCCAATGCACGGGCGATGTCGCGGGTTTCCACTTGCGCTTGCGGGCAGAACGGCGCGCCGGGGCAGGCGTCGGTTGTCATCATCGGATCGGCTCCGTCCGTGACAAAATTCGGGGCGGGTATCGCCGCCCCGCTTTCCAGCAGGATCAGTCGCCACGGGGTGACACGCAGGGCTGAAGCGCCGCTGGCTTCAATCAGTTCACAAAGCTTGCGCGCAGGCAGCGAGCCGAACGCCGCGCCATAGAGAGCGCCCAGTTCACAGGGGCCGGGTTGCAGTTTTTCACCGACAGGACCGGGGGCAAATCCCTGCCATTCCTGTGGCAACGCGTGAGTGACCCGCGCCATGCGACGTGTCTCGGCCGTATAAGTCTGGGCAAACCATTGGGCCAGTGCGATCACGTGGTCAATGGCGTCATCCTCGGTCACACATCGCCCGGTTTTGCAGCCGTCGGCGCGCAGGATCAGACCGTCGGCACCCAGTTCCAGACGAATATCTGCGGAATCTGAGGCTAACAGGCGCTTCGGGCCTGTATCTATGGCAAAACCAAACTTAGCGGGCAGAGCAGGCAATTCGGCCAGTCGATCAATCAACTCCTGTGTCAGCCGCGCGGTCAAATCGCCCGCCTGATAGAGCGGTGTAACCAGAATATTGCGGCGTACTTCGATGCCGGGTTCCGCATCAAACAAGTTCAGCGCTGCAAGTTCCACAAGCAACGGCTGGTGGTCGCGCTCATCCACGCCGCGCAGTTGCAGGTTGGCACGATTGGTCAGGTCGATGGTGCCATTGCCGAACCGTTCAGCCAGTTCGCACAAACCAATAGCCTGCCTGGCATTCAGTCGCGCCAGACGCGGACGGACCCGCACGACCAGCCCGTCGCCTGACATCATCGGACGATGCGCGCCGGGACACCAGCCTTGAACGATAGGTGCACTCATCCCAAACCCTCCAAATCGGCCCGGATCGAATTCCGGCGTGTGTTCCAAAGCCCCGCTTCCAGCAATGCACGGAACCTGTCTTGCATGGCCTGATGGGCCTTCGGGTTGGCCTCTTGCAGAAAGGCATCAACGGTCTCATTGCCCAATGTGGCTTCGTGGTAGAGATCAAACAGATGCGGAGCGACAGTGCCCGACAGATGTGCGAATGAGGCCATGTGATCCAGCGTCGCCGCGATCTCGGCGGCGCCGCGAAACCCATGGCGCTGCATCCCGGCAATCCAGCCGGGGTTGGCAGCGCGGGCATGAACGACGCGGCTGATTTCTTCCGGCAGAGTCCGGGCGCGCGGATTATCGGGGTTGGTGTTGTCCAGATGGTAAAGCTGAGCGGTGCCACCAGTGATGTTTTTGGCGGCGGCAAAACCGGCCTCATGCGTGGCATAATCGTTGGCCAGCAGCAGGTCAGTTTCTGTCAGATCCTGGAGGTGAACAAAACTGTCGGCCTTGGCGACACGATCCGTGATCCCCGCTTTGTCCTGCGCGATGTGTTCACCTTCCAGCGCGTACGAACTGGCCTCAAGCCATGCCTCCCCGGCTTGGGCGCGCGCCTCGTCCGTATAGGTCTCGGACAGATGGGTCATGTTCAGGCCGTAACTGCCGGGTGCCGGGCCAAACACCCGCGCAGCCGGGGCGTGACCGGCATAGGGGTTCCAGTCGGTCGCTTCGTCACGCTCTGACAATGCCCGAACCGCCTGACCATAGAGGGCTGACAACGTGGGGAACACATCGCGAAACAAGCCCGAAACCCGCAAGGTGACGTCCAGGCGCGGGCGGCTCAGGTCGGTGATGGGCAGCACTTCAATACCCGAAACCCGCTCGGATCCCTTATCCCAAACCGGCTTTACACCCAGCAGGTGCAGGGCCATGGCGAATTCTTCGCCCGCAGTGCGCATGGTGGCCGATCCCCACAGATCGACAATCAGCCCTTTCGGGTAATCGCCTTCCTCCTGCAAGTGCCGCCGTACCAGTTCCTCGGCCAGTTTCACGCCTTGCGTGTAGGCTGCGCGGGTGGGCACAGACCGCGGGTCGGTGGTGAACAGGTTTCGCCCGGTCGGCAGCACGTCAGAGCGGCCCCGATAGGGCGAGCCGGACGGGCCAGCCTCGATCCGCTTGCCAGCCAACGCATTGATCAGTGCCTTGCGTTCGGCATGGGCGGATGGGGCTGGGTCGAAACTGCCGATCACATCCGGAACACGCCCATAGACGTGCAGCCCGTCGCCAAACTGGCTTTCTTTGATATCGCAGACAAAGCGGTCGATGCGCGTGATTGCTTCCGCGGTGCTGGTGGCCTGGTTCAGGCCCAGATCGTGCTCCAGCCCAATGGCTTGCGCCTCATCCCGGATATCTTCCTGCAACCGGTCACGGCGTCTGGGGTCAAGGCCGTCCGCGTTTGAGAACTCGTCCAGCAGGGCTTCCAGTCGCACCATCCGGTCAGGCGTTCCGCTTTCTTTCATGGGGGGCGGGATGTGGCCCAGGGTCACCGCGCCGATCCGGCGCTTGGCCTGCGCGGCCTCACCTGGGTCGTTGACGATGAACGGGTAGATCACCGGCAGGTCACGGATCAGCGCCTCGGGCCAGCAGTCTGCTGATAGGGCGACCGATTTGCCGGGCAGCCATTCCAGTGTGCCATGCGCACCGATATGGATCAGCGCGTCCGCGCCAAGACCTTTGCGCAGCCACAAATAGAAGGCGACATAGCTATGGCGCGGGGTACGCGAAAGGTCGTGATAGTCGTCATCACGCAGTTCGGGTGTTCCGCGCTCTGGTTGCAGTGCGACCAGCGCCTTGCCGCGTCGCAAAGCCGTGAAGTGAAACGCACCCTGAGTGAAAGTTGGGTCTTGCTCAGGATTGCCCCATACGGTGTGCAGATCGGTGCGCAGGGTTTGGGGCAATTCAGCGAGTGCGCTCAGATAATCCTCAAGCGGCCACGATATCCGGGCGTCCAAGAGTGCGTCGGCAACCGGATCGCCAGCCGCGATGTCGTAGCCTTCACCGCAAAGATCAGACAGCATCGCCTCAGCCGAGGCCAGCGCGTCGAGACCAACCGCATGGGCCATTTGCCAGTCTTTGCCGGGATATGTGGACAGTACCAACGCGGGGATCTGGTCTGCCTTGGGTTTGTCATTCAGGGCAAGCCAGCCCGATACCCGATCGATGATCGCCTCGATCCGGTCCGACTCGGCCCGATGCGCAAAACGCGAGTATTCCAAATGCGGATCGCGCTTGCCCGGTTCTTTGAAAGAGACAACGCCTGCCGATATTCGCCCGTCCACTTCGGGCAATACCACATGCATGGCGAGGTCGGCGGGTGACAGGCCGCGTTCGGCCTCCGCCCAGGCCTTGCGTCGCGAGGTGGCGAGAGCGACCTGAAACACCGGCACATCCGCTGCGTCCAGAGGCGACGTGCCGGACGCGCCCTTGCCCGAGAATGAAGTGGCGTTGATGATCGCCGACGGTCGCAAGGCGACGACCTGTTCCCTGAGCCAGTCGGCAGCGGCTGGGGTCTTGAGCGACGGGGCAAACAGACCCACCGCCTGAAGCCCGCGGGCGCGCAGGCTGCGGATCAGGGCCGCGACCGGGGCGGTGTCTGCGGATGTCAGATACGCGCGATAAAAGGTGACAAGGATGCGTTTCGTATCGCTCTGGAATGCGGAACCCACCGGGACGACACCCTGATCTGGACACCACGCACCGCATTCGGGCAGGGTTTTCGCGCCCATCACTGGCCCGGCATAAAGCCCTGCTGCCAAGGCCATCTGGGCCAATGCGGCCTGCGCGGCGACTTCGCCGCCGGTGTCACACAGATGTGCCAGCCGCCTCAGGGTCGAGAGGGGCAGGGTCGAATACTCATCCAACCGAGTGTCTTCACGCCCATCCGCCGGTAAAACGGCTAACGCGATGCCTTTGGCTTGCGCCAGTGCCAGAACCTGTTGCAGCCCGTAAGACCAATAGGGCACGCCACCTATCAGACGGATCAGGATGCCCTTTGCGCCCTCAAGTGTCTGTTCGACATAGGTATCGACGGACAGAGGGTGCTTCAGCGCCGCAAGATTGGCTAGCCGCATCGTGGGCATCCGCCCCTCAGGCCCGCCGCCGCGATGCCAGCCCGCCGCGAAAGCGCCCAGGTCACTGTCGGAAAAGGACAGCACAACCAGATCACCCGGGCTTTGGCCCAGATCGGTTGGGGTCTCGGTTTCCTCGAGCCCGTGGCTTTCGCGAAAGACGACGTGCATGACTTACTCGGCAACCTCGGTCACACCCACGAGGATATCACGGATTTCGGCTTCTTTGATGTCGTCATGCTCGGCAATCACGACCAGGCGCGAGCGGCGCTCTTCACCGGGCTCCCACGGGCGGTCGTATTGGTGACGAACCCGCGCGCCGACAGCCTGAACCAGCAGGCGCATCGGTTTGCCAGCGACGGCGGCATAGCCTTTGACGCGCAGGATATTCAGCTCAGTCGCAAGACGTTCGATTCTGGCTACCAGTTCCGCAGGGTCGGTCTGTTCCGGCAACTCGACGATGATGCTCTCGAAATCGTCATGCTCATGATCGTGATGGCCATCGTGATGTGACGGGCGCGCGTCCATGTCATCTTCGACGGCAGCCTCAAGGCCAAGCACGACACGTACGTCGACGACACCCTCGGCGACCTCGACAACGGGAAGCGGCCGCGGTGCCTCGGCGGCGATGATCTGTTTGGCTTTCGCGACACCTTCGGGACCTGCTAGATCGGGCTTGGTCAGCAGGATGATATCCGCGCACGAGATTTGATCTTCGAACACCTCGGACAAGGGTGTTTCGTGATCGATCGAGTCATCAGCCAGCCGTTGGGCATCCACCGCTTCAACGTTCGGAGCAAAGCGACCGGCGGCCACGGCCTCGGCATCGGCCAGCGCAATCACGCCATCAACGGTGATTTTCGAACGGATATCAGGCCAATCAAATGCTTTCAGCAGCGGTTTGGGCAGTGCAAGGCCGGATGTTTCGATCAAAATGTGATCCGGGCGCGGTTCCAGCGCCATCAGCGCCTCGATGGTCGGGATGAAGTCATCGGCCACGGTGCAGCAGATGCAGCCGTTTGCCAGTTCCATGATGTTTTCCGCAGGGCAATCCGGTATCGCGCAGGATTTCAGAATGTCGCCATCAACACCCACATCGCCAAACTCGTTAACAACAATCGCAAGACGCTTTCCCTGCGGGTTCTGCATCAGATGGCGCACCAGCGTGGTTTTGCCCGAGCCCAGAAAGCCGGTGATCACGGTGACGGGAAGTTTTTCTAGGTTCGACATGATCTCAGCCTCCAATCGGGGGAATGCGCGAGGCGCAGTTTTTGCGGAAATGTTCAGGACGGTCGCGCCACTTCACCAGACCATCGTCTGTGGCCAGATACTTGGTCACACCATCGATGATGGCATCGACGTGATCGATTTCGTTCAGGTTCTCGTAAACAAAGGTCCAGCGATCCGGCCCGCCCCGAAGAACGATGGAACAGCCCTGATCGCAGTTCGAAAGGCATTCGACCGGTTTCAGAGTAATACCGTCTGGCAGGGCAGCCTGTTCCAAGGCCTTGTGTAACAATGTGCCGGGACGCTCAGCGTCATCCTCGACGGGCAGACCCCGGCGGCAAGTCGTGCAGACCAGTAGTTCTACCGGTGCGGTCTCGGTCATGTCTCTCATCCCCCCAAATCCTCTTCGCGGGGGACGGGGTTTCATGCGGGCACCACGTCTGCACATGGACCCGACACCGGAACACCCCGCCCGGTTTCAACTTCGGGTGTTGGCAGGTCTCCCGGCTTGCGGATGCCAGAGCGGTCGCTCTGTCGGATGTCCCGCCTTCCCGGCACAGGCCAGTGGCATTGGGCATCCTCTCCGGTCACGGTCGCGGGGGCGGCTGCGTTTGGCGGATGAACCGTTGACGCATTCCCTTTTCATCGGCTGTTGCCGACACCAACGTCCGGGACATGCGGCACCGCCGACCCGCTTGTCAAGCGGTTCGCGCGCAACAAATAAGCCAAGGTGAAAAAAGCGACCTGTAGGCGTCGTTCGGCGGCATGAAGTGCGTGTTCGGTATGTGGTCGCATGACGGGAAAACGACGAACTTGGAGATGCGTCATATGAAAGTGGGATTTATCGGTCTGGGTAACGTTGGCGGCAAGCTTTCGGGATCCCTTTTGCGCAATGGCATTGACCTGACTGTTCATGACCTGAACGCAGAACTGGTGGCCGAATTTGTCGCCAAAGGCGCAAAGGCGGCAGAAGGGCCCGCCCAGCTGATGCGCGATTGCGATGCGGTGATCACCTGTCTGCCGTCTCCGGCAGCATCGGACGCAGTCATGAAGGAGATGTTGCCCGAAGTGGGCCCCGGCAAGATCTGGATGGAGATGTCGACCACAGACGAAGCCGAAGTCAAACGCCTGGGTGCCGAAGTCATATCGCGCGGCGGTGCAGCAGTGGATTGCCCGGTTTCTGGCGGGTGCCACCGTGCCGCGACGGGCAATATCTCGATCTTTGCGGGCTGTGACCGGGAAACGTTTGAACGAATTCTGCCGTTCCTGACGACAATGGGCCGCCGGGTTTTGCACACCGGCGAGCTGGGCTCGGCCTCGGTGCTGAAAGTGATGACCAACTATCTTGCCACCGCCAACCTGATCACCTGCGCCGAAGCACTGGTTACGGCAAAGGCTGCGGGGATGGATCTGAACACGACCTATGAGGCGATCAAAATCTCGTCCGGCACGTCCTTCGTGCACGAAACCGAAAGCCAGGTCATCCTGAACGGGTCGCGCGATATTTCCTTCACCATGGATCTGGTGAAGAAGGATATCGGTTTGTTTCAGGAGGTCGCCGACCGCGCCGGGGTGCCACTGGAAATCAACCCGGTGATGATCAACATCTTTAACGATGGTATCGCACGATATGGCGAACGCGAGCTTTCACCAAATATTATCAAACGGCTGGAAGAGGCAACCGGCCTGGATATCACCGCCCCGGGCTTTCCAGCCGAAATGACGGACGATGAGCCGGAAGAGCCGGGATACGAGGTTGTGCCACAAGGGCGCGCCTGAGGGTAAGGCAAACACCAGACTACATCGCGCCCCGTGAACGAGCAGGGGTAGGCAGGTGTTCCGAAAAAACACGCCATATCTGGCCCGCAGTTCGACAGAATCGCGGGCCATGAACGTCTGAAAATACCAAGCGTCACACGCGCGTACTGCGGGGCCAAGTCAGCGATTTGGATGTAGCTGGAGGCGAGTACCGGAATCGAACCGGTGTACACGGATTTGCAATCCGCTGCGTCACCACTCCGCCAACTCGCCTTTTCAAGTAAAATCAAATACTTGCCGTGGTGTGACTGGGTTTTTAACAGCTTTCCTCTGGGGCGTCCAGTGGATTGCGCGCGAAATTGCCGGCAAGATCGAAATTTGCCGACGTCCACGCCCAAGGAGGTGATCAAGATTCAGGTTGCGGCAACAGGGGCGTTGCTGGAAGGTTCAGGATATGGCACAAGCCCGACATCTTTGGGAATGAGACGAGATATCCAATGACTGACTTCGCAGCCCGGCGCCGCACAATGGTTGATACACAGATCCGCCCCTCTGACGTCACCAAGTTCCCGATCATTGAGGCGATGCTGAGTGTTCCGCGGGAAAGCTTCGTGCCCGATTCTCAGCGCGAGGCGGCCTATGTGGACGGCCTGATTGATCTGGGTGACGGGCGCAGCATGCTGGAGCCGCGAACCCTGGCTAAAATGCTGGACGTGCTGAACATATCCAAGGATGAGATGGTCCTCGATATCGCTCCGGCAATGGGATATTCCACGGCTGTCACCGCGCGGATGGCTGAGTTGGTTGTGGGTGTTGAAAGCGACGAAACCCTTGCAGCCGAGGCGCAAAGCCTCTTGGCCGAAGCTGACGTGCACAACGCTATTATCCACGTCGGCGCGCTGGAGCAGGGTGTGTCAGAACACGGCCCCTATGATGCGATCATGGTGCAGGGCGGTGTCGAGCAGGTGCCCAATGCCCTGTTGGATCAACTCAAGGATCACGGTCGGATCGTGTGTCTGTTTGTCAACGGCAACCTGGGTACAGTTCGGATTGGTCGAAAAACCGGGGGCCGCGTCAGTTGGCGTGATGTGTTCAATGCCAATGCGCCGGTTCTGGAAGGTTTTTCGGCAGAGTGTGCATTTTCGCTATAGTCCGCCGATAGATTTTTCTATCACCTTGATTAGTTGAAAAGAAGGCCGCAAACTGCCTGTAGGGCAGTGTAATTTCGTTTGAGAGGATTTTGGTATGCGTGGTTCGGCGACAGGTAAGCTGGTCAGGGCGTTTGCTGTGACCGCAGGACTTGCCATGAGCGTGATGCCAGGGCGTGCAGCGTGGGCAGACAACATAACGGATGCGTTCATCGGCGCGTATAACACCAGTGGTTTGCTTGAGCAGAACCGGGCGTTGCTGCGAGCGGCGGATGAAGATGTGGCCATTGCGCTTTCCGCGTTGCGGCCAATCATCAACTGGACCGTGCAGGTCAGCCAGGATTACACCCGTTCGCGGGTCAATAACGTCGTGACGACAAACGAGCCGTCGCGGTTCTTTTCGGGCCTGACGCTGAGCCAGCTTTTGTATGATGGCGGCGCGTCGGTGCTGGGCAAGCAGTCGGCGCAGGAAACGGTGCTATCGACCCGGCAAACCCTGATCGATATCGAACAACAGGTTCTTATCCGCGCAGCAAATGCCTATCTGGGCGTCCTGTTGCAAGAAGAGACCGTGGCGATCCGCCAGAACAACGTGGATGTGTCGGCAGAGGAACTTAGGGCGTCGAATGACCGCTTCGAAGTGGGCGAAGTAACCCGGACGGACGTCGCATTGTCCGAAGCGCAGCTGGCAAGCTCTCAGGCGGATCTGGCTGTGGCACGCGGTGAATTGAGCATTGCGCAGGCCGAATACGTGAACGCGGTCGGAAAGGCACCGGGGCGAACAGCTGGTCAGCCGAGCCTGCCCAATCTGCCGCGTTCCGAAGCTGAAGCTGTGAACCTGGCGCAACGCAACCACCCGGCCATTCTGTCGGCTCAGCATCAGGTCAGGGCGTTTGATCTGGTCGTGCAGCAACAGCGGGCAAACCTTGGGCCGAATGTCAGCCTGAATGCCGATGCTGGCGTGTCCGAGCGCTATGACAACAATGACTATGTGAACGACGCGACCGTGTCGCTGAACTTCACACAACCTATCTACGCGGGTGGCCGGTTGGCGGCAAATGTCCGCCGCGCAATGGCCAGCCGGGATGCCTCGCGTGCGAATCTGCTGAACGTTCAAAAGAACATCACGCAGGGTGTTACCGACCGGTATGCGGCGTTTCAGGCGGCCAGCGCCAGTCTGAGGGCGTCAACCGAGCGCGTTAACGCCTCGCAGGTGGCGTTTGATGGCATCCGGGAAGAGGCAACTCTGGGCGCGCGAACAACTCTGGATGTATTGAATGCACAACAGGATTTGCTGGATGCACAGCTGGCAGAAGTCGCTTCGCGCACCGAACGGTCGCGGGCTGCCTATCAGTTGTTGCAGGCGCAGGGCCTTCTGACAGCCGAGCGTCTTGGGCTGGCGGTGCAAATCTATGATCCGACTTTGTATTACAATCTGGTCAAGAATGCGCCGGCACAGGTCAGTAAGCAAAGCAAGGATCTGGATCGCGTTCTCAAAGCATTGCGCCGGGACTGATCGCCAATACTATCTGTTGTGAGGCGCGGATTGTTTGGCTACACTCGATCCAAGGATAGAGCGGTAGAGAACAATGTCTGATAATGTCGTGAAAGCAGGGATCGAAGACGTTCTGTCTTCGGTCAAACGTCTGGTCAGTGAAGACAGTCGTGATAAAACCGTCTCGGATCAAACGACTAAAGCACGAAAGCCGGGGCGGCTGGTGCTTACTGATGCTTTGCGGATCAGCACACCAGATCAATTGGGGGTGATTCCCGCTAAAGCTGTGTCGGAACCCGAAGTTTCAGATGCCGCCAAGCCCATGTTGTTGCGCACCTGTGACATCGTTCAGACGGGTCAACCTGCGAACGCTGACCAGGACAAGCCAGAAACAGCCGAGACGAAACACGCCCCGTCGGATGATGCAACAAACAGCCTGAGTGCAAAGATCGAAGCGCTGGAAGCGGCAATTGCGCAAACAGAAGATCAGTGGGAACCGGACGGTGACAGCCAGGATGCGTATTCGGGCACACCGTCACACGCGCTGCCATGGGATGTCGAAGAAGAATTTGCCGCTGCGATGTCGATTGATGCTGCCGGTGGTGACGAACCAGAGGCGGTTCAGCAGGCCGAAGACGCATCTTGTCAGGCGGAATTCATCCGGTCGTCTCAGGCTGTTGTGTCTGATGCTGATGCCGAAGAACCTGGTTCCGACGAAAATGTCAGGACGATCGACATGGATGAAGACGCTCTGCGCACCCTGATCGCAGAGGTTGTCCGCGCCGAGCTGCAAGGAACGATGGGTGAGCGGATTACACGAAATGTGCGCAAGATGGTCAGGCGAGAGATCGCCCGCGCTCTTGCGGCTCAGGATCTGGAGTAACTCTCAGCCACGGTGCGGGGGCTGCGCGAGGCTGAGCAGCAGGTCAAGGTCCATGTGGCGCTCCAGATGATCGGCCAGATCGTCCAGCGCTTGCTCGACGCCGTCCTCATAGGACAGGTCCGAGGTCACGCCTATCGTTGACAAATACCGCGCCCGGAATGCGTCGGACGAAAAGATACCGTGCAGATAACTTCCCTTGATCCGCCCGTTTGCGCTGGCCGCGCCTTCAGGGCGGCCTTCGACCTCAAGCCATGCATTGGTGCAATCCGGCCCGTCTGTATGGCCCATGTGGATTTCGTATCCGGTGACTGGCTCTCGGTCCGGCAACGCATGGGCCGTACGCAGGACAACTTGCTTTTGTCCTCCCATGACTGTGTCCACATCCAGCAACCCCAACCCGTCGACCTTACCCGGTCGACCGTCTACGCCATCAGGGTCGGAAATGGTCTTGCCCAGCATCTGAAAGCCACCGCAAAGACCCAGCACATGCCCGCCGCGCCGGACATGACCAAACAGGTCGATGTCCCAGCCTTGTGCACGGAAATAGGCCAGATCTCCGATGGTTGACTTGCTGCCCGGTAGCAAAACCAGATCGGCATCGCCCGGCAAAGGGTGTCCGGCCGGAATGATCTCGACGCTCACTCCGGGTTCGGCAGACAAGGGATCAAGGTCGTCGAAATTCGCCATCCGTTCAAGTTGTGGCACAACAACCTTGCATGTGCCGCCTGTGTGAGAACGGATGTCCATCATATCTTCGGCCGGAAGCTTCCAGGCGTCTTGAAACCATGGCACAACCCCCAGACAGGGCCATCCCGTTCGAGAGGCGATATCATCGCGCCCTTCGTCAAAAAGGGATACATCCCCCTTGAACCGATTGACGGCAAAGCCCTGAATTCGAGCAAGATCGCCGTCATCCAGAACCGCCTGAGTGCCAACAATTTGTGCAATCACACCGCCGCGGTGAATGTCGCCGACAAGTATCACCGGAATATTCGCAGCGCAGGCAAAACCCATATTGGCGATGTCACCCTTGCGCAGGTTTGTTTCGGCCGGGCTGCCCGCCCCTTCGATCAGAACCAGATCCGCGTCGCTGCACAATCGGTCAAAGCTTTCCAATGCGGCGCTTAGCAGTCTGGATTTATCCTTGCGGTAATCACCGGCTTTCATGGTGCCCGCGCGCTGCCCCTGAACAATGATCTGCGCGCCGGTATCTGTTTCGGGTTTCAGCAATACAGGGTTCATATCGGTATGTGTCGCCCGCCTTGCCGCCCGTGCCTGAAGGGCCTGCGCGCGACCGATTTCCCCACCGTTTTCCGTAACAGCAGCATTGTTCGACATGTTCTGCGGCTTGAAGGGCGCAACCCGAAGACCTCGCCGTGTGAAAGCTCGCGCAAGCCCTGCCACCAGAACGGATTTTCCGACATTGCTGCCGGTACCTTGAATCATGATGGCGCGAACCATGGATTGTCTCCTACCTGTCAAGGCGCAGATGACCTGATTTGGGCGGGCAGGGGAAGCCCCGAACTCACCCTGACGCCCGGGATAGTGGTGGGATACGCATAGAAAAACGCGCTCTGATGGCAGAGCGCGTTTTTTCTGAGTTGAAACAGCCTTGGATCAGGCAGCTTCAGCCTGCTGAGCGGCATTGCGACGCTCGCTTTCTTCACGCGACAGCGCGACCGAGGTCCGCACGCCACGGCCAACGAACTCCATCAGTCCGCTGACAACCCGCTCGTTCGGGTCGATTCCCGCGCAAGACAGCACTTCGCGTCCATCGCGCGAGCGCGCCCAACGGGCGATTTGTTCCGGGCCATTGCCATACTTCTTGTCATCGGCAATGGCGTCATCGAGTGCGGCCAACACAACGGCCGCGAAAAGTTTGCGAGCACGATTGCCTTGTTCGTTGTTAAAGGCAGTGCCGTCAACGAAATCTCTCATCTCGTCTTCCTTGTTTTTCTTGCTCTTGCAATTTTCGGCGTGACGGTCCTTATGACCGATAAAGTGCGATTCGGATACAGCTAATATGCATAGTTGCGTTGCGTCACTTGCATATCTCGCTGCACGTGCAGCACTAGGTTTGGTTGTCTTGTCAGGTATGTTCCCGCCAGATATAGGAGGCGCAACTGACGCATCAACCGTTTGTGAAGGAATTATGTAATGCCCAAGATAAATGGGAACGAAATTCGCCCCGGCAATGTGCTTGAGCATAACGACGGCCTTTGGGCCGCGGTCAAGGTTGACCATGTGAAGCCCGGAAAAGGCGGCGCTTTCGCGCAGGTCGAGCTGCGCAACCTGCGCAATGGTTCGAAACTGAACGAACGGTTCCGCTCGGCTGACAAGGTTGAGCGTGTGCGCCTTGAACAGAAGGATCAGCAGTTCTTGTATGAAACCGATGGCATGCTGGTCTTCATGGATGCCGAAACATACGAACAGATTGAATTGCCAGCGGATTTGCTGGGCGAGCGTCGTCCGTTCCTTCAAGATGGCATGACGATTGTTGTCGAATTCTACGAAAGTGAAGCGCTGAACGCGACACTGCCGCAGAAAGTGACCTGCAAGATCGTCGAAACTGAGCCGGTCGTAAAAGGTCAGACCGCCGCGAACTCGTTCAAGCCTGCAATTCTGGACAATGGCGTGAAAGTCATGGTGCCGCCGTTCATCGGTCAGGATGAAATGATCATCGTGAACACCGAAACCATGGAATATTCCGAACGCGCGTGACGTTTCGTCGCTTTTAATATCAGACCGCGCAGACAGCCGCTGCGCGGTCTTTTTTATGCACTGTTGCGGTACCGGTAATGCGCGGGGTCCGGGCCGAATAGTTCCAACATAAGTTCGTATTTGATGCGGTTGGCACTGACTTGTCTGTAAAAGGCGATCAGGAACGCGGTCGGGCCCTGTATCCGGCCAAGCCCGCTGATCGCGGCCACCACCGTGCCGACATCGGTCTTTCCTTGCAGCACCAGATAACCGCCCAACATCAGAATACCTACGGTTCCGGCGCCGTTGATTACGCTCAATAGGAACTTGGCCGAAAGCTTCCAAAGAAACATGCGCCGCCTTGTGTCATAGATGTCGTCGAACAGGGCATTGATATCCCGCTCGACGGCATCGATATCCTCGGTGGTCAGCCTATCAGTGGCGCTGCGCAAAAGGCGGACGCGTTCGGCGACAAACGTGTTCACTTTGCGTTGCGACACCAGAACGATAATGATCTGCGGCACAATCATGGAAAACGCGATAAGGCCAAGGCCTGGCTGCGTTGAGGATATGTACCCGATCACGCTGACCAGCGTTCCAACCTGAACCACCGGGTCCGAGAACGCGCCCCCTGCGAACTTGCCCAGCTCCTCAGCCTCGGCTGAGATGGCGGTCGTCATGGTACCTTTGCGCAGATTTTCACCCGTTTCCTTCAGGTCGGTAGCGCGCCACAGCAAGCGTTGCCGGATCAGCCGGATCATGTCTTCGCCCAATGTACCCGCGCGAAAACCCAGAACCCATTTCAGGGCGAGGCTTAGCAGGATGACAATCATCATGCCGATGCCCAGCAGAACCAGCTTTTCGACATGAAGATCGTTGGACGTAAGGTGGTTGACAATATCGCGTTGAAATTCAAGCGGAACCGCGGCAAGCGCAGCAATGGCAATGGATAACAGAATGAGGACAATCTGCCGTCCGGCGCTGGCGCGCCAAATCGCGGAGTAAAGCTGAAACATGCGGGTATCCGTGTTGCCCCTGTGCCGACACATTGGCAGGGCTGGGTAACGGGTTCAAACTTTACGAAACACATGGCGGATAAGGCCGTGCCGATATGGCAACAAGTTACGCTTGATCCGTCAGGCGAACCACGACGTCTCCGGCCATCATGTCTGCATTCGCACGGTCAAAGCGCAGATACGCGATTCCTTGGCCGCCTGATTGCGTGAACAGGGTGCCGACGGGTTTGCCGTTTGCGGTAATCTCAGTCCCCGCCGGAACCGATCCTTCGACAAAGACCCGCCGCAAGCCTTTGCGCAACTCGGTCTTGTGTTTCATGCGCGCAGTCACTTCCTGACCGACATAGCAACCCTTTTTGAAATCCACACCATTCAGCGCCTCGAACCCGGATTCGAGGATATAGCTGTCTGGCGTAAGTTCGACCCCAGCCTCGGGGATGCAGTGTCGAACGCGCAGCGCGTCCCAGTCGGTTCCGTCATCGCCATCTGGGGCTGTCGAATAGTCACGCCAACCCATATCCGCGTGACGGGGGTCGGGCAGGGCGGTGTCCGGTGCTGGACCTGTGCCGCGCTGCAGATGCAGATCCGTGCCTTCGATCACCACATCCGCACGGAGTTTGTACATGTTCAGGCGCTTGATCAGGTCATCTGCAAGTGGCTCGGCCACGTCCAGCAGCACCCCAACGTCATCGCGTTTCAGAAAGAAATCTGCCAGATACTTGCCCTGTGGTGTAAGCAGTGCGGCATAGACCAACCCATTGCCCAATCCCTGAACGTCATTGGTTACAAGATCCTGCAAAAAGTTTTCGGTGTCCGAGCCAGTCAGGCGCAGGATGCGGCGGGTGGGCATGGCTTGGTCCTCGTCATTGCCTTTGGCCTCGTGATATAGGAAGTCTCGCAGCCAAGACCAGAGGTTATCGGACGTGCCCGCACCCGTCACTGTAGTGATTCCAACCTTGAATGCCGCCGATTCCTTGCCTGCGTGCCTTGAAGCCCTGATGGAAGGGGTGCATTCCGGGCTGATCCGGGACCTGATCGTCAGCGATGCAGGCTCAACTGACCAGACGTTGAGAATAGCAGAAGATGTTGGCGCGCATGTCATTAGAGGTGAGCCATCGCGCGGCGGTCAATTGCGCCGGGGGTGCGCGCATGCTGATGGAGACTGGCTTCTGATCCTTCATGCAGATACCGTGTTGCAAGAGGGATGGGCCAAGAGCGTAAGCGCCCATCTGCCATCCAACGCACCAGCGGCGTTTCGGTTGGCTTTTCGCGCGCGTGGGCTTGCGCCAGCCTGGGTGGCCGGATGGGCCAATTTGCGCAGCAGGCTGTTCGGTTTACCGTACGGAGATCAGGGGTTGCTGGTTCAGCGTAATGTCTATCTGGCGGCTGGCGGGTATCCGGACCAACCCTTGATGGAAGATGTGGCGCTGGTGCGCGTATTGCCACGGATCGCAATACTCGAGTCGCGCGCGTTTACGAGCGCGGAGCGCTACGAACAGGCAGGTTGGTTTCGGCGGGGCACGCGGAACTTGTGGACACTTCTGCGCTATTTTCTGGGAGTTGATCCACAGGTGTTGGCGCGGGGCTATCGGCGTTGAGCTTCGTACGTAACTCGACCAAAGATTTTCCCAATCGAAATGGGGCCGCAAAGCTAACAAGACAAAGCGCCACGATTTGCAGCACCAGAATATGGGCGTTGGCCTGCAGGTATTCCCATTCGTTTTTCAACTTGCCGACCTGCTCGATCAGGTCGTCATAGCTTTGTGCCAGGATCTGATAATCTCCGGCAATCGCGGGTACCTTACGGCGCATGTTGTCGATGGCCACCTGAGTTTTGTCGTCCAGAGACGTGAAAACGAGGAACTGGTCGATATCGAAAGCATCAGCTTTTGCCGTCATATCCCGCAGCTCGTCCATTTCATCTTTGCCCTGACTTCCGAACAGGAAGTGCAGGCCCTGCAGGGGGGCCACTTCGTTGGTTACGGCGATGAACAGGGGCAATTCCGAGTTGCTGGCAGTTGATGCCGACAGGAATTCAACCTTGTCGCAAAGCACTGCCGTATCAGGATCGTAAGCAGGGTCGCAGAAACGCAGACGAAACCGTGCGGCATCCCGGTCGAATGCCAATGTTGCGGCGTAGGCCACATCAATCTGGCGATCCAGTCGCGAACTGTCCGACGTGTAAAGCCCCGCCAGAACAGCCACCAATGCGCCGATGCCACCCAGCACGACCCAGACCAGATCGGCCAGTTTCCACGCCCGGTGCCCCGCTGGCTTGCGGAACAAAAAGGCGGTGCCGATCGATCCTGACAGAAAAAACAGGATTAGCAGGGGCAATTGGTTGTCTGTCACAAAACTCATGTGCCCGATCTTAGAACGTGATGCGCGTCCTGCAACCGGGATCACGTGCTGTTGTAACTTCTTACCGGGCACAAGGGTGCGGGACGAGACCGGAAACGGCTTGCGGACACGTCCCCAACAGTGGCGGTAATTTGACCACTGGAATCCGGCTTGACAAAAATCCCGGTTTTGGCAGACACCACGCCCAAGTGAAATGGGGCCAAAGACCCTTTTTACGCACGATTTCTGCGGGAAAGGTTCGGGTATGACCCTGTTCGTCATTCTGATTATTCTGTCGGCGGCGCTGCTGCATGCCGTATGGAATGCCATCGTGAAAACGTCAGCGGACCGCACCACCATGCTGGGTCTGGTCGCGTTGGGTCAGGTCTTGCCGGCGGCGGTAATGGTGATGGTCCTGCCGTTGCCGAACACGCAGAGCTTTGTCTATATCCTGCTCTCGACCGTCGTGCATTTCGGCTATTACTTCATGCTGGGCAAGGCCTACCAGCATGGCGATCTGAGTGTGGTTTACCCCATAGCACGCGGGATTGTTCCGGCACTGGTCTCGCTTTGGGCGATGGCGCTGGTGGGCGAAGTTCTGCCCTGGCAGGCCTGGGGTGGGATCGCCTTGATCGCGGTTGGCATTCAGCTGAGCAGCTGGGCGGCGCTGCGTTCGGGCGTCGGGCGCAGCGCGCTGGGATTTGCGCTGGGAACCGGGTTCTGCATTTCGATCTATTCGGTGGTTGACGGGATTGGGGTGCGGCTGTCAGGCAATACGCTCAGCTATTGGGTGTGGGGGGCCTTTCTGCACCTGTACATTGCAGGGTTTATCGGGGTCAGGAAACGCACCACCCTGAAAGACCTGCCAGTCAGAATATGGATGACGGGCCTTTTGGGTGGGCTGGTTTCGATGACAGCGTATGGTCTGGTGCTTTACGCCAAGAACTTTGCGCCGCTTGGGGCGGTTTCGGCCCTGCGGGAAACCTCGGTCATCTTTGCGGCGCTGATCGGGTTCATTTTCCTGAAGGAAGGCAACTGGATGCGACGCCTGGGTGCCGCGGTCCTCATGGCGATTGGCGTCGCGCTGATCGGCACGGCGGTCTGATCCGGTCCCCGAGCCATGGCAAGACGCGTTATCCGGCTGCGCCTTCTGACTGAAGCGTCCGGAAATACCGGATCGTTGCGTCCAACCCTTCCTTCAGCTGTACTGTGGGTTCCCAGTTCAGCAGGGTCCGCGCCAGCGTGATATCGGGCTGACGTTGTTTCGGATCGTCCTCGGGCAACTCTTTGAAACTGATAGGGGTTTCCGCGCCAACAAGCGCCTGCACCTCGCTGGCCAGCTCGTTCATCGAGAATTCGTTGGGATTGCCCAGATTGACCGGGCCGGTGACCTCCTTGTCGGTGTCCATCAGGCGGACGAACCCTTCGATCAGATCATCCACGTAGCAGAATGACCGGGTCTGCGTGCCGTCGCCAAAGATCGTGATCGGCTCACCCGTCAGGGCCTGCATGATGAAATTCGACACAACGCGCCCGTCGGCGGGGTGCATTCGGGGCCCGTAAGTGTTGAAGATGCGGGCGACCTTGATCTCAAGCCCCATCTGACGGTGATAGTCGAAGAATAACGTCTCGGCACACCGCTTGCCCTCGTCATAACAGGACCGCGGCCCAACCGGATTGACGTTGCCCCAATAGTCTTCGGTCTGCGGATGGATCGTCGGGTCACCGTAGACCTCAGACGTCGAAGCCTGAAATATCTTGCATTTCAGACGTTTCGCCAGACCCAGCATGTTGATCGCGCCGTGAACGCTGGTCTTGGTCGTCTGCACCGGATCGTGCTGGTAATGCACGGGCGAGGCGGGGCAGGCGAGGTTGTATATCTCGTCCACCTCGACGAACAGCGGGAAGGTCACATCGTGGCGCATGAACTCGAAGCGCGGGTTGTTGTGCAGATGGTCGATATTGCGCTTGGTGCCGGTGAACAGGTTGTCGACGCACAAAACCTCATGCCCCTGATCCAGAAGCCGGTCGCACAGATGCGAGCCTAAAAACCCGGCCCCACCGGTTACGAGAACACGTTTTCGACTGTCATAAAGGCGGGCCATTGCAAATCCTTAATCGTTAAATCCAAGCCAGCTTGTCACGGGGAAGCCGGGTGTTGGTTTGATTAGTAAACCGAAGGGATTTGAATTGCAGTAGATTTTGGTTTTTTGAGGGCGCGTGTGGTGTTGTGGTGTCTTCCGCCCCGTCAATGCTTGATGCAGAGCATCAAGCACGCGCCCGACCCGCCCCCGTTTTGCCGAAGGCAAACTTGCGGTTTGACGGCGTGCGCGTTCCGCACCCACCTTCGGGCCAGGCGCGATGGTTGTGGCAAAGTAGGATGGGTGTTTACTCCCATCTTGATGCCGGACTCTGATCGGTGAGAGCACCCATCCTACGCGCGATGCGTAACGGCTCATTTTCTCTTGTTCCTTCGAGGTGAGGAAAACCCCACTTTCAAGAAGTCATTTAATAGGCACGGATATGTCTAAGGATTAGAAAGCGACAAGATCGATAACCAATGCTTGACCAAAGAAAAATGCGAGTCTTGCTTTCAATTGTTGCGCTAGTTGTCGGCTCTGCCTCGGTAAGGGCTGAGATTGGCGCATCGGAAATATGGTCGGAATGTCGACCAACGGCTTCTTGCGTGATCGAATACGATCATCTCTCCACTCAAGACGCCGAACCATTTCTATTTTTAGGTCGCGTTGTGGATAGTAATCATCCTCAGTGGAGGCAGTACCGAAAGGCTATCCGTAAGTTTCCTGATGTGCAAAGCTGTTTAACCAAAGAAGAACAGAAGAAAGAAAACCCAAACTTGCTAAAGCTGGATTGGGAAAGAGTTGGCTACGGACGTAACGCAGAGGTTTGCGTATATCGGATTTCGCGAAGTCTGGTTACGCTCGACAGAGTTCAAAGCTGGATGAGTTATCACGACTTCCGAGTACTGGGATACAGCAGATACAGAAGTGAAAAATTTGTTACTACTAGAACTAACCAGCCTGTCGGGAATGTCTCAGGCTATTGGACTGTAGCACAGTATAGGGAAAGAAATCCTACGCTATTGTGGCGTTTTTTTGAGTTTGACCTGATTTATAGCTACGGAATTGTCTTAGAAATTTCTGAAGAGTTCAAAGTAGTGGGAGCCCATGTCACCACGCCAACAAAATAGACTCACACAGTAGGCCTAAGCTATCGTCCAATACTCGGAGTGTTGAAGGCTTACTGCTTCAAACATCCAACTCCTCCACAAACCGCGCGTTCTCCTGAATGTACTGGAACCGCAGTTCGGGCTTCTTGCCCATCAGACGCTCGACCAGATCGCCGGTTTCGCCGGGTTCATCCTCGTCGATGGTGACCCGGATCAATTTCCGGGATTTGGGGTCCATCGTGGTCTCTTTCAGGTCCTTGGCGTCCATCTCGCCCAGACCCTTAAAGCGGGACACGTCGATCTTGCCCTTGCCGCCCAGACCTTTTTTCAGCCATTCGTCGCGCTCGGCCTCGTCCAGACAATAGACGCGTTTGGCGCCCTGAGTCAGGCGGTACAAAGGCGGGCAGGCCAGGTACAGGTGACCCGCGTCAATCATCGGGCGCATCTGGGTAAAGAAGAACGTCATCAGCAAGGACGCGATATGCGCCCCGTCCACATCCGCGTCGGTCATGATGATGACCTTGTCATAGCGTAGGTCGTCAACGTTGAACTTGGTGCCAAGCCCGACACCCAGCGCTTGGGTCAGGTCGTTGATCTCGGCATTGGTGCCCAGCTTGGAACTGGCCGCACCCAGCACGTTCAGGATCTTGCCGCGCAAGGGCAGCAGGGCCTGCGTTTTGCGGTCGCGACCCATCTTGGCCGAGCCACCCGCAGAATCGCCTTCGACGATGAATAATTCGGTGCCGTCGCGTGTTGAACTGGAACAGTCCACCAGCTTGCCGGGAAGACGAAGTTTCTTAGTGGCGGACTTGCGTTGTGTTTCCTTCTCGGCCCGACGGCGCAGACGTTCTTCGGCCCTCAGGATAAGGAAGTCGAGGATCGCGCCGGCGGATTTCGTATCAGCCGCCAGCCAGTTGTCGAAATGGTCGCGGACCGCGTTTTCGACCAGCCGCTGCGCCTCGACCGTGGCCAGACGGTCCTTGGTCTGGCCCACGAATTCCGGCTCGCGGATAAAGCACGACACCAGCGCGCATCCACCTGTCAGCAGGTCGTCGCGGGTGATCTGCGCGGCTTTCTTATTGTTGATCAACTCGCCATAGGCCTTGATCCCCTTGAGGATCGCAGCCCAGAAACCGGCCACATGGGTGCCGCCTTCGGGGGTGGGAACGGTGTTACAATAGGATTGGATGAACCCGTCACGCGACGGTGTCCAGTTGATCGCCCATTCGACCTTGCCGGGGGTGCCGAATTTCTCGTTGAAATCGACGGTGCCCGCAAAGGGTTGCTCGGCATAGGTAGACGAGCCGTTCATCGTCTCTTTCAGGTAATCCGACAGGCCGCCGGGAAAGTGGAACGAGGCCTCAAGCGGGGTCTCGCCGTCATCGATGGCGGTTTTCCAGCGGATTTCGACGCCCGAGAACAGATAGGCCTTGGAGCGGATGGATTTGAACAGCCGCGCGGGCTTGAACTTGTGATGGCCAAAGATGTCCGGGTCGGCGTGGAAGGTCACCGTTGTGCCGCGCCGGTTCGGGGCCGCGCCAACCTTTTCGACCGGGCCAAGCGGGATGCCGCGCGAGAAACGTTGTTCAAATAGCTGCTTGTCCCGCGCCACCTGCACGACCATCGAATCAGACAGCGCGTTCACCACCGACGCACCAACCCCGTGCAAGCCACCCGAGGTCTGGTAGGCCTTGCCCGAGAACTTGCCGCCCGCGTGCAGGGTACACAGGATCACCTCCAACGCGGACTTGCCCGGAAATTTTGGATGCGGGTCGATCGGGATACCGCGCCCGTTGTCACGGACGGTCAGGGCGTAGTCGGAATGCAGCTCGACCTCGATCCGGTTGGCAAAGCCTGCCACCGCCTCGTCCATCGAGTTGTCGAGGATCTCGGCCAACATATGGTGCAGCGCACGCTCATCCGTGCCGCCAATATACATGCCGGGGCGTTTGCGAACCGGTTCCAGCCCTTCGAGCACCTCGATCGAGGAGGCGTCATAGGTAGAAGTGGCGCTGGGCGTCAACAGATCTTCGGGCATGGGTGCTGCTCTTGTTTTTGGGTTTCCGCCATTATGGCAGGTGATGTGGTCCGGGGGAAGGGGGACGCGAGGTGTTGTGGATTTTCTGTCAAGCCGCTTGCAATCCGTGCAGATAACCAGTCCTTTGATCCCGGTAAAGCGGAGGTGAATAAATGAGCTGGATCAGAACCGTTCCGTTCGAAGACGCGACTGGAAAGTTGAAGAAACTCTACGAACGCGTGACCGGGCCGAACAATAACGTAGACAACATCATGATGGCACACAGCCTTCGCCCGCATTCGATGGAAGGCCATATGGCCATGTACAAGGCAGTGCTGCATCATTCGGGCAACAAGATACCGAAATGGTTTCTGGAAGTGCTGGGGGTTTGGGTCAGCTCACTGAACCGGTGCGGGTATTGCGTCGAGCATCACTTTGCGGGTCTTCAGCGCTTGCTGGGTGACGCGGCGCGCGGCAACGCGATCAGGGCAGCGGTTGAGGCGCGCGATCCCTTGGCTGCACCGCTGGATGCGGCGCAAATGGCTGCCATGGACTATGCTCGCAAGCTGACCGAAGCGCCGGGCGATCTGGTCGAGGCGGACGTCGCTGCCCTGCGCGACGCGGGGTGGGATGATGGCGAAATCCTCGAGATCAATCAGGTCTGCTCCTATTTTTCATATGCAAACCGGACGGTTCTGGGGCTTGGGTGCTCAACCGATGGTGATGAGTTGGGGTTGTCGCCGAACAACTCTGACAACCCTGACGACTGGGGGCACCGGTAAGGTGCTAAAGATGTCGTCGGCGCTGCGACAAAGGCTGCCTGGCTTGCCGTTGCGCGCGGGCGCGGCCTGATTACGTCAGGCCAGTCCATTCCAGAATGGCCTGCGCCACGGCCCGCGGGTTTTGATGATGCAACCAATGATCGGTCCCAGGGATCGTGACACGGGTGAGGTGGGTGGCAAACGCCTCCAGCCCCTCAGTGGCTTCTGGTAAAAGGGCTTTGTCATCCGGCCCCCAAATCAACAAGTGCGGACACCTGACATGCAACCGGTCGAGCGGCAGGTCAGGCAGGTCTGTCGCGGGGACACCGGGTTTGGCGACAACCAACGGAGAGGCTCTGTACCAGTTCAGCATCGCCTGCAGCCGACCGGGTCGGGCCCATTCAGTGCGGTAGTCGGCCATGCGAGCTTCGGTCAACCAGTCCAGCCCCATACCATGGCGAAAGAACTGTTCCAGCATCGCAAAGTTGTTTTCGGACAGTTTTTGTGCGGCATCGGGTGCTCGCAGCAGATTGATATATTGCGAGGCTGTGGATTGTGCGCCACCCGAGGCCATGGCGCGTTGAAACGGCACCGGATGTACGCCGTTTGCAATGATTAACCGATCAACGAGTTCCGGGCGGAACATGGCAACGCCATAAGCCATCGATGCGCCCCAGTCGTGACCCAGCAGCGCAACTGGCGCGCCGCAGGTTTCAATCAGTGCGGCCATGTCTGTGACCAGTTGCGACAGGGTATAGTTCTGCACCCCTTCGGGACACCAGCTTTGGCCATAACCGCGCTGGTCCGGAGCAATACAATAAAAGCGTTCTGCCAGATGAGGCGCAAGATCGGCCCAGGCACCGCTGTATTCGGGGAAACCATGCAGCATCAATAATGGTGGCGCGGCTTTGTCGCCCCATGTCCTGACGTGGAAAGAATGGCCGTTCAGCTTGAAAAAAGACGTCTGCATTGGAACAAGGGATCCGCGCTGGAAATCATGGGTTTTTGAGGCATCTATTTGACACCAATCAAAGCGCATTTCCGAGCTTTCTGCTAGCCACCCTTCAGGACAGTAGAAAAGGACAGGATGTATGGACGCCATTGCCACGACCAACGCAGAACCCACCCAGATCAAGACCACGCTCACCAAAGACACCGACCCTTCAGCGCCCAGCCCCGAGAAAATCCGGCAGGCGTTTGAAAGTGGGAAATACCCCTATGGCCGCAAAATGGCCCGGTCGGTGTATGAGACGCAAAAAGCCAATCTGCAGGCCGAGCTTTTGAAGGTTCAGCTGTGGGCGCAGGAAACGGGGCAGCGGTTTGTCTTGTTGTTCGAAGGGCGCGATGCCGCCGGCAAAGGGGGTACGATCAAGCGGTTCATGGAGCACCTGAACCCGCGTCAGGCCCGTGTCGTTGCATTGAACAAACCCACCTGGGAAGAGAAAGGCCAGTGGTACTACCAGCGCTACATTCAGGAGATGCCGACCGTAGGCGAAATGGTGTTCTATGACCGGTCCTGGTACAACCGTGCGGGCGTGGAACGGGTCATGGGGTTCTGCACGCCCAACGAATATCTTGAGTTCATGCGGCAAACGCCCGAGTTGGAACGGATGTTGGTGCGCTCGGGCATTCAGCTATACAAATATTGGTTCTCGGTTACACAGCAAGAGCAGCAGCGCCGTTTCAAAAGCCGCGAAACCGACCCCTTGAAGCAATGGAAACTGTCGCCCATCGACAAGGCAAGCCTCAGCAAGTGGGACGACTATACCGAGGCGAAAGAAGCCATGTTCTTTTACACAGACACGGCTGACGCACCCTGGACGATTATCAAGTCAAATGACAAGAAACGCGCGCGCCTGAACTGTATGCGTCACTTCCTGTCCTCGCTGGATTACCCTGGCAAGGATCACGATATCGTGGGCGAGCCTGATCCGCTGATCGTAGGGCAGGCGCATCACGTTATTCACCGCTCCGAGCATATTCTGGGTACGGCTCTGCACCCCGACGCCCGCTGATTGCAAAGATGCCCGGCCACAGGAAACGGTTGGGCATCAAAGTCTCAATGTGAAATATTACCGATCCGCCCTTGTCCCGCGCCAAAGCCGCGCATATGGCTGGAGCGATGACAAAGGTGATGACATATCCGGCCCATTTTCGGGCTATTGCCGTTCTTGGCCTGCCACTGGTTGGCGGTCATCTGGCGCAATACGCAATCGGTTTGACCGACACCATCATGCTGGGATGGTACGGGGTCGAGGCGTTGGCGGCCGTTACCTTGGCCAACAGTTATTATTTCGTGTTGTTCTTGTTTGGTGCGGGGTTTGGCTGGGCCGTGATGCCCATGGTGGCCACAGCGGCGGCGGAAGGGGATGAAACCAGCATTCGCCGCTCGACCCGGATGGGTCTGTGGTTGTCGTTGCTGTATGCCGTGGTTGTCATGCCCTTGCTATGGTGGTCCTATCCGATCCTGATCGCCATGAAGCAGGAACCGCAAATTGCTGAAACCGCAGCCGAATATTTGCGAGTTGCCGGTTGGGGATTGTTTCCGGCCCTCATTGTGATGGTGTTGAAAAGCTATCTGGCGGCATTGGAGCGAACGCAGATTGTTTTGTGGATCACAATTGCGGCGGCGGCTGTGAACGGGCTGACCAATTATGCGCTGATCTTCGGCAACTGGGGTGCCCCCGAACTGGGCGTGACAGGGGCGGCAATCGCCTCGATCACGACACAAGTTGTTTCGCTGATCGCGGTCGTTATCTATGTGATCCGGACGTTGCCAGAGCATAGCCTATTCCAACGGTTCTGGCGACCGGATTGGGAAATGTTTGCCAGCGTATGGAAGTTGGGTGTACCCATCGGCTTGACCACATTGGCCGAAGTTTCACTGTTCGCGACTTCTGCGGTGATGATGGGCTGGCTGGGTCAGGTCCCGCTGGCTGCGCATGGGATCGCCCTGAACCTGGCTTCGGCCACCTTCATGGTTCACCTGGGCTTATCAAATGCAGCGACCATCCGGGCTGGCAATGCGCTGGGTCGTCGGGATAGGGCGCATTTGGAAAAGGGCGCAATCTCCGTGACTGGTATGTCGCTGGTCATGTCGGTGGCAACCATCATCCTGTTCCTGACTTGTGCCGAGCATTTGATTTCCCTGTTCATGGAAGCAGATGATCCGCAGCGGGGACAAATCCTGACCATCGGTACCGGTTTGCTTGCCATGGCGGCTTTGTTCCAGCTGGTCGACGGCGCGCAGGTGATTGCGCTGGGCCTGCTGCGCGGGTTGCAGGATGCCAAGATCCCAATGGTCATGGCGGCGCTCAGCTATTGGGTCGTAGGGATTCCCGCGTCGTATTATTTCGGCTTTGTCCGTCATATGGACGGCATCGGCGTCTGGCTGGGCCTGGTGCTTGGTCTCGCCTTCGCGGCCGTGCTTCTCATGACCCGGTTCTGGATGTATTCGGTACAGCAGATACAGATATCGGCCGAGCCCGCTTAGTCTTTGCCCAGCCGATCTGCCTTTTTTCGCACCAGTACCGTACGCAGGTCGTGCATGGCCATCAATAACCTGTCGGTCACATCCTCCAGCTGCGTGTCGCTTGCCTTGGACTGAGCCCATTGCGTGGTCAGATTCAGATAGTCGACCGCGCGATGAATGTCGTCGATGTCGCGCTGGGCCAGCAGGGCCCGGCGCTCTTCCATCCATTGGGCAATCTCGGCCTGATCCCGGTCTGACAACGTCCGCTGCCCGTGCGGCTTGACCTCGCCATTGCGGATATTGATGACGGCAATCTGGTCCATCTCGATCCGGCGCTGACGGTTTTCCGTATCGATCCGAAACACCGCAGCACCGTTTTCACGTATGCGAAAGTAATACTCAGGCAGTTCGGCGGACATGGTCACCTCAGAGAAGCACAAAAACGCTGGATGCGGCTGCAAGCTTCGGTCAGTGCCGCGTCGGACGTAGCATAGCTGACGCGGAAATTCGGCGACAGGCCAAAGGCGGCGCCAAATACAACGGCCACGTCGGCTTCTTCCAGAAGTGCGGTTGCAAAGGCTTCGTCGTCTACCAGAACGGTCCCAGCGGGCGTCGTCTTCCCGATCAATCCGGCGATAGACGGATAGACATAAAAGGCCCCTTCGGGTGTGGGGCAGGTGACGCCATCAATCTCGTTCAGCATCCGAACCACCAGATCGCGCCGGCGCCTGAATGTCTCGTTATTCGGGGCCAGAAAATCCTGAGTTCCGTTCAGGGCCTCGACGGCAGCCCACTGACTGACCGAGCAGGGGTTCGAGGTGGATTGCGACTGGATCTTGCGCATGGCCGCGATGATTTCGACCGGACCGGCAGCATAACCGATGCGCCAACCGGTCATGGCATAGGCTTTTGAAACCCCGTTGCAGGTGAGGGTTCGGTCAAATAGACCGGGTTCAACCTCGGCCGGGGTGCAGAACTCAAACCTGTCATAGGCCAGATGTTCGTACATGTCGTCCGACATGATCCAGACATGCGGGTGACGCATCAGAACATCGGTCAGCGCCTTCAGTTCATCCCAACTGTACCCTGCGCCCGTCGGGTTCGAGGGCGAGTTAAAGATGAACCACTTTGTCTTGGGCGTGATGGCGGCTTCCAGTTGTTCTGGGGTCAGCTTGAAACTGTTTTCCAGCGTCGTCTCGACCACAACAGGGGTGCCCCCGGCCAAAAGCACCATATCGGGGTAGCTGACCCAGTACGGTGCAGGGATGATCACCTCGTCGCCTTCATTCATCGTCGCCATCAGAGCATTGTACAGCGTTTGCTTGCCACCGGTCCCGACCGAGATCTGGGCCGGCGAATAGTCCAGCCCGTGGTCACGTTTCATCTTGGCACATGCCGCTTGTTTCAGCTCGGGGATGCCGTCCGGCGCGGTGTATTTGGTTTTGCCTGCTGCGATGGCCGCAACAGCGGCGTCTTTGATGTTCTGGGGCGTGTCAAAATCCGGCTCACCAGCGCTTAGGCCGATGACATCACGCCCGGCGGCCTTCAGCTCGGCTGCCTTGGCTGTCATGGCGATGGTGGGTGAAGGTTTGACGCGTGACAGTGTCGCAGACAGAAAACTCATGCTCGGCCTCGGTTTGTATGTTCAGCCCGACTGTCATAGGGTGCGTCCGAGTGACGATCAAGCAGTATAGACAATGTGAGATGGAGACCCGAATGAATGATGAAAACGACTGGTACGGTCCGGATTCTGCGACATTCGGAGACCGTCTGGCAGGCGCACGCGAAGCCGCGGGAATGACGCAGGCGCAACTGGCGCGGCGTCTTGGGGTCAAAAAGGCGACAATTTCAGATTGGGAAAACGATCTGTCCGAACCCCGGGCCAACAGGCTGTCAATGATGGCGGGCATGGTCAATGTCTCAATCATGTGGTTGTTGACCGGCGAGGGCGACGGCATGGATGCGCCCGTGGATGAGGGCGAAGGCGGTATGGAACTGTCCTCTGCCGTGGCCGAACTGCGCGCCATCCGTGCGGAAATGCGCGCCTGTTCTGAACGCGCAGCGCGTCTGGAAAAGAAAATGCGTCAGATGCTGGAGCAGAAGAATTGAGCGAACCCCGGGATGTGCGCATCAAACGCATGCAAATGCGGTCGATGCGACGCGGCATCAAAGAGATGGACATTATCCTGTCAGCCTATGCCGGTCGCAATCTGGCCGACATGGATACCGCCGGGCTGGATGTCTATGACGCGCTGTTGCATGAAAATGACCAGGACCTTTATCAATGGGTTACAGGGCAGGTGCAGCCTCCGGCGCGATTTGCCAGCCTGATTGCAGACATAGCTCAAACCTTTCAGAAATAAGGCAAAGTTCCGCTTAACCGATTTTTCGGATTTTCGGTTCATCGTGTGTCAAACAGCGCGACTGAATCGGAGGGTCGGATGAGTATGGAAATGCAGGTCTCCACGCCAGAGACCAAGGGTTTCATAACCAGCTATCTTGAGGCGCTGGCCCTGGTGGAGCGACTGCACCGGTTGTTGCTTGATGTCATCAAGGACGAGTTTGAGCGCGTCGGCGTATTGGAAATCAATGCGGTTCAGGCGTTGTTGCTGTTCAATATCGGTGATCACGAAGTCACGGCAGGCGAACTGAAAAGCCGTGGGTACTATCAGGGCAGCAATGTCAGCTATAACCTCAAGAAACTGGTTGAGATGGGCTATATGCACCACCAAAGATGCGAGATTGATCGCCGTTCAGTTCGCGTGCGCCTGACGCCGCAAGGCAGGGAAATCCGCAATATCGTGTCCAAGCTGTTTGCACGTCACGCCGAAGGCCTGCAAGGCAGGGGGGTGCTTGGGCTTGAAGGCATCGAAGATATCACCAGTTCGCTGCGTCGCGTTGAACGGTACTGGACGGATCAGATAAGGTATATCTATTGATCAGTGGCGGGCGTCAGACAGGACAAGACTGTCCAGCTCACGAAGAAGTTTGCGGGTCATGGCCTCTTCATACGCCTCAAAGCCCAGCGCCACTTCTACGAACGCGTTTGGCCCCAAAATGACCCAGGCTGAATAATAAGCTGAAAGTTCACCCACCTGAACATATCTCCGATCACCTTCCTTCGGATCGTCAGCGCCGATCACCAGCCCGTTAATCGTGATCCCGCCATGTCGTAAACTGGCTTTCACATCTCGTGGATGCGGTCCAAGGTTATGTTTACCATCCCCGGACAGATCCAGCGTACGGCGCCAGCATCCCCTTTGCTGATCAAGCAGGGAAGAGCCAAATAACATGGCCGACCCTACCGCCGTTCCCTGCGGTGCTGTGCTGCGCGAGGTCCGGACCAAACGATCACTGATTGCGATCAGGTCGGCGGGGGACCGTACTTCTGTCCACTCCAACAGCATCCGTTCATGTCCCCGCTCGCTCCATTCGAAGATCGCCAGACGTAAGGAGGTTGCGCCGTCCGACAACATCAGCTGGCTGACCTCGGGGCGGCTCAGGGCCGACGCCAGCCCGTCCAGTTGCAGCCTGTATTCCCGGCTGTCCACCGAACCCGACACATCCAGCCCCAGCGCAAGGGCCTGCCGGCATTCGCCAAAGGCAGGTCCTGATATCAGGCAAGCCAGAAAGACGATCACCTGACGTATCATGGGCCTTCATTCCGTAATGCACCGATTTGCAGACCGCTCAGTTCCCGTTTCAGTTTCTTTCGCATGGCGCGCTCGAAATCTTCAAACCCGGTGGCAATTTCCAAAAAGGCGCCGGGCCCGTGCAGGACGTTATTTTCGAAGAAAGGGATCAAGAACAGCTCTCCCTCGAAATCCGCCGCGTTGATCACAAGCCCATTCACGACAGTGTTTTGGAAGGGAAAGTGCCGATAGGCGATCTGCGGCCCATAGCCATCGTTGTTCGTGCCGTCGCCGGACAGGTCAATGGTTTGAAACAAGCATTGCGGCGCTTGCTCCATAAGACTTGCACCGTATGCCAACGCATAGCCCATAGCTGTTGCCGATCCGCCGTCAGATCGGACGGATTGGCTGACCTGGCTGGATGCGAACAGCAGATCACCAACGTCATCGATCATTGTCCAGTTCAGGACGACATTTTGGGTTGAGCGGCCACTCCACTCATATACCGCCAGGGCAACGGGCATCGGTGAAGAAAAGAAGGCCTCTTGCACTTCGGGTGCAATCAAGGCGGCGGCTAACCCCTGCCGTTGCAACACATCTTCGGCCTCATCGACTGAAACGGAAATATCCATCGCCAAGGCCAGCGCCAAGCGACATTGCTCGGCCTTGACAGGGCTGGCCTGAACGACCAGCCCAAACGCTATCAGCCAACGGATCACCAGTGACCACTGCTCTCCATGCTGGCCCAGGGTTCGGCTGGTTCAAGTGCTTCGCCATTCTGCAGAAGCTCAACCGAGATATTGTCGGGCGATCGAACGAAAGCCATGCGACCATCCCTTGGCGGGCGATTGATCGTAACGCCGTTGTTCTGAAGATGTTGGCAAACCTCGTAGATATTATCGACACCGTAGGCCAAATGGCCGAAGTGACGGCTGTCGGCGGGCAACTCATCATCGCCGTCCCAATTGTACGTCAACTCGATCGGCGCGTCTTCTTGTCCCGGAGGGGCCATGAAGATCAGAGAAAATCGCCCGGCTTCACTGTCATACCGGCGTGTTTCTTTCAGACCCAGAAGCTCGTAAAACGCCATGGATTTTTCCAGATCCTTCACGCGGACCATGGTGTGAAGATATTTCAGCGCCATTTCGGCCATCCTTTTTCGACTCACATTGCCAAGAGCTTAGCGCTCCGCCTCGATGTGTCGATAGAGCCCTCAGCAGCAATTTGTTTTTTGCGTCCGCTGCGGCATATATCGCGGTTCCTGTGCCGGGATCGGCGATATATAGTAGCAGGCGACTCATTGCCAGAAAGGAAGATTCGATGCCGCTGTCCCCTGACCAACAGGCCGAGATCGACGCGCAACGCGCGCAATCGCATCCCACGCGTCGAGTTGTCTCGGCGGGAATGGAAGACCACCTGTACACGGCGCATCAGGTTCTGGATCATGGCTTTGTCCGCGTGATCGACTATATGGGGGACGATGCCGCCATCTGTCAGGCTGCGCGCGTTTCATATGGCACAGGCACCAAATCCGTTCAGAATGACGAGGGGTTGATCCGGTATCTGATGCGGCACTGGCATTCCACGCCATTCGAAATGTGCGAAGTCAAATTGCATGTGAAATTGCCTGTGTTCGTGGCGCGGCAGTGGATCCGGCACCGGACCGCCAATGTGAATGAATACTCGGCACGGTATTCAATTCTGGATCGCGAGTTCTATATCCCAGCCCTAGAACATGTGGCGGCACAGTCCGAAGTGAACAATCAGGGCCGTGGGGCAACGTTGGAAGGTGAAGAGGCCGCGCGCGTATTGGAAACCCTCAAGGCCGACAGCACGCGGTGCTATGACAATTACGAGTCCATGATCAGCCAGGACGGGCAGCAGGGGCTAGCACGTGAACTGGCCCGCATGAACCTACCCGCAAACGTTTATACGCAATGGTATTGGAAGGTGGATCTGCATAATCTGTTCCACTTCCTGCGCCTGCGGGCCGATCCGCATGCTCAGTATGAAATCCGCGTTTATGCCGAGGCGATGTGCAAGATCGTCGCTGATTGGGTGCCGTTTGCGTATAAGGCGTTCGAGGATTACCGGCTGGGTGCGGTGAACCTGTCTGCCCAGATGGTCGAAAGCCTGCAACGCATGCTGGCAGGAGAGGCGGTCACGCAAGAAAACTCGGGGATGACAGCGCGCGAATGGCGTGAGTTCGAGGCGATCATTCGCAAATAGAGCTGACGAGCTGCATAGCTTTTGTCTATACGTGTCGTCATGGAATTGTTACACTTGTTCCATGGCCCGCATTTTGCATTTTGCTCTGTTATGTCTGTTTTTTGGTCTCGCCTTGCCTGCGCAGGCCAAGTCCCCCATAGCTGAGGTTTTGTGCGAACCGACGCTCCGGTTGCACCAGAAACTGGAAAGGCAGTTCGGTGCGCGGCGCGTGGCATCGGGTGTTCGCGGGCCGGAACAGATTATGGAAGTCTGGGCAAGTCAGCACGGGGACTGGACCATGGTTGTCACCTACGCGACAGGCACATCCTGCATCGTTGCCATGGGCGAAAACTGGAATACCCACGCCGACGCCAAGCCCGCGCGAGGGTAATGGAACGAAACCGGTGGGGGATGGATAACGGCCGGAAATTGGCCGTCATCCTTAATGATCAACCGCGTGTTTAGCGGGATGTCGTTACAGTGGTTTCAAATCAGCTGCCATTTGGCGGCCGTCGCGTCCGTCCTGCAACTCGTACGAAACTTTTTGGTTGTCTGCGAGTCCGGTGAGGCCGGACCGTTCTACGGCCGAGATATGTACAAACACATCTTTGCCCCCTTCGTCAGGGGCAATAAATCCATAGCCTTTAGTGGTATTGAACCATTTCACGGTGCCGGTTGGCATGTCCCGTGTCTCCTTCTACTTACGCATTGTCCCACAAATTGGTGGGGGCTGTGGTCAGCGTCACCACGAAAAAGTTGTTTTGGCACTGGCTGAACAGTCCAATTCGTGTGTTTCGCCTTTTTCAACATTGCACGGTGAAGTAAAAAATCAAGAATAACCGCAAGAAGCGGGCAAGATTGCTTAAAATCAAAGCATGGGCAGGAGCGTCAAAGACATGCAGCTTTATGGATTGAAAAACTGTGACACCTGTCGCAAGGCATTGAAATCGCTGCCAGACGTCAAATTTTCTGATGTACGCAGCGACGGTGTGCCGGGTTCGGTGCTGTCACGGGCCTTTGCCGAGTTCGGCAATGACTTGCTTAATACCAGATCGACGACATGGCGCGGATTGGACGAAACCCAGCGTGCCAAGCCCCCTTTGGAGCTTTTGAAAGAGCACCCGACCCTGATGAAACGCCCATTGATCGAAGTCGATGGCAGGCTGTTGTTGGGTTGGACAGCTGAAACCCGTGCTCAGCTTGGCATTTCCTGAACGGGTGCTTATCTGCGTGAAAGCTACAATGAGGGTTTTCAATGCGTAATGCCGCAATGTTATTGGGTGTAATCGCCGGGTTGATCGGAATGATCGTCGGGTTCTTCGGCTATGCAAAGGTGGTCGTGGTTGACCATGTCGGCGAGATTGACGGAGTTCTAAGCCAGGTCGACAATCCTGATCTGGTGCAAACCATTTCGATTATCGCGCCCTTGCTGGCAATCGCGGGCGGGGCCATGGCACCAGCGCGCGCGTTGATTGGCGGGGTCTTGTTGCTGGGGTCAGCGGCTGCGATGTACTACGCCTTTGGTTTTGGTGTTTTCACCATGTTCCCGATCACATTTGCCGGGATCGCCGGGATACTTGGGCTGGCCGCGGGAAAACCGGACCAGCCCAAGGCACATTTCTAAGTTACTTAAGGCGAAGGATCCGGTCGAGCGAGATCGGCCCTGCGCCGTTGATGACGATCACCAGCATCAGGAAGGTCCACATCGTGCGCTGATCCATCAGGGACGGCGCCGCGTCGAACAGGCTGCCCAGTTTCACGCCATGGCCGGTGACGTCGACAAGAGTCTGTACCCAGATAAAACCGATCATGCCCAAAGCCGCCAGACGCGAGAACAGTCCAACCAGAAGAAGGGTCGGAAGAACAAATTCGGCAATTGTTCCCATGAAGATGACGATGCGTTGGAAGAACGTCATTTGGGAGACGTCATACAGAACAGCCTCCGCCGCTTTGGGGAATATCTGACCAAATGCACCTGCCGAAGGCGAAAAGATCGATCCGTCGATCTTCAGCATGGCTGAGTTCCAGTAATAAACCAGAAGAACCGCAACAAAGACCAGCCGTGCCAGCGTAGGGGTCAACCAGCCAGAGGCAAGGTCCAGTTTTCCCATGGTGTTATTGTAGGTTGAGATCAAAGCAGTCATGTCTCGGGCCTTTCGATAGTCACAGAGGTTATTGCACCGCCCTGCAACAGCAGTGCCAGAGTGGTTCCAAGATCAAATTCAGGCAGTTTGGCAGTCGTTTTTTCATATGCGTCACCGATTGTGTCGCCGTTCTGCATACAGGCGATCCAGTCTGCACCACCCGCCGGAAGTGGATTGGGTGTGGGATCGAACTCTGCGCGTGTGATCAACACGTCCTCTGCACCGGCATTCGGTTTCGGTGCGTTCTCTTCGCTGTTAAATCGCCAGATCGCGAAAATTGGCCAATCCGAGCGGATCACCTGCATGGCCGGTGCAAACTGCAACCGGGCCTGCATGACCTGTTCGGGTTCGACGGCTAGAACATCTGCCGGTGCAGGTTCGCTGTCGGCGGCGTGGTAGGACTTGCGCAAGGCAATCTCCAACCGGGCCACGTCCGGCAGGTATCCAAGATGGGCAAGTTGGGGCATTCCTGCCAGAAAATCAGGAAACGCCTCGCCATAAAACATCATCAGCGGAGAGGAGGGCGGGTGCTGACGCAGGAAAATCCCGGCCAACCCATCCATGTTCTGCGCCCCTAGCAATTTGGCAATCACAGGAAACGCCTGATGCATCGCTTCGGTCAGCGACACCGCAACGTTGTTGCGGTAAACGCTGAATCTGCGACCGGCCGGTCGCGCACCGCCGTCCAGCAATCCACCGGGAACGGGCGCTGACGCATCCATCATGGCCGCGCGGAATTCAGATTGAGAAACGCTCATACCGGTATCCGGTCCAATGCGGTTTGCGCGCGAATGGCCTCATCCCGCAGAACGGGCCAATCAGGCACATCAGTGTCCCATTCGATCAGAACGGGTTTTGGCCCCGAACGCTCCAGCACATAATCCAGCAGGGCCCACACCGGATCGACCACTTCACGTCCGTGACTGTCGATTAGCAGCGGATGACCGTGATCGTCTTCATCCTCATCATGGCCGCCAAGGTGGATTTCCGACACCTTTTCAATCGGATAGGCGTCAATATAGCCTTGTGGTGAGAAATCCAGATTGGTCGCCGAGACAAAGACATTGTTTACGTCCAGCAACAAGCCGCAACCGGTGCGCTTGGCAATCTCCCTCAGGAAATCAGGTTCGGACCAGGTGCTTTCCTCGAAGGCCAGATAGCTGGACGGGTTTTCCAGCAGCATCTGACGCCCGACGGTGTCCTGCACCTGATCGATATGTTCACAAACCCGCGTAAGAGTTTCGTCGGTATAGGGCAGGGGCAGCAGATCGTTGTAGAAATGGCTGTCATGGGTAGACCAGGCCAAATGTTCGGAAAAGCTTGCAGGGTTCAGCCAGCCGACCAGGTGTTTCAACCGGGCCAAATGATCGGAGTCCAGCGCGCCTTCACCACCAATGGACAGGCCAACGCCATGGACCGAGATTGGGAACTTTTCGGAAAGGTGGCGCAGTTGCGCCAAGGGTCGCCCGCCGTCGCCCATATAATTCTCGGCATGGATTTCCAACCATGCGACGGGCTGTGCGTGTTCAAGTATCTGAGCGAAGTGTTGCGGCTTGTAACCAACGCCCGGCGCTGCGGGCAGGCGGTTTGACCGGCAGGTGTCATCCAACATGGGCCAGTTCCTTGATCACGAAAGGGAAAGGGCGGGCGATGGTGCCCGCCCCTTGAAATCGTCAGGCCAGTCTTATGCCGGCAGGTCGCGGTCCAGTGCTTCCAGCGAACCTTTGCGCGGTGTGCCGTTTGCTTCCGCAGGCAATTCGATGTCGGCGCAGGTGCCTGCGTCAACCAAGGTCCATGCGTTGCCCTGATAATCAACGGTCGAGGTGCCCGCGCAGGTGGTGCCGGGGCCTGCGGCACAGTCGTTCTGACCGGCCAGCGATACGCCATAGCACTTTTCTTTTGCCTGTGCGCTTGCTGTGGTTGCGACACCCGATACGGCGGCTGCGACTGCGGTTGCGATAACCAGGGACTTAGCTGTGTTCGACATCTCGGTAATCCTCTTGATGACTGGGTATGTCTGCTTGTGACAATGACAAAGGTAGTGGCTTGGTGGGCAGAGTTGAATTCACGAGCCCGTGTCTCACAAGCGCGTCATGGGGCGGCCTGCCCCCTTGCAGCGTAATACACTGTTTTTGATGAAGAAAGGGTGAAATGTTACAATCCGACCCCTTAGTAGGGGTCGGATTTTTTTGGAAATGGTGCTGTTTGTTACAGCAGATCTGGCGGGGTGGCGGCGTGTGCCAGCTCTTTTGTTACAACATCAAGCGGTTGTACCTGGGTCTGTTTTTCACCCAGTCGCCGCACGCTTACGGTGCGTTCGTCAACTTCGCGGTGACCGACGGCCAGAATTACAGGTACTTTGCCGACCGAATGCTCACGGACCTTATAGTTGATCTTTTCATTGCGGATGTCGGCCTCGGCCCGCACACCCGCAGCACGCAGGGTTTCGACCACTTCGGTGACATAGTCGTCCGCGTCGGACGTGATGGACGCGACGACGACCTGACGCGGGGCCAGCCAGAACGGCAATTTGCCTGCGTGTTCCTCGATCAAGATACCGATGAAGCGTTCGAACGAACCAAGTGTTGCGCGGTGCAGCATGACCGGGCGGTGCTTGGCCCCGTCGGCGCCGATATAGGTGGCATCCAGCCGTTCGGGCAGAACGAAATCGACCTGGAAGGTGCCGCATTGCCAGTCACGCCCGATGGCGTCCGTCAGCACGAATTCCAGTTTCGGACCATAGAATGCACCTTCGCCCGGGTTCAGTTCCGGTTCGATCCCGGCGGCACGGGTGGCGGACAAAAGCGCCGCTTCGGCCTTGTCCCAGACATCGTCCGATCCGGCGCGGGTTTCGGGACGGTCTGAGAACTTCACCGAAAAATCCTCGAATCCCAGATCCTTGTAGATCACACTGAGGAAACGGATGAATTCGGCGGTCTCCGCCTCGATCTGTTCTTCGGTTGAAAAGATGTGGGCGTCGTCCTGCGTGAACCCACGCACCCGCATGATGCCATGCAACGCGCCAGAGGGTTCGTACCGGTTGCACGACCCGAACTCGGCCATGCGCAGCGGCAGGTCGCGATAGGATTTCAGGCCTTGCTTGAAAATCTCGACATGGCAGGGGCAGTTCATCGGTTTGAGCGCGTTAACGGCCTTTTCACGGGCATGTTCCTCGTCCACTTCGACGATGAACATGTTCTCCTGATACTTGTCCCAGTGGCCTGAACGTTCCCACAGTTTGCGGTCAACGACTTGCGGCGTGTTTACCTCGACATACCCACCCTTGCGCTGCTGACGGCGCATGTAATCCTGCAACTGGGTGTAGATGGACCAGCCATTGGGGTGCCAGAAGATCTGACCGGGGGCTTCTTCCTGCATGTGAAACAGGTCCATCTCGCGGCCCAGTTTGCGGTGGTCGCGCTTTGCGGCCTCTTCCAGCATATGCAGGTGGTCTTTCAGCTTTTCCTTGCCGGTGAAGGCCACGCCGTAGATGCGTTGCAGCATCGCGCGGTTGCTGTCGCCGCGCCAATAGGCACCGGCGATAGACATCAGCTTGAACGCATCACCGGGAACCTGACCGGTATGTTGCAGATGCGGACCGCGGCACAAATCCTGCCAGTGGCCGTGCCAGTACATGCGCAACGGCTCATCCCCGGGAATGGCTTCGATCAGCTCAACCTTGTAGGGCTCGTTATTGGCCTTGTAGAACTCGATGGCCCGCTCGCGGTCCCAAACCTCGGTGGTGACAGGATCGCGCTTGTTGATGATCTCTTTCATCTTTTTCTCGATGAGGCCAAGATCTTCGGGCGTGAACGGTTCTTCCCGGTCGAAGTCATAATACCAGCCGTTTTCGATAACGGGGCCGATGGTGACCTTGGTCGCAGGCCAGATTTCCTGCACGGCGCGGGCCATGATGTGGGCCAGATCGTGGCGGATCAGTTCGTTGGCCTGCGCGTCATCCTTCATGGTGTGTATGGCAATCTGTGCATCGGCTTCGATCGGCCATTGCAGGTCCCAGTGTTTGCCGTCAACGGTGGCTGAGATGGCCTTTTTGGCCAGCGAACTTGAAATATCGGCAGCCACCTGCGCAGGTGTAACCCCTGCGTCATAGGAACGTGCATTGCCATCTGGGAAAGTGAGAGAGACGGATTTTGAATCCAGGGCCATGTCGGCTCTCCTCGTCGGTTTGGCGCCCACTGAACGCCCGGTTGCGGGTTATTTGCGTCTGGCTGATGTGGCAGGTGCAGCAATTCCTGTCAAGGGTCGCAGGGTACGGTCACTGACGCCACGACACCCCGAATTCGGGAATTGCGACCAACGGGCTGCCGTGCATGATGTTCCCCAAAGCATAAGAGGGTTTCATGGCGGCGACGGATATTCTGGAAACAGCACAAGGGCGAAAACTGGCCTATCACAAAACCGAAGGCTCAGGGCCGACCCTGGTTTTTCTGGGTGGGCTTATGTCGGATATGGAAGGCACCAAGGCAGTCCATCTGGAAGCTTGGGCGCAGGCGCGGGGGCGGGCCTTTTTGCGGTTTGATTATTCCGGTCATGGCGAAAGCTCTGGCGCGTTCAAGGATGGCTGCATTGGGGATTGGCATGAGGACACTGTCGCTGCGGTCGATGCCTTGACCAAAGGGCCGCTGATCGTTGTCGGCTCGTCCATGGGGGGGTGGCAGGCGCTTTTGCTGGCCAAGGCCCTGCCGGACCGGATCGCAGGTATGGTCACGATCGCCGCCGCGCCGGATTTCACGGAAGATGGCTATTGGGCATCCTTCACCGATGACCAGAAAGCCGCCCTGGAAACTGTCGGGCATGTCGAGTTGCCGTCCGATTACATGGAACCTTACATCGTCACCAAACGGATGATCGAAGATGGGCGGCAGCGCCTTGTACTGCGCGACACGTTGAACCTGCCGTTCAAGGTTCGTTTCCTACAGGGAACAGCGGATACAGCCGTTTCGACTGAAACGGCCGTTAGGTTGCTGGACCACGCAACAGGGCCGGACATGCAGCTTCTTTTGGTCAAGGATGCCGATCACAGGTTCTCGGACGATGCATGTCTTGGCTTGATCGAGGCGGCGGTTCTGGATGTGTTGGGAGACGCGTGATGCGGCGTTTGGGATGGCTTCTGGGGCGCTTGTTCCTTGCGTTTATTGTCATCGGCGGCCTTATCTACTGGTTTGGTCCGCGCGAAGAGGTGAACCTGAGCCCAAGCTTTGATCCGCGCAAGTTCGGTGAGGGCGTACAGGTTTATTTCGAAAGCACCGAAGCCGCGTTTGACGATATCGTTCCGGGTGTCGAAAAACGAGTGATCTGGCAGGATGGCTTTAACGAACGGCGCACCCCGTATTCCGTTCTTTACATCCATGGCTTTTCAGCAAGTTCCGAGGAAATCCGGCCAGTGCCGGACCTTGTGGCAGACGCGCTGGGGGCCAATCTGGTTTACACACGCCTGCAAGGTCATGGGCGAACCGGATCAGCCATGGCGGAAGGCACTGCCTCGGGCTGGATGCAGGACACCGCCGAGGGATTGGCGGCCGCGCGTGCTGTTGGGGACAAGGTGATCGTAATCTCAACTTCGACCGGTGCGACGCTTGCAGCCGCCGCCGCTTTGGATGCCAGCCTCAGCGAAGATGTTGTCGGCATGGTCTTTGTCTCTCCGAATTTCGGGGTCAACACGGCCGCGGCATGGATTCCCACTTTGCCATGGGCGAGGGATTGGTTACCGGTCCTGATGGGGGACGAACGCGATGTATCGGGGCCAGACCCGGAAAAGAACAAATATTGGTCTACGGTCTATCCGTGGGAATCGGTCGTGCCGATGTCCGTTCTGGTCGAAAAAGTCTATGCGCTGGATTTCTCGAACGCCTTGGTGCCCGTGCTGTTCTGGTTCTCGGACAACGATCAGGTGGTGCGCCCTGACCGCACACACGAGGTCGCCGAAGCGTGGGGTGCGCCAGCATCCGTCAAACTGGTGACAATGGCCCCCGAGGATGATCCGTCATCTCATGTCATAGCTGGCCGCCTGATGTCGCCAGGGCAGACCGGCGCGGCTGTGGCCGGTATTCTGGATTGGCTAAAAGGGCTGGGGGTGGAATGACGGCGGCCTCGGGTCGAGGGACGATGCGAAAGCCGGGCAGTATGTGGAGCCTTGAGACCTTGGGGCGCGTTCGTCTGTCCCGGTATTTCTTCATGCGCGATTTCCTCTATTCCGAGATCGGGAACTTTCACCAGAAACAGAACATTCCAGACAATCCTGATCTGGCTATCGAGACGGGACGCGAGTTCTGCGAAACTCTGCTGGACCCGCTGGAAGAGACCTTTGGCAGGATCGCTGTGCGCTCGGGCTATCGCTCACCGTCGCTAAACAGGTTTGGCAATGAAAACAAACTGAACTGCGCCCGGAATGATCACCCGTTGGAATGCCACATCTGGGATCGTGGGGACGGGGATGCGCGGATTGCCGGGGCGTCTGTTGTAATTCCGTGGTTTGCAGATCAGCATGCGCAGGGCCGGGATTGGCGGGATCTGGCATGGTGGATGCATGATCACTTGGATTATTCCGAGATCTGGTTTTTTCCGAAACTCTGCGCTTTCAATCTGGTGTGGCGCCCTAAACCGCAGCGCCGGATTGACAGCTACATTGCGCCACGCGGATGCCTGCTGAAACCGGGCGCTGAGCCCGAGGAAAGTGCAGCTTCACGACGGTCCCGCTATGCTGACTTTCCGGCTTTTCGGGCAATCGCCTATCCGTGACGTTCCGCTGGTTTGAATGTGATAAACTCTCAACCTGACTACAAACCCAAAGGCTCGGAATACCGAGCGCATGGAGGCCCCGTGTGATCGAGCCGCTGGTACTGCTACCTGGACTGATGTGCGATGCCCGACTGTATCGCCCTCAGATTGAGGTGTTTTCGCGGACGCGACCCGTAACCGTTGCGCCGATTTCCGCAGGTGAGCGTATCGAAGAGATCGCCTCGGGTCTGCTGGACCAGCTTCCACATCGGTTTGCACTGGCTGGATTAAGCATGGGTGGTGTGGTGGCGTTAGAGCTGATCCGCCGGGCGCCGGAACGTGTGTCACGCCTGTGCCTGATGGCCACTGATGCACAGGCGGACACGCCTCAAATGGCTGCCAGTCGCGAAGACCTGATCATTGGCGCGCAGGGTGGCCGGTTGGAGGAGGTCATGCGGAAACTTGTGGGGTCCGACACGCTGGCACCGGGCTCGCAGCGTATTCCCATCCTGAACGGCTTGTTTGCAATGGCACAGGATTTGGGTGTTGAAACCTTCGTGCGTCAGATGCGTGCTCTGCAACGCCGCCCGGATCAACAAGCCGCATTGCGTCGCATCAAGGTTCCCACGTTGGTTCTGTGCGGTGCGCATGACACTCTGACACCGGTCAAACGGCATTCTTTCATGGCAGAGCTCATACCCGGAGCGGAACTGCTGGTTGTTGAAAAGGCTGGTCACTTGCCGCCCCTCGAAACGCCCGACCTCGTCAATGAGGCGCTGCAAACCTGGTTGGACGCCCAGCAACGGTTTGATTATTGGTAAAGCGTCGCGCGTTCGGTCTTTGAAATGACGTTTGGCGTCACCACGGGTTTACCAGTTTTTTGGTCGAAAAACGGTGTGTTCTTCCACCGCCCGGACAGGCGCGATCCGGCGGCCCTGCGCAACAGCCCAAGAATGGCGGGGCCAGGTTTTTCGTGCTTCTGCTTTCCGTCCGGTTGGGGAACAAACCCACGTGTCGTGACGGGTCCCAGCGCCGAAGCTCCACCCGCAACCCGGCCGACGATAACGCCAGCAAACGGGAATTTCGCGGTTTTGGGCGTTGCTGCCAAAGGTGCGTTACAGCAACTGGCGTACCAACGCAGCATACCCTTGGGGCTGAGTTGCATCGCCGCAAGATACTGTTTTCCGGTGCTGATTTCGATCTCATCCGGTGCGATCTGAAAAATCCCGACAGGCCCGGGTGCCGGGTCCGGCTGCTTGAAAAATAGTTGAGCGGCCCGGCAATCATGGCAGAAACACTCAACATGTGTACCTTGCCGAACACCGCGAGGTGAAATACGCCCCTGCAACGCGCCGCATTGGCAGGAAAAGGTAAGGCCCTCTTGCGCTGACCCGCTCATGTCGCTTAGGCAACCTTGTTGGAATTGGCCGCGCGACGGTTTGGTTTTCGCGCATTTTCGTTCATGAAATCAATCACAAGAGGGCGAATGTTGTCGCGCCAGCTGCGGCCTGCGAAGATACCATAGTGACCGGCGCTGGGTTCGACGTGGCTTGCCTTTTTGCTGTCGGGCAGGCCGGTGCACAAATCCAGCGCGGCAATACACTGGCCGGGTGCAGAGATGTCATCATTTGCACCTTCGACAGTCTTCACCGCAACATCGGTAATCTTACTGATGTCCACCTTGTGACCCGCGACCACGAACTCGTTTCTCGCAATCTCTCGATTCTTGAAGACCCGCTCGACCGTCGAAAGATAGAACTCGGCAGTCATGTCCATCACGGCCAGGTATTCGTCGTAGAAGCGGTTATGGGCATCCTGATCCGAGGCTTCGTCCCGCATGACGCGCTGGATCTGGTCGGAAAACGCTTTGGAGTGACGATCTGCGTTCATGGACATGAACGAGGCCAATTGCAGCAGTCCCGGATATACCATGCGCCCTACGCCCTTGTACTTGAAGCCAACGCGCTGGATCATTGTTTCTTCCAACTGGCCCATAGTGACGCGACGGCCGAAGTCTGTCACATCGGTCGGCGTTGCGTCCGGATCGACGGGGCCACCAATCAGCGTCAGGGTGCTTGGCTGGGCTTTGGGTTCAATCTCGGCCAGGTACGCCGTTGCAGCCAATGTCAGAGGCGCCGGTTGGCAAACGGCAACAACATGGGTGTCTGGCCCAAGCTCTTTCATAAAATCTACAAGATAGAGCGTGTAGTCTTCGACATCGAATTTACCTGCGGATACAGGGATATCGCGCGCATTATGCCAATCTGTGATGTAGACTTCGCAATTGACCAGAAGGCTTTTCACCGTCGAGCGCAGCAACGTTGCATAGTGCCCGGACATCGGGGCAACCAACAGCACTTTGCGCGGTTGTTCTTTCCGGCCATTGACGCGGAAATGTACCAGATCACCAAAAGGGCGTTCCAGAACAGTCGTGATTTCAACCAGGTGGTCCTTGCCATCTTCGCAGGTGAATGTGCGAATACCCCAATCGGGCTTTGCAACCATCCGCTGGAACGTACGCTCGGTCACTTCGCCCCAGGCGGCCATCCAGTTGAATGCGGGGTTCGGCACCATGGAAAACATCGGATAGGACGCCATCGCGCTGGCGGTTGCACCAAGCCACTGGTTGGTGTTTCGCGCAGTTTCCATCAGGTCGTAGGTCATCATGTAGCGCATAAATGGGGCCTCCTGAGTGTCAGCCTGATAGTTCGGACCATTCGTCGCTTTGCCCCCCAGCACCCACGACGTTATTCTGCATAGCAGCGAGGTTAGGGGGGAATTGTTAAAATGACAACTAGTGAAGACCACATGCCAGACGTATCCGAAGAACACATTGAACGCCTTAAAGAAAATATGGATAAGGTCGAGAAGTTATCGAAGCGCCTGATTGAGGTCATGGCTGTAAAACGGCCCCACACGCCCGCGCTGGACGGCCCGAATCAAGAGCTTTTCGCACGAGCAGCAAGTGCCTATTGGGCCGAGGCTTGGCAAAATCCCGCCAAACTGCTGGAACAACAGATAGAATTTTGGGGCAAGTCAGTGTTGAACTTTGCCGAGGCGCAGAAAGCGCTGACTGCGTCTGACGCGGAAAGCGAAGCACCCAAGCCAGAAGACAAGCGATTTTCGAACCCCCTTTGGGAGACCAATCCCTATTTCCGTCTGATCCGCCAGCAATACCAGACCAATGCGCAAGCAATCGCGCAGGCTGTTGCGTCCGTGGATGATCTGGATGCCAAAGACAAAAGGCGGCTGCAATATTTCTCGCAACAAATCGTCGACATGATGGCGCCGACAAATTTTCTGGCGACCAATCCGGATGCCTTGCAAAAAGCGGTCGAAACCGAGGGCCAGTCACTGATCAAGGGGTTGGAAAACCTTGTGTCAGATTTGGAGGCCAATAATGGAGAATTGGTCGTCAAACTGGCAGATGAAAGTGCCTTTGAGGTCGGCGGTAACCTGGCGACGACGCCGGGGGAGGTGGTTTATCGCAACCGGATGATGGAACTGATCCAGTACAAGCCAGCGACTGAAACGGTCTACGAGACTCCGATTGTTCTGTTTCCGCCCTGGATCAACAAGTTCTATATTCTGGACCTGAAAGCCCAGAACAGCATGATCAAATGGATCACCGAACAGGGGTATACCCTGTTTGTTGTAAGCTGGGTCAATCCGGACGAAAGCTATGCCGAAACAGGCATGGAAGACTACATTCAGGATGGTTTCCTGACCGCAATCGAGACGGCCAAGAAGATTTGCAAGGTCAAACAGGTCAACGCAGTGGGGTATTGCATCGCGGGCACCACCCTGAGCCTGACGCTGTCTCTGCTGAAACAGCGAGGAGACAAGTCGGTCAAATCGGCGACCCTGTTCACCGCATTGACGGATTTTTCCGATCAGGGAGAGTTCACGCCCTTCCTTCAAAACGATTTTATCGACGGAATCGAAGAAGAAGTGAAAAAGGAAGGTGTGCTGCGGTCGTGGATCATGGCGCGCACTATGTCATTCCTTAGATCACGTGACCTGATCTATGGCCCGGCCATTCGCAGTTATATGATGGGTGAAGTGCCCCCGGCCTTTGATCTGCTGTACTGGAACGGTGACGGAGCCAACCTGCCTGCGAAAATGGCGGTTGAGTACTTGCGTGGACTATGCCAGCGCAACGAATTCGCCACCGATGGCTTTGAGTTGCTGGGGCATAAGCTAAAGCTTGGTGACGTTGATGTGCCCCTTATGGCCATCACATGCGAAACCGATCACATCGCGGCGTGGAAAGATTGCTATCGCGGTGTGCAAAAGATGGGCTCGCGATCAAAAACTTTCGTGGTTTCCGAGTCGGGTCATATTGCGGGTATTGTGAACCCGCCCAGCAAGAAAAAGTACGGGCATTACACCAACCCGGATTTGAAACCAGACGCCGCCACCTGGTTGAAGGAAGCCGACTTTCATGAAGGGTCATGGTGGCCCATGTGGGATGCTTGGCTGAAAAAACGGTCGGGCAAGCAGGTACCGGCCCGCAAACCCGGCGATTCGAAGCACCCGAGCCTGGCTGCTGCACCCGGAACGTATGTAGTGGCAAAACCAAACGCCTGATTTCATTCTGAAACTTAAATTTTTCTGCAATGCAGCAAGAAAAAACTTGCAATGCTGCATTGCAGCAATCATATTGTCCTCAAGCTGATGAAACCCGGGGTGGGCCCGGACTGGCTAAAAGGATTATGACAATGGCTAAGACCCAAGACTTTACCGCGATCATGAAAGACATGATGGGTGCATTCCCTGTGGACACAACCGCAATGGAAGGCGCATTCAAATCGACCGCTTCGCTGAACGAAAAGCTTTCGGGCGTTGCTTTGGAAGCAGCTGAGAAATCGGCAGAGATCTCGAGCAAATGGACCAAAGACACGCTGGCCAAACTGACCGAGATGTCGAAAGCCAAGGCAGAGCCTGCCGACTACGCAAAAGCAGCAACCGATTTCGCAAGCGCGTCCGCTGAAGTTGCAGCCGAGAACATGGCCGCTTTCGCAGAAATCGCAAAAAAAGTTCAGACCGAAACCGTCGAACTGCTGATGGCTGCTGGTAAAGAAGCTGCGGAAGAAGCATCCGCTGCTGTTAAAAAAGCAACCAACGACGTGACCACGGCCGCTAAAAAAGCTGCTGCTGCGAAGTAAGAAAAGTCAGCGAAACGCACCCGACCCTCCCTATAGGTGCAATCGCGTTGGGCAGGTCCATTGACCTGCCCTTTCTTTTTGTGCTGCACTCGCATAACCTGTGCTGCAACGCATCATCCTTGGGGAGGGAACCCGGTGTCGGACCAAGAAAAACCGCTGCTGATCAAGCGCTATGCCAGCCGTCGGCTGTATAACACCGAGACCAGCGATTACGTGACGCTCGAAGATATCGCGGGATTCATCCGTGACGGGCGCGAAGTACAGATCATCGACCTGAAATCCGGCGACGACCTGACACGGCAGTATCTGCTGCAAATCATTGCTGAACATGAAAGCCGCGGCGAGAATGTGTTGCCGGTCAATGTTCTGAATGATCTGGTGCGCAGCTACATGCTGCCGGGCGGGGGCATGATGCCGCAATTCCTGCAAAGCTCGTTCGATATGCTGCGCGAAAGCCAAAGCAAGATGATGGAAAACATGAACGCCATGAACCCGATGTCCCAGATGCCGGGTTTTGAAGCGTTGCAAGCACAGCAGCAGGCATTTCTGAAGGCTATGACGGGTGGGTTGTCTGGCAGATGGTCCTCGCCAGAGAAGGAAAGTGAAAAGTCAGAGCCGAAAGAGGATCTTGACGATATCAAGAAACAGTTGGCTGAACTTCAACAGAAGCTTTCGAAACTGAATTAGGGTGAGCCGGAGGAAAAGGCCCACCATTTAAGTGGGCCAGTTCTAGTCTCAGGTACCGTAGACCGGCATTGGGCCGGTCACTTCGCCAACGGCAGCCAGCAAAATATCTGCAATCACGTCCAGCTCTGCGCGCGTCAGGCGTACGGGCAGTCGGACGTCACACGCTTTCATCAGCATGTCACGTGTTTGCGGAAGCTCGAACGTTTCCGGCAGGAATTGCCAGTTCCAGAAGGCGCGCGCATTGTCCTGGCTCAGGCCAAAGACCTGAACTTTGACACCGCGTGCCTCGGATGCGGCGGCAAATGCGCGAATCTCGTGTTCCTGCAACCCAACCAGATTGAACTGAATCGAATCCGGCGCGCGCTGCTCGGGGGGCAAGGGTGCGGGCACGTTGATATGGGGTGAGGTATTCAAGCGTCCGGCAACATAGTCGTGGTTCGCCAGACCGTCGCGAACACGACGGGCCAGTTCCGGGATCTGCGGGCGGATCACAGCGGCGCTCAGGTTGTTCAAACGCAGGTTATAAAGCGGCAACTTGTTCTGCCAGCGAGCGAAGGCCTCTTCCAGCTCGGGCGAGTTGTCGCCGTGCGGTCCTTTGTGTTTCTTCCAGTTATGTTCGTACGCGCCCGACATGATGACGGCACGGGCCACCAGATCAGCATCGTTTGAGATCAGAATACCGCCTTCGCCCGCATTGATCATCTTGTAGGACTGAAACGAGAAACAGCCGACCTTGCCGATGGTGCCGATATTTTTGCCATGCCAGGTCGTGCCCAGCGAATGCGCAGCGTCTTCGATAACCGGGATGTCACGCGCGTCGCACAGCGCCATGATCGCGTCCATATCAGATGTGTGGCCGCGCATGTGGCTGATTATCACCGCATGAACGCTGTCGAGCTTGGCCTCGAAATCGGGCATGTCGATGCGATAATTCTCACCCACTTCGCACAGAACCGGGATGCAGTCCGCGTGAATGACTGACGAGGGAACCGCGGCAAATGTGAAGCCGGGGATCAGGACGCGCGCATCGCGCGGCAAACCCAGTGCCTTGAGTGACAGAAACAGCGCAGCAGAACAGGATGAAACAGCGAGAGCGTATTTTGTGCCCAGCAGTTCGGCAAACTCGGCCTCCAGCAAAGACACCGGGGCATCTTGCGGGGCGGTATAACGAAACAAGTCGCCCGACTGCATCAGGGCGTCGATGGCTTCTTTTGCTGCTTCTGGGATGGGTTCGGCGTCATGAACGTTTGGTGGAAGCGTCATATTTGGATTTCCCGAATTCTATCTTTGGTAAAGATAAAGCTATTCAGGTGGCAATCCAAGCCCTCAATCGCCGCGCCAGCGGAAATTCACCAATTTGTCACAAGTAACGTGGATCAGATCCCAAGCCGGTCCCGCAAGGCGAACCATGTCATTGCCAGCACCAGCAGCGGGTTGCGCAGGGCGGACCCGCCGGGGAAGGGCAGAGTTGGCACGCGGGCCATTGTATCGAACCCTTCTGCCTGTCCCTGAATGGCCAGCGCCATCAGTTGCCCGGCATGGGTCGCCGTGCCTACACCATGACCGGAATAGCCGGAAGCAGACAGAATATTGGGTTCGATACGCACCAGATAAGGCATCCGCCGCATGGTAATGGCCAGCGTCCCACCCCAAGCGTAGTCGATTTTGACATCGCGCAGATGTGGGAAAATCTCGGTCATCGGCTTGCGGACCTTCGCAGCGACATCCGCAGGAAAACGATAGCCATAGCTTTCGCCGCCACCGAACAAAAGCCGGCCATCGGCGCTAAGGCGGAAATAGTTCACCACGAACTTGGTATCCGCGACCGCGACATCCTGCGTCAGGACCCGCGCAGCCTCGCTGCCAAGGGGTTCGGTCGCCGCGATGAAGTTGTTGATGGGCATGACACGGGCCGCGACGGTCCGGTTGAGATTGCCAAGATAGCCATTGCAGGCCAGCACAACATGGTCGGCCCTAACGTTCCCCCTGGCGGTCCGGATCAGGGCAGGCCGGGTTTCGTCAATACCGATGACTTCGGTGCCCTCAAAGATGCGAACACCCGTTTTGGCCGCAGCCTGCGCCAACCCCAGCGCAAAGTTCAATGGGTGCAGATGAGCGGCCCCCATGTCCAGATACCCACCCATATAAGCGGGTGAGGGGCACAGTTTGTGGCCTTCGTCTTCATCCAGCAGCTTGATCTGGTCATAGTGATACCGGTCGGACAGATGGCCTGCATGGTCATGCAGCTCTTTTCGTTCCGAAGCTGACAGACCCAGAACCGCGACACCGGGTTGCAAGTCGCACGCGATCTGATGCTTGGCGATCAGTGATTTGACCAGATCCTTGGCGTCTTCGGCCAGGTCCCACAGCTTTGCGGCATCCGGGTCGCCAACAAGACGCTCAAGGTCTTCCTGATCCATCCGCTGCGCGCTGCCCAGTTGACCACCATTGCGCCCCGAGGCACCAAATCCGACACGGTGGGCTTCAAGCAGAACGACATCGAACCCCGCCTCGGCCAGATGCAATGCTGCGGACAGGCCTGTGTAGCCGCCGCCCACAACGCAGACATCCGCCACAATATCTTCGGCCAAAACAGGAAAGCGTTCCGTTGGGTTTGCCGTCGCGGCATACCAGCTGGCAGGGTATTCGCCCTTGCGGTCATTGGAATAGAGCAGGTTCACGAAAAGTCTCAGACGTTGATCAGCAGATGTTCCCGTTCCCACGGAGAGATGACCTGCAGAAATTCTTCATACTCGGCCCGTTTCACGATGCCATAGACACGGGCAAACTCGGGGCCAAGGATTTCGTGCAGGGCTGTGGCTTCGTCAAACAGATCCAGTGCATCGCCCATGACCTGCGGGATATCCCCTTCGCCTTCATAGGCGTCACCATAGAATTGACGACGCGGACGCTCCTGTTCGACCAGACCCAGATAGCCGCACGCCAGCGACAGGGCGATGCCCAGATACGGATTGCAATCCATACCGGCGATGCGGTTTTCGACACGGCGCGATTCAGGTCCGGACAGAGGAACGCGAATGCCGGTAGTGCGGTTGTCGCGAGCCCATTCCAGATTAATCGGCGCCGCGTGGTCTTTCACGTAACGACGATACGAGTTCACATAAGGTGCCATCACGGCCAGACCGGCGGGCAGATGGTTCTGCAGCCCGGCAATGAAGTGATAGAACGCGTCCGTTTCGCCGCCCTGCGGGCCCGAAAAGATGTTCTGGCCGGTCTCCATGTCGATAATCGAATGATGGATATGCATGGCCGAGCCCGGCTCTTCCTCGATCGGTTTGGCCATGAAGGTTGCAAAACAATTATGCCGCAATGCCGCTTCGCGGATCAGGCGTTTGAAGTAGAAAACCTCATCAGCAAGTTTGACCGGGTTGCCGTGGCGCAGGTTGATCTCCAACTGGCCCGCACCGCCTTCCTGGGTGATGCCATCGATTTCGAACCCCTGATGCTCGGCGAAGTCATAGATATCGTCGATGACCGGGCCGAACTCGTCCACCGCAGTCATCGAATACGCCTGCCGCGCCGCAGCGGGGCGGCCAGAACGCCCCATCATCGGCTTGATTTCCTGTGCGGGATCGACGTTGGGGGCGACCAGAAAGAACTCCATCTCTGGCGCAACAACCGGTTTCCAGCCTCGGTTGTGATACAGCTGGACCACGCGTTTCAACACGTTACGGGGGCTATAAGGGATCGGATCACCATCCCGGTCATAGGCGTCGTGGATCACCTGCAGCGTCCAGTCCCCGGTCCAGGGCGCGGCTGAAGCCGTCGAATAGTCGGGCTTCAGGATCATGTCCTTTTCGATGAACCCGTCGTCACCCGCGGCTTCCCCCCAGTCCCCCGTGATGGTCTGGAAGAAGATGCTGTCGGGCAAGTGAAAGTAGGATTGCTTGGCGAATTTCGTCGCAGGCACGGCCTTGCCGCGTGCAATTCCGGGAAGGTCCGAGATGATACATTCAACCTCGTCCAGCCGCTGTCCGTGGAAATAGGCTTTGGCGGCTTCCGGCAGTTTATCAGTCCAATCAGCCATCAGGCTCTCTCTTTCTTTAAAAACTCGGCCATATGGCGCGCGATTGTGGCGTTGTCATCCGGAGCGGTTTCGCGATTTGCGGCTTCGCGCATCAGGTCTTCGGGGACGACGCCTTTTCCCCGTGTGCGCATCAGGCCCGCGACAAACCCATTGGTGAATTCAGGGTGGGCCTGAACTGTCCAGATCGTGTCTCCATAAGCCAGCATCGCGTTTTCGCAAAATGCGTTCTGACCAAGAACGCGCGCCCCTTCGGGTAGCTCGACAACCTGATCCTGATGCCAGGCATTCAGCCAGACTGTGTTGCCGTCAAACTCGTATTCAGTGCGTCCGACGGCCCATCCGCCCTTGAACTTCTCGACCTTGCCGCCCAGTGCCTGCGCGATGATCTGATGCCCAAAGCATACGCCGATCAGTGGCTTTCCGCTTTGCTGTATCTCTCTGACCAAGTCTTCCAGCGGGGCGATCCACGGCAGGTCTTCGTACGCGCCGTGGCGCGAACCGGTTATGACCCAGCCATCTGCGTCATCCGCGCCGCTTGGGAATATGCCGTCGACCACGGCGAAGGTCTGGAACTCGAATCCGTTGCCACCGAGAAGTGCAGGAAACAGCTCATCATAGTCGCCGAATTCGCCATGCAACGCATCTGGTGTGTGGCCGGTTTGTAATATGCCGATTTTCATGTGTCACCAAATTTGATCAAATTCACTCTAGCTGAGTCCGAATGAGGCGGCAAGGGGGGTCAAACCGCCTCGAGATAGCTCAGCCAGTGATCTTCAGGAGTGATACGCTCAAATCGTTCAACTTCCTGTCGCTTAGTCATGGTCAGGTACTGGATCAGGTCAGCCGAGAAAAGTCGGGCGACCAGGGGGTCGGTTTCAAACCTGTCAATTGCAGTTGCCCAGTCCGGCATCAGTTGGGGCAGGTCTTCAATATCGTAAGCATTGCCTGTGATCGGGGCAGGGGGGTGCAGGCCGTCTTCGATCCCGACAAGGGCTGCGCCCAATACCGCCGTCAGCATCAGGTAAGGGTTGATGTCACCACCCGCGACGCGGTGTTCGATGCGCCGCGCTGCCGGTGCTCCACCCGGGATGCGAATTGCGGCTGTTCTGTTCTCATAGGCCCAGCAGGCCCCGGTCGGCGCATGCGCACCCGGTACAAGCCGGGTGTATGAATTGCCATGCGGAGCAAAAATCAACGTGCTGCCTGGCATGGCCGCCACACAACCCGCGACAGCGGAATGCAGAATGCTGGTCCCTTCAGGCCCGCCATTGTCGAACACATTGCGACCGCGTTGGTCCAGCACTGAGAAGTGCACATGCATCCCATTGCCCGCATCATCGGCATAGGGTTTTGACATGAATGTTGCGGCAAACCCGTGTTTGCGCGCCAGGCCACGTGTCAACGCCTTGAAAAGCCACGTATCGTCGGCACAGCGCATGGCATCCTGATGATTCAGGTTGATCTCGAATTGGCCAACGCCACTTTCCGAGATGGCGGTTTGCGCGGGGATATCCATGGCGGCGCAGCCATCGTAGAGATCTGTGAAGAAATCCTCAAACGCATCCATTTCAGCGACCGACAGAACGGATTCATACAGCAGGCGGCGCCCGGTGATCGGGTTCAACGGAGGTTGCGGTTGCGCACCCGAAGCATCGATTAGTGTGAATTCCAACTCAGTCGCCGCAACGACCGACCAGCCGCGTTTGGCATAACGGTCAAGAATGGCAGACAGAGCGTGGCGCGGATCACCCGCAAACGGGGTACCTGCATCGTCATACAAGCTCATCGGAACCAGCGCCGTTTCTTTCGGAAGCCAGGGCACGGGCACCGGGCCCCGGTCGGTTGGGCGCAGCACGCCATCCGCATCGCCGGTTTCGAACACCAGCGGGCTGCCGTGAATATCCGCGCCCCAGAGATCGACATTGAGTGCCGAGAACGGCATGCGCACGGCGCCTTTCTCCAGCTTGCCCGCATACTCAGGGGGCACGCGTTTGCCCCGCATCTGACCGTTCAGGTCACATGCAGTCACGCGAAAACTGTGCAAGGCGCTCAGGTCCATTGGGGGCTCCGTCAATTCTGTTTCCCCGTGATGTACTTCAATGGATCAGATTTGTCACCAAATTTGATCAAATTTTGATATTTGGGACAGATGTGACTGCTCGGCATAGTTTTTGGGCGAGTACGAAATTGGTCTTGCGGACAAAGCTCGCGCCTTGCGTTTCCTTCAGTGAAAACATCACGGAAACATCTGTTAAGCCATTGATCATATTATCCAATGGCGTTGTCTGCGGCAAGTCAGGGAGCGGCTGGATTTTCCCAGTGTTGAAAGCGCGGCGATCGGATTTGATACGACGTCCGAACCCGCAAATCAGCTTCGTTTGCCCAGTCCTCAAGAATTGGCTTATTTTGGCGATTTTTCTATGATAGCTGCGGGTTTCGTATTCTTGAGGATGGTTGAGTTGACTGCACGTGGAAGAGATAATATTCAACACCATGCTACTCTGAGCATTGCCCCCATGATGGATTGGACCGACCGCCACTGTCGGTATTTTCATCGGCGGCTTAGCACGGAAACCTTGCTGTATACCGAGATGGTAACGGCACCGGCGCTTGTCCGAGGAGGGGCGCTGCATCTGTTGGATCATTCACCGCAGGAACATCCCGTGGCTTTACAGCTGGGCGGGTCCGATCCAGAGGAGCTGGCGCAAGCGGCGAGATTGGGTGCAGATGCAGGATATGATGAGATCAATCTGAACTGTGGATGCCCGTCGGACAGGGTGCAGTCTGGTACTTTCGGGGCGGTTCTGATGAAATATCCGGCGCGGGTTGCAGAATGCGTCGCAGCAATGCGCGACGCGGTAAATGTGGATGTCACGGTCAAATGCCGCATCGGCGTGGATGATCAAGAGCCCGAAGAAGTTCTGCCTGCGTTTCTTGAGCAGATCAGTGCGGCAGGTTGTCAAAGAGTAACGATCCATGCGCGCAAGGCGTGGTTGCAGGGGTTGAGCCCCAAGGAAAACCGCGATGTTCCACCGCTCGACTATGACCTTGTGCATCGGATGAAAGCCGCGTTTGCGGATCTGCATATATCGATCAACGGTGGTATCGCCAGTTTGGACGAAGCAGCAGCACATCTGGACGCGGGTCTTGACGGTGTCATGATTGGTCGGGCGGCCTATCATCAGCCCGGTGATATCCTGGCAGATGCTGACCGGCGCATATTTGGCGTTGGAACCGTTCGCGATCCGATGACGGTTGTTCAAGAAATGGTGCCCTATGTTGAGGGGCACCTTGCCAATGGCGGGCGTTTGCACCAGATCACGCGGCATATGCTGGGTCTCTTTGCGGGGCGTCCCGGTGCGCGGGCATGGCGGCGCGCCTTGTCCGAAGGGGCCGTGCATGAAGGGGCCGGGCCAGAAGTCATGCTACAGGCCCTGAACCACATAGCGCCGATGGTCGAGGTTTAGACGGCAAAAGGGGGGACGATGCCCGAGACAATTTTGCTGGCCCAGATGATGGGCCTTTTGCTTGTGATCGGCGCGCTGGCCGGTGTGCTTGCCGGGCTGTTGGGAGTGGGCGGCGGTATCGTGCTGGTCCCCGCGTTCTTCTATGCGTTTCAAACGCTTGGCTATGGCGGTCCGCAATTGATGCAGCTCTGTCTGGCGACGTCGCTGGCCACGATCATTGTAACGTCTATGCGGTCGGTTCTTGCCCACAACAAGAAGGGCGCGGTGGATTGGGATATCCTGCGCGGTTGGGGTCCGGGTATTGTCGTCGGCGCAATTGTCGGAGTGCTGGTCGCATCGGCCCTGCGGACCGAGGCTTTGCAGGCACTGTTCGGAATTCTGGGCATGGTGATCGGTGCCTATCTTGGGTTGGGTCGCGCAGAATGGCGGTTGGGCGACGCAATGCCCGGCGGTATCAAACGGGCCGTCCTGTCCCCACTGGTCGGGTTTCTTTCCGTTCTGATGGGCATCGGCGGTGGCAGTTTCGGTGTGCCGCTGATGAGCCTCTATAACACCCCTATCCACCGCGCGGTCGCTACCGCTGCCGGGTTTGGGGTGATCATTGCCGTACCGTCGGTCATTGGGTTCTTGTTTGTGGATATCGCGCCCGGGCATCGACCCCCGTTGACCATTGGCACGGTTAATCTTGTGGCCTTCGGGATCGTTGTTGCAATGACAATGGTTACCGCGCCCTGGGGGGTAAAGCTGGCCCATGCGATGAACCCAAAACCGTTGAAACGTGTCTTCGCCGTGTTCCTGACGCTGGTCGCGCTGAATATGCTGCGCAAGGCCGTGGGCTTATGAGCGATTTTTTGGCCCGGGGCTGGGTGAAATTCCCGTACGACCCGGTGCTGGCCGAATGGGTGGACCACGCCTTGCCTGCCGCACAGACGTCTGCAACGGACCCGGCCCATGCGGAATGGTTGGATTGTGAAGGGACGTGGTTCATCGGTGTCGACGCACTGCCCAATGACACGAAGGGCAGGGTCGGGCAGTCCGGGCCTCTGACCGGAAAGGCCATGGCGTTCATCGACAAGCACTTTGAAGATTTACCGCTGCACAAGGGGCAGGTTTCGGTTGTTTATCCGGGTTATCCGCGCCCGCGCCGGGGCGAGAATGAAGCGGCCACCCGGTACCGTCGAAACAGGGATGCGGCCCATGTGGACGGTTTGCGCCCGACAGGACCGGATCGCCGCCGCCGGGTTGATGAACCTCATGCCTGGATTCTGGGCATTCCACTGACCGAGGCCAGCGCAGACGCGTCTCCGATGGTGGTGTGGGACGGCAGTCATCACATTCTGCGGTCCGCGTTCAGGCAGGCGCTTGAAGGGATGCCGCCTGAGGTCCTGCACGACGTTGACATAACGGACATCTACCAATCCGCCCGTCGCGAGGTGTTTGCGACCTGCCCAAGGATCGAGGTGCCTGCAAAGCCGGGAGAGGCCTATCTGCTGCACCGCCATTGCCTGCACGGGGTTGCACCTTGGGCCGCAGGGGCGACGGCGGGGCAGGATGGTCGAATGATCGCCTATTTCCGCCCCGAATGCTCCGGTGGAGTAGCCGAATGGATCGAATCCGCCTAACGTCCTGTCATTATTTGGCTTTGGAGGTTTTGACCGATGATGACGGTTCATACGAATTCTGACGGTGCACTCATGGAAGTCGAGTTGTCGGGGCAAGTGACCAGCGCCGATTACGCCAATACTCTGGTTCCCGCGATCGAGGCTGCGCTGACCGAACATGACACGGTTCGGCTGCTGGCGATAATACAACCTGAATTCCAGGGGTACGATCTGGGCGCGGCCTGGTCCGACACCAAGCTGGGGTTAAGCCATTGGCGCGGGTTCGACCGGATCGCTGTTGTGGCGGATCAGGGCTGGGTGCAAACAAGCGTTCGTCTGGCGGCCCCCATTCTGCCCTGTCCGGTTCAGGTGTTCGATCTGACCGAGCTTGAGGCGGCCCGACGCTGGATGCGTGAGTCCCTGGGATCGATCCACGTGACTGACCTGAGCGGCCCATGTGTTCAGATCAGCCTATTGGGCAAGCTGGACCCTGAATGGTACAAACAGGCAGAACGTGATCTGGATGCATTGTTACAGGACCGGCCAGGGTTTCGCCTGCTGATAGACCTCAGGGAGTTTGACGGCTGGCAAGGGCTGTCAGCGCTTGCGGCGCATTTTCGGTTGGCCAGCCGGCACATCGGACAACTGGACCGAGCTGCCATCGTTGGGGACAAAAGCTGGCAGCGTATGGCGCAGAAGGTCGCGAGCCACGTGTTAGGGACCAGGACTCAGTTTTTCCCGTCTGAAGAATACGACAACGCCAGGGCATGGCTTGCCGCCGGATAAAACCCTCGACTGTGAAACGCCTGAGCAGGCATCACCCAATCGGTCAAGGTCCGTGACGCAGTCACTGATCCGGTTGTGCGATGTCAGGCATGATTCGGCTACTGACCGCGGATTTTCACAGCTTCAGCCCCAACTTTCCCAGTCTTGGCAAAGTCGGATCGAAAAGTGACGTAAGGAAATTATGTGCTTTTGTGAGTTTTTCTTGATTGAGGCGTCAATAACGATCAAACGCCGCGTGTTTTCCCCCTACTTGTGACGGGAAATACCTTTAGCCACACCCTGTCGCTGCGGGTTACCACTCACGTTGAACCACAATGTTCAAGAGCTGGACCCCCTCGGAGCTCGAACTCGACCCGCAGTGGCACGGTTACTGGAAACGGGACGTCCGCAATGCCACTTAAGACTTTGATCGGAAGACTCACTAATACCAGAAAGACCAAACGTGCGGCTGACGTGCTGCAATCAGAATGCGTGCGCAATGATGATCGGCGGTCCAAAACCAGCCAATCCGAGATTGCGCTTCTGTTTCAGAAAGAATTACGGGGCACCGCGCCGAACGCACCTATCCCGAGACGGGTCACACAGCCGGCAGAAATGTCATCAAAACGTCTACGCTGATCGGTCAGGAGCCATTCATGCGAGCGGCACGCCCGCCGCGCCGCTTGCTGAGCCGCGGTTTACGAGACGGCAGGTCGTTCATGATTTCAGCGCGTTCGCTGCTGTCCATCCTGGACCAGCGAGAGATCTCGTCAATCGTGCGGTAACATCCGGTGCAGATACGCTCGGCCGGGTGGACAACACAAATCTGGACACAAGGGCTTTCGACCTCATTGCGCTTCCAAACCATGTTCGTCATCGATCGGTCTCCGACCTGTTACAAAAAGCGCAGCCTGTCCAGCGCTCCCTGCAAGATATAACCTGCTGCAACGTGATCAATAACCTGTCCGCGACGTTTTCGTGACGTATCCGCCTCAAGCAGTGCTTTTTCTGCCGCAACCGTACTCAGCCGTTCATCCCAGAATCCGATAGGTAATTCCGTCAGACGGGACAGGTTTCGCGCAAATGCCCGCGTAGATTGGCAGCGCGGCCCCTCTGTGCCATCCATGTTTTTGGGAAGACCCAACAGAATGCCGCCAATCTCGCGATCCGTAGCAATTTCAATCAACCGGGCGGAATCGAGTGTGAATTTCTTGCGCCTTACAGTCTCCAACGGGCTGGCCACGCCCCGCATCCGGTCGGAAACTGCGACACCGATGGTCTTTTCGCCCAGATCCAGCCCAATCAGCGCTTGCATCGGGGGCAGCGCCTTGGCGAAGTCTTCGAAAACGTCGTGGATCATTTCGCAATCCCTGCTTGCAGGGCTGCGGCATCAATGATCTGCAAGGCCTCGGTGTTTCCGGCAAACACCTCCAGCGCCTCATTGTGGATATCCATGGCCCGTTGGCCCTGACCCAGAACACCCAGTGCGGCGATCAAACGAGCCCATTCCTCGGGTGCGCCGCCTTCTGTCGCCAGGCGGTCGGACAACTGATCCACCATTCCCTGAATCATCTGCTGCCGTTCCTCGGGGCTCATTTCCGCTGCTGCGGCCATGTCTTCGCGACTTGGGCCGGACGGTGCGCTCATGTCCGGTGCATTGAAAACCCCTGCCCGAAAGGCCAACTCATCAATCTGATCCCGGATCGCACCTGCCCATGGTGCGCCTGTTGGGGCTTCCCTCAGCGTTTCAACCCAAATGCGGTAGGCAAGGTCTGGTCGTCCGGTCTGAACCAGCATTTGCCCCCAGTAATACCGGGCCGGACCGTGATGAGGATCGCGTTTCAAAGCTTCGGCAAGGGCCTGTTCAGCTTCGGGCGACACATATCCACCCGCAGCCAGGATCATCATCTCGGCAAAATCCGCGTAATGCTCGGCTGTGGCTGCGTCGCTTGACAGTTCGATCACCCTTTGTTGCGCGGTATATCCGTCCTTGAAGTTCCCTGAATTGGTCTCATGCTGCGCCAAAAGCATCTGCCCCTGCAAATCATCCGGGCGGGCCGCAACGGTCTCTCGCAACTGCTTGAGAAGGGACGCGTAATTTTCGTCAAGCTGCGCCGCTTGAGGTGGGGTTGCCAGTTCTTCTGCGGCGCTCTGGGACGGACGATTGGCGTGCACCTCCTCGGCCAGTTCCAGCCGCGCGGTCAGGGGCATATCGGGCAACCCGACGGCACCAATACGATGATACATCGCCATCGCGCCCCCGATGATGATCAGCATGACAACCGGGATTGTCACAATCGAGACGGTCCGAGATGGCCCGGCACCCGAGCCACCCTTTTTCATCTGTTCGTCAGCGGCAAGAATTCGTCGGGAGATTTCGGTGCGGACCCGTTCCGCATCTGCCTCACCAATCACCCCGCGCGCCAGATCCCGGTCCACACCGGTCAGCTGTTCGCGATACACCCGCAGATCGTACGCCGCCGCAGGTTCATCCCCGCGGCGTTTGCGCAGCAATGTGAAGCTCAGAAATGCCGCAATCAGAAGCGCGACAAGAAAAATCAGAACCCAGAACGTCATGGCCCCTCCGAAGATACTGCCCTGACTTAGACCTGTGGGGCGTCCGACAAAAGGGACAAATGGCCGCGAATGAACGACATGTCGCAATAGTGCGATATTGCGGCGTTGCGCGGCGCGGTTAAACTGTCACCGCGCGGCATATCTGCGCGCAATCACCGAACCGGATGGATTCGCTTATGAAACACTACTCAGCCTTTGCTGTCGCGCGGGAGGCCCTGCGCTATCACACCGGATGGGAACGCGCCTGGCGTTCGCCCGAGCCCAAGAAACGTTATGACGTCATCATCATCGGTGCTGGCGGGCATGGTCTTGCGACCGCGTATTACCTTGGCAAGAACTACGGCATTCAGAATGTCGCGGTGATCGAAAAAGGCTGGCTGGGTGGTGGTAACACGGGTCGAAACACAACGATCATCCGTTCGAACTACCTGCAGGATCCTTCAGCGGCGATCTACGAGAAAGCACGTGGCCTTTATGAGGATCTGAGCCAGGATCTGAACTACAACATCATGTTCAGCCCGCGTGGCGTGATCATGCTGGCGCAGACCCAGCATGAGATTCGCGGCTATCAGCGCACGGCCCATGCAAACGCCCTTCAAGGTGTGAAGACCGAATGGATCGGACCCGAACGCGTCAAGCAACTTGTGCCTATCATCAATCTGGACGGTCCCCGCTATCCGGTTCTGGGCGGGCTCTGGCAGGAACGCGGGGGCACTGCGCGTCACGATGCCGTGGCGTGGGGCTATGCGCGCGCCTGTTCGGCGATGGGTATGGATATCATCCAACAATGCGAGGTCACGGGTGTCCGATCGCAGGATGGCCGTGCCGTCGGTGTAGACACCACCAAGGGTGCCATCGATTGTGACAAGCTGGGTATCGTCGTTGCGGGCCACTCCGGTCAACTGGCCGAGATGGCTGGTTTCCGTCTCCCGCTGGAGGCCGTCGCATTGCAGGCACTGGTATCCGAACCCATCAAACCCTGCATGGACGTGGTCGTGATGGCCAACACCGTTCACGGCTACATGTCGCAGTCTGACAAGGGTGAGATGGTGATCGGTGGTGGTACCGACGGGTTCAACAACTTCACCCAACGTGGCAGCTTCCATCATATCGAGGAAACCGTCCGCGCCTTGGTCGAAACCTTCCCGATGATCTCGCGCCTGAAGATGCTGCGCCAGTGGGGTGGGATTGTGGACATGACCGGTGACCGCTCGCCTATCCTGTCGAAAACTCCGCTGCAGGGCTGCTTTATCAATGGGGGCTGGGGCACCGGCGGCTTTAAGGCAATCCCGGGCTCGGGCTGGGGCATGGCGCAGCTGATGGCCACAGGTCATTCACCTTTGACCGAGGCCTTCTCGCTGGACCGCTTCAAGGAAGGCCGCTTCATCGACGAAAGCGTGGCCGCCGGGGTGGCCCACTGAAGGTGGGTCCGAGGTTGCCAAGAAACAGAATTCTGGTTGGCCGCTGCGCCAACCAACCGCCAAAAGGATGACAACATGCTGATCCTGAATTGCCCTTACTGCGGCGTTGATGCCGAAGAAACAGAACTGGCCGCCGGTGGCGAGGCGCATCTGAAGCGTTTTGGTCCCGGCTCGTCGGATGACGAGTTCCACGACTACCTGTTCATGCGCGAAAACCCCAAAGGCGTGCACTTTGAACGTTGGCGCCATGCCAATGGCTGTGGCAAGTGGTTTCACGCGGCGCGCTGCACAAGCACGCTAGAAGTGTTCGGCACTTACACGGCTCAGACCTCCGAGCCACCGCAGGACATCAAAGAGGCCATCGCCGCAAAGCGCCCTGGATGGACCTGGAGAGAGTTCTCCTGATGCTTCATCTTTTCACAAATACTCCCGCCGGAGGCTCCGACGCCTCCACCCGCGAAAGGTCCGCACAATGAGCACCCGTCTCGCAAAACAAGGCCGGCTGATTGACCGGTCGAAAAAGGTCACGTTTACCTTCAACGGCACGTCGATGCAGGGCTATGAGGGCGACACGCTTGCCTCGGCGCTGCTGGCCAACGATCAGATGATGATGGGCCGGTCGTTCAAATACCACCGCCCCCGCGGCGTTGTCGCCAGCGGTGCGGAAGAACCAAACGCTCTGGTCGGGCTGGGGCAGGGCAACCGGTTTGAACCGAACCAGCGCGCCACCACGACCGAGCTGTTCAACGGCCTGACTGCGATTTCGCAAAACCATTGGCCAAGCCTTGAACACGACATCGGCGCGGTGAATACGGCATTCGCCCGGTTCCTGCCGGCTGGCTTCTACTACAAGACGTTCATCCACCCCAAACCGTTCTGGAAGCACGTCTACGAGCCGTTCATCCGTCAGTCTGCCGGTCTGGGCAAAGCGCCCGACAAGGACAGCCGCGATGCCGATACCTATGAGCACTTCTATGCCTTCACCGATGTTCTGGTCATCGGTGGCGGTGTGGCTGGCCTACAGTCGGCAAAGGCGGCGGCAGCTTCGGGTGCCAAGGTTCTGCTGATTGAGCAGAGCGCACATTGGGGCGGTCGCGCTCCGGTTGACGGCGGCACAGTCAATGATGAGCCTGTGGATAAGTTCGTGGAGCAATTGGTTTCCGAACTCGAAACAATGGACAACGTCACCATGCGCTCTCGCTGCATGGGCGCGGGTGTTTATGACCATGGTTACGTTCTGGGTTATGAACGCCTGACAGACCACACGCCGGGCGTGCAAGGCCCGCGCCACCGCCTCTGGCGTATCCGCGCCAAGCAAATTGTGACTGCAACCGGCGCAATTGAACGCCCGTTGTCCTTTGCAGGTAACGATGTTCCGGGTGTGATGCTGGCTTCGGCCATGCGCGATTATGCCGTGAACTGGGGTGTCACCTCGGGCGAACGTGTCATCGTCGCCACCAACAATGACGACGCCTATCGCACCGCGATTACGCTGAAGCAAGCGGGTGTGGATGTTTTGCGTATTGTTGACGCACGGGCAACGGCTGGACCTTTGGCAGAGGAAGCCCGCCAGTTGGGTATCCGCGTTGATCCGGGCAAGGCCATTGCCAAGGTCAAGGGCGGCAAGCGCGTCAAAAAAGTCGCCATCTGCAACCAGGAAGGTGTTGGAGGCGCTCGTGAAGAGGTTGAAGCAGATGCAGTGGCCATGTCGGGCGGCTGGTCGCCGGTCGTTCATATGTGGTCTCATTGCGGTGGCAAGCTGACCTGGGATGACGCGAATGCCTTTTTCCGCCCCGATCCCTCGCGCCCGCCGCTGGGCGCAAATGGCGAAGGTTTTGTTCTGGCCGCCGGGGCATCGAATGGCGCGTTGGCGCTGGGCGATGTTCTGACTGACGCCCACACTGTAGGAAAAGCAGCAGCCAAGGCGGCCGGATTTAAGCCCAAAAACATCAAGGCTCCGGTTGGCGAAACCACTGCAGAAGCTCCTATGGAGGCTGTCTGGCTGATGCCAGCAAACGCAGAAATCCAGCTGCGCATGAAATCCTGGCTCGACTTCCAGAATGACGTCAAAGTCTCGGACGTCCAACTGGCTGCGCGCGAGGGCTATGAGAGCGTTGAGCACACCAAGCGTTACACCACACTTGGTATGGCGACGGATCAGGGTAAGTTGAGCAACATCAATGGCTTGGCGATCCTCGCTGATGCGCTGGAGTCCGAAATCCCGAAGGTCGGCACCACGACCTTCCGCCCGCCTTATACACCCATCTCGATGGGCGCGATCGGCGGTGAAGCGCGGGGTGAAGTGTTCCAGCCGATCCGTCAGACCCCAATGCACAACTGGCACGACAAGAACGGCGCGGACTGGGAGCCGGTCGGCCACTGGCGCCGGACCTACGCCTATGTCCGTCCTGGTGAATCCGTGCATGACGCCGTGAACCGTGAGGTGAAGAACACCCGCGAAAACCTTGGCCTGCTGGACGCCTCGACGCTGGGCAAGCTGATCGTCAAAGGCCCCGACGCTGGCAAGTTTCTGGACATGTTGTACACCAACATGATGTCCACGCTGAAGGTCGGAAAATGCCGCTATGGCCTGATGTGCTCGGAAAACGGCTTTCTGATCGACGACGGCGTGGTCGCACGCATCGATGAGGACACATGGCTGTGCCACACCACCACCGGCGGTGCCGAGCGTATCCATGGTCACATGGAAGAATGGCTACAAACCGAATGGTGGGACTGGAAAGTCTATGTCGCCAACGTGACCGAGCAATATGCTCAGGTCGCTGTAGTCGGCCCCAATGCCCGTAAGGTTCTTGAAAAGCTGGGCGGCATGGATGTCAGCCGCGAGGCGCTGCCCTTCATGGAATGGCGCGATGGCAAGATCGGCGCGTTCGACTGCCGCGCCTATCGCATCTCGTTCTCGGGCGAGTTGTCCTACGAGATCGCCGTTCCCGCCTCGCAGGGTCAGGCGTTCTGGGATGCCCTGATGGAAGCAGGCAAGGAATTCGGTGTGATGCCTTATGGCACAGAATGTCTGCACATTCTTCGGGCCGAGAAGGGCTTTATCATGATCGGCGACGAGACCGACGGCACCGTGATCCCGCAGGATCTTGGGCTGCACTGGGCGCTGTCGAAAAAGAAAGAGGACTACCTCGGTAAACGCGCCCATTTGCGCAGCCATATGGCGGACCCCGAGCGCTGGAAACTGGTTGGGCTTGAGACTGTGGATGGTTCTGTTCTGCCTGATGGCGCATATGCAGTGGGCGAGGGTGTGAATGCCAATGGTCAGCGCAATATGATCGGGCGGGTCACCTCGACCTATTACTCGGCCAACCTCGGTAAAGGGATCGCTATGGGCCTGATCAAGCACGGCCCGGACCGGATGGGCGACGTGGTCGAGTTCCCGGGCACCGACGGCAAAACCTACAAAGCCAAGATCGTGGACCCGATCTTCTTCGATAAGGACGGGGAGAAGCAGAATGTCTGAACCTATCAGCGCATTGAACCACGCCAGCTATGATGGCATCGCTAATGTCAGGGAATGTGGCCTGCAAGGCATGATCACCCTGCGCGGTGACTTGTCCGACAAAAGCCTCGCCAAGGCCGTCAAGGACGCGACTGGGCAGAACGTACCCGGTCAGCGCGAGGCGCTGGTCAGCGGCGATACCGGCGTATGCTGGATGTCACCGGACGAGCTGCTGGTGCTGGTCCCTTATGCCGAGGTCGAGGCCAAACTGGCCGCAATTATCAAAGCTTTGGGAAAAACTCACGCACTGGCCGTCAACGTCTCGGATGCCCGCGCGGTCTTCACAATATCAGGCGCCAGCGCACGAGAAGTGTTGGGCAAAGTCGCTCCGGTTGATCTGTCGGCCGAGGCCTTCCAACTCGGCCAAATCCGCCGTTCGCGCCTGGCGCAAGTGGCAGGTGCGTTCTGGATGGACGATGCCGAAACTTTCCGCGTGGTCTGCTTCCGTTCGGCTGCGGATTACGTTTTCAAACTGCTGAAGGTTGCGGCGCAACCGGGCAGTGAGGTTGGCGTTTACTGACCTGTCTACACATCTGACGTTTTATTCGATGGCCGCCTCGTCCTGGACAGGCGGCCATCGAATTTTGTGCTGCTGCAAAGCGATTTGAGTGTGGGACACACAACAGGGTCTGTCGAGAATTTCGTTGCGCGATTTCTCCTGTTGCGGGAGCGGTGTGATTGGGCTAACGATCACCAAAAGGCTGAAAAATAAGAACTTTATTATGAATTTCTTTAGACTAATCGCAAGCGGCTTAATTGCTATTTCAACTATACCTAATGTGGCCATAGCCGAGACTTATTCAGAGACATTTGAGTGTGTTTTTGCCAAAGGCCTGGCAAATCGGCCAACTCCGACCCGCGTTGTTTTTTCAGTTGACGTGTACGGGCGCCAGGCGTTGCTCCACGAAGTTGAAATGCGGGGTATAGACACGCCGAAAAGATCGGCTTCTATCAACAGAAACAGCTTTCGGGTACTTTCGATCAGTTGGCCGGGCGACGCCTATACGTTTTCACGAACTGGCAGACGAACCAGAAGCGGTGACCCTCGCAGGATGGTTCTTGATTTAGGGCGCCAAGAGTTTTCGATTTTCCTGAATCGCGAAACAATGAAGGCAATAGCCAGCTCGAATTCGGATGTACAATCTTCACATGACGGAAACGCAAACGGGATCTGCGTTGAGATACCATTCCAAAGGTAAGGAAAGAGCGGAGTAATACTTTGAAAAAGATAGCATTTGCATTGACGCTTGGACTGTTGTCCACACCTGTTGTTTCAGCTTCTCAAACCTTTACAGAGACGTATGAGTGCAAGTTTGGCCATGGCCTTGTCAACAAACCGACTCCCGAATTCCTTGTGTTTTCGGTCGATGAATATGGTCGTTCCGCCTATATCCATGAGATCGAGATGCCAGATATCGATACACAGCCAGGACCAGCCAGGGTCAAGCGCGACAGTATTCGAAACTTGTCGGTTGCCTGGGTCGGTCGAGACTATGTCTATTCTGCGACTGGCAGAAGCTACGCGTCGAACGAGTCGCGTATTGACGCGATCGATCTACTCAATCACGAGTTCACAGTGTTTCTGGACCGCCGAACTTTGAAGGCGACCACACGATCAACCTCACACAGTGCGTACCTGCCGCGAGATGGTTTTGCCCGAGGAAAATGCAAACAGATACCCACACCATCCAGTTGACAAAAAGGTGCTGAAAATGAAAAGAAAATTTCTTGCTATTGGTTTTTCTGTATTGGCCGCTGCCGCGCAAGCCGAAGTTGCGAACTATATGTGTGAGCTTCATAGTATGGAAGCTCGGGGGTGGATCCCGCCCGAGGTTTGGCTGAGTGTTGATGCTGAAAACAAGCGTGCTCGGGCTTATGATTGGGTGATCGGCGAAGACAACAGATCGGCGGGTAGGAACGAACAGCAACCCAAGGACACCAAGTTCAAGGTCAACCGACGCGGTGAATACCAGATGAATTGGCGGGTCAGCCTCATGGCGAACTCGGGCGGTCAAGTGCGTGTGTCCTACACCGCAATGATGAACCCGCAAACGAATGAGTTCGAGATGATTGCGCGTTTTCCGCAGGCGAATGTAACTAACCGGCCAAGCGGTGTCGGACGCTGCAAAGCGGTCAATACCCACACGCTATACTGATATTCGGATCGCGGAAGGGGGGAGCGTTTCGCGCGTTCTTCCCAATCCGCAGACAGCTGTTTCTGATCGTACTAGGACGTGAAAAGATAGGTCTGGAAGCGGGTCAAGGCACCCTCATCCGTCATCGAGTGATCTGACGCAGCACCTTCCCGCTGGCATGTATCGTAAAACGACAATAGGTCGGCCAGATGCTTCATTCTGTCGGCTCGGTCTTCCTCATTCAGTAGTGGCGCATGTGTTGACAGCAGCAATGGGGGACGATGCTGTTTGAGCCAGGGTATTAGCGTGGGAAGTACAAAAAACTCCGCCCCTTCAATGTCCATTTTGACCAGTGAAACCTTCGACAGATCACAGGTCGACTGGAACTGCTCCCATGTAATCGTCAGCGCGTCATTCCCATGGGCTTCATTGTGCAGCAGGGATGTGGTCGAATCCCCGGGCTCACCCCAGACCGACGCCATGCGGGCCACGCCGAACTTGTCAGACAAAGCGACCCCGAAGGCTGAGACATTCCTGATCTGGTTCAGGTCCAGATTCCACGCCAGAAATCGATAGGCCGAAGGATCTGGCTCAAAACACCAGACATGGCGAGCCTTGCGCGCGCCGTATAAAACGGTCGGTCCGATCCATGCGCCGATATCCAGGTAATCGCTTTCAGGCGAAAGATACCGGTCGAGAACAGCAAAGGTTTCAGGCTCCCACTGGCCTGTGGAGGCTTTGCGCCAGAACTTTGAGTGATAAGGGTCCAGACGAAACGGCTCACCGTTCAGGTTGCCCGCATAGTAACCGCGGGCGCGGTAGAACATCTTGCGCGCCTGTGTCAGCATCGCCTGCCTCCGGGTTTTCTTGTCTCGGCCCTTGACCTGCGGCGGCTGCCAAAGCATTTAACCTTGGGAACCGCAACTCAAATTTATACAGGGGGCCGACATGGCTTTTGAACTTCCTGATCTTCCTTATGCACATGACGCGCTGGCAGCCAAGGGTATGTCCGCGGAAACACTGGAATATCACCACGATCTGCACCACAAAGCCTATGTCGACAATGGCAATAAACTGATCGCCGGCACCGAATGGGACGGCAAGTCGCTGGAAGAGATCATCGTTGGCACCTACGACGCAAATGCCGTCGCGCAGAACGGTATCTTCAACAACATCAGCCAGCTGTGGAACCACAACCAGTTCTGGGAAATGATGGGCCCCGGCGACAACGCCATGCCCGGTGAGCTTGAGAAAGCTCTGACCGAAAGCTTTGGTTCGGTCGACGAATTCAAATCGCAGTTCAGCGCCGCTGGTGCCGGTCAGTTCGGCTCGGGCTGGGCGTGGCTGGTCAAGAACGCGGATGGTTCGCTGGCCGTGACAAAGACCGAAAACGGCGTGAATCCGCTGTGCTTTGGTCAGACTGCGCTGCTGGGTTGTGACGTTTGGGAACACTCATACTACATCGACTTCCGCAACAAACGTCCGGCTTATCTGTCGAACTTCCTCGACAATCTGGTGAACTGGGAGAACGTCGCGTCGCGGATGTAAGTCATTGAACCGACGCCGGTTTATCAAGGGCCTGCTGGCGGTGACGCTGGCAGGCCTAATCACATCAGTCTACGGGTTTTTCATCGAACCCGCCCTGCGGCTGCGCGTGCGAAAATGGCGCGTCCGGCGGGAGGATTGGACTGCGCCGCCGCTCAGGATTGCCGTACTGGCAGATTTGCATCTGGGCGAACCTTTGGTCGGGCTGGACCGAATAAAACAGGTGGTACGGCGTACGAATGCGCTTGCGCCGGATATGATCCTGCTGCTGGGTGATTTCTTCGCAAGCCACAAAGGCGTTTTGCGTCCTGTCGAAATGAAAGATCTGGCACCGGTTCTTGCCAACCTTGAGGCCAAGAACGGTGTCTTTGCTGTACTTGGCAATCACGACTGGTGGGATGACCGGCAGGCGCAGCGCCGTGGTGCTGGCCCCAACCAATATGTCGATGCGCTGGAGCAGAGCGGAATTACGGTTTTGTCGAATACCGCCATCAAGCTAGAAGCTCTTGGTTTCTGGTTGGCGGGTCTTGAAGACCAGCTTGCGATCTGGCGCAACGGTAAACCGCAGGGGCTGGATGATCTGTCGGGGACACTGGCGCAAATCACCGATGATGCCCCGGTTGTGATGATGGCGCATGAGCCCGACATCTTCCCTCAAGTGCCCGACAGGGTGGCTTTGACGCTATCCGGTCATACGCATGGCGGTCAGATTCGTCTGTTTGGCTGGTCGCCGATCGTGCCCTCCAAATACGGCAACAGATATGCCTATGGGCATGTGCGCGAAGGCGGGCGTGATCTGGTTGTGTCCGGCGGCATTGGATGTTCCATCCTTCCGGTTCGATTTGGTGTAACCCCCGAGATCACGGTTATCGAACTGTCTGCCTAAAGACCTGAGGCTTCACCAAATCGACCAGCCCAATGTCTTGCCCGCATATGTGCGGCAACGATGCACAGCTGCGTTCGGTCAGACACTTTCGCGACCTGCCGGGTTTACCGCAGCTTATCGCGCAGGGCCGTCATTGCTGTTTCTGCATCTTCAGCCCAAATGACAAAGTCACCCAGTGATCGATCTGCAAAGCCTTGCCCGATCACCTGATGCAACAGGGTTTTCAACGCATCCCAATAGCCGTTCACATTGACGATGACGATGGGTTTGTCGTGCAGGCCCAGCTGCCGCCAGGTCAGCGCTTCAAAAAGCTCGTCCAGTGATCCCGGCCCGCCGGGCAGAACAACGACGGCGTCAGCATTCATGATCATGACCTTTTTCCGCTCGTGCATGGTTTCGGTGATCACGAAATGGGTCAGGTCGGTCTTGCCGACCTCTCGTTTGACCAGATGCACCGGAATGACACCAAAGGTCTCGCCACCGGCTTGTTGCGCGGCCCGGGCGACTTCGCCCATCAGCCCGACATCTCCGGCACCGTAAACCAGCCGCCAGCCTTCCTGCGCAAGCAGGCTGCCAAACTGTCGTGCGGTTTCAGAATAAGCTTTCTCGGCCCCATTGCGTGACCCGCAATACACACAGACGGATTTCTGAGACATGAAAGAGACGCTCCGGGGTTGTGTCAGAGGTTTTGACCCCTGATAGCGGGATTGATAGATTGGCTCAACTGTCCGCTGGAAGGCTTTTGAAGACAAAGCTTTTGTACGGCGGGGTGAAAGGAAAACAATGGACGCCAAATCGGGAAACGGAAGCTCGGGCAATTTTGTCTGGGGTGTGATTGCGGGTCTGGTTGCCGTGCTGGGTGTTGGGGGTTTGTATCTGTCCGGCGCTTTCACCAAAGCGCCAGAGCCTGAGGCGGGTGCACCGCAGGAACCCGTGTCTGTTGCAGCTACGCAACCGCAGGAACAAGCGGCCGAAGCGCCTGCGGAAACTACCACAACAGAACCAGCTGAGCAGGCCGCCGTGACACCGGATGAGGTACCAACCGCTGATCCCGCCGAAGACACGGCTGCGGCAACAGATGTTGTTTCAGACACAGATACCACAACGGCCCAATCGGAAGAGAATGTACAGGCACCCACGGCCCCCCCGGTTTTGGATCAGATTTTTGTTGAAGCAGACGGAACGGCGCTTTTGTCAGGTGACGCCGAACCGGGCAGTCAGATTGAGGTTCTGTTGAACGGTGAAACCGTGCACACATTCACGGTGGACAGCAGCGGGCAGTTCGCCGAGTTCGTCTCGATCCCCTTCAGCGATGCCGCGCAGGGGCTAATCCTGCGCAGCAAAAGCGGCGGGCAAACAACCCGGTCTGACGACTATCTGATCGCCGCTCTGCCGAAGCCGGTCGAGGAAGAGCCGGTTGCGCAGCAAACTGATGCTGCCGATCAGGGCGAAACAACCGAAGCTGAAGAACAGATAGCCTCGGCGGTTGTCGATCCAGAGACCGAAACCCCAGCTGAAACCGAAACATCAGACCCTGTGGCGACCGCGCCAGAAGCCAGCGAAGCGCAGGTTGCCGACCAGTCGGCAGAGACATCTGAAACGGGTCAGCAGATCGCGGTACTGCGGTCGGGCGAAGAAGGCGTTGAACTCGTGCAACCGCCCGTGGTTCGGGATACCCCGCCGGAACAGGTCGCGCTGGATACAATCGGGTATTCCGAAACCGGTGACGTCCAGTTGACCGGGCGAGTACAGGACGGGGCGGCCATCAGGGTGTATCTGGACAATCGTCTGGTTGCCGACCTTGCTCCGGAACAGGATGGATCCTGGCGGAGTGATCTGGACGGTATCGACCCCGGTGTTTACACGTTGCGTGTTGACGCGGTGAACACGGACGGGAAGGTCCTCAGCCGGGTCGAAACCCCGTTCAAACGCGAACCTGTGGAAGTTTTGGAAGCAGCATCAGGTGGCGGTGACGGAACAGCCGCGCAGGACAATGCCCCGGCAATTCGGTCGGTCACTGTGCAGCGGGGCGACACGCTGTGGGCGATCTCGCGTGACCGCTTTGGCGATGGCATCCTGTATGTGCGCCTGTTCGAAGCCAACCGCGACTTGATCCGCGACCCGGATCTGATCTATCCGGGGCAAATCTTTACGATACCGGAATAATCAACGCGCTGGCCCTTTGCGGGCCAGAGCCTTTCTCTGACCGCAGACAAGGTACGTGATGAGACGAACATCTCCGATGGCCTCGAGTGACGGGGTGCAGAGCGGCGAGCGCAGTTCAGGCTGGCGCACAATCCGCAAGGTCGCGCCCTACCTCTGGCCGCAGGACGAGGTTTGGGTAAAGCGCCGCGTGGTTATCGCAATGGCGATGCTGGTAATGGCCAAACTGATCGCCGTCTATACCCCGATCCTTTACAAAGGCGCCGTTGACTCGTTGGCAGGTGAAGGCGTGCCGCCGCTGGCGCTGGGCGCAGTGGGCGTGACGGTTGCCTACGGCGTGGCGCGCATGATGACAGTTGGGTTCCAGCAATTGAGGGACGCCGCCTTTGCCCCTGTTGGACAGCGGGCCTTGCGGGCGCTGGCGCTGGAGACGTTCAGACATATCCATAACCTTTCCATGCGCTATCACGTCTCGCGCCGCACCGGCGGGTTGAGCCGTATCATCGAGAGGGGCGTCAAAGGCGTTGAATTCCTGCTGCGCTTCCTGCTGTTCTCGATCGGGCCGCTGATCCTTGAGCTGTTGTTGGTAGCGATCATCCTGATGTGGTTGTTCGACGTCTGGTATCTGGTGGTCGTCGCCGTCACCATCGGCCTTTACATCTGGTTCACCTTCGCGGTGACCGAATGGCGGGTAAAGCTGCGGCGTGAGATGAACGATCAGGACACCGAAGCCAATCAGCGCGCCATTGACAGTTTGCTGAACTTCGAAACCGTCAAGTATTTCAACGCGGAAGCCCGCGAAGCTGCACGTTACGACGTGTCGATGAAAGCCTATGCCGGGGCGGCGCTGAAAACCGCCTATTCGCTGGCGTTTTTGAACTTCGGCCAATCCTTCCTGATCACCTGCGGCCTGATCGGAGTCATGGTTCTGGCCGCAATTGGCGTTCAGAATGGAAACCTGACCGTGGGCGATTTTGTCATGGTCAACGCCTACATGATCCAGATCACCGTACCGCTGAACTTTCTGGGGACGGTCTATCGCGAGATCCGGCAATCGCTGGTTGATATGGGGCAGATGTTTGATCTGCTCGAACAACCCGCCGAAGTCACCGATCAGCCCGATGCACCCGACCTTGCGGTCAATGGTGGTGAGGTCACACTTGAAGATGTGCATTTTGGGTATGACCCTGAAAGGGAAATCCTCAAGGGTGTTTCCTTGATGGTTCCGGCCGGACAGACGGTCGCAATCGTCGGGGCGACTGGGTCTGGCAAGTCGACCATCGGGCGGCTGTTGTTCCGGTTTTACGACGTGACCAAAGGCGCGCTGAAGATCGACGGGCAGGACGTTCGGGACGTGACCCAGACCAGCCTGCATGCAGCGATCGGCGTTGTGCCACAGGATACGGTGCTGTTTAACGACACCATTCGCTACAACATTGCGTATGGGCGCGACGATGCCACCCCTGAGGATGTCGAGGCCGCAGCCCGCGCCGCCCAGATTCATGACTTTATCACTTCGCTGCCCGACGGGTACGACACCATGGTGGGTGAGCGCGGTCTGAAACTGTCCGGCGGCGAAAAACAACGGGTTGGCATAGCGCGGACATTGCTGAAGAACCCTCCGATCCTGTTGCTGGACGAGGCGACCTCGGCCCTGGATACCGACACGGAACAGGACATCAAGGATGCGCTGGCGCGCGCAGGGGAAGGGCGCACCGTGATCACGATTGCCCATCGCCTCAGCACCATTGCCGAGGCTGATCGGATTGTTGTTCTTGAGGCCGGTGAGATCATCGAACAGGGCACACATGACGAGCTGTTGGCACGGTCTGGGCGATATGCTCAACTGTGGAACCGCCAGCAGTCGGACAGTGAGGCCGCCTGAGGGGCTCATCTTGCCCTGCGGAATGTGCTAGGATGCGCCGTGCATGAAGGGGAACGCCATGATCAATGGATTAGCAAGACGAATAGTACCTGTCGCTGTTGCGGTTCTTCTTCCGGCTATGGTCGCAGCTGACCCGATCGAGGGCGTTTGGAAGACCGAGCCTGATCGAAAGAACCTGATCTCGCATATCCAGATATCCGCCTGCGCGGACAAGTTCTGCGGCACGATACTTTCGGCTTTTGATTCATCGGGCAAAGAAGTTCAAACGCCGAATATCGGGAAAAAGCTGTTCTGGGACGTGGCCAGCGAAGGCGGTGGAAAATACGGCGGGGGTGAGTTCTGGGTTCCCCTGATCGACGTTGACGCTGTTCCACAGATGACGTTGCAGGGTGACAAGCTCATGGTCAAAGGCTGTGAACATTCGATTTGCGCGCACCAGACCTGGTCCCGACTGTGACGACAGAAAACGAAAAGGACCGGAAATCCCGGTCCTTTCATTCTTATTCTGCGGCTTTTAGCGGCGATCCAGGAATGTGATCTATAGGCTCGTCTCGCGGCCGGGTCTCGGATTGTGACGGCTCATCCCACACAATCTCGGTCGCCTGGAGCTTGCGGGCCGAGCGGCCAATAGCCATGTCCTGCGCGATCTGACTGGACCGCCCCGCAGTCACACGGGCAAGCCCGCGGCTGAGCCAGACAGCGTAAGTTGTCACCCAGACACGCAGTGCCAGAAGCGACGGCGTCACGATCAGTGTAAGAACAGTGGCGATGCCAAGACCAAAGACAACCGCTGTGGCCAGCTGTTTCCACCACAGGGCGGTGGGACTGTCGATGGAATAGCCGCCGTTGATAAAGTCCAGCGAAAGCCCAAACATCATCGGGGTAAGACCTGCCATCGTGGTCAACGTAGTCAGCAGAACCGGGCGGATGCGGGATTCCGCAGTGCGGACGATTGCATCGATCCTCGGCATATAGGCACTGTATTCCTGATAGGTATCGATCAGAACAATGTTGTTGTTCACCACAATTCCTGCCAGCGCAACGATACCGGTGCCCGTCATGATGATCGAGAAGGGTTGCTCCATTACGATCATGCCGATCAGAACCCCGGTGGTCGAAAGAACAACCGCCAACAGCACCAGCACCGAATTGTAGAACGAGTTGAACTGGGCCAGCAGGATCACGAACATCAGCCCCAATGCGCCCATGAAGGCGTTCACCAGAAATGCGCCGGATTCTTCCTGCTCTTCCTGATCACCGGTCCATTGCCAGCTGATCGAGTTGGCAAAGGGGCTGGTTTCCAACCATTCGGTCAGAACTGCGATCCGCTCATTCGGGTTGATCAGGGCGAACTGCGCGTCTCCTGCGTCAATCACGCTACGCAGTTGATCAATACTCTCTGCACCGGTCAGTTGAACCAGTTCGTAGGACTTTCCACCGTCGCCGTCCAGCACGGTGCCGGTAGGAGTATAACCGTCGGTCACTTCACGCATTACGGCCAGACGTTCTTCTTTCCCGTCCGGCCCTTTGGTCACAACCTTGCTCAGCCCCGGTTCGACATCCGCCTTGACGTCATAATAACGTTGCTGGTCGACACGGTTGATCTGGGCCAGTTTCGCCACGGGTTCCCGGGTCACGAAGTTCGACAGCGGAACCAACCCGTCCGGAGTGCGGACCTTGAGCGTGTCCAATGTCGACAGCACGCGATCCTGTTCCGGCAATCGGACACGGATCTCGATCTCTTCATCCGTGCTGTCGGGGCGCATCTCACCCAGCAGGATGCCGCGTGTTACCAACTGCACCATGGCACCGACGGTGGCCACATCAGCACCGAACCGGCCGGCCTTGGCCACGTCGACGTCGATCTGCCAGTCGATGCCCGGCAAGGGCAGGGTGTCTTCGGTTTTGATCAGCCCCGGCGTTTCGTCAAAGACCTGGCGCGCGGTGACGGTGGCCGATGTAAGCTCGTCCCAACCATCCCCCTTGATGCGCAGGTGAACGGGCTTGGCCGAGGCTGGGCCCTGTTCCAATGCCAGAATTTCAACAACGATACCGGGTATTGTCGCAAGTTTGTCGTTAAGATCGTCGATTACGTAATCGCCATCAAATTCAGGAGCTACAAAGTGGCGTTCAAACAATCCCCACAAAGCGGATTCTGAAACGTTCGGGCGATCTTCCCATGGGATAATTTCGAACTGGACGCGCCCCACCGTATCGGCCGGTGCCTGCGCGCCGCCGGTATTCTGGTTCAGACCGCCTTCGCCTGCAAAGGAAAAGACGTTGATTACTGCCGGATGAGATCCAATGATCTGTTCAGCCTGCAGCACCATCTCGTCTTTTTCGGCCAGTGACAGGTTGCCACGGGCACGGACGTAAGCAGTTGCCTGTTCCGGTTCGCTTTCAACGAAGAATTCGACACCTCGGGATTCCTGCGGGAACCAGACGAAGGTCACGAAATACACGGCAGAGAAAACTGCCGCCAGCGACACGATCGGCATGATCGGGTTGCCGACAAGGAACCCGATCACATGTCCGAAAGGTGTGTGTTCGTCCGCCGTGTGAACGTGGTTTTCTTCCGCCCGCTCGAACTTGGCTGCGCTCAGCGTTACAGACCCGGCAAAGGCCCCGAACAGGAACAGCAGGGCACCAGCGACCACTCCTCCGGGCAGCAGATAGTCAGGGTTCAGAACTTGCATCGCACCCAGGAAAATCATGTAGAGCGACGGGGGTACCATCACTGCCCGAACCCACCACCGGGTACGCGCCCGGAGCCAGTTCGAAGACCGGTCGAAAACACGGCTCAGACGCCCCGAAACGCCTCCCATGACCGGCAGGTAGATCAGCGCCACAATCAGCGAAGCCGACAGAACAAAGATCAGCGTGACCGGCAGCATCCCCATGAATTCGCCCGGTATACCGGGCCAGAACAGCATGGGCAGAAAGGCACATAGCGTCGTCGCGGTCGAGGATACGATGGGCCAGAACATACGTTGGGCCGCCTCGACATAGGCATGCATCGGGCCGACACCTTCCTTGATGCGTTTGTCTGCGTATTCCACCACCACGATGGCACCGTCGACCAGCATCCCCACGGCCAGGATGAGGCCGAACATAACGATGTTCGAGATACTGATGCCCATGACCGCAAGAAACGCGAAACACAGAAGGAACGAGGTCGGGATCGCAAAACCGACCAAAAGCGCGGCCCTCGTACCCAAAGATGCCAGAACCACGATCATCACCAGGGCGATTGCAGTCAGAACCGAGCCTTCAAGCTGGCTGACCATTGAACCGACAATGCGGCTCTGGTCGTTTGACGTCCCAAGCTCGACCGCCGCCTGAAGCTCGGGCGGCCATTTTGTCTTGGCCTCAGCAATGGTTTCCTTCACCTGCGTTACGGTGTCGATCAGGTTATATCCCTTGCGTTTGACAACCTGCAGCGCGACGGTCGCTTCGCCGTTGAAACGGGCGGTACCTTCGCGATCTTCAAAAGTGTAGTTGATCTGTGCAAGCTCACCCAGCGTTACAACCCGGTCGCCATTGACCTTGACCGGCAAGGCATAGACATCCTGCGCCGTTTTGAATGACGATGGGATCTTGACCGAGAATGTACCCTGTGCGGTTTCGACTTCGCCCGCTGCGATCAACTGGTTGTTGTTTCGCACGACATTGATCAACTCGGCCGCGGTCACGTTGTACGCCTCAAGCCGCAGGGGGTCGATGATGACCTCAAGCAACTCGTCACGATTGCCCGCGATACCCGCTTCGAGAACGGAATCCAGCGCCTCAAGCTCGTCCTGCAAATCCTTGGCGACACGGGCCATTGTGCGTTCCGGAACAGCTCCGGTCAGGTTGACGATGACGATCGGGAATTCGGAAAAGTTGATTTCCGTCAGCGAGTATTGTTCCGCACCTTCAGGGAAATCAGCCTGGGCCGTGTTCATGGCATCGCGCACGTCCGCCATGATCGAGGTCTTGTCCCAGCCGAATTCAAACTCCAGCGCGACCCCGGCATAGCCTTCGGCCGCAGTCGACGTCATTTCCTTGAGCCCGTCGAGATCCGCCAGCTCGGTCTCCATCGGCTTGACCAAAAGGTTTTCCGAGTCTTCTGCTGAAATTCCGGGAAACTGCACCGAAACGAAAAGGGCAGGGATTTCGATATCCGGTTCACCCTCTTTCGGAAGCGAGACATAGGCTAAGCCGCCTACGACCAGTGAAATGGCGATGAACGCCATAACCATTCGGGCCCTGCCTGCGGCCCATGCGACGATACCCGTCATTGCGAGGCTTCCCGATAAGTTGGTGCAACGGTAACACCGCGGATCACGAATTCCTGCCCGACCACGATGATATCAACCGTTTCCGGAAGACCGTCGATCCAGACACCTTCGGCGGTGTCGCGCAGGATGCGGACTGGCATGAAGTCAACAACGTTGCCTGCGCCAACTGTGCGCACACCCAATTGCCCTTCGTTGCTAAGAGTCAGCGCCGATTGCGGCAGCAGGTGGGCTTTCGCGCCCTCGGCGGCGATGCTGATTGTCGCCGTCTGACCGTCGCGAATGGTCAAGTCGGGGTTCGGAACGGTGATTTCCACCTCGAATGTACGTGTTGTCTCGTCCGCGGACCGGCTCAGGAACGTGACCCGACCGCCCAGTTGCCGACCGGTCACAAGTGTTGCCGATGCTTCGGACCCAACAAGCACCCGATTGACTTCGGTCTCGGGTACGAAGCCGACCAGCTTGATCGGGTCCAGTTGAATGACAGTCGCGCAAAGCGATCCGGGTTGCATTAGGCTGCCCAGTTCCGCGGTGTCGCTTTCCAGCAAACCTTTGAAGGGGGCTTTGATGGTCAGGCGGCCAATCTCTCGCTGTGCGGCCTCGACTGCTGCTGCGGCGGCTTCGATGCCCGCGCGCGTGGCCTCCAGCCCGGCTTCGGCGGATTTCACACCTGCTTTTGCAGAGCTCATCACAGCTTCGCTGGAAATCCGGCGGGTTTCCGACGCATATCCGGTTTCAGCCAGCTTGCGTGAGGCTGTCAGATTGATCTCGGCCTCGGCCACAAGCGCATGTGCCTCTATCAGGCGTGCTTCGGCTTCGGGAATGCGGCTTTGGGCTTCCAGCTTGCCCGCCATGGCCTCGGCCAGTTGTGCCGGGCGCGTGCCGGGGTCAAGTTCGCATAATATATCGCCCGCCTCAACAAACGCACCTTTGCGTTTGGGCTCAGAGACAACGGTGGACGTGGTTTCCGAAAGCACTTCGACCTGCCGGTTCGCCTTCGTCTGCCCGCGCAGCAGCACGGCGCTGTCAATTTCGCGCGCTTGCGAGCGCACGGCGACAACGCCCACTGCAGAGATATCGGAGTTTTCGGTTTCCGTGGCTTCGACTTGTGTTGCTTCCACGGCATCACCGCGTCCGGCAAAGGCGAACAAGGTGTCACGTTCAAACACCAGAAAATACAGTGCAACAATCACGAGAAGGGCGTTGATGAATGAAATCAAACGCATAAAGTGTTTCTCCTAAGAATCTGCGCCATTAATACTTGGGCTGTCACGCCATGAAATGGGGTCTGTTCGGCATCTTTTCCATACTGAACTGAATAGTTCGGTTTGCATTTTTTCGCAAGAGGGAAGCAAAGCGGTGAAAATGCGCATATTCGGACCCTTGGCTTGGCGTTGGTGCCGGGGTATGACATGGCGCACTAATACAAGATAGACAGCCCGGGGGCTTGGATGAGCGATATAGACAGTTTCATTGATGAGGTCACCGAAGAGGTGCGCCGTGACCGGATCTATCTGTTGCTGCGTCGCTGGGGCTGGGTGGGTGTCGTCGCCGTCGTGTTGATCGTCGGCGGTGCCGCTTTCAATGAATACCGCAAGGCGCGGGACACGGCGCAAGCTCAGCTATTGGGTGACACGATTCTTGCTGCATTGTCCGAAAATGACCCGGCGGCAAGGGCTGCTGGTCTTGCACAGGCAGAGGCGATGTCACCGGGCGGGAAAGCCGTGCTGGACATGTTGTTGTCTGCGTCACAGGTCGAATCCGGATCCCGAGAAGACGCGGTCACCAGCCTGAACGCGGTTGCCGTTCAGGGCGACCTGCCCGAGATTTACCGCGCGATTGCAAGCTTCAAGTCGCTGCTGTTGCAAGGCGATACGTTGCCTGCCGCCGACCGGCGGCAACAGTTCGAGGCGTTGGCGGCCCCCGGAGCGCCGCTGCGGCTGCTGGCGGAAGAGCAGTTGGCCCTGATTGACGTGGCCGAGGGGAATGTCGATGCTGCGCTGGATCGATTGCAGGCGCTGCGGCAGGATGCAGAGGTTGGGATCGATCTGCAACAGCGCGCGGCGCAAATGATCATTGCTTTGGGTGGGGAACCTGAACCATTGGTGGCGCAGCAAGGCTGACCAGGCGGGACAAAAGACTTAACGACAGGCGAGTTCGGAATATCATGGTAACAAGATTTTTTTCCCGTACGGGATTGCCTTTTGCGGCTCTGGCCTTGACAGCACTGGCGGCCTGTGAGCCGCCCGAAGCCATTCTGCCCGGTGAACGCGAGGATATTCGCCCTGTTTCAGATCTGGAAACGGTCGAAAAGCGCGGCTCGCAACCGATCAGCCTGCCGGCGCAACAGGTCAACGCCAACTGGTCACAAAGTCCGGGAACGTCCGCATACCGAACCACCCATGCCGCTTTGCGCGCAACACCACAACGGATCTGGTCTGTTTCGATCGGGCAGGGCGACTCGCGCAAGCAACGCATAACTGCCGAGCCGGTGGTTGCGGGCGGATTGATCTTTACACTGGATTCAGGAGCGACGGTTTCAGCCGTCACCCAGCAGGGGCAGTTGGCATGGGAAACCGATCTGATCCCGCCAAGTGATGGCGACTCGGATGCAACAGGGGGTGGTTTGGCTTATGCCGACGGCGTCCTTTATGTGTCGTCAGGGTTCGGTCGGTTGACCGCGCTGGACGCCAAATCGGGTGCCGTGCGCTGGCAAAAACGCCTGGAAGCGACCGGCAGCGGCGCTCCGCTGGTGAACGACGGGCTGTTATACGTTGTGGCCGGAGATGAAACCGGCTGGGCTGTAAACACCAAGGACGGACGCATAGCCTGGCAATTCGAAGGCACACCCAGCGTCGGGAACGTTCTGGGTGCGCCTGCGCCTGCAATCGCATCTGATCTGGCGGTATTTGCCTTTGGCTCGGGTGACGTGGCGGCCACTTTCCGCCGCGGTGGTATCCGCCGCTGGAACGCGTCTGTTGCAGGGGGGCGTCGCGGGCGCGCCGCGGCGCAAATCGTCGATGTGACTGGCGGTCCGATGGTTGTCGGCAACAGTATCTACATCGGCAATCACTCGGGCCGGACCGTCGCATTTGATGCCGCTTCCGGTGAGCGCCGGTGGACTGCAGACGAAGGTGCGGTCGATACGGTCTGGCCTGCGGGCAACAGCATCTTCCTGATCAGTGATCGCAGCCAGCTGGTGCGTCTGAACGCGGCGGACGGGTCTGTCATCTGGGCGCAGGATCTGCCGGGCTTCGTCAAGGACAAGCGTGGCCGCCGGGGACCGATCTTTGCGCATTACGGCCCAATTCTGGCCGGGGGTCGTATTGTGGTTGCGTCCAACGACGGGTTTCTGCGGTTCTTCAATCCAGTTGACGGAACACTGGTTCATCAGGCTGAGGTTCCCGGAGGCGCGACAGCATCCCCTGTTGTGGCCGGGCAGACGCTGTATGTTGTTTCGACCAAAGGTGATCTACACGCTTTCCGTTGACGGCAAGATGCGTTAAAGGGCGCAACTTGAGTCTTGAAAGTAGAGTATCATGTCGCTGACCCTCGCCATCGTGGGGCGCCCGAATGTGGGCAAATCCACATTGTTCAACCGCCTCGTGGGCAAACGTCTGGCCCTGGTCGACGATCAGCCTGGTGTGACGCGTGACTTGCGCGAGGGCGAAGGGCGTTTGGGCGATCTGCGCTTTACCGTAATCGACACGGCCGGGCTTGAAGACGCGACAGATGACAGTTTGCAGGGCCGGATGCGCCGCCTGACCGAGCGCGCCGTGGACATGGCCGATGTCTGCCTGTTCATGATCGACGCGCGGGTCGGGCTGACGCCCACGGATGAGATGTTTGCAGAAATCCTGCGCAAGCGGTCCAAGCACGTGATCCTTGCGGCCAACAAGGCTGAAGGCAGCGCAGCGGATGCCGGGGTGCTCGAGGCATACAATCTGGGTCTGGGTGAACCGGTGCGCATGTCGGGTGAACATGGCGAGGGGATGACCGACCTTTATGCTCAGCTGATGCCATTGGCGGATGCAGCCGAGGAAAAGCAGGTCGAAGAAGCCCCGGAAACAGATATTGAGCTGGATGAAGACGGTGAGGGCGAAATGCCCCTGATCACCGCTGCCAAGCCTTTGCAAGTGGCCGTGGTTGGCCGTCCGAATGCGGGCAAATCCACGCTGATCAACAAGATCATCGGCGAAGACCGCCTGTTGACGGGGCCCGAGGCCGGGATTACCCGTGACGCTATCAGCCTGCGGATCGATTGGGCCGACCCGGACGGAGAAAGCACTCCGATGCGGATCTTTGACACGGCGGGAATGCGCAAGAAAGCAAAGGTACAGGAAAAGCTTGAAAAGCTTTCGGTGTCAGACGGTCTGCGCGCGGTGAAGTTCGCCGAGGTTGTCGTCGTACTGCTGGACGCGGCCATTCCGTTTGAACAACAGGACCTGAGAATTGCCGACTTGGCCGAACGTGAAGGCCGGGCTGTTGTTGTTGCCGTAAACAAGTGGGACGTCGAGGAAAACAAGCAGGAAAAGCTGCGGGAGCTGAAAGAAGCCTTTGATCGCTTGCTGCCGCAGCTGCGCGGTGCCCCTCTGGTTACCGTCTCGGCGAAAACGGGCCGCGGGCTTGAGAGATTGCGCGCCGCCATCCTGCGCGCCCATGATGTCTGGAACCGCCGTGTGCCAACCGCGGCGTTGAACCGGTGGCTGACTGCCATGCTGGAACAACACCCGCCGCCGGCCCCGCAGGGCCGCCGCATCAAGCTGCGCTATATGACCCAGGCGAAAACGCGGCCGCCGGGTTTTGTTGTGATGTGTTCCCATCCCGATAAGATGCCCGAAAGCTATACCCGCTATCTGGTCAACGGGTTGCGTCAGGACTTTGACATGCCTGGCACCCCAATCCGTCTGACGCTGCGCGGGCAGGGTGACAAGAACCCATATAAGGGGCGGCGCAAGAAAAATGCGGGCGCATTGGCCAAGCATCTCAAGGGCCGCGCGTAACTGCGCCAATTTTCAGCATCTTACCTCACGGGGGCGTGACAGTTTCTGTTCACCACGCTAGCATTCATGCGTGTGCATTTGTTTGGGCACGCACTGCTTGCACGCGGACTAGCCGCACCTAGATTTGAACAGAAAACTGAACGGCCATCGTAAGGAGACGGCTGGATGGATTTGAGGGAATATACAAGACATTACGCGGTGCAGGACAACAGATTGGCCGCGGCAAGTTATTTTGGCACATTTGCGGTCTATTTCGCGTCGCTGACCCTTGCGATCACCTTTGTTGATCGATGGTACATCATGATACCCGCCGGGATCGTGTTCGCCTTTGCCGCAGTACGGCTTTATGTGTTGCAACATGATTGTGGGCATCACTCTCTGTTTGAAACACGGATTCAAAACGAATGGGCAGGGCATGGCCTGTCACCTTTCACTTTCGCCCCGTTCGAGGTGATGAAGCAAAACCACAATCTGCACCATGCGGGCATCGGAAATCTTGAACACCGCGAGACGGGTGAAATTCATACGATGACTCTGCGAGAGTGGAATACGGCTGATTGGAAAACACGTTTGTTTTACCGGCTGTATCGCAATCCGTTCATCCTGGTTCCGGTCGGCGCGTTGTTCACCTACTTCATCCGATACCGCTGGCCCAAGAATACGGCGCGTTTTGGCGCCAAAGGTGTGGTGTTGCACAACCTGTCGATCGTTGTTTTTCTTGGATTGTTGTATCTGATCGCGGGTATGACGGGCATTTGGGTCTGGCTGGTGTTTTCCTTTTTGGGTGGAATGCTGGGCGTCTTCCTCGTTTATCTTCAGCACAACTTCGAAGACACCTATTGGGATCGCCGCCCCGATTTGAACCCTCAGACAGCAGCGCTTGAGGGGTCATCCGCGCTGGATTTCGGATGGTGGTTCGATATGGCTGTGGCTTGCATCACGTTGCATGACATCCACCATTTCAACGCGCGTATCCCATCATATCGCCTGCGTGCCTGCCACTATAACCTGCCGCCGGAATATACCCCCCGCCGGATCAAATTTCCCGAGGCCGTGGCAGCATTGAACCTGAAGCTATGGGACGAAAATGCCAAGCGCCTCGTACCCTTTCCGAGAGACAACCGAACCGCTGGTCTTGCCCATAACTAAGCTGGCAGAACAGAGGCGACCACCACACAGCTTGCGGGCTCGTGTATCTTTTGTATATACGAGTCGGTAACGAGACAGAGAGAGGACCTATAATGACCGCAGTGACCGACATAAAAGGTGTAGGAGAGGCACTTGGCCAGGCCCTTGTTGCCAATGGCTTCAAGACGGCCGAGGCGATAGCCAAGGCCACTCCTGCTGATTTGGTCAAGGTCCCTCGGATCGGTGAGGCGCGCGCGCTGGTTTTGATTGCATCTGCCAAAGATGCCGTTGCTGCAAAACCGCCTGCTGCGAAACCGGCAACACGCCGAACTGCGGCCCGGACGCCCGCGACGCGCAGACCGACCGCACGCAAAGCCGCACCCCGCAAAACAATCGCCGCAGCCGCAGCCGAGAAACGGGTCGAGGAAGCCGCACGCAAGGCGGCAGAAGAAAAAGCAGCCGCCGAAAAAGCCGAGGCTGCTGAAAAGAAAAAGGCCAAAGCCAAGGCTAAGGCCGAAAAAGCCGCGAAGAAGCGCAAAGAGATGGAAGCCGCCTTTTCCAAGGCCAAAGACAAGGTGAAAGCCAAGTCCAAAAAGGACAAAAAGTCAAAAAAGGACGGAAAAAAGAAAGACGGCAAGATAGGCGGAAAGAAGAAGGACAAGAAAAAAGCGAAGAAGTAAAACCTCTTCGCCTTCAGTTGATGTCCTAACCGGTGCCTGACGGTGCCGGTTTTGTGTGTCAGGCCAAAGTACCGTCAAGTTGCAGGGTCAGCTTGCCGCCCAGATAGGGGCCAAGTACCTCGGGCAGCGAAACAGTGCCGTCTTCATTCTGCCCATTCTCCAGAACTGCGATCAGACAACGCCCGACAGCCAGACCGGAACCGTTCAGAGTATGAACAAATTCGGGTTTGCCACCACTTTCAGGCCGGAAACGGGCATTCATCCGACGCGCCTGAAACGCACCTGTGGTCGAGACCGAGCTGATCTCGCGATAGGTGTCCTGTCCGGGCAGCCACGCTTCGATGTCATAGGTGCGGCGCGCGCCAAAGCCCATATCACCGGTGCACAAAACAACAGTGCGATAGGGGATACCCAGCTGTTCCAGCAGATCCTCGGCGCAGCGCAACATGCGCTTTTGTTCGTCATCTGACGCGTCGGGATGGGTGATCGAGACCATCTCGACCTTTTCGAACTGGTGCTGGCGCAGCATTCCTGCAGTGTCCTTGCCCGCGCTTCCTGCCTCGGACCTGAAACAGACGGTATGGGCGGTCATACGGATGGGCAGGGCAGACTCTTCAAGAATGTCACCGGCCACTGAATAGGTCAGCGTGACCTCGGAGGTCGGGATCAGCCACCAGCCATTGGTCGTCTGATAGCTGTCGTCACCGAATTTAGGCAGTTTATCAGTGCCATACATCGCCTCATCCCGAACCAGAACCGGTGTCTGCATTTCTGTCAGCCCGTTCTTGTCGATATGTGTGTCCAACATGAACTGGGCCAGCGCACGGTGGAGCCGGGCAACCCCCTTGGACAGGTTCACAAACCGGCTGCCGCTGGTTTTAGCGGCGGTTTCGAAATCCATTGCGGCTGCGACGGCGGGAATGTCGTAGTGCTCTTTCGGTGCAAAGCTGAAATCGCGCGGGGTGCCCCAGCGGTTGGCTTCGACATTGTCGTTTTCGTCCGCGCCTTGCGGTACGTCATCGGCGGGCAGGTTGGCGATGCGGGCCAGTTGATCGGTTAGCAAGGCATCCAGATCCTTGGCCTCGGTCTGCATCCGGGCGACTTCGGCCTTTTTCTCGGCGACCAGCGCGCGCAGGCGTTCGAATTCAGCCTCGTCGCCGCGCCCTTTGGCTGCACCGACTTCCTTGCTGGCCTTGTTTTGTTCGGCCTGTGCGGTTTCGGCAGCCAGAATCTTGGCACGCCGGCTTTCGTCCAGCCTCAGCAGATCTGACGACACCGGCGCGTCCCCACGGCGCGCTAAGGCGGCGTCGAAAGCGGCAGGGTTTTCGCGAATGGCGCGGATGTCGTGCATGTCTCAGATCCTTGAATGCGTGAATCACTGAACCCGCTTATGCACCATCTGCGGGGCAGGGTGTAGCACCGGTTACGTCTTATCAGCGTCTTCGTGGGTTTCATGCGCCAGATGGCCCTCCCATGCCCCGGCCGGTATTTTAGGCTCAGGCGGGTCAGCCACATAAGAAGGCGTCATGATCTGCACATTGTTTTCGTTAAATACCGCAACAATGTTTCGATGCAGGTCCGAACGGATTTTGGGAATGATGCTGCCGCGGGTGGTATAGCCGTTGATCTGATAGTTGATCGCGTAATCGGCCAACGCCGTCCACAGCACAAAAGGTTCAGGATTGGCCTTGATACCTTTGGTGCGGTTGGCGGCCTCAATCAGCATCGCCTCAACCTTTTCAGGGGGTTCTTCGTAGCCGATGCCAACGGTCGTGTGCAGCAACAGCCCGTTACCATCAGTTTTCTTCGAAAAGTTCACGACATCTGAATTCATCAACTGTGCATTGGGGATTGAAATCAGTTCGTTCTTGATCGACTTAAGATGGGTCTCCATCAGTTTGATCTGAACGACATCGCCGATATGGTCTCCGATTTGGATACGGTCGCCGATTGAGGTAGACCTGCGGTAAATCACAAACAGCCCGGCCAGCATGTTGGACACGACTGAATTCGCGCCCAAAGACAGCATGGCGCCGACCAGAAGGGTTAACCCCTGGAACGCGGCCGAGTCTGAGCCCGGAATATAGGGAACCGCAAAAACCAGCGCGATCAGAATAACGACGACACGGGCAATGTTGAACGTCGGGTTGACCCAGTGTTTTTCGAAATCACCCATTTCGAACGAACCGGCTTCGACCGCATCAAAGAACACGCGCAGACCTTTGATGATATACAGCGTGACCCATGTGATCAGGCCCAGCATAATCAGATTGGGGATATAGCTGAGGATGCCCCGGAAGATAAGCAGCACCGGCTCGGTCAGATAGGTTAGCAGAAGCTGTGCGAAATATCTGGTTTCCGCAAAAGCCAAAAGAACAAAGGACAGGTAATAGTAGAAACCGAGAAAGAAGATGATCAGCAGCACGAAGTTCAGACCATAGCGGATAAGGGCCGCGATTGCTTCGGCCTGAACGCTTTTGGCTGTCGCCGTTTCGACATCCTTTAAGTAGCGTTTTACCAGCTTCAATGTGCGACGCCTGATCCGACGGTGCAGCCACAGGATTGTGACAACAAACAGGGCAAATCCCAACGTCCAGGCAGCCGCTTCGATAGCACCGGAAACGCGCGCCTGATCGGTTCGGTTGGCTCGATACGCCTCAATGGATTGTTTGATCGCATTGCCATGCAAAACGCTCAGAACACTTAGTTCCATCTGATCCAGTTCAGAGTCAGCTTTAGTAACGATCGAGATTCTTTGGCCATCGGCCAGAATCCAGATGCCAAATTCGGTCTCTTCATATGTGATCTCGACCAAAGGTGCTTCCGACGCTTCCGCAACCGCAATGATCTTGTTCTGTACGTCCTCGGCGCGCTCCGGAGCAGGCAGAGCGCTTGATCCTCGCACCTGAAACAGAACGTCCCCGTCCACGATGACCGGGGCCATGAACGTGTCCGATTCCGAAGTCTCGGACAGGGGCGATTCAGCGGGTGCTTCCTGCGACAAGGCCGCACCAGACAGCCACACGCTCACCGACAGGGCAGTCAGTAAATAAAGCAACGAAAGGAAAGGCTTGAGTGGCCGTGTCATGTGTCCCCCTTCAGATAAACTATACCCGGTTTCGGTTATGTTCCTAGGACATATCTGCAACGCTTTGCCCGTAGTTGCCGGGACATGCCTGTATTCAAGTGGGTTACATGACCGCCTTTGCTTGCAAACCGACATTTCAAAGCATAGGTTCCGCCCAAATTTGCGGAACTGTGCCGCAAGACTAGAACAAAGGAATGTCCCATGGATGGTGGCGCAATCGCCCAGTTTCTCCCGCTGATCCTGATCTTCGCGATCATGTATTTCCTGCTGATCCGTCCGCAGCAAAAGAAGATGAAGGAACATCAGGCCATGGTTGATGCCGTGCGTCGGGGTGATCAGGTGATCACGCAAGGCGGCGTGATCGGCAAGGTATCGAAGGTCAAGGAAGGCGATAACGAGATCGAGGTCGAAATCGCCGAGGGCGTCAAGATTCGCGTGGTCAAATCGACCATCGCCCAGGTTCTTAACAAGACCGAGCCGGCGAAGTAGCTTCGCGCGACAATTCCTTGAAAAGGCAGGGTAATGCTGCAATTTGATACCTGGAAGCGGGTTCTGATCTGGCTGGTCTGCGTGACCGGTCTGCTCATGGCCCTGCCAAACGCTTTTTACACGCGGGTCGAGCAATCCAACGACGCCAAGGCTGCGATCGAGCTGGGCAATGACGCGCCGCAGATACAGGCTGAAGCCGCGCAATGGCCGAACTGGCTGCCGTCATCCCTGGTCAATCTTGGCCTCGACCTGCGCGGCGGTGCGCATCTGCTGGCTGAAGTTCAGGTGCAGGACGTCTACGAATCCCGGATGGAGGCGATGTGGCCGGAAATCCGCGACGCGCTGCGCGATGAACGTGCCACGGTGGGAACCATCCGCCGTCAGGACTCGGCCGCGGATGAGATTCGCGTGCGCATCAGCCAGCCCGAAGGAATGCCACAGGCGTTGGAGGTTGTTCGCGGTCTGGCCCGGCAGGTGCAGACACTGACAGGTGTAGGTGCCACAGATATCGAAGCCCGTGCGGATGGCGACACGATTGTTGTTCAACTGTCCGAGGCAGAAAAACTGGCCTCGGATGATCGCACGGTGCGTCAGGCGCTGGAAATCATCCGCCGCCGGATCGACGAAGTCGGTACGCGAGAGCCCACAATCCAGCGCCAGGGGACGGATCGAATCCTGATTCAGGTGCCGGGTATCGGCAGTGCGGGCGAACTTAAGGAAATCATCGGAACAACGGCACAGTTGACGTTTAATCCGGTTGTCGGGCGCGGAACCGATCCGGATGCCGTCGCAGGCGTCGGTGAAAAAATCGTGCCGTCGATTGACGAAAACGAAGTTTATTACAACATCGAATCCGCTCCGGTCGTGACAGGAGAGGAACTGGTCGACGCCCAGCCGTCCTTCGATCAGAACGGCCGCCCTGCGGTCAACTTCCGGTTCAACACATCCGGTGCGCGCAAGTTCGGGGATTATACCCGTGACAACATCGGCGCACCCTTTGCCATCGTGCTGGATGACGAAGTGATCTCGGCACCCGTGATCCAAAGCCATATCCCGGGCGGGTCGGGCATCATCACCGGTAACTTCACCGTTGAGGAAAGCACCAATCTGGCCGTCCTGCTGCGTGCCGGTGCTTTGCCTGCAGGGCTAGAATTCCTGGAAGAACGCACCATCGGCCCCGAACTGGGGCAGGACAGTATCGACGCAGGTAAAGTTGCCACAATCGTGGCCTTTGTCGCGGTGCTGGTATTCATGGCGCTCAGCTATGGCCTGTTCGGTGTCTTCGCCAATATCGCGCTGATCATCAACGTGGGCCTGTTGTTCGGCTTGCTGTCCCTGATCGGCGCAACACTGACACTGCCGGGGATTGCGGGGATCGTTCTGACGGTCGGTATGGCAGTGGATGCCAACGTGCTGATCTTTGAGCGCATCCGCGAAGAACTGAAATCCGCCAGAGGTCCGGCCCGCGCCATCGATCTGGGCTATGAAAAGGCGTTGTCGGCCATTCTGGACGCCAACATAACCACTTTCATCACCGCCGTTATCCTGTTTGCCATGGGCAGCGGCCCTGTGCGCGGGTTCGCGATCACTCTGGGCCTGGGTATCCTGACATCCGTCTTCACCGCGATCTTCGTGACGCGCCTGATGGTTGTCATGTGGTTCGAACGCCGCCGACCGAAAACGATCGAGGTTTGACATGAGACTGAAACTCGTACCGCAGAACACCTCGTTCGACTTCTTCAACCGTTGGAAAATCTGGCTTGGAATCTCCGGCCTGATGATGGTGATTGCGTTCACCTCATTTCTGCTGCAGGGGCTGAACTTCGGCATCGATTTCCGCGGTGGAACCACGATCCGGACCCAAAGCAATCATGCAATCGACGTGGGTGTATACCGCGATGCTTTGTCTCCGCTGCAACTGGGTGACGTCACCATCACCGAGATTTTTGATCCAAGCTTCGGTCCCGATGAAAATGTCGCGATGATCCGTATTCAGGCTCAGGAAGACGCCGAAGCGGTCACCGCAGATGTGATCACCCAGGTCGGCGAAGCGCTGGCTGCCGCAGACCCCGGACTAAAACTGCCCTTTGAAAGCGTCGAATCCGTTGGCCCAAAAGTGTCGGGCGAGCTGATCCAGACTGCTGTTATCGCGGTTGTCTTGGCCATCGGCGCCGTTCTTGTCTACATTTGGCTGCGCTTTGAATGGCAGTTTGCACTGGGGGCAGTTGCCGCATTGGTGCACGATGTGATCCTGACCATCGGCATCTTCTCGGAACTGCAAATCCGCTTCGATCTGGCGATCATCGCGGCGCTGCTGACCATCGTCGGCTATTCGCTGAACGACACGGTTGTCGTCTTCGACCGGGTGCGCGAGAATCTGCGGAAATACAAAAAGAAGGACCTGAAAGAGGTTCTGAACGTATCGATCAACGAAACCCTGAGCCGAACGGTGATGACCTCGGTCACAACTTTACTGGCGCTGATCTCGCTTTATCTGCTGGGTGGGGACGTCATCCGCGGATTTGTCTTCGCGATGATCTGGGGTGTCGTTGTCGGGACCTATTCGTCGGTCTTCGTGGCCTCAACCATCCTGCTGTGGCTGGGGGTCAAGCGCGACTGGTCCAAACCGTCGAATACGGCGGGCAACCAGTTTGCCAATATTGATGCCTGAGGCTCTACAACAGGCCTTGGCCCTGCCGGGCCTCACTTGGCTGATCCTTACCATCGGAGCCGCGGGACTTGTCCGCGGCTTCACAGGTTTTGGCACCGCGATGATCTTTGTGCCGGTGGCGACCCAGTTCCTGCCTATTGCAGAAGTGGTCTTTCTGATGGCCGCCACCGGTATTGCATCAACCTTTGCCTTGGCTCCGCAGGCGTGGCGGGATTGTGACAAGGTCGAAATCAGCACTCTGGGCTTTGCCGCAACGATAACCGTGCCGCTGGGGCTGTGGATCATGGTGCAGGTGGACTCGGTTGCGCTGCGCTGGGTTGTTTGCGGCATTACCGGTCTGACCCTGCTGGCCGTGGTTACTGGCTGGCGGTGGGAGGGTAAACTGGGACTGCCCGGACGTCTCGCCATCGGCGGTAGCGCAGGCGTTGTCGGCGGCATGACCGGGCTGACCGGCCCGGTTGTCATCGTGTTCTATCTGGCCAGTTCCACAGATGTGCGCAAGATTCGTGCCAACACCATCATTTTTCTGGCATTGCTCGACGTTGTCATCGTTTTCAACATCCTCATCAGCGGTGCCGCAGATTTGTCGATCCTATGGATTGTCCTGCTGCTGTGTGTGCCTTATCTGATCACTACGCTTATCGGCAAAGCATTGTTCGACCCGAAACTGGAACGGATCTACCGCCTCGCGGCCTATTCGGTCATCCTGATTGCGGTCATTTCCGGACTGCCGCTTCTGGATTGAAGAAGGGACATCATGCGTCTGAATCAGATTACTTTTACAGATGCCAAACCCATAGACGGTTATGGCCCCGGTTTTTTTCGAATTGGCGGCGATGTCTTCCACGGCGCTGTCCTGACAGGCCCGGCAGGCCCGGCAGAGTGGGGCGGCTATGACGACCGACACCCCCTTCTGGACCTGGCGGGCAGGATCGACGTCCTGCTTATCGGCACGGGCGCAGACATGGCCCACATCCCCCAATCGCTACGGGTTGAGTTGGAAAATGTCGGACTTGGTGTTGAAATCATGAACTCCCCCGCCGCCTGCCGCACCTACAATGTGCTGCTCGCCGAAGGTCGCCGCATCGCACTTGCCCTGATCCCTGTCTGACGGGATTCTCTTCATCTGGCCAAAAATATCCCGGGGAGTGTGAGGGGCTGGCCCCTCACTCCGACATGTGCCAGCTGTGGTGCGCTGGCATCCTGCGGCAAATCTCGCCTTTTGCCCCTGCGGACAATCCGCTAAGCGGGTCTCATGACTTTGACTGTAACAGATCTGTCGATCACACGTGGCGGTGTTCCCGTCCTTGAGGGCCTCAGCTTTCAGCTGTCGCCGGGCAAGGCTCTGATCCTGCGGGGCCCAAACGGGATCGGCAAAACGACGCTTCTGCGCACGTTGGCTGGCTTGCAGCCTCCGCTGGAAGGCAAGATCGAAGGGGCCGAGGACCGGATCGCCTACGCGTCCCATTCGGACGGGCTCAAACCGACATTGTCGGTGACTGAAAACCTGACATTCTGGGCAGCGGTCTTTGGTACATATGACATCCAGCCGGCGCTGGACGCTTTTGAGTTGAACGAACTCGCCGACCGTCACGCCGGCAATCTGTCGGCGGGCCAGAAACGGCGGTTGGGGCTGGCGCGGATGCTGGTCACAGGGCGGCCAATCTGGATGCTGGACGAACCGACCGTCTCGCTGGACAGGAACGCGGTGCAAATGTTTGCCGATGCGGTGGGGGCACATCTGGGGCAGGGCGGGTCAGCCCTGATCGCGACCCATATCGACCTTGGCCTTGATGGCGAGGTTCTGGACGTCGGTCCTAACAAGGCCAAACCCAAACCCATCGACGATTTCGACGGAGGTTTCCTGTGATCGCCCTGTTGCTGCGCGACCTGAAACTGGCTTTCCGCGCAGGCGGCGGGTTTGGGCTGGGTCTGGCCTTTTTCCTGATCGTGACTGTGATGGTGCCATTTGCCGTGGGGCCGCAATCCTCGCTGCTGTCCACGATTGCGCCCGGTGTGCTCTGGCTGGGGGCCTTGCTGGCCTGCCTTCTGTCGCTTGACCGCCTGCTGGCACTGGACTGGGAAGACGGCTCGCTCGACCTGCTGGCCACGGCACCGCTGCCGCTTGAATCGGTTGTCACAGTCAAGGCGCTGGCCCACTGGCTGACCACTGGTCTGCCGCTGGTTCTGGCCGCGCCGTTTCTGGGTGTCTTGCTGAACCTGCCGCTACCGGGGTTTTTCTGGCTGGTGATCTCGCTCCTGATCGGTACCCCGGCCATGAGCGTCATCGGGACATTTGGTGCTGCGCTCACCGTTGGTCTGAAACGTGGCGGGCTATTGCTGTCGCTTCTGGTGTTGCCGCTTTACGTCCCCACCCTGATTTTCGGGGCCGAAGTTGCCCGGCGTGGAGCAACAGGGATGGAGGTGCAGACGCCACTGCTGATGCTGGCCGGGATCACGGCGGCAACCATCGCATTGTTGCCCTTTGCCAGCGCTGCCGTGCTACGTATCAATCTGCGGTGAACCGCGACAAGTTTGATGGATGTCAATTGAGAACCACCCCAACTCGGACTAGATAGGGCCCATGTCAATCGCAGCCAAAGCCAACGCCCTCTGGGAATATGCCAACCCGCGCAAGTTTCTTGAAACCAGCGAACGGGTCCTGCCGTTTTTCTGGATCGTCTCGATCCTCTGCATCGTTGTCGGTCTGACCTGGGGCTTTTTCTTTACACCGGACGACTACAAGCAGGGGTCGACGGTCAAGATCATCTATTTGCATGTTCCGGCGGCCCTGATGGCGATCAATTGCTGGCTGATGATGCTGGCCACCTCATTGGTCTGGCTGGTGCGTCGCCACCATGTCAGCGCGCTTGCGGCACGGGCTGCTGCACCGATCGGGATCGTTATGACCCTGATAGCGCTGCTGACGGGGGCCATCTGGGGACAGCCCATGTGGGGTACATGGTGGGCCTGGGATCCGCGCCTGACGTCGTTTCTGATCCTGTTTCTGTTCTACCTTGGCTATGTCGCCTTGTGGGAAGCTATCGAGGATTCTGATACCGCAGCCGATCTGACCTCGGTTCTGTGCTTGGTTGGGTCGGTCTTTGCGATCCTCAGCCGATACGCGGTGAATTTCTGGAATCAGGGCCTGCATCAGGGCGCATCGGTCATGCGGGCCGGGGCCGTTACCGGGGCGGATACGGAAGAGAAAGTCAGCAATGTCTTTTTCTACCCTCTGCTGGCCTGCATCATCGGGTTTGTTCTGCTGTTCATCGCCTTGGTGTTGTACCGCACCGGAACGGAAATTCGCGCCCGTCGTATCAAGGCGCTACAGGCACGGGAAAGGGTAGGCGGATGATCCCCGATCTTGGAAAATATGCAGACGCTGTTTTGTCGTCTTATGCTGTTTCCATCGCTCTTATCGTGGCGCTAGTTGCGTTCAGCGTGATGCGCGGGCGCAAGGTGCGCGCGGAAATGGAGAAGGTCGAACAGAGGATGTCGCGCAATGGCTAAAGTCTCGCCCCTTATGATTGCGCCGCCTCTGATTTTTGGCGCATTTGCGGTTCTCGCAGGCATCGGCATGTTTCGCGAAGATCCCAACGCCTTACCCTCGGCCCGCGAAGGGCAACCAGCGCCGCCCGTGGTTCTAACCGAGTTTCCGGGAAAGACCCTTTTCGACGACGAAACGCTGCGCGACGGAGAGGTCAAGCTGGTCAACTATTGGGCCAGTTGGTGCGCGCCATGCCGTGCCGAGCATCCCAACCTTGAGGCATTGGCAGCTGAAGGCATCCCGGTTTACGGCATTAACTACAAAGACAAGCTGAGCAATGCCGTGGCTTTCCTGGATAATCTTGGCGATCCGTACACTGCCATCGGCCGCGACGAACAGGGCCGCATGGCGATTGATTGGGGTTTGTACGGTGTTCCCGAGACCTACGTGATCGACGGTGATGGAACGATCATTCTGCGCTTTGCAGGCCCGATCACGCAACGTGTCATCGAAAGCACCATCCGGCCTGCGCTTGAGAAAGCGGCTGAGTAGGGCCTTTCAACCTCTGGTTCAGGCGAGCTGGTAGGTTTGGAAATCCTGCTCGACCTCAAGAAACTCGTTGATTCGCAGAAAATCGCCTTTGTCGGCACGCCAGTTCAGGTAGGCTTCAAGCGCGTCGGGGTTTTCCCAGATGTGAACAACGACTTGTTCGTTGTTTGCGGGCGAGAGCAGAAGATAAGCGGCACGACATCCGGGGAATTTTCGGGTTTCGGCAACCAGATCCCCGATCAGTTTGGCAAGCGCCGCGAATTTCCCCGGCAGGGGCGTGGATTTGACAATGACGACTTCCTGCATACGCGTCTCCGGTTTTTGTAGCAGGGTCAAGGAATCCACTTAAAAATGCGTGAACGGGATACTGAAATACAGAAAAGGAAAGAGCGCCCCGCAGGCGCCCTTGTCATTTGTCCAGACTGGTCAGGCTTAGTTGGCCTTCGCCAGATTCCTCAGCACGTATTGAAGCACGCCACCGTTTTCGATGTATTCGATCTCAGGCGCGGTATCGATCCGGCATTTCAACTGGATGGTCGTCTCAGCCCCATCTGCGTAGGTGATGGTGCAGGGCACGTCCTGCAACGGCTCGACCGTATCCAGCCCGTGAATTGAGACGGTTTCGTCCCCCTTCAGACCCAGAGTTTTGCGGGTATCTCCACCGGTGAATTCGAACGGGATCACGCCCATGCCAACCAGATTGGACCGGTGGATACGCTCAAAGCTCTCGGCGATTACGGCCTTGACGCCCAGCAGCGCCGTGCCCTTGGCCGCCCAGTCGCGGCTTGAGCCCGCGCCGTATTGTTCGCCGCCGAACACGACCAGCGGGGTGCCATTGGCCTGATAGGCCATCGAGGCATCGTAGATCGACGTCTGTTCGCCATCCGGACCTTTGGTGTATCCGCCTTCAACTCCGTCCAACATCTCGTTCTTGATGCGGATATTGGCGAAGGTGCCGCGCATCATGACTTCGTGATTGCCCCGTCGCGAGCCATACGAGTTGAACTCGCGCGGCTGAACCTGACGGTCGGTCAGATACTTGCCAGCCGGCGTCGTGGTAGCGAATGATCCCGCAGGTGAGATGTGGTCGGTGGTTACCATGTCGCCCAGAATGGCCAGAACCTTGGCGCCTTCGATGTTCGAGATCGTGCCCGGTTCCGCCCCCATACCCTGGAAATAGGGCGGGTTCTGGATGTAGGTCGACGTTGGCGGCCAGTCATAGGTTTCCTGTTGCGGAACCTCGACGCTTTGCCATTTCTCATCCCCTTTGAAGACATCCGCATATTTCGACTGGAACGCTTCGCGGGTTACGGTTGCTTCGACCAGTTCCGCGATTTCGCTTTGGGTTGGCCAGATGTCCTTCATGAAGACGTCGTTGCCATCCTTGTCCTGACCGATGGGCTCGGACGTCAGATCGATGTCGAGCGTACCTGCCAGCGCATAGACAACAACCAACGGCGGCGAAGCCAGGTAGTTTGCACGGACATCCGGTGAGATACGGCCTTCGAAGTTCCGGTTGCCGGACAGAACCGACGTGGCGACCAGATCGCCTTCGGCAATGGCTTCCGAGATTTCTTTCTGGATCGGGCCCGAGTTGCCGATGCAGGTGGTGCAGCCGTACCCAACAAGGTTGAAACCGACCTTGTCCAGATCTTCTTGCAGTCCAGCGGCCTCAAGATAGGCCGATACAACCTGCGAACCGGGTGCCAGCGAGGTTTTAACCCAAGGTTTGCGGTTCAGACCCAGAGCTGCGGCTTTGCGAGCCACAAGGCCTGCACCGATCATCACGTAAGGGTTCGACGTGTTGGTACAGGAGGTGATCGAAGCAATTACAACCTTGCCCGACTCCATGGTGTAGTCTTCGCCCTTGACGGCGACTTCCTTGCCCATGGGGCGCTTGAAGGTCTCTTCCATTTCCTTGGTGAAAGCGGCCTTGGCGTCGGTCAGCGCGACGTAGTCCTGCGGGCGTTTCGGGCCTGAAATTGCAGGAACGATTGTGCCCATGTCCAGTGACAGAGTGTCAGTGTAGATCGGCGCATAATCCGGGCCTCTCCAGAACCCGTTTTCCTTGGCATAGGCTTCGACCAGCGCGATGCGGTCTTCGTCGCGGCCGGTGTTGCGCATGTAGCGCAGGGTTTCTCCGTCGATCGGGAAGAAGCCGCATGTCGCTCCGTATTCCGGCGCCATATTGGCGATGGTTGCACGGTCAGCCAGCGGCAGGCGGTCCAGCCCCTCGCCATAGAATTCGACGAATTTGCCCACCACGCCCTTGGCACGCAGCATTTCGACAACTTTCAGAACAAGGTCTGTACCGGTGGTGCCTTCGACCATCGAGCCGGTTAACTCAAAACCGATCACCTCAGGGATCAGCATCGAGATCGGCTGACCCAGCATTGCGGCTTCGGCCTCGATCCCGCCAACGCCCCACCCCAGAACGGCCATGCCGTTGACCATGGTGGTGTGGCTGTCGGTGCCAACCAGTGTGTCGGGATAGGCAACTTCTTCGCCGTTCTGATCGGTGTCAGTCCAGACAGTCTGTGCCAGATATTCCAGGTTCACCTGATGACAGATACCGGTGCCGGGAGGCACAACGCGGAAATTGTTGAACGCGTTCTGACCCCATTTCAGGAACTGATAGCGTTCCATGTTGCGCTCGTATTCGCGGTCGACGTTCATCTGGAACGCACGCGGGTTACCGAACTCGTCGATCATGACCGAGTGGTCGATAACCAGATCGACCGGGTTCAGCGGGTTGATCTTCTGTGCGTCACCGCCCAGGCCTTTGATCCCGTCGCGCATGGCGGCCAGATCGACCACCGCAGGAACACCGGTAAAGTCCTGCATCAGCACGCGGGCAGGGCGGTACGCAATCTCGCGCGGGTTCTTGCCGCCATTGGCACCCCATTCGGCAAATGCTTTGATGTCATCGACCGAGACCGAAAAGCCGCTGTCTTCAAATCGGAGCATGTTTTCCAGCACGACTTTCAGCGCGGCAGGAAGGTTGGAAAAATCACCCAAACCGGCCTGCTGCGCGGCGGGGATCGAATAGTAGGAAATGGATTTGCCATTCACGTTCAGGCTGCGGCGTGTCTTGGCGGTATCCTGTCCGACTTTAATGGGCATCGGGTGGCCTCCCTTCTCAAATGACTTGGATTTCGGGCATCGCTGAATGTTATCTGCATCACCCAAGCCGCTGGTTCAAGGTTCAATGACACTGGATTTGCGATTTTGTATACCATTGCACACATTTAGGCGGAGAATTGCAGACACCGCCCTCAAGAAACGTTGATTAGCGGTTGAGCGGCAAAACGGCTATCCCAGAGAACACCCGCTTTATCCGAGAGTTTTGATGTTCAGACCCGCTGCTTTGACCGTCTTAATATCCTGCCTGTTCGCCACCCAGCCCATGGCCGGTGGGGATCCTGTGGTGGTTGAGCTGTTCACCTCACAGGGGTGTTCGTCTTGCCCGCCGGCAGATCGGATCATGCATGAGCTGGCGAAACGCGACGATGTCATCGGGCTGGCGCTGCATGTCGACTATTGGGATTACATCGGCTGGAAGGACGAATATGCCGATCCTGATCACACGCTCCGGCAACGGGCCTATGCCCGCGAAAACGGAAAATCCATGATCTATACGCCCCAGATGATCATTAATGGTCAGCACGATATTGTCGGCGCTCAGGCTCAGGAGCTCGACCGTCTGATTGATGCGCATCTAAAGGCCGCCCCCGAAGCAGCGGTTACAGCAATCCGAGACGCTGACGAAGTGACCGTGAGTGTGACGCCTGTGGAACTGCCCGAAGGTGAGACCTATGACGTGCGTATCGTTCAGTATTCGCCTCTGCGCCATGCCTCGATCCGCCGTGGTGAACTAGCAGGGCGGGAATTGGATTATGCCAATGTTGTCGAGACCTGGCAGATTGCGGGCCGGTGGGATGGGCAAACGCCGCAGACATACTCGGCGCAGCTTGAACCAGGCTTGCCAGCCGTCGTGCTTGTGCAAAGGGCCGGTCACGGGCCAATAGTTGCCGCGTCTTGGGCCAAGTGATCAGGGCATGTCGTCCGGTTGAACGCCAAGCCCGTTCCAGCTTTTCCAACGTCGATGGATCCAGAACCACTGTCCCATATGCTGCCGCACGATCTGTTCCAGATCGTCATTGGTGAACTGAGTCATCGTCTTTGGGTCCGTGTGCGGAACGGGATCATGCAGGATGATTTCAAAGTCGATGCCATTAGGCTGGCGCACGGCATAGCACGGTATCAGTACGGCCTTGTACTTGATGGCCAGCTCTGCGTTCAGCACGGATGTCACGGCAGGCTTGCCAAAGAATGTCAGCTCTTCGCCCCCCAGCGCATGCAGGTCGGACACGATGGCAATGATTCCACCGTTCTTGAGTGACCGGACCATTTCGACCATACCGCGCCGCCCCTGTTCAAACATCGGTGCGCCGGTTTTGTAAAAAGCCTCGACATAAGCGTCGTTGAAATAGGGATTGGCCATCCGCCGGTAGAGGCATCCAATCGGCTTGCCGCTGTGTTTCTGCAGGGCAACACGAGCGGCCAGATAGTGACCGAAATGCGCAGTGATCATCATCACCGGGCGCCCTTCGGCAATCGCTGCATCAAACGCAGCAATACCCGGCCCGGATATCTTGGCGTTCACCTGACGTTCGATGAAACCTTCGGGTGAAAAATGCTCCATAATTGCCCGACCGGCATTATCCGACACGTCACGATAGATCTTTGTGATCTCGGCGTCAGACAATTCAGGGCAGGTGAGCTTTAGATTCCGGCGGACACGGGTGCGAAATCCAACGACGGGTGCAAGGGTTTTCATGATTGCACCCATGGTTGCTATGCGCTTTTCATAAGGAAGCTGGCGCATAGCGCCGATGATTCCCTGCAGGAACAGATTGGCGACATAGTATTTTCCAAGCTCAAACCGGCTGAGCTCCGACTTTTCGACGGGCATGGAGGTGTCTCACCGCGTGTTGCGAAATGTTGCCTCAGACATACAACCCGGTACCCGTAACCTCAAGCACCCTGGCGAAATGGCTGCCCTAACGATCTGGCGGGTGCGCCTGTTCCTGCCTCAACCCGTGTTTTCGTCGTCTTCCTTTTCAATCAGCGTAATTGTTCCGGCGTCAGACAAGGTACGAACCGCCCCAACGATCTGGGTCATGGCATCTTCGGCCTCAGATTGCTTGACCCGCCCGCGTTCCGCGATTTCCTCGCGCAGGTTTTCTGCCATGCGGGAGGAGATATTCGACAGCAGAAACTCGACAGATGCCTTGTCATCATCCGCGGCGGCACCAGCAAGGGCCGCGACCAGAACAGGCTGATCGACTTCCCTCAATATGGCTGGAACATCACGGGGCGAAATCCGGCTGGAGATATGGGCGAAGGTAAAGATCGAGCGGCGCACCAGATCGGCAAAATCGGCGTCGTCCTCATCCAGCGCGTTCAGCAGGTCGTCACGTGTGGCGGACGCAGACTGGTTCAGAATTGCACCCACCCGCGCGCCTGGACCGTCATTGAAGGCCTGAACAGGCCGCTGATCCAGCTGAGCAGCCAGTGACCAGCCGATCCGCTCAACCGCTTCGGGCGTGACATTTGCTGTTTTCGAGATTGCGTAGGTGATCCGCCGTGCCACCGGACCCGGCATGTGGCCCAGCATCTGCGCCGCCTGTGCCGTATCCATTTTTGAAAGCATCACAGCGGCCACTTCAGTGCTTTCCGCCTGTGCCATGGCCGCAAGGTCCTGGGCTGGAATGTCGCGCAACCTTTGCCAGGGATCACCGATCTGACGAACTCCGGCAACTTTGCGCAAACGCGCGGCTGTCGCGGGTGTGATTTTTCCACTGACGGCATCCAAGGCCCCGGCAAGACCATGTGGAAAGGCCAGACCGACATTGTCCAGGGCTTCGCTGAATTCCTGCGCCACAGCACCCAGAGTCGCCCGGTCTACAAGGCCCATTTCCCCCAATTGATGTGTCAGTTTCTCTTGCAGGTCATCGGGAAGCTCCTCCAGCGGAAGATCGGCGCCGTCGTTCAACAACAGGCGCACGACAACAGCCGCCTTTTGACGGCTGGTCAAAGATCGGGGAACAAGGCGCGGGCTGTCGCCACCTCCTGCGGAAAATGGGGCCGAAGCCCCTTGAACCGTTTGAATTAATGCGTTGGTGTTCTGCATCTGCCTGTGGAGCTAAAGTTTTCAAACCACAGGCAGATTAGAGAGAGTCGGGTTAAATAACCCTGAACCTTAATAGCTGTATGTCAGGCCCGTTCGGATCGCTTCGCGCAACGATGCCTCGGCCCAGGTGCCTTCTCCGCCACGGGACTTTATTTCGCGCCATTGCTCGATCGCCAGATCGGTTCGGCCTTCGGACACAAACCCCTGCGCCATGTAGCTGCGCGCCAAAAGATTGTCTGGGTTGGCATTGATCGCGTTTTGATAAAAGACATTTGCCAGTTCCAGCTCGCCCATCTTGCGATAGGTGAAACCCCAATAGGTCAGGACACGATCGTCGTCCTGATCCATGATGCGCAGAATGTCCTGAGCGTGCCCGTATTGCCCGTCATACGCCAGTTCGCGGACCGCATCATACAGCTGATCATCTGTCAGGCTTGACTTGTCGGGTTTGACGCATTTTCCACGGGTTTCGTCATATACACGGCCGAACAGGCATTTCTTGGTTGTATTCGTCGGTTTCGGCGGGCTGCTGCTGTCACCACCTGCGGCATGGACAGCTGGCGCGAAGGCAAAGGCTTGCAAAGCAAGGGCAGAAGCTAACAAAAGGCGCATTTCTTTACTCCGTTCTCGGGGCTCTTATTGAAATCATAGTGTGATCTACAAAAAAGCTAACAGGGGAACGGTCGCTTTTATTCACGAACTGGACAAAAATTGTCAGCTGTTGACAGATTTCGCGCAGCTTTTTGTTTCAGTATCCCACGTTGTCCCGGGTGCGCAGGATTGGGTCTGTTTGGAATGTTGTTCGCAGGCAAGCCCGGCCGAGGCCACAAGAACCAGTGCCAATGCGCTTAGGAGTGTTCGGATCATGATGTTTCCCTCGTATGGAAAAAGCACATGCAGGATACCGCATTTCCGTTGGTCTGGCAAAAAACAAGGGGGTACAATGCACGTGGCAGAACACCCCCGGCTAACAGACTGAAAAGATAACCGTTAGTCGCCAAACACGCGCGCAAAGATCGTATCGACATGCTTGGTGTGATACCCGAGGTCGAATTTCTCTTCGATCTGCGCAGGGCTGAGTGCGGCAGTTACATCAGCATCCGCCAACAGTTCCTCCTTGAAGTCGGTGCGGTGTTCCCAAACCTTCAACGCGTTGCGCTGTACCATGGCATAGGCGTCCTCACGGCTGACACCTGCCTGGGTCAGGGCCAGCAGAACCCGCTGGCTCATGACCAGCCCGGGGAACTTGTTCATGTTTTCCAGCATGTTTTCCGGGAAGATCAGCATTTTGTCGACCACACCTGTCAGGCGGGCCAAGGCAAAATCCAGCGTGATTGTGGCATCCGGACCGATCATGCGCTCGACAGATGAATGCGAGATGTCGCGTTCGTGCCAGAGCGCGACATTCTCCATTGCCGGTATTACGGCTGCGCGGACCATGCGCGCCAGACCGGTCAGGTTCTCAGTCAGCACCGGGTTTTTCTTGTGCGGCATCGCCGAGGAGCCTTTCTGGCCCATCGAGAAGAACTCAGCCCCCTCCAGTACCTCGGTCCGCTGCATGTGGCGGATTTCGATGGCAATGTTTTCGATGCTGCTTGCGATGACGCCCAGCGTTGCAAAAAAGGCCGCGTGGCGGTCACGCGGAATGACCTGCGTGCTGATCGGCTCAGGCACCAGACCCAGCTTGTCACAGACATGTTCCTCGACTTGCGGGTCGATATTGGCAAAGGTACCAACCGCGCCGCTGATCGCTCCGGTGGCGATTTCCGCACGTGCATCGCGCATCCGGGACAGGTTGCGGTCCATCTCGGCGTAGAAGCGGGCAAAGGTCAGACCCATGGTTGTCGGTTCGGCGTGGATGCCGTGGCTGCGTCCAATACGAACCGTGTTCTTATGTTCCATCGCGCGGCGCTTGAGCGCAGCCAGAAGCCCTTCAAGGTCGGCAATCAGGATGTCGGCGGCGCGGGTCAGCTGTACGTTGAAACAAGTGTCCAGCACGTCCGAGCTGGTCATGCCCTGATGCACAAAACGCGCCTCTTCACTGCCGACATGCTCTGCAAGATGGGTCAGGAAGGCGATGACGTCATGCTTGGTGACGGCTTCGATCTCGTCGATGCGGGCGACATCGAATTCCACATCCTTGGCTTTCCAGACAGCTTCGGCATTTTCACGCGGGATCACGCCCAGATCCGCCATGGCATCGCACGCGTGCGCCTCGATCTCGTACCAGATGCGGAACTTGGTCTCGGGCGACCAGATGGCAACCATGTCGGGGCGGGAATAACGGGGAATCATAGGCGACGGCACCTTTTTTGCAGATTGGATGAGGCGTTGGCGCGGGGTTTAACCGCGTGCGGGGTAGGGAACAAGATGCGAGAGCGTATATGAGACGGTTTGCCCTGATTCTTGCCGTTTGTTCGGGCTTTTCAGCAGCAGACGGGTTCGGAAAACTGTCCTGCAAAGGATTTGGTACGGTATTGACGGGCAGGGTTCCGCAACAAGGCAGGTTTTGCGCCTGCAACTAGGTCTCACCGGATCATGCCGCCAGTTGGGGTGGATGCCTGTCCTGCCCTTGCTGCCAAGCGATGCTGGACAAACAGCGCTGCAACAGTTCAATCTGATCGGAAGGAAATAACCAGGTTATTGAGATATGCGTTTTTTATCATGTTCTGTACTTGCCCTCTGTGGTGTGTTTTGGGTCGGCGCAGCTGCACCAGCACTGGCTGACACACCCGTGACATACACCGATGAAGGCCAAGCGCTCTTTCGGTTTGACGTTCCAGACTTCTGGGTCCTTCGTACCGGCGGCCCGCGCGAGATTGAGGATACCGAACTGGGCGACGCCCGTGCGGTCGCGCGGGTCATGGGGTTCCGGCCGGTGACAGACGACGCGGTGTGGATGGGTTTCGTATCACCTGCGGGGGTTGGAACAATTCAGGGCGGCGTCCGGTACTTGCAGGATATCGACAAGTTTCTGGTCAAAGACCCTACGACGACCAGCACCAGCGATACCCGTATCGGCGGATTGCCAGCCCGCGTGTTTCGGGGCACCGGGCACCGGGACGGCAAGGGAGTAAGCTTTACCGCCACCGTCATTGACCTTCCGCAAGGCCGGGTTGCCATCGCAGTTGCTATTCTGCGGGACGGGGCAGACCCGATTTATGCAGATGATCTGAACGCCGTTTTCGCGTCGTTCCGGGCACTTCAGTGAGGGAGGGAGCGATGAGCGTTAGACTGATCAAACGGATGTCCCTTACGCTAGGGTTTGGGATCGCGACTTTGACGCTGTCGGCCTGTGACGGTGTGACGGTTGGGGTCGGGTACGGGTATGACCCGTTTTACGACTCGATGCTGTGGAACGACTACTACCATGACGTTAATGTGGATATTGACGTTGATCGTCCCAACCGACCTGATCGACCAGTGCGCCCCGAGCGTCCGAAACCGCCTGTTGCCAAACCTCCCGCGCGCCCGCGCCCACCTGTCGCGCGCCCACCTGTCGCGCGCCCGCCGGTTGCCCGCCCGCCCATTCATCGACCGAGCCCGCGACGCTAAGGAACAAAAGGCCGCCTGTCAGGCGGCCTTTCTTATGAAAGAAGCTCGGTCGTTATGTGGGCCGAGCCTTCAAGCGTCCGGTGAACCGGGCACTTGTCCGCAATCTCAAGCAAACGTTGCCTTTGCTCCTGATCCAGCGGGCCGCTCAGGCGGATTTTCCGGCGAAACTGGTCCACCTTGCCGTCATTCACCAATCCGGCATCCTGCGCGTGAACCTTGTCATGACACACATCGACGCTGACATTTGTCAGGGGCCAGCCTTTGCGCCGGGCGTACATGCGTATTGTCATCGATGTGCAGGCCCCCAGACCGGCCGAGACAAAGCCATAAGGCGACATGCCCTTGTCCGTACCGCCATAAGATGCGGGCTCATCCGCGACCAGATGGTGGTTTGGACCCGCCTGAATATCCTGCATGAACCCGCCCGGATCTGCTTCGGTTATGCGCACAACGCCCTCTGGCGCACCCGGTGGCGGAGCGGGTGGGCACAGTTTCACATAGCGTGAAACCCAAGCAGCAATAACATCCGCTGCATATTCGGCGTCAGAGGCGCGCGTGATCAGATGATCGGCGTTGTCGAGAGTTACAAAGCTTTTGGGGTGTTTCGCGGCCAGAAAGATCGCGCTCGCATTGTCGATGCTGACCGTTTCGTCGCGTGGGGCATGAAGGATCAAAAGGGCAGCTTTGAGGTCGGCGATTGCAGATGACAGGGCCGATTTGGCAATGTCGTCCACAAAAGCTTTACCAATGCGGAAGGGGCGACCACCCAGAGAGACCTCGGCACTGCCGTCCTCTTCGATCTGAGGCAGCGCCGCCTCAAAGTGATGCGACACATGGGCGGGGTCCGCCGGTGCACCCAATGTCACGACGGCTTTTACAGTCGGAATACCAGCCCGCGCCCGCAACACCGCCGCGCCCCCAAGCGAGTGGCCGATCAGCAGGGCAGGTGCCATTTTTCGACCAGCCAGATATTGCGCGGCTGAAATCAGATCCTCGACATTCGAAGTGAAGGTCGTATTGGCAAACTCGCCTTCGGAATGGCCCAGTCCGGTGAAATCGAACCGCAGCACCGCAATGCCCATGGCAGCCAGTCGGGCAGAAATGCGCCGGGCGGCCGGGATATCCTTGGAGCAGGTAAAGCAGTGGGCGAACAGGGCCGTCGCCAGCACCGGCCCGTCCGGCAAATCCAGTCGCGCCGCCAATTGGCTGCCGTCATGTCCGGCAAAAGTGATGCGTTCCGTGGGCATGTCGGCTCCTTGAATGGTACGGGGGAACACGCCCAATACTGTGTATTTGCCCCTTGGGTCACAACCCTTAAGTCACACGCGTAACGGGAAGGTGAGAACGAATGGGTGTTTCACAGACTGCGCAAGATCCCTGCCGCCTTCGGGCCGCATGGCGGCAGAGCTCTTACCTTCTTTTATTATCAAGATTTTTGATGGTGATCCAAACAAACATTCGTTTCACTTATGTCTCTCCACATCCCATTTGTGGTTCCTGAAAGCTGAAACAGGAGACACAGATGTCACATGCAGATATTGCACCCCGGATACCCGACCTGCGTTCACGTATGATCCTGGCTATAGTTTTGGCCGGCGTTGCCGGGTTCGCGGTTGGCCAATCCTGGCCCGCGCCCCAAGGTGGTTCACAGGTTCAGGTCAGCCTTGCCACGGAAGATTGGCATGGAAATGTCCGCCGGTCCCATTGGTCGAATTGAGGGCCCGGCCTTATTCGATTCCCATCAATTGGGGGTCAAAGGGATATCTGGACAGGTTCTCATACCCGGTTTCGGTAATGAGAACCTGATCCTCAAGCTTGATGCTGAAATCGCCACCGACTTCGCCAACGCAGGCTTCGACGCACAGCACCATGCCGGGCTCCAGCGGATAGTCATATGCGCCTTCGACGGCTTTGTCCGGATACGCAACCAGCGGCCATTCATCACACAATCCCACTCCGTGCATCAGGCAGCCGTATTTCTGCGCCTGAAACTTGTCGTCAAGCCTGTGCGACATGGCGGTAAGTTCCGGGATCATCACACCGGGCTTCAGCATCTGCATGTTGGTCATGATGTGTTCATGCGCGTGCTGCATGGCATAGATCATGTCAGGGCGGGGTTTTTGGTCGCCAATCCACCATGTGCGCGAGATATCGATGCAAATCCCGTAAGACCCGATCAGGTCGGTGTCGAAGGCGATGATTTCGTTTTGCTGCGTGATGCGTGGGCCGCATTCCTGGAACCACGGGTTCGTGCGTTGGCCTGACGCCAGCAGGCGGGTTTCAATCCATTCGCCACCGCGCCGGATGTTTTCCGCGTGCAGAACAGCCCAGATATCATCCTCGGTTGTCTTGCCATTGCCGACATTCGCGCGTGCAAAGCTCTCCATCTCCGCCACAGCGGTTTCGCAGGCGTGATTGGCACAGCGCATGGCCAGAATCTCATCCGGCCCCTTCACGGCACGGGTTTTTTCGGTCAGCTCTTCGCCTTCCATGACCTCAAAGCCCTGCGCCTCAAGCGCGCGCAGACCATGCAGCATGATCTTGTCGACGGCCAAACGTTTGTTGCCGCCACCATGCGCATCGATCAGCACGCGCACCTCGTTCGAAAAGATATCCGCCGCGATATCCACCTTGTCGCCACGGTCGAAGTAAAACAGGTCCGCACCTGAACGCTGTTCGCGCACCAGCGGATTGAACGTGCTGAGGAAAGGCGAGTTCTTGTAGTCCCATATCACCATATAGCCATCGGCACATAACAGCACTGCGCGAAACGGGTTATGCGTATTCCACAACTGCATGTTCGTGCTGTCGGTCGCATAGCGGATGTTCAGCGGGTCAAAAACCAGCAAACCTCCGTATCCGCGATCAACGATGGCCTGCGTCAGACGCTTCCAGCGGTGTTCCCGCATCCGTGCAAGGTTGGGCAGTTCCAGACCTGCCGCAGCCCATTCGTCAAAAGCCAGCTGTGTCGGTCCGATCTCGATCCGGTCATTTTCGTTTGGCGTGCCATCACCCAGCGTAGCGCCTCGGCTGGGGTCAATCTTGCGCGTGTCTCGGTAATGCTTGTTCATGACGGACCTCGTTGCTTGTTCAGTCAAACCTAAGGTGCCCATGTGGATCGTCTTGGAAAAATGCGACGGCGATCCTGTCGTTTTCGACCGACAAATATTTCGACCCATGCTAAGTCGCTGGCATGAATAAAATTCTGCAAGAAAAAATACCGTATGATGTCGGCGACCCGCGTGCTTTGCCGGGTATCCAGCCTGCAACGATGGAAAACTGGTTGCATCGGGACGAGGCTTTTGCCGGTCAGATGCGATGCCGGGAAAAGCTGCTGACGGAACGCCGCGATGACGTTCTGGCGCTTGATCCGCAGGCAGAACCCGCCGCTCGGGAACTGCTCGACCTTGTGCTGTCGCAGGTCTATCCCAATGCAGGTGAAGAAGTCGTCAGACCCGATGGTGTAACGGTCGCAGTCGACCGGGCCCAGCCGCTTGATACATTGTGTAGGCTGGTTCAGGAGGATTTTTGCATCCTGCAAAAGCGTGGAACTGAACATGTTTTGACCGGCGCAATCCTGTGTTTCCCGGCCAGCTGGCTTTTGTCCGAAAAATTCATGCGACCACTGATCGACATCCATGTGCCTGTCGCAAGTTACGACGAAAATATCGCCAAGCGGGTGCAGCGCCTGTTCGACGGGATACAGCCCGGTCGTCCGCTCTGGCGCTTTAACGCGCTTTGGTATGAAGACCCCGAACTGTTTCAACCCCGAAGCGCCAGTGACAGGCGGGGCGACACAGATCGACGTAAAACGTCCTACTTGCGAAGCGAGCGGCAAACCCTGCTGCGCTTGCCGAAAACGGATGCGGTCGTCTTTTCAATCCACACTTATGTTCTGGCCGCGAACACGGTTCCCAAAATGGAAAACCCCGCCTGAAGGCGGGGCATCCAAGGAGGGTCTTCTGTAGTTCTCTTATTGGCCCAAGGCGGCCGCAACATCGGCAAACGCGTTCGTTGCGTTCAGGGCAACTATCGCGAAGGTAAAGACAAGCACCTGTGTGTTGAGGCGAAAATCCTCACCCCGGATCAGATTGACGGCAGCCATTGACAGGGCAATCGGGGTCGAAACGCCTGCCAGTACACCCGTCATGCACCAACTGCTGAGACGCAAAACGTCGCTTGGCTTTACGACCCCATCTTCGTCATCCAATGTTTCCTGTCCTGGCCTGTTTGTATCTTCACTGCGAAACGCGATGCTGAGCAATTGTTCATCTGTCAGCTGGATCGGGCGGGACGTCGAAGCATGAAGAACACTTATGGTGTCATCGTTCTCGGGCACATTCACCCCCGAGAATTGCCCGGTCAGCGACTGAAAAATTTGTTTTCTGTCGCGTGTTCGGCTGGGGGCCAGAGTGTCAAAGGCGCTCATGAACTGCTCGACCGTCAGAACCGTGTGTGGCGACAGCCATTCAACGCGCCGGGTCGAACAAATATCGACCATGCGATACAGAATGACGACCATCATCAGTTCCGAAATCTCGGAGTCATCCAGCAGGGGGGAAACCGGCGTGATCGAAAGAACCAACCTGTTTTGCGGATTTGCGGCGCGGGGTTTTGTTATCGTTTTTAGCCCCGCGGCGCGATCCATACGCTCGTACCGGTCTTCCTGCTCGGGGGTGCCTGTATCCAAGGTCAGTCGCACAAGGTACTGACTTGAAACAATGCTTGCTTCGGAATTGCTCAGCAACGCCTTGCGTTCGACCAGATGGCCGTAATCTTCCAGCGTCGTGGCAACGATTGTGCCAAAACGCTCGATCGCGCCATTTGCGTCGCCATTGAATTGCAGGCCGCCATGGTAGCTGTGCTTCCGAGCCACTGCACTGTCCTTTTTTGCGTACTGTTCAGCAAACACTGTAACAACCATTCGTGAGGAGAATTTGGCGGAAAATGCAAAAAAGGTGATTTTACCCCGGCATTGGTTACGCATTGGAAACCAAGAAACTAAAGGCTTTTGTTTGTCACTGTGGCGGAAATGTGGCGAAAGAGGGTGCGGAGTGTGTTTTTGGTGCGACCGGGCTATTGGTCGATTCGGGCGGCCATGATTGCTATGGATTGCTGATAAACAGAGGCCGCGTTCCACTGTTTCAGCACTTGAAAATTCCGCTCCCCTGGCTGATAGCCACGCCCTGGCTTCCACCCTTTCTTGCGAAGATAATTGGCGGTCGAGGCAAGCGCGTCGGTCATGTCATAGAAGTCCACCCGACGGTCGCCGGTGGCATCGACGCCATAGGTCAGGGCGTTGCCCGGCAGGAACTGAGTGTGGCCCAACTCGCCATGTTTTGCCCCTTTTGTCGCCACGGTAATGCTTCCTGCATCGACCAGTTTAAGTGCCCCAATTGCGTGCGGAACAAAGAACTCGGACCGGCGACAATCATAGGCCAGTGTTGTGATTGCGGAAACAACCTGACTGTCTCCCATAAAATTGCCAAAGCCGGTTTCCATGCCGTGAATGGCGATCAGAATGCCCGGCGGAACACCGTATTGCCGTTCAAGCGCAGCATAGAAATCGGGATTTGCAGCCTTGCGTTTGCGCCCCTGCGCGACGATTGCATCAGCACCTCTGACACGCATGAATTTGTCCAGTGTGTATTTGAAGCTTTTCTGATTGCGGTCTGCCGCAATTGTGCCCGTGGCGTATTGAGCTTGGGCAAGCGCCTGAAGGCCCTTTTTTTTCACACCAGCCTTGCGGGCCTGCTGGGCGAAATCGGCCTTCCAGGCCTCGAACCCCGCGCTGGTATTCCCACAAGGCGCGGCCAGAAGGGGTGAGGACACAAGCAGGGCGAATAATACGTAAAGGCGAAACATGCAGGTAATCCGGTTGTGTTAAAATCTGAGGCCAGCCTACTTTGAGCTTTGAATTGGGCAAAGCAGTTCGTTGGAGTAGCACCAACCGCTCCTGCAAAAGCCTGTTGATTGGTCTGCAGAGCGCCTTTGAAGGGTTTCAGATCCTCAGCATCGGGCAGATAGCAAGGGCGAAGGTAAAAAGTGTGTATTCTGCGTCATGGCGCTCGAAAAGGCTGAACAGCGACAGACCGGCGCAAATGAAACAGGGGCGCCCGTTTGGGCGCCCCTGTAAATCCATGCCGTGTTGCTTAGCAGCTGTAATACATGCCGTACTCAACCGGGTGTGGTGTGTGCTCGTAGGTTTCGACCTCTTCCATCTTCAGGGCGATATAGCCGTCGATCTGGTCTTTGGTGAACACGTCACCTTGCAACAGGAAGTCGTGATCGGAAGCCAGCGCTTCCAGAGCTTCACGCAAGCTGCCGCAGACTGTCGGGATACCGGCCAGTTCCTCGGCAGGTAGATCGTACAGGTTCTTGTCCATGGCTTCGCCCGGATCGATCTTGTTTTTGATGCCGTCCAGGCCAGCCATCAACAGAGCGGCAAACGCCAGGTAGGGGTTCGCTGCCGGATCGGGGAATCGAGCCTCGACACGTTTTGCTTTAGGGCTCTCGGTCCACGGAATACGGACACAACCTGATCGGTTGCGGGCCGAGTAGGCGCGCAGAACTGGGGCTTCGAAACCGGGGATCAGGCGCTTGTAGCTGTTGGTTGCCGGGTTGGTGAAGGCGTTCAGTGTCTTGGCGTGCTTCAGGATACCACCGATGAAGTACAGCGCTTCGTCCGAAAGATCAGCGTATTTGTCACCCGCGAACAGTGGCTTGCCGTCTTTCCAGATCGACATGTTCACGTGCATGCCGGTGCCGTTGTCACCTGCGATAGGCTTCGGCATGAAGGTTGCCGATTTGCCGTACGCATGAGCCACGTTGTGGATGACGTATTTGTACTTTTGCAGTTCATCCGCCTGCTTGGTCAGGCTGTCGAAGATCAGGCCCAGTTCGTGCTGGCATGACGCAACTTCGTGATGGTGCTTGTCGACCTTCATGCCCAGACGCTTCATGGTGGACAGCATTTCCGACCGCAGGTCCTGCGCTTCGTCGATCGGGTTCACCGGGAAGTAGCCACCCTTGACGCCCGGACGGTGGCCCGTATTGCCCATTTCGTATTCGGTGTCGGTGTTCCATGATGCGTCAGTTGCATCAACTTCGTAGGATACCTTGTTGATCGTGTTCGAATACCGGACATCGTCAAACAGGAAAAACTCGGCTTCGGGGCCCATGTATGCAACATCGCCGATCCCCGATGCCTTCAGGTAGGCCTCGGCTTTCTGCGCTGTGCCGCGCGGGTCGCGCTCATAGGCTTCGCCTGTATCGGGCTCGACGACCGTGCAGTGTACGCAAATGGTTTTCTCAGCGTAGAACGGATCAACATATGCGCTTTCGGTGTCGATCATCAGCTTCATGTCCGATGCTTCGATCGACTTCCAGCCTGCGATGGACGAGCCATCGAACATGAAGCCTTCGTCCAGGAAGTCTTCGTCGACCTGATCGGCCATCAGGGTCACGTGCTGCAGCTTGCCGCGGGGGTCGGTGAAACGGACGTCGACATATTCGGCGCCCTCTTCCTTGATCAGCTGAAGAACTGCGTCCTTGCTCATTCTCTTGATTCCTCTGACTTGAAGATTGGTATGTTAGAGCGCGTCCGAGCCGGTCTCGCCGGTGCGGATGCGAATGGCTTGTTCAACCGGAGAGACAAAGATCTTTCCGTCGCCGATTTTGTCGGTCTTGGCAGCCGACACGATGGCTTCGATGGCGGCATCAACCTGGTCATCGTCCAATACGACCTCGACCTTCACCTTGGGCAAAAAGTCGACAACATATTCCGCGCCACGATACAGCTCGGTATGGCCTTTCTGACGGCCGAAACCTTTGACTTCGACGACGCTGAGACCCTGAACACCTACGTCCTGCAACGCCTCTTTCACTTCGTCCAGTTTGAACGGCTTGATGATCGCTTCGATCTTTTTCATTCCGGCTCACCTTGAATGGTTGTCTCAGGCGCAGTGATCACGTCTAAGATCGGGCGGCAACGTGATTGCGGTATCGGTTGGGTCGGTATCCGTTGAAATCAGGCTCTGTGCTAAATTTTAGGCGGTTTGCACAAAAAGTAATCGAAATTGAATCGTGCGAAGGTGTGATATGACGGAATTGCTGACAGCAGCGCAGATGAGAGCCATCGAGCACGCGGCCATCAGGTCCGGTGAGGTTACGGGTTTGGAGCTGATGGAGCGGGCAGGGCAATGTGTTGTCGAGGCGATCTTTGAGGAATGGCCGGATCTGGACAGGCGAGGGGCCAGCCCCTCGCGCTCCCCGGAGTATTTGGAAAAAGATGAAGAGGATCCGCTGCGTGCAGTCGTATTGTGCGGGCCCGGAAACAACGGCGGTGACGGGTTTGTCGTGGCGCGGCTTTTGCGGGAACTGGGCTGGAGGGTTGAGGTATTCCTGTATGGCGATCCCAAAAAGTTGCCGCCGGATGCCCGGGTGAGTTATGAGCGATGGGGTGGTTCGACAAAGGATGTATCTGAGATCGCACGGGGCAGAATCTTGTATCCGGATATTCTCATCGACGCATTGTTTGGGACCGGTCTAACACGATCGATTGAAGATGTGAGGCTATGGGAAGTTCTTTGGGCATATGATGACGCAGAGACGGCATGGGAGTTGCGGCGTCAGGATGGAGGTACGCACACAGTTCCTCCACGCACGGTCGCGATAGACGTTCCTTCAGGTCTTTGCGCAGACTCAGGCAAAGTCGTGGGAGAACTTTTCCCTCAGCATGGACGTCGCTGTGCACGATCAGCACTTACGGTTTCGTTTCATTCGAGAAAGCTTGGCCACGTGCTGAGTGAGGGACCATATTTTTGCGGACATGTTGTCACGAAAGATATCGGGTTGAGGCAGGATGCGGGGGGCGACGAGATTTCGAAGGCTGTGGATAATCTGCCTGGGGTTTGCCTTGGTAAGAGTATGAATGAGCACAAATACACCCATGGGCATGCCCTGATCCTTTCGGGTGGGCCCGGCAAGACAGGTGCGGCGCGACTGGCCGCGCGGGGGGCGTTGCGGATTGGGGCAGGGTTGGTGACGCTGGGGGTGCCATCCTTGGCTTTAGCAGAGGTTGCGAGCCAGATCACCGCCCTCATGCTACAGTGCGTTGATGGTTCTCAAATGCTGTCAGACGTACTGCAGGACGTGCGAATGAACGCCCTTTGTCTGGGCCCCGGTTTGGGGTTGGAGCGAGCGCGGGACCTGGTGCCGGTCGCCCTGATTGCGAAACGTGCGACGGTTCTGGATGCTGATGCGCTGACGGCATTTGCGGGCGATCCCGGAAACTTGTTTGAAATGTTGCATGACCGCTGCGTTCTGACCCCGCATGGCGGTGAGTTTGCGCGGCTGTTCCCCGATCTGGCTGAAAAGCTGAGCGAAACGCCGGTCAGAGGCCCCGCCTATTCCAAGGTGGACGCAACGCGAGAGGCGGCGGCGCGCGCGGGATGCATCGTGTTGTTCAAAGGGCCGGATACTGTCATAGCGGCGCCGGACGGGCGATGTTCGATCAATGCCGCATGCTATGGTCGCGCGGCCCCTTGGCTTGCAACCGCCGGGTCAGGCGATGTGTTGGCCGGTTACATCGCCGGGCTATTGGCGCGGGGATTCGATGCGATGGCGGCGGCTGAGACAGCAGCGTGGCTGCACGTGGAATGCGCGCGTCGTTTCGGGCCGGGATTGATCGCCGAGGATCTGCCTGAGCAGTTGCCCGATGTTTTCAAACAGCTGAATATCTAGTTGTTTTGGGCAGAAAGCAGCTCAGGCTCTGTCAGAATGGCATGTTTTCGCTGTCAAGATGTGCGCAGATGCATACCGCATATTTGCCAGATGCATAGGCAGGCATCACTAATCGTTTGCAAGCTGCCAGTACGAGCTGGAGCCGTATCTTGTAAGTTAATGAAAAATAATGTAAAATGTCAAAGTTATTTGTATGTTCTGTTGCTAAAATACAATTCTTGCGTAAGACAGGGCGCAGACCACTGGAACGCTCGGATTCAGTAAACAAATGGGCAGTATCTGAACCCCGAACCAACTATGGTGAGTGAAATGACCCCAAATATCAAAAAGATATCGGTTGCCGCCTTTCTGACTGCCACGGTCGCTGTTCCGGCAGCCGCAGAGCTGAAATACGAAAATAACAGCGGCGGCTATGTGCTGCTTTACGGGCAGTTAAACCCGGCCTTGATTTCGGTTGATGACGGCCAAGATACCGAGACCCGGGTCCTCGACAACGATCTGTCGAACAGCCGGGTTGGCCTGCGTCTGATGCAGCCATTTGGCCAGAACGAGTTTACCTTCCGCTTGGAATCGGCGTTGGGATTGCCGAATTCGACTGAATGGAACCAGAACGGTACAAACTTTAGCGGCTGGACCCGCGACGATATCCGGTTTGTGGATTTTGCCTTGAAGGGCAGCTACGGCAAGTTCTCGGCAGGTCAGGGCAGCATGGCGGCAGATGGTGCTGCAGAAGTGGACCTGTCCTATGTCGGCACCGCGCTGTATTCGTTCACAAACGATGAGAACTCTGGCTTTTTCTATCGCGGCACAAACGGTGTGCTGAGCGGTATTACGGTTGGTGACAGTTCCAGCAACTTTGATGGCTCACGTCGTGGGCGCGTCCGGTATGACACTCCAACGGTTAACGGATTCTCGGCCGCTTTTGCATATGGTCAGAACATTCTGTCCAGCAGTGACGATGATGACTACTACGATGTCGGCGTGTTCTATGAAAACACCTTTGCAGGCGGTGTAGAGTTTGCGGCAGCTGTCGCGTATTCGGTGCGGGAGCGGGATGACAATTCAGGGGATCGCAAGGATACACTCGGTTCGGCCTCGGTGCTGTTGCCCAGCGGTCTGGGGTTCACGATTGCCGGCGGCACGCGTGACGATGACCGAGCTGGCCAGACGGACCCGAATTACTGGTACGGCAAGGTCTCGTACGAGGGGAACTGGGTATCCTGGGGTAAGACAGGTGTCGGCATCGACTATTATGACGGCGCGGATTTCGAGACCAACGGGTCCGACACCAAGGCATGGGGTATCGCTGTCGTGCAGAAGGTCGAAGCGATCAATACCGATGTTTACCTGAAGTATCGCAACCACGATTTCGATGACGGAACGTCGTTCGAAAACAACGAGGCCTGGGTTTTGGGCGCGCGCTGGAAGTTTTAATTGCCTTCCAGCGATCCAACACGAACGCCCCGGTTTTCGGGGCGTTCTTTTTTGCCAAAACCAGGTTGATTCAGCCTTTGCCCCTTGCACGTTGGCGGCAGGGCAAATAGAAGGCGTCAAATTTGCCCGGCGCGCCCGTTTTGCGCGCCCCGAATCCTATGGGGACTACCAAAATGCAGGTTACCGAGACGCTGAACGAAGGTCTGAAACGCGGCTACAACATTGTTGTGACCGCAGCCGAACTGGACGACAAGGTCAATGAAAAGCTGACCGAAGCACAGCCGGAAATCGAAATGAAAGGCTTCCGCAAAGGCAAGGTGCCGATGGCGCTGCTGAAAAAGCAGTTTGGCCAACGCCTGCTGGGTGAGGCGATGCAGGAATCCATCGACGGTGCAATGAACAAGCATTTCGAGGACAGCGGCGACCGCCCCGCGCTGCAGCCCGAAGTCAAGATGACCAACGAGGACTGGAAAGAAGGCGACGATATCGAGGTCGCGATGTCCTACGAAGCGCTGCCCGCGATCCCTGAGGTCGATCTGAAATCGGTTGCGCTGGACAAGCTGATCGTCAAGGCGGATGACGCCGCTGTCGAGGAAGCGCTGAACAACCTGGCTGAAACCGCTCAGGACTTCAAAGCCCGCCGCAAGGGTTCGAAAGCCAAGGATGGCGACCAGATCGTGTTCGATTTTGTCGGCAAGGTTGATGGCGAAGAATTCGAAGGTGGATCGGCCGAAGATTACCCGTTGGTTCTGGGGTCAAACAGCTTCATCCCCGGTTTTGAAGAGCAACTGGTCGGTGTGAAGGCCGAGGAAGAAAAAGACGTCAACGTGACATTCCCGGAAGAATATGGTGCCGAACACCTGGCCGGAAAAGACGCGGTCTTCACCTGCACGATCAAGGAAGTGAAAGAGCCGGTTGCAGCCGAGATCAACGATGAGCTGGCGATGAAGTTCGGCGCCGAGGATCTGGCCGCTCTGAAAACTCAGATTTCGGAACGTCTCGAAGCAGAATATGCGGGCGCGTCGCGCGCGGTCATGAAGCGGGCCCTGCTGGACGTGCTGGACGAAAAAGTGTCGTTCGACCTGCCACCGTCGCTGGTTGAAGCCGAAGCCAAGCAGATTGCACATCAGCTGTGGCACGAGGAAAACCCTGAAGTAACCGGTCATGACCACGGTGAGATCGAACCCACCGATGAGCACAACAAGCTGGCCGAACGCCGCGTGCGTCTGGGTCTGCTGCTGGCCGAGCTGGGCCAGAAGGCAGAGGTGGAAGTCACCGACGCCGAGATGACCCAGGCGATCATGAACCAGGCGCGTCAGTACCCGGGTCAGGAACGCCAGTTCTTCGAGTTCGTGCAGCAGAACGCTCAGATGCAGCAACAACTGCGCGCTCCGATCTTCGAAGACAAGGTTGTCGACTATGTGTTCGAGCTGGCGCAGGTCAGCGACAAGGAAGTCAGCAAGGACGACCTGCAAAAAGCCATTGAGGCATTGGAAGAGGAATAATCCTCTTCCTTCCCTCTTTGTTCAGAGAGGGGCAAAAAAACGGAGCCGCCTGTAAACAGACGGCTCCGCATGGGTGGCTTTTGTATCTATGAGGTGAGGGGGTCAGGCCTCATGAGCAAAAGCACGGGGGGTATCTAGCAGAGCGATCTTCTGCTCTGGTGTGAACGTATCCGAGAGCGCTTCGATCAGCTTCAGAACGTCTTGGCGTTCAGCTTCGTTTCTTGCGGCGCTCATCTGTTCCACAAAATACTTCTCAAGATCAGTCAGTGGCTTGTGATCCTGATTGGCCGGGCTCTGGGTTGCTGCCTTCTTGGCTGCAAACAGTGCCAGTGCCTCTTCGTCATCCATAAAGACGTTCTCATGGATGCCTGCAAACTCACGCAGGCCCGAGATGCGTTCATCAGTACAATCCAACAGCGCGGCCAGTGCCGAAACTTTCCCCATGGGAACCGTTTCGCCGACATAGTCATATGGCGCGCAGTTCGACCGTTTCAGGACCCGGTCCATAACCGGATCGATTACGGTGATGATATCCTGAATGCCTGCGTTCTTGGCATATTCCAGAGAGCCGATCATCAGCTCGCAGGTGGCATAAGAGACAGAATTCTTTTCCTTGCCGCGTGTAAGACGCTGCGTGTCCACGCAGAAGCGTGTCGATTCCCACATGGTTGCGCTGCGAAGTGGTGCTTCCCCGCAAAGGATTGCCGAAAACACATCCGACAACATATGAGGTCCTGTGGTCTGAAGGGCACGCACGGCTGCGACGACATTCCCCCCGTCGTCGAGTCCGATTACATATGCCGGGTCCAGATGATCGAATTCATCAATTTCCTTACCGTCTTCGATCTTTACGTCCCATCCAAGACGTCCGCCAAAAACACGTGCTCTCAACTCGAACATTTCGTCAAGAACTTCGCTGAACATATGTCTGTTCAGGCCATCTACCACGATGATCATTTCTTCCCCCTTCGAGTGGTTGTTCGGTAATATTGACGTTACCGCTCTCGAAGGATTTTTCTATTGGGGGATTCCCGTATTTTGGCGGAATTTGGGGATTTTTTTGTTTATCCCGGGGTAATAAGCCCGATCGCTATCGCCCGCCCTACGGCCTGAGGGGTGGTCAGCGCACTAAGCTTTTCCCGGCTCGAACGCAAGTGTACTTCTACGGTTCGGTGCGAAATCGACAAAATATCGCCGATATCCTGCTGCGACTTACCTGCAGCGACCCATTGCAGGATTTCCGCTTCGCGAGAGGACAATGTCGGATGATATAGTGCGCCGGTCAGCTGATCCGAGGACACGACGTTGTCGTGGATGTGCACGGCCATGGCCTGCAAATCGCCGATAAAGTTCGTGTAAAGCTTACGCCACTCTTCCTTGCTGCAATTTCGGGTAGCGCTCAGCAGGCCAATATCACCGTAAGGGCCGCGTACCGGGATCGTAACACCCTGACTAGGCAAGCCAAAATCATGAGCATCCCGGAACACGCGTTGAAAGTCCGGACTTCTTTCCAGACGGCTCCAGTCCACCGGCGCAATACTGCGGCGAGCCATGTGGATGGTCGGATCAATCATGATCAGACCCTGTTTCTGGTAGTGCTCAGTCCAGGCGTCGTCATAGGTGACAAAGCCAGCCACAGTTCCTGCCGCCGGATTCATACCAGCATAGGCAGCATGATCCATGTCATGCTTCTCACAGATTTGCCTTAGAAATTCGGTATATCGAACTTCTGAATCCGGCAGGGTGCTCAGATCGACAATTTCCATGTGGCGCCTACCAGCTGTGGCCCATCTTGCTGCCCGATGGTGTCGTCGAGCATGCGTATTACACAGAGTGGAACCCGTTTACCTCACCAAGTCAGAACATCATACTTTTCTAAACATGACAAGGAGAGGTCTAAATTGTCTGTGCAATATCGCATATTGCGACACCCAATAGAACATTTTTGTCACTATTCAGTTTCAAGTGCTGATTCCGATCGAATTCTGACGCGAATGACCGTCAGGGTGTTGGCCTAAGCCCGGTTTCGACCAGCATTCCTCGGGCTTTAGCTTCGGGATAAAAACCTTTGGCGTACAGAAAAATTGCCCTGCGTTGGTCCCCATCTGAAAGCATCCACGCCCCGCGCAAGTACTTCCCGGCAAACTCAAGGTTGGTGTCGGCGTCCAGCAAACCTTCGGCTTTGCCGGTGTATCCCATCGAGCGCGCCGTGGCTGGCAGGATCTGAAGAAGGCCGTAATAGGGCCGGTTGACGGCCCATGGTCGATGTGTGCTTTCGCGAATGGCCAGCTTGTGAACCAGCTCCCGCGGAATTTCGTAATGGTCCGCCCATCTGTTGATCGAAGCTCTCAGCTCGGGCGTTTCATTCGGGTGGAGCGGCGGGTCAAAATGTGGCGTACCCGCCTTGGAGACCTGGTCTGCCCCGCAGGCAACCAACGACACAAATAGAAACAGTGCCAGGAAACTATGGCGCAGATAAACAAGCATTTTTCGGTCCTCTGGATTTCGGCGGCAATGATACGGAACGACAATGAGCCTTCAAGCGTACACGGGAAAATGGGCTGAAATTTGCCGGTACGACCTGTGAACACAAAGGGAAAAAGAAAAGGCCGCGCTTTGGCGCGGCCTTTTAAGTACTCACAAGCAGCCGGATCAGGCTTTGGCTTCGTCTTCCGCAACCGGTGCTGCGTCGGCAACCATGTCATCATCATCCGAAGCGGCCGAGCCGATGTCGTCGAACAGTTCGGCGATCTCGAATTCAGCAGCGGCTTCTTCTTCAGCAGCCAGCTCCTGAATCGATTTGCCCGAAGCCTGCAGTTCAGCTTCTTCTGCCGAACGGGCCACGTTCATCTTGATTTCGACTTCAACTTCGGGGTGCAGTTTAACGGCGACAGTGTGCAGACCCAGTTCCTTGATCGGGGCGATCAGGACAATCTGTTTCTTGTCGACGGTGAAACCTGCGTCGGTTGCGGCGTCAGCGGCGTCACGCGGGGTGACCGAACCGTACAGAGCGCCGGCATCCGATGCCGAGCGAATCACGATGAACTGCTGACCGTCCAGCTTTTCAGCCAGTGCTTCAGCTTCTTTCTTGGTTTCCAGGTTGCGGGCCTCAAGCTGCGCTTTCTGGGCTTCGAACGACGCGATGTTGGCGTCGGACGCGCTCAGGGCTTTGCCTTGGGGCAGCAGGAAGTTGCGGGCGTAGCCGGGCTTGACGTCAACGACGTCGCCCATCTGACCCAGTTTCGCAACGCGTTCCAGCAGGATAACTTGCATGTCAGTCTCTCCTTACTTCACAGCGTAGGGCAGCAGGGCGAGGAAGCGGGCGCGTTTGATAGCACGGGCCAGCTCACGCTGCTTTTTCGCCGAAACGGCGGTGATGCGCGAAGGCACGATCTTGCCACGCTCAGAGATGTAGCGCTGCAGCAGACGAGTGTCTTTGTAGTCGATTTTCGGCGCGTTCTCACCCGAGAACGGGCAGACCTTGCGGCGGCGGAAAAATGGTTTTGCGGCCATGGTTTAGTGTCCTTTACTCAGGCGTTGATCAACGGCGCTCGCGGCGTTCGCCACGTTCGTCACGCTTCTGCATCTGAACCGACGGACCATCTTCGTGGCCGTCGACTTTGATGGTCAGAACGCGCATGACATCTTCATGCAGACGCATCAGGCGCTCCATTTCCTGCACCGCGCCCGAGGGGGCATCGGTTTTCAGAAAGGCATAGTGGCCCTTGCGGTTTTTGTTGATCTTGTAGGCCATCGTCTTGACGCCCCAGTACTCGCTATCAACCAGCTTGCCGCCGTTGTCAGCCAGAACGGTGCCGAAATGTTCGACGAGGCTTTCCGCCTGCGCGTTGGACAGATCCTGACGCGCGATCATTACATGCTCATACAGTGGCATGTGCACTCCTGTTTATATCAAGGCGCATTTCATAGGCGGGGCCAAACGTTCCTTCGCGACCCTGCCACGAGAGGCTGCGCGATTCATACGACTGCGAAGGATGGCCCCGTATACACGTCTGAGCCGCAAGGGCAAGCCCTGCCACATATGCCTTTGAGACGCCGCCCAAATTCCTTTAGGCCGCCCAATTGCTGACGCTTTTCGGCTCAAAGTTGTTTTGCATACCGGACATCAACCGGATCAACAGAATTTCGAAAGTAACCTTAAAAGGGTGACGTGTTATGACCGCTACTAACACAAACGCATATCAGGAAAACGTTGCCGGCTCGCGATTTGAGAATTCAGTGCCGGTAATGATCACGTTTGCACCTAACTGGAAGGCCCGCCTGATCCTGGCGCGGATGGTCGGGGCGTTTTTGATCGTTTCTGCGTTCTCAATGTGGTTGATGCCCGGATCGGTGGTCGGCGCAGATGTTTGGCCGATCAAGATGGCGGCATCCATGCTGTTTCTGGTCGTTGGTGTCGCCCTGCTGACAATCGAGGTTCTTGACCCGCGCCCTGACGCCTATTTCGACCCGATCCGCCGCGAAGTCCGGGTGTTGCAGAAAAACGAAGACGGACGCCCTCAGACTGTCCTGCGCCGCAGCTATGACTCGCTGGGTGGGGCACGTTTCGAAGAGAATGAAGTTCATCTGTTTGACGTGGACGGAAGTCTTTTGATGAAGCTGCCACTTGAATCGGCGGACGTCAGCCGGGCGCTGAAAGGTCAGCTTAGCAAAAGCGTAACAATTTTCGGCTGAGTTTTATTCTGTTCAAAAAAGAACAGAAGTTGTGAATCAAAAAAGGTTGTGTGCTGCCCTTGGGTGGCACATTTTGCATTCAAGCAGTCCTGACGGACTGCATTCACAAAACCGCGGAGATTGATATGAAATCCACCCTTCTTGCTGCTGCATTGGCCGTATCAGCGACAACGGCATTCGCCAGCGCCGAGAAATACGTGTTGGATCCCAGCCACAGCCAAGTCATTTTCAGCTATGACCACCTTGGGTTTTCAACCACGACTGGCATGTTTTCCGGCTTTGAAGGCGAGATCATGTTTGACCAGGAAAACCCCGCCGCTTCGAGCGTGAGTGTGTCGATGCCCGTTTTGGAGATGTTTACCGGCTGGAAACCCCGTGAAGATCACTTCATGACCGAGGATTTCTTTGGCGCGTCCGAAGGAGATTTAATCACATTTACTTCGACAGGAATCGAGGTGACCGGTGACAACACCGCGAACATCACCGGCGATCTGACGATGAACGGTGTGACCAAATCGGTTGTTCTGGACGCAAAGCTCAACAAGGCTGACACCCACCCGATGGCAAATCAGCCCTGGGCGGGTTTCAACGCGACAACAACGCTTGTCCGCAGCGAATTCGACCTGGGTCAGTTTGCACCGTTTGTCAGCGACGAAGTGCAAATCCAGATTTCGGTCGAGGCACAAAAAGCCGAGTAATCACAGAATCACGAACAGAAAAACGCCGGTGATCAAATCACCGGCGTTTTTTTTGCCTTACTGACCGCGTGCCGCTGTGAGTTCTACGGATACTGCGACGGTAAAGCCCAGCGAGTCTTCGGTAGGCTGCGATGTGCCTACATCAAACTCCAGCCGGTTAAGCTCGATTGTGCCCGCCATTGTGGCTGTGTCGCCCTGAAGATCCAGCGAGAAGGGCAAAACGACATCGATCGACTTGTCGCGAATTGTAAGCGGACCGCGCGCCTCGTACCCACTTTCGGTTTTATAAAGGTCGGCCTTGAACTGAGCAGTCGGGAACCGGGCATTGTCGAAGAAATCCGGTCCCATGGCCTGATCGGTTACGGTTCCAAGACTAAGCGAACTTACGGCTATTGTGACATCGACAGATCCTGCCGGGCCCGGCTCTGTGGGTTCGTCAAAAGTAATTGCGGCCGTCCAGTCAGAGAACGTACCCGTGACGGGGCTGTTCAGTTGCGAAATCGTAATCGACAGCGTGCCGTTCTGAACCTGCCATTCGGATTGAACCTCGGCCAGTTGGACATCCGGTGCTTCACTTACGTTAGGGGTAAGCTTACCCGTTGCCCAGCCTCCGGTGACGACGACACCCCAGACCACCAATGCGGCGACGGCTGGAGTCAGTGAATGGGTTTGATGTGGTGGTTCCGGCACATCAGACAGGCCCGGTAACATCCGGCGCAATGTGCCGTCCTTGTCGATGACGTGATGTTTCAGCGCACCTGCAACGTGTAGGACAAGGGAAACAACCAGAACCCACATGAAAAGCCAATGCAGAACTCCTGTAACCTCGGCCACGGCGGTGGATTTCGGTACAAAAGGCAGGTTTTGGCCGAAGGGCCAAAGGATTGGGGCAAAGCCTTCGGTCGCGGCGTGGTGAATCCAGCCGGTCAGCGGCACAAGGACCAGCGAACCGTAAAGCAGCCAGTGGACGGTTTCAGCGGCGAAGGCTTCGGGCTTGTTGTCAGCATTCAGAAGGCCGGGCTTGGTTTGCGTGAACGCCCAAAGAATGCGGGCCAATGCCACGAAGAACACGCTAACCCCCACGGTTTTATGCAATGAGAACACGCGCGCCGCACGGGCAATTTCCAACTCGGTAGGGGCCGTTGCCGAGTGCAGTACCGCATGCGCCAGATTATCTGCGACCCAGCCGAGGGGCAAAGCCGTGAAGATCAGCAACGCGGTCAGCCAATGAAACGTCTTTGCGATGCTGCCGTAGCTTGAAAAGGAATTGGTCGATTGCATATGTCGGGCGCTCCGGGATTCTAGGGTGTGCCCAAGGTAAAGCCGGATGAAACAGACACAAGTGAGCGCGGGTGCACACAAAAGGTGCCAGAATGCAGAAAGCAGGCAATGCTTGTGCCAGACGGTCAGTCAGTTTACACCCCGCCGCAACCTGACACCATCCATGAGGTTGCAATGACACTCGCGTTCGTTTTCCCGGGGCAAGGCGCCCAGACCGTAGGTATGGGCAAAGCTCTGGCTGAGGCTTACCCGGCGGCTCAGGCCATCTTCGATGAGGTGGACGACGCGTTGGGCGAGAAGTTGAGCAGCCTGATCTGGGATGGCGATATTGCTGACCTGACACTGACCCAGAATGCCCAACCCGCGTTGATGGCAACATCGATGGCAGCCATGCGCGCTTTGGAAGCCGAAGGCGTATCTGTCAGCAAGGCGGCTTTTGTGGCGGGGCATTCACTGGGTGAATACTCGGCCCTGGCCGCGGCGGGTGCCTTGTCTGTTGCAGATACAGCGCGTCTGTTGCGCACCCGTGGTCAGGCCATGCAAAGCGCCGTACCCGTGGGCGAGGGGGCCATGGCCGCCATTCTGGGGCTGGATCTGGAGGCCGTGCGCGCTGTGGCGGAAAAAGCCGCACAGGGCGAGGTCTGTCAGGCCGCAAATGACAACGATCCTACGCAGGTCGTCGTTTCGGGTTCAAAAGCGGCTGTCGAACGCGCAGCCGAGATCGCCAAGGAAAAAGGCGCAAAACGTGCTGTTATGTTGCCTGTAAGTGCTCCATTTCACTGCGCGCTGATGAAACCTGCTGCAGATGTAATGGCAGAAGCGCTTGCTGCCGTCGAAATTAAGGCCCCTGTCATACCTTTGGTGGCTAATGTGCGCGCCGAGGCTGTCAGCGATCCGGATCTGATCCGTCAATTGCTGGTCGAGCAGGTGACAGGTTCGGTTCGCTGGCGGGAAAGCGTGCAATATATGGCGGCAAAAGGCGTGACCGAAACATGGGAAATCGGCGCTGGCAAAGCGCTGTCCGGTATGATCCGCAAGATCGATCGCGAAATCGCGGGTAAGGCTGTGGGCACACCGGAAGACGTCCAGAAGGCCATTCAGGCCGAATCGTAAGCTCAATTCGCGTTGTAACCGACGCAGCAAGAGGGAAACCGAATGTTTGATTTAACAGGTAAGAATGCGCTGATCACCGGTGCTTCGGGCGGTATCGGAGGCCACATCGCACGTGCGTTGCATGGCGCAGGTGCAACGGTTGGGTTGTCCGGTACACGCGTTGAACCGCTTCAGGCTCTGGCCGACGAACTGGGCGAACGCGCGCATGTTCTGCCCTGCAATTTAAGCGATCCGGAAGCCGTGGAAGCGTTGCCAAAGCAAGCGGCCGAGGCGATGGGATCGGTGGACATTCTTGTAAACAACGCCGGAATCACCCGCGACAACCTGTTCATGCGCATGTCTGATGAGGAATGGCAAAGCGTCATTGATGTGAACATGACCTCGACCATGAAACTGTGCAAAGGGGTGATCCGGGGTATGATGAAGGCGCGCTGGGGCCGGATCGTCAATGTCTCGTCCGTGGTGGCCGCAATCGGTAATCCGGGGCAGGCGAACTATGCCGCGTCGAAGGCCGGTATGATCGGGTTTTCCAAAGCTTTGGCTCACGAAGTTGCGACGCGCGGAATTACTGTGAATGCCGTGGCACCTGGATTTATCACGACGGCAATGACAGAGAAACTGACCGAGGAACAGAAAAAGGGTCTGTTGCTCAAGGTTCCAGCCGGGCGCATGGGCGATCCGGAGGAAATTGCAGCTGCGGTTCTGTATCTTTCCAGCCCCGAAGCGGGCTATGTTACCGGAAGCACCTTGCATGTGAATGGCGGTATGGCCATGTTGTGAGCGCGACAGGGGCGAGTGCGAAAGCGTTTGCCTCTTGCGTCGACTATGCTATAGGCGGCGCATCTATGCGGGGCCGGTCGTTCAGGTCGGCCTTCTATTTCCCGGTTCGCCGGGACCGAAACCGCCCAAAACGGGCAAACCAAAGCCAACCCGTGCGGGCAAGGGCAGAATCGGGCGGACCGCCCTGTAAAGGAATGAGGAATAGACATGAGCGACGTCGCAGATCGCGTTAAGAAGATCGTTGTTGAGCACCTGGGTGTTGAAGAAGATAAAGTCGTGGAAAACGCGTCCTTCATCGACGATCTGGGCGCAGACAGCCTGGACACTGTTGAGCTGGTCATGGCCTTCGAAGAAGAGTTCGGCATCGAGATCCCCGATGACGCAGCCGAGACCATCCAGACCTTTGGCGACGCCGTCAAGTTCATCAGCGAAGCGTCCTAAGCGTTTCTTTCTGATTAAAATCGGCGCTTCCGGGCAACGGGGGCGCCGTTTTTTTATGCCCGGCCGAATTTCGGGCTTGCGTGGCTATTGTGGCCTGCGCACTGTTTCCACTGAGGCAAAACTCAAAGTGGACAGGGCATGATAAGATCCACTCCGATGATAAATACCGCGCGTTTGACGCTGTGCGCTATGCGCCCAGAGGACTTTGACCGGTTCGCAGAAATCTGGCGTAACCCTTGCGTCGTGCGGCATATCGGCGGTTCTCCCCGATCGCGTGGCGAAGCGTGGGATTCTTTCCTGCGTAATGCGGGGCATTGGCAGATGGCCGGTTTTGGTCAGTGGGGCGTAATGCAGCAATCGAATCGCAAGCTGATCGGGCAAGCCGGATTCTTCTATAGCAACCGATGCATGGGCGACGATTTCGACGGCTTCCCCGAGGCAGGGTGGGTTCTGGTCCCCGAAGCACAGGGGCAGGGATTGGGATACGAGGCCGCCAAGGCTGCGCATGACTGGTTTGACCGGGTGATTCCCGGACCGTTGGTCGCGATGATAAACGCGTCCAACACGTCTTCGCAGAAACTCGCCAAGAAGCTTGGCTATGTTCTGATGCGGGAAGGGGTGTATAATGAAACCCCGGTGCATTTGTTACGACGCAACGGACCGCCAGCCCGCGCATAGATTCGCCACTTAATCAGTATGCCGCAAAATGGCCAAACTGTGCCGATCCCGGAGATTTCGGGCGGGCTTTCTGGATGTATGCTGCCGGGGATTTTCAGAGCGATTGAGCGGAGGACCAAGCTCATGAGGATTTACCCCACGATGGAACTGCAGAACGGCCGGTGCGTCTCGCTGGACAAGGGTCGTCTGGAAGAAGCGATGATCTGGCACGTGAATCCGGTAGAAACCGCACGGAGCTGGGCAGAGGCGGGTGCCGAATGGATGCACCTGACGGATTTCGACGCGATCGAGGGCAAGGATACCAACGCGCAGCTGGTCGAAGATATCATTCGCAAGGCCGAGATTCCGGTGCAGTTGGCGGGTGGCATGCGCTCGCGCGAGCAGATTGAGCGCTGGATCGACAAGGGCGCGGGTCGCATCGTGGTTGGTACGCTTGCTGCGCGTGAACCGAACCTGGTCAAGGATCTGGCCAAGCTGCACCCGGATCAGATCGTGCTGTCGGTTGATGTCTGGCAAGGCTTTGTCATGACTGACGGCTGGCGCAGCCAAAGTGCGTTCACGCCCGAAGCCTTTATTGACGCGTTCGGTGATGCGCCTTTTGCCGCCATCGTGGTAACCGATATCGACAGCGACATCGAAGATGTCGAGGCAAAGCTGGGTCTGATCTCGCGATTGGCAAACCATTCGCGTACCCCGGTGATTGCCAGCGGTGTCGTGCGCACGGCAGACGATATCTCGCGGCTGGCATACATCCCCAATATCTCGGGCGCGATTGTCGGGCGCGCGTTGTTCCGCAAGACACTGGACTTGGCCAAAGCACTTGAAACTGCCAAATCGGCCCACGAGCCAGTCGCGCAGTTTCAGTAAGCAACTCCGCCCTTTCGGCTGAACGCGCGAAAGGGCGGTTTTGACAAGCGCCGAATTTCCGGTTTCCTTGGGCATTCGGCGGCAGAACGCCGGGGCGGAAAGAACCGTTGCTCTTGCCCCCGCACCCCGGGCCGGGGTATGAGCGGTTCTCATAACAGGAAGCAGGCAAGAGGCACTTCATGCGCAGAGTCGTTGTAACCGGTCTTGGATTGGTCACTCCTTTGGCCAGCGGGGTCGAGGAAACCTGGTCGCGGCTGCTGGACGGAGAGTCCGGCGCAGGCCCAATCACGCATTTCGATGCAGAGGCAAGCGGGGTCACAACGACCTACGCCTGCGAGGTGCCGCGCGGCGACGGAACCAACGGGACCTTCAATCCCGATGACTGGATGCCGCTGAAAGAGCAGCGCAAGATCGAAGACTTTATTCTGTATTCCATCGCAGCCGCCGAAATGGCCTGTAAAGATGCAGGCTGGTTGCCGGAAGACGAAGAATCGCGCCTGCGTACTGGTGTTCTGATCGGCTCGGGCATTGGTGGTCTGGGATCGATTGCCAATACCGCGAACCTGATCCGCGACAAGGGTCCGCGTCGGGTATCTCCGTTCTTCATTCCGGGCGCACTGATCAACCTGGCCTCGGGTCAGGTATCAATCCGCCACGGGTTCAAAGGGCCGAACCACTCGGTCGTGACGGCATGTTCAACCGGGGCGCACGCAATCGGCGACGCCAGCCGCATCATCCGGGCGGGTGACGCGGATGTCATGGTGGCAGGTGGCGGCGAGGGCTGCATCTGCGAGATCGGTATCGCCGGGTTCAACGCATGCAAGGCGCTGTCGACCAAATACGCAGATAATCCCAAGGCTGCCAGCCGACCCTATGACGTGGACCGTGACGGTTTTGTTATGGGCGAGGGCGCTGGCATCGTGGTTCTGGAAGATTACGAGCACGCCAAGGCGCGCGGTGCCAAGATATACGCCGAAGTTCTGGGCTATGGTATGTCGGGCGACGCCTATCACATCACCGCCCCGTCCGAGGATGGCGACGGGGCCGAACGTTCCATGAGGGCGGCGTTGCGCAGCGCCGGGCTGGAGCCAAAAGACCTGGATTACATCAACGCGCATGGCACCTCGACCATGGCGGACACGATCGAACTGGGCGCGGTTGAGCGCCTGTTGGGCGAGCATGCCGGGAATGCGACGATGAGCTCGACCAAGTCGGCAACCGGTCACTTGCTGGGTGCTGCGGGTGCGATTGAGGCGATATTCTCAATCCTGGCGATCCGCGATCAGGTTGCACCGCCAACAATCAACCTGGACAACCCGGCAGTTGAAACCCCGATTGATCTTGCCCCCAACGCCAAACGCGAGCGTGAGATTAACGTGGCGCTGTCGAATTCGTTCGGGTTCGGTGGAACCAATGCCAGCGTGATTTTCGGAAAGGTCAGTTAAATGTGGCGGGCCATCGCTTCGAATGCGCTGACCATCCTGGTGGTCGGCCTGTTTCTGGTGGGCGGTCTGATCCTGTGGGGACAGTCGCAGTACAAGGCCGAAGGCCCGCTTGAGACCGCGATTTGCCTTCAGGTCAAAAGCGGTTCGAACATGACACGTGTCAGTCGCGATCTGGAAGATCAGGGTGCCATTCGAAGTTCAATTCTGTTTCGAATGGCCGCTGACTATACCGATCAGGCGCAGCGGTTGAAAGCGGGCAGCTTTCTGGTGCGCGAAGGTGCGTCGATGGCGCAGATCATCGAAGAAATCACCAGCAGCGGCGCCAGCACTTGCGGGTCGGAAATCGAATACCGTATCGGTGTGACACGCACCCAAACCCGCGTGCGTGAACTGGATCCGGCAACACTGGATTTTGTCGAGATTGCTTCATTTGATGCGGCAGAGGAACAAACGCCTGAGGCCTATACCGAGAAACGCAACGAGTCTGATACGCGCTATCGCGTGTCGCTTGCCGAAGGTGTGACCTCGTGGCAGGTGGTTGAAGCTCTGAAATCATTCGAAGCGCTGTCGGGTGATGTGACCGAGATTCCGGCTGAGGGCATGTTGGCCCCGGACAGTTACGATGTTGTGGCCGGACAGGATCGCAATGCGATTTTGCAAGCCATGCAGGACAAGCAACAACTGCGGATCAACGCGGTTTGGGAAAGCCGTCAAGGCGGGTTGCCGCTGGACACTCCTGAAGAGATGCTGATCCTTGCGTCTATCATCGAAAAGGAAACCGGTGTTCCGGAGGAACGCGGCCAGGTCGCCAGTGTGTTCGTGAACCGCCTGAAACAAGGGATGCGGTTGCAAACCGATCCGACCGTCATCTATGGCGTGACAAAGGGGCAGGGCACATTGGGTCGCGGGTTGCGGCGCAGCGAATTGAACCGTCCAACACCGTGGAACACCTATCAGATCGACGGGCTGCCTCCGACGCCGATTGCAAATCCAGGTCTGGCGAGCCTGGAAGCAGCGGTTGCGCCGGATGACACCAACTATGTGTTCTTCGTCGCTGACGGCTCGGGCGGGCATGCGTTTGCAGAAACCCTGCAGGAGCACAATCGCAACGTTGCCAAATGGCGCGAAATTGAAGAACAGCAGAGCTCGGGGAATTAAGCCGGGCGGATTGCTGGTTTTGTTAACAAAATACGCCGACGCCGGTATAAAAACTGGCGTCGGCGTTTTCTTTGGCAGGCTCTTCAGTTCTTAGGCGGCTGAGCGTCTTTTGTTGGGACGGCGCCGTCTGGAGCTGGAAGGTTTCCCATCGCCGTTGGCCGGCTTGGGCTTGAACCCGCGACGGCGGTTGTTTTGACGACGTGCAGGTTGCTGAACCTCGACCCCTTCCGGCATGGTGCCGCTTGTGACAGGGATTTCAATTTTCATCAGCTTCTGGATCTGACGCAACAGGTCGACTTCTTCCGGTGCACAGAACGCGATCGCTTCCCCTTCGCGCCCGGCACGGGCGGTGCGCCCGATACGGTGGACGTAATTGTCGGGCACGTCGGGTAGGTCGAAGTTGATGACATAGGCGACACCGGGGATGTCGATGCCACGCGCGGCAACGTCGGTGGCCACCAGTATGTTCACCTCTCCAGCGCGGAAGGCATTAATGGCCCGGTCACGCTGGCCCTGGCTTTTGTTCCCGTGAATGGATGCTGCGTTGAAGCCATCGGCGACCAGCCCTTTCATCAGCCGTTCAGCGCCGTGTTTTGTGCGGGTGAAGACCAGCGTCAGTGCATCCGCGTCCTGCGACAGGATTTGGCGAAGTTTAGAGGGTTTTTCGGCTTTTGGAACAAAATGAAGGGACTGGGTGATCTTGTCCGCCGCCTTGCCCGGGGGTGAAACCTGCACCCGCTGTGGATTGTTCAGATAGGCGCGGCTGAGCTCCTCCATCTGTTTCGGCATTGTGGCCGAGAACAGCATGGTCTGGCGGGGTGTTCCCAGTGCAGGCGCAATGCGACGCAGAGCGTGAATGAAGCCCAGGTCAAGCATCTGATCTGCTTCGTCCAATACCAGATGGCGCACCGAACCAAGGTCAACAGCGCCCCGTTCCATCAAGTCAATCAGGCGGCCCGGTGTGGCAACCAGAATATCGGTGCCGCGCGCGAGGAACATCACTTGTTTGTTGATCGACTGGCCACCAACAACTGTTGCGACTCGCAGCTTTGTTCCTTTGGTGAGGGTGCGCAAACTGTCGGCGATCTGGTTCACCAACTCGCGGGTGGGGGCGAGGATCAGCGCTTTGGCTGTTTTGGGATCGGGCTTGCCGGGTTGTGCCAGCAGGTGGTCGATCAGAGGCAGGCCAAAAGCCAGTGTCTTGCCGGTGCCGGTTTGGGCCAGCCCGAGGATGTCATGCCCGTTCAGGGCCAGCGGAATGGCCTGGTTCTGAATCGGGGTGGGTTGTGTAAAATTGGCGCGTTTCAACGCGTCGTTCAGTGTCGGCGCGAGGCCGAGCATATCGAAGTCGAACAAAAAATTATCCTTTACGGCCCGCAGGTTAAACCCCACGAGCAGGTGGTGACTGGCCACGTTCATGTGACCGGCAGGGTTGAGCGAGACCTCGGGATGCGCGAGCGAATCCAGCGCCATCCGGCCATCGCGTAAAGAACCCTGCGTGAAGGGGAACTGGGAGTTATGTGTTGGCGCTGTGGGGCCTGAAGCCCGACGATGCTCACGCGGTGGCGCCGTGATGAGGGGCACATGAGGGTTTCGGGAGGGAATGTCAAGGACTGGTTTTGCCGCGGGCAGGTTGCGCGCAGGACCCTGCGGCGCCGAAATCGGGTGATGCGGGCGATTTTGAGCGCGATTTCGGAAAATGTCAGTTTTGTACACGCGTCCGCGCGGGGGTTGTGCAATTTGTACACGCTGAAAGCGGCACGGGGGTAACCCTGTATTAATCCCTCTGGTCGGTGAGGCCGTCAGGAGTTGGATTGCCGAAGGGCCGGGCGGCGTTTAGGCCGAGGGTTACCACAGCCGGAAATTCACTTTCCGTTAACCCGCACCGTACGATCCCTGTTGCGCACCTGTTGCGTAAACCCTTGACTTTGCGCGCTTTATCCCGTATAGGTTGCGTCATGCTAGAAGAAGTGGGCGAACGGCCTCGGGGTGACCCGGTGGCCGTTTTTTCGTTTCTCTCGTGCGGAGAACACTCACGCATGAGGTCACAGGCAAACATGACTTTGATTACCCCGGAAGAGCGGATTTCCCAGACGGCTGAACTGTTGCAGTCCCTGGAAAGGTCCATTCGCGATCTGCGGCAAGCGGCAGAAGACCTGCGCAAACAGATCGGTGCCGGGGAGGATGCAGATCTTGCTGGTTCAGCCAAGCAACTCGGTCAGCTGGAGGGGCTGATCCGAAGTTGCCAGAAAGTGGAGACAAGCTTTGTCGAACAACATTACAGACAAGCCGGAATTGCCCAAGGAGGGTACGCGCTCGACCTTGAGCGGGCCCGATTTGAGATCGGGTGCAGGCTGGCTCGCCTCCGCCAATGCTGCGGTGCGGGAGAGATTTCTGAGTGAGATCGGGGAGGGGGGGCTGTGTGCCCTCCCTTTCCTGTTTGAATTCTGGGCGCTGCCGCATCAATTGCCGCCCGAGGGCGACTGGCGGTCCTGGGTGATCATGGGCGGGCGTGGCGCGGGCAAAACGCGGGCAGGGGCCGAATGGGTGCGATCGATGGTCGAGGGTCCGAAACCGCTGGACAAGGGCGAGGCGTGCCGCGTGGCGCTGGTGGGTGAAACATTCGATCAGGTGCGCGACGTGATGATCTTTGGCGATAGCGGGATATTGCAATGCTCGCCCCCGGATCGGCGGCCCACGTGGAAGGCATCGGAACGCAAGCTTATCTGGCCCAACGGGGCCGAGGCGCAGGCGTTTTCAGCGCATGATCCCGAAGGGTTGCGCGGGCCGCAATTTGATGCGGCCTGGGTGGATGAGCTGGCCAAGTGGAAGAAGGCGGGTGAGACCTGGGACATGCTGCAATTTGCGCTGCGCTTGGGCGAGCGGCCCCGGGTTTGCGTGACCACAACGCCGCGCAATGTGAAGGTTTTGAAGGAGTTGCTGGCGTCGTCGTCCACCGTGCAGACCCATGCGCCGACCGAAGCGAACCGGGCCAATCTGGCGGCGTCGTTTCTGGAAGAAGTGCGCGCGCGCTATGCGGGTACTCGGCTGGGGCTGCAGGAGCTGGACGGGGTGCTGCTGTCAGACGCGGAAGGAGCGCTGTGGACGGGTTCGATGCTGGAGGCGGCGCGCTGTGCGCAGGTGCCCGAATTGGATCGCATCGTGGTGGCGCTGGACCCGGCGGTGACGTCTGGGTCAGGAGCGGATGCCTGCGGGATCGTGGTGGTTGGCGCGCAAGTGCAAGGCCCGCCTGAGGCGTGGCGGGCGTTCGTGCTGGCTGACCGGACGGTGCAGGGCGTTGGCCCGGCGGGCTGGGCGCAGGCGGCGATTGACGCGATGGATGAGTTCGGGGCCGAACGGCTGGTGGCCGAGGTCAATCAGGGTGGGCAACTGGTGGAAGAGGTCGTGCGGCAGGTGGACCCGCTGGTGCCTTATCGGGCGGTACGGGCGTCACGCGGCAAAGTCGCGCGGGCCGAGCCTGTGGCGGCGCTGTACGAACAGGGGCGGGTGCGCCATGTGGCCGGGTTGGACGCGTTGGAGGAGCAGATGTGCCAGATGACCGCGCGCGGGTTTGAAGGGCAGGGCTCGCCCGACCGCGTCGATGCGCTGGTCTGGGCGCTGCATGAGTTGGTTGTGGGGCCTGCGGGGGTGTTTAGAAGGCCGAGGGTGCGGGCGTTGTGAATTGAATAGCAAATACCGCTAGAAGTCTGAGTAAGGAATTCCAGAATGGATATTTGAGACAGGCAGATGCATCTTGAATTCAAAGGGTATTTGTCATTTGTTTCCAATAAATTCGCCCACACTCTTTAGCTTGACCTTGGTCGCAGTCGCAATGTGTGCTGCTATGGCAGTTCGATTTAGGTCATTTTGGCGACTGCTCTTCACTGCGTTGCTCGCCGCGCTGCCATTGCTGTTTATCAGACAAATGCCTTCAGGCACGCAGTATGATGGGCTTGGCTATGTAATCGTTGTTGCAGCGTCGTTGCTTGCTGCCGGGGCTGGTGCCGGTTGGGGTGCAATTTTGCGTTTGCTCGGAGTGCCAGCAGTGGTTTCAGCAATTGTTGTTTGTGGATTAGCAGCACTGGTCGCAGGAAGTATGTTGTGGGGGCAGTACGTGCCAAACTCCTGCGACGGTAAACCTCTGCTGGTAAACGTTGCAGGTCAAAAACTAAGTATACCCTCGGAAATGCGCCCACTCGTATGGCCCGAAGAGAAGCAAAAATACTGGGCCAACCCAGAGAGAAAAAGAGAGCACTCCTACCTGTGTGGGATCAGCGAGAATGCTTCTCGAGTAATTTCTGTGAATGAGATCAAGATCAACCCTGTAGCCGTACACAAATCCTTGTCTGCTGTTTGTATGGCGTCTGATCCGCCGTCTTGGTGCAGCAATTACTCTAACCACTTCATGCCGTTGTTGGTGGAGTTCAGTGTTTCTTCCCCGGCAGACCCTGGGAAACCTGCATACTACTGGAATTGGGACTCACCTGATGTTTTTAGGCAAGGTGACGTGCGGGAGGGTTTTAGTTGTCTTTGGGATGCTGAAACAAAATTAGTGAGGGAATGTTCGATTTGGCAACCTTTCGGAACAGGTTTTCGATTGACGGTCGAAACTACAAATCGTCCTGGTGATTTCGAAAGTCTGTCCATTGACGAAGTGCGTGAAGGTATGATTGCAGCACGTAGTTCACTTCTTTCCTCAATTCAGAACTGACCCGTTGCCCCCCCCCCGTACGCCCCATTCCCAAGGCTTAAACGTCTTTCCGTCATAACTCCTTTCAACAAGCCGGGCAGAGCGGCGGCAGAAAGGAGCACAGATGGTATTCGATTTCTTGCGTCGTGGATCGGCTGAGGCAGCGCCCGAGGCGAAGGCGAGCGCGACGGGGCCTGTGGTGGCGTGGCAGACCGGCGGGCGCGTGGCGTGGAGCCCGCGGGACACGGTGTCTCTGACGCGGACGGGGTTTTCGGGCAATCCAGTGGGGTTTCGGTCGGTCAAGCTGATTGCTGAATCGGCGGCGGCTCTGCCCTTGATATTGCAGGGTCAGGGGCAGCGTTTCGATGCGCATCCGATCCTGGCCCTGTTGCGACGCCCGAATGCGGCGCAGGGGCGGGCAGAGATGCTGGAGGCCCTGTTCGGGCAGCTGCTGCTGTCGGGTAATGCTTATGTCGAGGCGGTGCAGGCCGAGGACGGGCTGCCGGTTGAGCTGCATGTTTTGCGCTCGGACCGGATGAGCGTGGTGCCGGGGGCGGATGGGTGGCCCAAGGCCTATGATTACAGTGTCGGCGGCAAGACGCACCGGTTCGCGACCGAGGCCATCTGTCATATCAAGACGTTCCACCCGCAGGATGATCATTACGGGTTCTCGCCGATGCAGGCGGCGGCGACGGCGATTGATGTGCACAACAGCGCCTCGCGGTGGTCGAAATCGCTGCTGGACAATGCGGCGCGGCCCTCGGGGGCGCTGGTGTGGAAAGGCGGTGATGGGCACGGAATGATGGCCGAGGAGCAGTTCCGTCGCCTGTCCGACGAGATCGAGCAGAACTATCGCGGGGCGCGCAATGCCGGCCGTCCGATGGTTCTGGAGGGGGGGTTGGATTGGAAGCCGATGGGCTTTTCCCCCTCGGACATGGAGTTTCAGAAGACCAAGGAAGCCGCCGCCCGCGAGATCGCGCTGGCCTTTGGGGTCCCGCCGATGCTGCTGGGGATACAGGGCGACGCGACCTATTCGAACTATCAGGAGGCCAACCGGGCGTTTTACCGCCTGACCGTGCTGCCCCTGGTGACGCGGGTGGCGGCGGCGGTGTCGGAGTGGCTGACGGGCTTTACCGGCGAGGATCTGATGCTGAAGCCGGATCTGGATCAGGTAACAGCCCTGTCTGCCGAGCGGGATGCGCAATGGGCGCGGGTCAACCGGGCGGAATTCCTGAGCGATGTGGAAAAACGCAGGTTGCTGGGGCTGCCGGAGCGTGCAGATGGCTGAGGGGTATCCTCCGTTCGAATGCGCGCCGGGGTTGCGTCTGGCCGCGCATGAGCGGGTGGCCGAGATCCAGCACGCGCATCTGTGCAGGCGGCTGGATCAGATCGAAGAGATGATGGAGCGGCTGGAGAAACGGCTGTGGCTGACGGTCTATGGCGTGGCCGCAGTGATCCTGGCGCAGGCGTTTCAATCATTCCTGGTGGTAACGCCATAAGTTCAGTGGGTTACATGGAGAAGTTCATGGATTTAGAACATAAGTTCGCAGGGTTCGGTGACATCCTGTCAGTGACCGAGGATGCGATGATCGAAGGCTATGCCAGCCTGTTCGGGCAAGTCGATCAGGGCAGTGACATGGTGCAACGCGGGGCCTATCGCGCCTCGCTTGAGGGGCTCGCCAAGGCGGGTCAGCGGGTCAAGATGCTGTGGCAGCACGACCCGGCGCAACCCATTGGTGTCTGGGACGAGGTGCGCGAGGACGAAAAGGGCCTGTGGGTCAAGGGTCGCCTGCTGGAATGCACCCAGAAAGGCCGGGAAGCGGCCGAGCTGATCCGGGCGGGTGCGATGGACGGCCTGTCGATCGGTTATCGCACCAAACGGGCCGTGAAGAATGACAAGGGCCAGCGGGTCCTGACGGAACTGGAGCTGTGGGAGGTGTCGCTGGTGACCTTCCCGATGCTGCCCAGTGCGCGGGTGGCGGCAAAGGGGAGCGACCCCGACGCCGAGAACACCTGGCGCAGTATTGCCGAGGTGTTCAACAACGCCCGGCAGGAGCTGGCGCGGACCTAGCGCGCCTCAAACCCACCCAAAAACAGGACATGCTGATGAGCAAGACCGAGACCCCGGCCTTGACCGGAGAGGGTGCGCCCCTGGTTCAGGAGGTGAAGCAGGCGATGGCTGGCTTCGTGAATGAATTCAAGGGCCTGAAGGCTGAAGTTAAAACAAAATTGCAACAGACAGAAGAGCGACTGACCATGCTGGATCGTAAATCAACCATCGCGGCGCGCCCGCATCTTGCGGCCTCGACCCTGGACGGAGCCCCGCACCAGAAGGCGTTCGACGCCTATGTGCGCTCGGGCGAGGATGACGGGTTGCGCGGGCTGGAGATGGAGAGCAAATCGCTGTCCACAGCCGTCAACAGCGATGGCGGGTATCTGGTCGATCCGCAGACTGCCGAGACGATCAAGTCGGTTCTGAACGCAACCGCGTCAATCCGTTCGATTGCGTCGGTGGTGAATGTCGAGGCGAATTCGTTCGATGTACTGATCGACCATACCGATGTCGGTGCCGGCTGGGCAGATGAGAATTCGGCCACTTCCGAAACCGGAACCCCGTCGATTGACCGTATCTCGATCCCGTTGCACGAGTTGAGCGCGCTGCCCAAAGCCTCGCAACGTTTGCTGGATGACAGCGCGTTCGATGTCGAGGGCTGGCTGGCCGGTCGGATTGCCGACAAGTTCGCCCGTGCCGAGGCGGCGGCCTTTATCACGGGTGACGGTGTGGACAAACCCAAGGGTCTGATGATCCACCGTGCGGTATCCGATGACACCTGGTCCTGGGGCAGCCTGGGGTACGTTGCCACCGGCATCGATGGCGGCGTCGATGCGGATGCGATTGTCGATGTGGTTTATGCGCTGGGCGCGCAATACCGGGTCAATGGCACTTTCGTCATGAACTCGAAAACGGCGGGTGTGATCCGCAAGCTGAAGGACAGTGATGGCCGTTTCCTGTGGTCGGACGGTCTGGCCGCCGGTGAGCCCGCGCGCCTGATGGGCTATCCGGTGCTGATTGCCGAGGACATGCCGGACGCCGCCTCGGACAGCTTTTCGATCGCGTTTGGCGACTTCAAATCCGGTTACACCATCGCTGAACGCCCCGATCTGCGCGTGCTGCGCGATCCGTTCAGCGCCAAGCCGCATGTCCTGTTCTACGCGACCAAACGCGTGGGCGGCGATGTGAGCGACTTTGCAGCCATCAAGCTGGTGAAATTCGGCATCGCCTAAGCGGTGACGAATCCGGGGGGCCATCGGCCCCTCGGGCGGCGGGCGCGGGCCGGGGTGAGATCCCCCGCGTTGTCTAGCTGCTCCCCTCCGTCCGAGCAACGTGGGGCGGCGCGTGCCCGTCATTTTCCTGACTGAGGCCCCGGTGGGGTCCGAGATTGCGGAGTGAATGGATGATGTTGATCGAAGAAACCGCCATCGCGGATGCGGCGCTGCCGGTGGATCAGTTCAAGGCGCATCTGCGGCTGGGCAGGGGCTTTGCCGAGGATGACGTTCAGAACGAGGTGCTGAAGGGGTTCCTGCGGGCGGCCATGGCCGCGATCGAGGCGCGCACTGGCAAGGTTCTGATCGAGCGCGACTTTTCATGGAGCCTGAGCGGTTGGCGCGATCCGTCGGGCGAGGTTTTGCCGGTTGCTCCGGTGACATCGGTGCTGGCCGTGACGCTGACCGATGCGGCAGGTTCTGAAACCGTTGCGGATGCGGCGGTGTATCGGCTGGAACGCGATGGCCAGCGCCCGCGGGTGCGGCCGGTCGGGTCGGCCCTGCCTGCGATTGCAACGGGGGGTGCGGTGAAGATCGCCTTCACGGCCGGGATGGCCACGGATTGGGCCGGTTTGCCTGCCGATCTTGGCCAGGCGGTACTGTTGCTGGCGGCGCATTATTACGAATACCGGGACGAGACCGCGCTGGGCGCGGGGTGTATGCCGTTTGGCGTCACCAGCCTGATCCAGCGCTATCGGATGGTGCGCTTTGGGGCGGGGGTGGTGCAATGAACACGCCGCGTCTGAACCGCAAGCTGGTGCTTGAGGCCCCGATGCGCAGCGCTGACGGGGCCGGAGGATATACCGAGGCATGGGCCGCGCTGGGAACGCTGTGGGCCGAGGTCACGGCGCGCAGTGGCGCGGAACGGCAGATCGCCGGCGTTTCCGTCTCGCGCGTGGGGTATCGCATCGTGGTGCGGGGCGCGCCCGAGGGATCGACCATGCGCCCGGCGCCGGATCAGCGGTTTCGCGAAGGCAATCGCCGTTTCGTCATCCGCGCCGTGGCTGAGCGCGACGCGCGCGGCCAGTACCTGACCTGTTTCGCGGATGAAGAGGTGGCGGCATGAGTTATGGCGTATCAGCCGCCCTGCAGGCGGCGGTGTTTCAGCACCTGACCGGGGATGCGGATGTCAGCGGCCAGTCCGGTGGCGCGATCTATGACGCGGTGCCGACGGGAACGGTTCCGCAGACCTATGTGACATTGGGCCCGGAAGAGGTCCGCGACGCTTCGGACCGGTCGGGCGCGGGTGCGATCCACCGCTTTACGGTTTCGGTGGTGTCCGAAGCCGCCGGGTTTGGCGCGGCAAAGACGCTGGCTGGGGCGGTGTGTGACGCGCTGGACAATGCGCCGCTGGTTCTGAGCCGCGGGCATCTGGTCGGGCTGTGGTTCGAGCGCGCCTCGGCCCGGCGGACCGGGACAGGCGGCAGCATCCGCCAGATCGACCTGAGGTTCCGCGCCCGCGTGGAAGACGACTAAGCAATCAACGGAGAGAGCACATGGCTGCCCAGAACGGAAAAGACCTTTTGGTCAAAGTGGATATGAACGGCACGGGCCTGTTCCAGACCATTGCGGGCCTGCGGGCCACGCGGATCAGTTTCAACGCCGAAAGCGTGGATGTCACCAGCCTGGAAAGTCAGGGGGGGTGGCGCGAGCTGTTGTCGGGGGCGGGGGTCAAATCGGCCTCAATCTCGGGCTCGGGCGTGTTCAAGGATGCTGGTACGGACGAACGTGCGCGGCAGCTGTTCTTTGACGGCGAGACCCCGGCGTTTCAGGTGATCATCCCCGATTTTGGCATTGTCGAGGGGGCGTTTCAGGTGACGGGCATCGAATATGCAGGCTCGCACAACGGTGAGGCGACCTATGAGATGAGCATGGCAAGCGCCGGTGCGCTGAGCTTTACGGCGCTGTAATCGCATGGCCAATCCGTGGACGGGCGAGGTGGCACTGACCATCGATGGAGAGCGGCGGGTGCTCAAGCTGACGCTGGGCGCTTTGGCGGAACTGGAGCAGGAGCTGAACACCGGATCCCTGGTCGAGCTGGTGCAGCGGTTCGAGGGTGGCGCGTATTCCAGCAGTGACGTGCTGGCGCTGATCGTTGCCGGGTTGCGGGGCGGGGGCCGGGATACCAGCCGCGCCGACCTGCTTCATGCCGAAATCGAGGGCGGCCCGATGGCTGCGGCCAAAGCGGCGGCCGAACTGCTGGCCCGCGCCTTCATGGTGCCGGAAACGACATGAGCGGGTTTGACTGGCTCGCCCTGATGCGGGCCGGGTTTCTGGGGCTGCGGCTGACGCCGGATCAGTTCTGGCGTCTGACTCCGGCAGAACTGCGGCTGATGCTGGGGCAGGGCGCCGGGATGCCCGCGATGAACCGGGCAGGCCTTGACGCGCTGCTGGCCGCCTTCCCGGACAAGCAACAAGGAGAGCGTGATGACGGATCGTGACGGGTTTGACGACTTGCAGGAACGGGGTGCAGCGCTGGGCGATGCCCTGGGTGATGCTGCGACGATGGCCGCGGCGTTTGACAGCCAGATGAAGCGGATCAGCGCCGCGTTCGAGGAAACCGGCAAGGATGTCGCCACGTTGGAGCGGGGCATGTCCAGCGGTTTGCGCAAGGCGTTCGATGGCGTGGTTCTGGACGGGATGAGCCTGTCGGGCGCACTGGATGTGCTGAAGAACTCGTTGATCCAAACGGCTTATGCGGCCGCAATCAAGCCGGTGACGGATCATTTTGGCGGATTGCTGGCAAACTCGGTCGGCGGGTTGGTGCAGGGTCTTCTGCCCTTTGCCGATGGTGGCAGTTTCAGCCAGGGCCGGGTGATGCCCTTTGCCAATGGCGGCGTGGTCAGCAGCCCGACGATGTTTCCGATGCGGGGCGGCACCGGGCTGATGGGCGAGGCCGGCCCCGAGGCGATCATGCCGCTGGCGCGCGGCGCGGACGGCAAGCTGGGCGTGCGCACGCAGGGCGGCGGGCGTTCGGTGAATGTGGTGATGAACATCACGACCCCGGATGTGCAGGGGTTCCGCCGCTCGCAGGGACAGATTGCAGCACAGATGAGCCGTGCGTTGGGGCGCGGCAATCGCAACAGGTAAATCAGGGAGCAGGTGATGACTTTCCACGAGGTGAGATTTCCCGCCAGCCTGAGCTTTGGCTCGGTCGGGGGGCCCGAACGGCGCACGGATATTGTGACGCTGGCCAACGGGTTCGAAGAGCGCAACACGCCCTGGGCCCATTCCCGGCGCAGGTATGACGCGGGGCTGGGGATGCGCTCGCTGGACGATATCGAGACGCTGATCTCGTTCTTCGAGGCGCGGCAGGGCCAGATGTACGGGTTTCGCTGGAAGGACTGGTCGGATTTCAAATCCGGCAAGGCCACGCTGGATGTCGATGTCGGAGATCAGGTTATCGCACGCGGCGACGGTGTGCGGACTGTGTTTCAGCTGATCAAGACCTATAGCTCGGGCGGGGTCAGCTATGCCCGCCCCATCGTCAAGCCGGTGCTGGGGACGGTGCGTCTGGGGCTGGATCAGGATGAGATCCGGGAGGGTGTGGAATTCGAGGTTGATCTGGCAACCGGCCGGATCACCTTTGCCGACCCGCCACCGGAAGAGGTGGATATCACCGCCGGATTCGAATTCGATGTACCGGTGCGGTTTGACACCGACAAGATCCATACCAGCGTCGCCAGTTTTCAGGCCGGAGAGGCGCCGAACGTTCCTGTGGTCGAGGTGCGTGTCTGATGGCTGTGGATGAACAGGGCCTGCACGCGCATCTGCAAAGCGGAATGACCACCGTGTGCCGGTGTTGGGCGATCAGACGCCGGGATGGTCAGGAATACGGGTTCACCGATCATGATCTGGAGCTTGGCTTTGACGGATTGACGTTCCGGGCCAGCACCGGATTGACGGCGGCGGCCATCGAACAGGCCACCGGCCTGTCCATTGACAACACCGAAGCCATGGGCGCGCTGTCGGATGCGGCCATTCGCGAGGAGGATATCGAGGCGGGGCGGTTCGACGGGGCCGAAGTGCGCGCGTGGCTGGTCAACTGGGCCGACCCGGATCAGCGTATCCTTCAGTTCCGGGGCTCGATCGGGGAATTGCGGCGCGCAGGCGGTGCATTCCACGCCGAGTTGCGTGGCCTGACAGATTTGCTGAACCGCCCGTTGGGGCGCGTGTATCAGAAGCCTTGTACTGCCGTATTGGGGGACCGGACCTGTCGGTTCGACATGGATACGCCCGGCTATTGGATTGAGGGCGCCGTCACCGGTTTTGATGGCGGAACCGTTCTGCTTGTTGCGGGCGGGGCAACCATCGATGACGGCTGGTTCGAACGCGGCAGGGTCGACGTTGTGTCGGGAGCGGCGAAGGGGCTTTGGTCTTCAATCAAGCATGACGGGCAGGTAGCGGAAGGGCGGCAAATCACGCTCTGGTCCGGTTTCGGGGAAAGCCTGGTGCCGGGTGACATGGTCAGGCTGCGGGCGGGGTGCGACAAACGCATGGAGACCTGCCGCCTGAAGTTCAACAACCTGCTGAACTTTCAGGGCTTTCCAGATCTTCCGGGCGAAGACTGGGTGATGGCCGTTCCCAAACAGAGCAAAGCCAACAGCGGAGGGAGCCTGAGGTGATGATGCACAGGCAGGATATTGTCGCAGAAGCGCGCAGCTGGTTGGGGACGCCTTATGTGCATCAGGCCTCGACCAAGGGGGCGGGCACGGATTGTCTGGGCCTGCTGCGCGGCGTCTGGCGCGCCGTGATCGGGCAGGAGCCCGAGGCGGTTCCGGTCTACAGTCTGGACTGGTCCGAGCCGCAGGGCGAGGAACGCATGTGGGCGGCGGCGCGGCGGCATCTGGTCGAAAAAACGGCCGCCGATTTTGCGGTCGCAGATGTGCTGCTGTTCCGGATGCGCGATGGCAGCGTGGCCAAACATCTTGGCATCGTCAGCGTCGCAGGCTCTGAGCCGAGGTTCATTCACGCCTATTCCGGCCATGGCGTCGTCGAGAACGCGCTGAGCGGCCCTTGGCGTCGCAGGGTCGTTTCCTGTTTCGAATTCCCGTTGGAGGTGCTCTGATGGCTACTATTCTTCTTTCCGCTGCCGGGGCCGCGCTGGGCGGGTCAATCGGTGGCACCGTCGCGGGCCTGTCCACCGCGATCATCGGCCGGGCCATTGGCGCGACGGTCGGGCGGGTTATCGACCAAAGGTTCTTCAGTCAATCCGTCATGGGCAGTGGCAGTGAAGTCGTCGAAACAGGCCGCATGGACCGGTTCAGGCTGACGGAAACCGGCGAGGGCGCGCCGGTGACCACTGTCTTTGGGCGTATGCGCGTGGGCGGTCAGGTCATCTGGGCCTCGGACTTTCTGGAGACCGAGACCCGGGAAACGCAGGGCGGCGGAGGCGGGGGCAAAGGCAAACCCAAGGCCCCCGAAGTGACCACCGTCAGCTACAGCTATTCGATTTCGCTGGCCATTGCCGTTGGTGCGGGTGAAATCGCCGATGTCGGGCGCATCTGGGCAGACGGGGAAGAACAGGACCGATCCGGGCTGAACATGCGCATCTATCACGGGACGCAGGATCAGTTGCCCGATCCCCTGATCGAAGCAATCGAAGGGGCGGGCACGGTACCAGCCTATCGCGGTACAGCCTATGTGGTGATCGAGGATTTCCAGCTTGCGAGTTTTGGCAACCGGGTGCCGCAGTTCTCGTTCGAAGTGGTGCGCCCCGCGCAGCGCGACATGCCTGATTACCCAAGCTCCTTGCCGCAAATCGTGCGCGGGGTGGCGATGATACCGGGCACGGGAGAATATGCGCTGGCCCGTTCGCAGGTGAATTATACGCAATCCGGGACAAGCTGGGCGGCCAATGTGCATTCTGCGTCCGGTGTATCGGATCTTGTGAGCTCGACCCGTGCGCTGGAGACCGAGCTGCCAAATTGCGATGCGGCCTCGTTGGTGGTTTCGTGGTTCGGTGACGATCTGAGATGCGGCACATGCACGATCCGGCCCAAGGTCGAACAGAGCGACACGGACAGCCGCAACATGCCCTGGATCGTGTCGGATCAGGTCCGCAGCACGGCGGGCCAGGTCGCGCGGCAGGACGGTCGCCCGGTCTATGGCGGAACACCCGCAGACCCGGCAGTGGTCGAGGCGATCCGTCACCTCAACCAGTCGGGTAAGCGGGTCATGTTCTATCCGTTCATCCTGATGGAACAATTGCAGGGAAACGGGCTGCCTGATCCCTGGTCGGAGGCCGCAAGCCAGCCCCATCTGCCTTGGCGGGGACGGATCACGCTGGATGTGGCACCGGGGCGCGCGGGGTCTGCTGATCAGACCGCTGCGGCGGACGCGCAGGTGGCCGCGTTCTTTGGGACAGCAAGTGCTGCGGATTTTACGATCAACGAAGGCTTTGACGACCCGGTGGACTCGGGCGGTGGCGGCGGCAGCAGTGGCTCGGGCCCGGTGCTTGGCGGGCGGCCGGATGATCGCGGGCCTGGTGATCTGCAATGGGTAAACGGTGGTGGCACGTTTGGCGGCTTGCTTGGCAATGGTCCGGTTCCGGCCACGAAAATCGTCAAATATTCTGGTCCGCAGGAATGGGGCCTGCGCCGGTTCATTCTGCACTATGCCATGTTGTGCAAGGCGGCTGGTGGAGTGTCGTCCTTCTGTATCTCGTCCGAGATGCGTGGCCTGACCCAGATCCGCGGAGCCTCGGGCTTTCCCGCTGTTGCGCAACTGCGTGCGCTGGCGGCAGAGGTGCGCCAGATTCTGGGCCCGGACACCAAGATCGGCTATGCGGCGGATTGGAGCGAGTATTTCGGATATCAGCCCGACGGAAGCGGAGACAGGTATTTTCACCTCGACCCGTTGTGGGCGGATGACAACATCGATTTCATTGGCATCGACAATTACATGCCGTTGTCTGACTGGCGTGATGGAGAAAACCACGTGGACGCCGAGGCGGGTGCGCCGTCAGTCTATGACCTTGGGTATCTGCGCGGCAATATCGAAGGGGGCGAGGGGTATGACTGGTATTATGCCGCGCCGGAAGAGGCCGAGGCACAGATCAGAACGCCCATCGAAGATCAGGAGCATGATGAGCCATGGGTCTGGCGCTACAAGGACCTGCGCGGCTGGTGGTCAAATCTGCACCACGAGCGGATCGGTGGCGTTCGTCAGCCCAATCCGACCGACTGGGTGCCCGGATCAAAGCCGATCTGGTTTACCGAGTTGGGATGTGCGGCAATCGACAAGGGCACGAACCAGCCGAACAAGTTTCTGGACCCGAAATCGTCTGAATCGCTGCTGCCCGCATATTCAAACGGGCTGCGCGACGATTTCATTCAGGTTCAGTACCTGGCGGTGACCCTTGGATATTGGAGCGACCCGGACATCAACCCGGTGTCGCAAGTCTATGGCGGGCCAATGCTGGATTTGGCGAATGCCTATGTCTGGGCGTGGGATACCCGCCCGTTTCCGACCTTTCCAAATTTGCGAAGCCAATGGGATGATGGGGCGAACTATGACCGGGGGCATTGGCTGAACGGCCGGTCCGGCTCGCGCACGCTGGCCTCGGTCGTGACTGAGATATGCCACGCGGCAGGGGTGACAGATATCGATGTTTCCGGGCTTTATGGCGTGGTTCGAGGATATGTCATCGAAGATGTGACAAATGCGCGGTCGGCTTTGCAGCCGCTGATGCTGCGCTATGGGTTCGACGCGATCGAACGGAACGGCATCTTGCGCTTTCAGATGCGCGATGGCTATGGCGCGATTGCCCTGAATCCCGATCATCTGGCGATCAGCGGTGATCTGGATGGCACGGTTGAGCACCGGCGAGAAGCCGAGGCCGAGATGACGGGCCGCGTGCGCCTGCGTTTTGTCCAGTCGGATGCGGATCACGATCTGGTTGCGGAAGAGGCGGTTCTGCCCGAGGACAGCACGCATTCGGTCTCGGTCAACGAGATGCCGTTGTCCATGACACGCACCGAAGGCCGGCAAACGGCCGAGCGCTGGTTGAGTGAGGCCCGTGTTTCCCGCGATACGGTGCGGTTTGCCTTGCCGCCATCGCTGCTGCATCTGGGCGCAGGTGATCTGGTGCGGTTGTCAGAGACCGAAAACAGCCCCCTTTACCGGATTGACCGTCTGGAATCTGCCGATCTGCAACTGGTCGAAGCGGTCCGGGTTGAACAGGGTGTGTATAAGGCATCGCAATTGCGCGACGACCCGGCGGTTGTCAGACCCTATGCTGCGCCCGTTCCCGTGTTGCCGGTGTTTCTGGACCTGCCGCTGATCACCGGGGCAGAGGTCCCGCATGCACCTTATCTTGCGGTGACCGCTGATCCCTGGCCGGGGGCCGCGACGGTTTATTCCTCCTCAACCGATGAGGGGTACAGCCTGAGTGATGTGATCCCCGGTCAGGCCATTGTGGGCGTGACCGAAACACCGCTGAGGCGCGCCAGTATCGGCGTCTGGGACGAAGGCCCGGCCGTGACGGTGCGGCTGTTGGCCGGTCAGTTGGAATCGCGTCCGCGTGGCGCGGTTCTGAACGGTGTCAATCTGGCGGCCATCGGCGACGGAACACCCGGCAACTGGGAGGTGTTCCAGTTCTCGGATGCCACGCTTGAGTCCCCCGGCGTTTACGCGTTGTCCGGGCGGTTGAGGGGCCAGTTGGGGTCGGATGCCCTGATGCCGGATGTCTGGCCGGACGGGTCCATATTCGTGTTGCTGAACGATCAGGTGCAGCAGATCAACCTGTTGCGTAACGAGCGGGGTTTGGCCAAACACTATCGCATCGGCCCGGCGACCCGTGGTTACGATGATCCGGCTTACCAGCATCTGATCGCCTCATTCGACGGCAATGGTTTGCGCCCGTATTCACCGGTTCACCTCCGGGTGCGATCCGACGCAACCGGCGATCACCTGACCTGGGTGCGGCGCACCCGGTTGGATGGGGATGACTGGTCAGGGCTGGAGGTTCCACTGGGCGAGGAAAGCGAATCCTATCTTGTGCGTGTCTTTGCTGGGGGAACCCTTGTCCGTGAAGAGATGACATCCCTGCCAGGGTGGTCCTATTCGGCGGCATTGAAGGCGGCAGATGGTCTGACCGGGTCATATGAGGTCGGGATTGCGCAGGTGTCGGCCATTTACGGCCCCGGTGCGATGGCGCAACTGGTTGTCGGGTAAGCGGCCCGATGCGACCGCTATTGCACGGTGATGTAAGTGCCGCGGCGCGCGCCTTGTTGGCGGCGCCGCCGCCAGAGCGGACCCGCTTATGCGTCCGGATGATCCATGAGGCGGAACTGGCCGACAATCACCGCGCACGCACGGGTCGGCTGCATCCGGTTCACGGCAACGGATCGTTGATGGCGGTTGCGCGCAACAGGGTGCTGGCCGATGAGCCGGGGTTTGACGATTTGCAATATTGTCAGTGTTTCTCGCTGGTTTTGCACCATCTTGCCGAGTTTCTGATCACCCGGTTGCGCAGCTGACGCATTTGCTGGCGGCCAGATCCAGATACAATCGCCCATCGGGAATACGGTCGCCGCAATCCTCGCAATAGCCGTATTCCCCCTCGTCCAGCCGCATAAGCGCGGCCTGAAGGCGGCGGGTTTCGACATTGCGATTCACCTGTTGCGCCTTTGCCATCGCCTGGTTTTGCAACGCATCCATGCGGCTGAGCCGACCAACCGCCTGCTGATCCAGTTCAACAACGGCCTGAGCCTGCTGGCCTGATGCGGACAATTGATCCAGTTCGGCCAGACGCTCGTGGATTCGTGTTTCAAAATATGCGCGTTCGGACTCATTCATTTTCGTTGTATCGCGGATCACGGGTTTGCGTTTGGCCTTTTTGCCACTAAATGGCATTCTAGGCGCAGCAAAGGATCAAAAGCTATGTTTGAAAAACGCAGCCCTGTGACACCGGTCGATCCGGTCTGGAACCGTATCACATCCGAAGCCCAAGCAGCCGTCGAGACGGAGCCGCTTATGGGCGGGCTTGTACACGCCTGTATTCTGCATCACCGCAGCCTTGAGCGTGCACTGTCCTATCGGATCGCGGCCAAGCTGTGTTCGAACGAAATGTCGATGATGGTTCTGCGTGAGATCGTGGACGAGGCCTATGCAAACGATCCCGGATTGCTGGAAGCCGCCCGCGCCGATCTGATGGCGGTTTATGAGCGTGATCCGGCCTGCCACCGGTTGTTGCAGCCGATCCTGTATTTCAAGGGCTATCAGGCCATGCAGGCCTATCGCGTGGCGCACTGGCTGTGGCGCAAAGGACGTTTTGATCTGGCCTATTTCTTCCAGATGCGATCGTCGGAGATATTCGGCATCGATATTCACCCGGCCGCGAGGATCGGCAAGGGGATCATGATCGACCACGCCCATTCCATCGTCATCGGTGAAACCGCCGTGGTCGGAGACAACGTGTCGATGCTGCATTCAGTGACGCTGGGCGGAACCGGCAAGGAGGAGGAAGACCGCCATCCCAAAATCGGAGATGGTGTTCTGATCGGGGCCGGGGCAAAGGTTCTGGGTAACATCAAGGTCGGCCATTGCAGCCGTATCGCCGCCGGTTCGGTGGTGTTGCAGGACGTTCCGCCGTGCAAGACCGTTGCCGGTATCCCGGCCAAGATTGTGGGCGAGGCCGGATGCGATCAGCCGTCGATCTCGATGGATCACATGCTGGGCAAAGATCAGTAGGTTGATTTGAACTAACAAAAAAGGCCGCCTCGATATTCGAGGCGGCCTTTTTTGCGAGGTCGGTATGGCTTACGCCAGCATGACCATCGGGTTTTCCAGATTGTCGACAATGGCCTTGAGCAGCTCGGCCCCCAGCGCGCCGTCGATGACCCGGTGGTCAACCGACATGGTGACAGACATCACCGTTGCCACGGTCAGCTCGCCATCATCCCCGACAACCGGTTTCTTGACGCCGGTGCCGACGGCCAGAATTCCGGCATGGGGCGGGTTCACGATGGCGTCGAAATTGTCGATGCCGAACATGCCCAGGTTCGAGATGGCAAAGGTGCCGCCCTGATATTCATGCGGAGCCAGCTTGCGCTCGCGTGCGCGGGCGGCAAGGTCTTTCATCTCGGTGGAAAGGGCTGACAAGGATTTCATGTCAGCGTCTTGCAGGACCGGCGTGAACAACCCGCCTTCGATTGCGACGGCAACAGCCACATCTGACGGTTTCAGTTGCAGCACCCGGTCACCTGCCCAGACGGCGTTGCAGGCCGGAACCTGTTGCAGCGCGTTGGCGACGGCCTTGATGATGAAGTCATTGACGCTGAGCTTGACGCCGCGACCTTCCAACTGCTTGTTCAACTGACCACGGAATTTCAGCAGCGCATCAAGCTTGATATCGCGGCGCAGGTAGAAATGCGGAATGGTCTGTTTGGCCTCGCCCAGGCGTGCAGCAATGGTTTTACGCATACCGTCGAGCTTGATTTCCTCGTACGGGCGGCCTTGGTACATCCGCGCGACCATATCCGCCGATGGACCAGACGGAGCTGTTGGGGCAGCTGCGGGCGCGGCGGCGGCGGGAGCAGTGGCAGGAGCCGCTGCCGGCGCGGTGGCAGTTGCGCCTTCGACATCGACCTTGACGATGCGACCATGCGGGCCGGAACCGGAAATCTGTGTCAGGTCGAGACCTTTTTGCGCAGCAATCCGGCGGGCCAGAGGCGAGGCAAAAATCCGACCGCCATCTGCCTTGGCCGGAGCGGCCGGGGCAGGGGCGGGCGCCTCGGGTGCCACTGGCGCGGCAGCCTCGTTGCCCGCGACGGCTGCGGGGGCAGCCGCCGGAGCAGCCGCCGGAGCCGTGCCGATGTCATCGGCGCTTTCGCCGTCTTCCAGCAGAACCGCGATGGCGGTGTTGACCTTGACCCCTTCGGTGCCCTCGGGAATCAGGATCTTGCCGATGGTGCCTTCGTCAACGGCCTCGAATTCCATCGTGGCCTTGTCGGTTTCAATCTCGGCCAGCAGATCACCGGAGGAGACGGTATCGCCTTCCCTGACCAGCCATTTGGCGAGCGTGCCTTCCTCCATGGTCGGGGACAGGGCGGGCATCAGAATTTCTGTAGGCATCTGTCTGTCGCTCCTTACCGGTAGGACACTTGTTTGACGGCGGCGATCACCTCATCCGTGGTGATCAGGGCCAGCTTTTCGAGATTGGCGGCATAGGGCATCGGAACGTCCTTGCCAGTGCAATTGATGACCGGCGCGTCGAGGTAATCAAACGCCTCCTGCATCACGACCGAGCTGATGTAGCTGCCGACAGACCCCTGCGGCCAGCCTTCTTCCACTGTCACCAGACGGTTGGTCTTCATCACCGAGTTGATGATAGCGCCAGTGTCCATCGGGCGGATGGTGCGCAGGTCGATCACTTCGGCGCTGATACCATCTTCGGCTAGCTTGTCGGCGGCTTCCAGCGCGTATTGCATGCCGATGCCAAAGCTGACGATGGTCACGTCCGAGCCCTCGCGCCAGATGCGGGCCTTGCCCAGCGGAATGGTCAGGTCATCCACCTGCGGCACCTCGAAAGAGCGACCGTAGAGGATTTCGTTTTCCAGGAACACAACCGGGTTGGGATCGCGGATGGCCGATTTCAGCAGACCTTTGGCATCAGCGGCTGAATAGGGCATGACGACCTTCAGACCGGGGATCTGCATGTACCACGCGGCATAGTCCTGGCTGTGCTGTGCGGCCACGCGGGCCGCGGCCCCGTTGGGCCCCCGGAACACGATGGGGCAACCCATCTGACCACCGGACATATAGAGCGTTTTGGCCGCAGAGTTGATGATCTGGTCAATCGCCTGCATGGCGAAGTTGAAGGTCATGAATTCGACAATCGGTTTCAGACCGCCAAAGGCCGAACCCACCGCGATACCGGCAAACCCGTGTTCGGTGATCGGGGTGTCGATCACGCGTTTGGAGCCAAATTCATCCAGCAGACCTTGCGAGATTTTATAGGCCCCCTGATATTCAGCGACTTCCTCGCCCATCAGATAGACGTTTTCATCGCCGCGCATTTCCTCGGCCATTGCATCACGCAAGGCTTCGCGCACGGTTTCGGATTTCATTTCAGCATCCGCGGGCCAGTCGGGTGACAGGTCCACCGCTGGAGCCGCGGGGGCTGCTGCGGCAGGAGCCGGGGCCGGGGCTGCTGTGGGGGCGGCCTCGGGCGTTGCTGCGGCTGCGGGGGTTGCCGCGGGCAGGGCAGAGGCGTCTTCGCCTTCTTCGACCAGCACTGCGATAGGGGTGTTCACCTTGACCCCTTCGGTGCCTTCCGCGATCAGGATCTTGCCAACGATGCCTTCATCGACGGCTTCGAACTCCATCGTTGCCTTGTCGGTTTCAATCTCGGCCATGATGTCGCCCGAAGATACGGTATCGCCTTCCTTGACCAGCCATTTGGCCAGCGTGCCCTCTTCCATCGTGGGGGAAAGGGCGGGCATGAGAATTTCGGTTGCCATGTCTTATTCGTCCTCTCAGGCGTAAATGTCAGTCCAGAGCTCTTCGACCGAAGGCTCGGGGCTTTCTTTCGAGAATTCGGCGGCCTGATTGACGATCTCCTTGATTTCCTTGTCGATCGCTTTCAGGTCATCCTCGGTCGCGTGCTTGCCGGTCAGTAGCAACTCGCGCACATGTTCGATCGGGTCGCTTTGTTCGCGGACCTTCTGAACTTCTTCGCGGGTCCGGTACTTGGCCGGGTCGGACATCGAGTGGCCGCGATAGCGGTAGGTCTTGATTTCCAGGATATAGGGGCCTTTGCCCGCGCGGCAGTGCGCGACAGCCTTTTCGCCTGCTTCCTTGACCGCCAGCACATCCATGCCATTGACGATCTCGCCCGGAATGCCGAATGCCTCGCCGCGATGGAAGATGTCCTTGGTCGAGGTCGAGCGGGACTGAGCGGTGCCCATGGCGTACTGGTTGTTCTCGATCACGAAAATCACCGGCAAGCCCCAGATGGCCGCCATGTTGAAGGTCTCATACACCTGACCCTGGTTCGCGGCACCGTCCCCGAAATAGGTGAAGGTGACGCGGCCGTTTTCCTTGTACTTGTCGGCAAATGCCAGCCCCGCGCCCAGCGGAACCTGCGCGCCGACGATACCATGCCCGCCGTAGAAGTGCTTTTCTTTCGAGAACATGTGCATCGAGCCGCCCTTGCCCTTGGACAGGCCACCGATGCGCCCGGTCAGTTCGGCCATAACGCCGCCCGGATCCATGCCGCAGGCCAGCATGTGACCGTGGTCGCGATACGAGGTGATGCGCTTGTCGCCTTCCTCTGCTGCGGCCTCAAGCCCGACAACAACGGCCTCTTGTCCGATATAAAGGTGGCAGAACCCGCCGATCAGGCCCATACCATAAAGCTGACCGGCCTTTTCCTCGAATCGGCGGATCAGCAGCATCTCGCGGTAGTATGTCTGGAGTTCTTCCGCAGAAACATTTGGTTTCTTTGTGGTTTTTCGCGCAGCCATCGTGGCGATCTCCCCCTTTCGGACAGATAGTTTAGCGTTAAACTATCTCATAAAGCATTTGGGGCTTTCTGGCGAGGGTAAATGTGACGCAGCGTTCGCCACGGCGCATCCCGGCCGAAACGCCGGGCCTGAGTTGCCTTTTCTGAATAGGGTATTTGATCAGCGGATCACGATTTCGTCCGACCGGATCATGCCCAGAACCGAGCGCGCCTGCTGGTCCAGCAGGTCCAGATCCAGATAGGTGTCGGACAGACGCCGTGTCAGGTTTTCCATCTCGGCGATTTCGACATTCAGTTTTTCCAGACGGCGTGACAGAGCGTCCCGTTCCGCCGCAATTTCGACCCGCCGAAACAGGCCGTAATCCCCCTGAACGGCGGCAAAGGTGAAATACACACCCAGCATGAAAGCCACCGAGAAGAAGAGAACTGCACCCAAACCGGGCCGATGGGAACGGGACACTCTGTTTACCGCCGTATGAAAACTTGCCTCAATAACGGGCTCTTTCCGAGCCTCTGATCGCACTATGTCACAGGCGATTCGGGTTGTGAATCCCCTGATTCGGTTTTTTCATCAGTATTTCGTGTGTGTCCCGGTTAAAGCTCAGCGCCAGGACTGAAGCTGCTGATTTCTTGCACGCGTCTGCTCTTTCATACAGGTCCAGTAGAACATGGGCGCAGCGCTGCCGCCGCCGGACAGTTCCTTGTCGCAGGTGGCGTCCCGCGCCTTTAGCCACGCACGTTGTTCATCCAGAAGGGCATCGCCGTTGCCACGTGCATCAGCGACCGGCTTGATCTGTTTCCACAACCGGTTGAGGTCGCGGTCAACGGCTTCCCATTGTTCCTTGGCACAGAAATTTGCATCAAGCTGTGTCTGGCCACCGCAACTGGATTGTGCTGTTGCAGGCCACGGCATTGCGAGAAGGATGAGCAGGTATAATGACCTCATGACATAATCCCCCGTTCAAATAGGGGATAATACCATGAACCGTGACAAGCGGCCAAATGCGATCAGTGCCGCTTATTGTTCCAGCGCAGCGACACCGGGCAGGGTTTTGCCTTCCATCCATTCAAGGAACGCACCGCCTGCGGTCGAGATATAGGTGAAATCCTTGGCTGCCCCCGACGCATTCAGCGCCGCAACCGTGTCACCGCCACCCGCGACCGAGATCAGCTGACCCGACCGGCTGAGGGCTGCGGCTTTCAGGGCCGCGGCATTGGTGGCCGCGTCGAACGGCTCCAGCTCGAACGCGCCCAGCGGGCCGTTCCAGATCAGGGTCTGGCTTTTGTCGAAAATCGCGGTAATCGCGGCGACGCTTTCAGGGCCCGCGTCCAGGATCATGCCATCCTCGGGGCACTGGTCGGCTGGCAGAACCTTGTGGGGTGCGTTGGCTTCGAATTTCTCGGCCACCACAATGTCACGCGGCAGGACGATCTGGCAGCCCGAGCTTTCGGCTTTGGCCAGAATTTCGGCTGCGGTGTCCTTCATTGCGGTTTCAGCCAGTGATTTGCCAACGCTGATGCCTTGGGCGACAAGGAATGTGTTCGCCATGCCACCACCGATCACCAGATAATCGACCTTGTCGATCAGATTGCCCAGCAGTTCCAGCTTGGTCGAGACCTTGGCGCCGCCGACAACCGCCGTTACCGGGCGCTTGGGCGCACCCAGCGCGCTTTCCAGCGCCTGCAACTCGGCCTGCATCAGACGGCCCGCACAGGCGGGCAGCAGACGGGCGATGGCCTCGGTCGAGCTGTGGGCGCGGTGCGCGGCTGAAAACGCATCGTTGCAATAGACATCCCCCAGCTTGGCCATGCCAGCGGCCAGATCGGCGTCGTTCTTGGTTTCGGCCGCGTGAAAGCGCGTGTTTTCGAGCAGCAGGACCTGACCGGGTTGCAAGGCTCCGGCGGCCAGTTCCGCCTCGGCCCCGACGCAATCGGCGGCAAACAGAACCTTGGCACCAAAAGCGCTTTCCAAAGTCGGGACCAGTTGTTTCAGTGACAGGCTTTCACGCCGTTCGCCACCAGGACGGCCAAAATGGGCCAGAAGGATCGGTTTGCCGCCAGCGGCCAGAATATCGCGCACCGAGGGGACGATCCTTTGGATACGGGTGGCGTCGGTCACAACACCGTCAACCACGGGCACGTTGATATCCACACGCACCAGCACGCGTTTGCCGTTCAGGTCCATATCGTCCAGTGTTTTCCAGCCCATTGTGCGATCCTTGTCGTTGGCAACCGATTTAGGCGGTTCTTTTCCTGCATTTTGCCCTCAGGTCAATGCGTCACTTGGCATTCGCACGCGTGCGTCATAGGTATTTGCGCAAGATAAACGACAGGAGGGCCTCATGGCCGAGATCAAAGACCCCGAAAACACAATCATCATCGAGCTGAAAGGCGGCAATGTCGTCATCGAGCTGCTGCCGGATGTAGCGCCTTTGCACAGTGCGCGGATGAAGGAACTGGCCCGTGGCGGTGAATATGACAACGTGGCGTTTCACCGTGTGATCGACGGTTTCATGGCGCAAACCGGCGACGTGCAGCATGGTGATATGGAAGACGGGTTCAACCTGCGCATGGCGGGCACCGGCGGTTCGTCGCTGCCGAATGTTCCGGCAGAATTTTCCAAGCTGCCCCATGATCGCGGCACGCTGGGCGCGGCGCGCTCGCAGAACCCGGATTCGGCCAATTCGCAGTTCTTCATCAACTTCAAGGACAATCACTTCCTGAACGGTCAGTACACGGTCTATGGCCGGGTCATCGACGGTATGGAGCATGTGGACGCCATCGTACGCGGTGAGCCGCCTGCAAGCCCAGACCGCATGATCAGCGTCAAGGTGGCCGCAGATGCATAAACTGGCTGCGGCTTTTGCCTTGCTGGCAAGCCCGGCGCTGGCCAGCGGTTTGCAGATCGAGGTCGAAGGGGAAGGGGCCAATGGCACAATCTCGATCGACCTGTTCGAAGATGTGGCACCCCAGCATGTGGAACAGATCACCGCTCTGGCTGCTGACGGTCAGTATGACGGCGTCGTGTTTCATCGCGTAATCGATGGCTTCATGGCGCAAACCGGCGACGTGCAATACGGCAACTCGGGCGCGGACGGCTTCGACATGCGCTATGCCGGGCGCGGCGGGTCGGATCGCGCGGATCTGCCGGCCGAGTTCTCGGACGTGAGTTTTGACAGGGGTGTTGTCGGCATGGCCCGGTCCAGCGATCCGGATTCGGCCAATTCGCAGTTCTTCATCATGTTCGCCCCCGGCCCGTTTCTGGACGGCCAGTATACCGTGGTTGGTCAGGTGACCGACGGTATGGATGTGGTCGACGCGATCAAGCGGGGCGATGGCCAGAACGGTGCGATCATCGGTGCACCGGATGTGATGAAAAAAGTTACCGTTACCGAATAAGATGATTTAGCCCGGCTCAAGCGCCGGGCTTTTTCTTTGGCCTATTGATCGATGAAATCGCGGATGGCACGGGTATAGGCACCGGGATCCTGAAAAGATGCGAAGTGGCTGACATCATCCAGAACAAGCAACTTGGCGCCCGGAATCGCGTCAGCAATTGCTTGTGAATGCGCCATCAGAATGGCCTCGTCATGTGCGCTTTGAACCACAAGTGTCGGGACGGTGATCGATGACAGCGCCTCAAGCCCACCGGGTTTTTCGGTGCCCCACATGGCGGCCACCCCACCAAGGAATGCCTCGAACCCGTCAGGAGTCGGGGACATGGCCGCATAATCTTGCGCCATCATGCCCACATAAGTGCCAAACACCTCGTTGGTTTCCACCGAAGGATCGATCCCGTCCAGTGTGACATTGCCTGCATGGGCAAAGTGACTGACCAGCCGATCCGGGTTGGTGGTCGAGATTGAATACCCGATATTTGCCCCGTCGGACCAGCCGACCAGATGCACCTGATCGACACCCAGATGATCCAGCAGCGCCAGATAATCCTGCGACAACAACGCGTAGGAATAGGGGCTGCCATCGTTTGTGGATCGTCCGTGCCCGCGCGTATCCGCCACGATTACCCTGTGGTCCTGGGACAGGTCGGCAACCTGCGCGGCCCAAACATCGCCATGGGCAAGCCCGCCGTGGATCATCAGAACCGGGGTGCCGCCCACATCGCCATATGTGGCGTAATACATGTTGATGCCGTTGATCTCTGCCGTGCCCGCTTCGGTGGCGGCGGGCATCTGGGGGGCTTGCGGAATGCTCAGCCATTTGTCTTCGGCCCAGCCTGCCGTCGCGGCGCAGCTTAGGAAAAGTGCTGTGGTGAATGTCTTCATTGTATCCTCCCGTTGAACCAAAGGCCGTAACCAAGCCAGATTTGACGGAAGGATACCGTGTTTTTCAGTAAACGGGATAATTACCTTTCCCGCGCGGATCAGTCATCCGAGGACATTGCCTTCCAGATCAAAGCGCCGATTGCGCCGCCAATCAGGGGGGCCACCCAGAACAGCCAGAGCTGAGCCAAAGCAGGGCCGTCGGCAAACAGGGCAACGCCGGTCGAGCGCGCCGGGTTGACGGAGGTATTTGTCACCGGGATTGAGATCAGGTGGATCAGGGTCAGCGCCAGACCGATGGCAATCGGAGCGAACCCTGCAGGTGCCTTGTCCGACGTCGCGCCCAGAATGATCAGAATGAAGAAAGCCGTCATCACGATTTCGATGATCAAAGCCGACATCAACGAATATCCCTGTGGCGAGGCCTCACCATACCCGTTTGACGCGAACCCACCGACACCAGCGAAATCGGGTGCGCCACTGACGATCAGGTACAGAACCACTGCGGCGGCAATTGCGCCAATGACCTGTGCAACCCAATAGGGCAGAAGGTCTTTGGCCGGAAACCGTCCTCCAATCATCAGACCCAAACTGACGGCCGGGTTGAAATGCCCGCCCGAGATTGGGCCGACCGTGTAAGCCATCGTCAAAACGGTAAGGCCAAAGGCAAAGGAAACACCAAGCCAGCCGATGCCGACATCTGCCACACCAGCCGCCAGAACGGCACTGCCGCAGCCCCCCAGAACCAACCAGAACGTGCCGAAGAACTCGGCAAGTAGTTTCGATGACATAGAAAATCCTCCGCCCAATAATGAGGTTAACCGTAATTCAAGAATTAGCTTATGTTAAATTGTTGCGAACGGGGAATTTTTTTCGACGCTTCCTCAATCGGGTCAGAACGGACCGCTGTGCCATTGAGCGGGATCAAGATGAAAAAGCTTTGACAGCTGTTCATAGATTGCCGGGTCAGAGGATTTCAGTGCATGTGGACGTTCAAAGAACACTTCGACCGAAACGGCAAAGAATTCTTCGTGACCTTCCGCGCCGTAGGGATCGATCACTGTAGGTTTTCCGTTTTCCACGGCAAGAACATGTGTCTTGTAACCGTTCAGAAAGGCGGTTTCCCATTCGCCAAAACTTTGTCCATTGCTGAGCACGGGAACACCATTGGTTGCGCCCGAGAGGTCATCAAGCTGGTGCGCGAACTCGTGAAAGACGACGTTCCGGCCATCGTGATCATTCAGGGCTCCGCGCTGGCTGTGGGCCCAGGACAGGATCACGGGGCCGCGGTTCCAGCTTTCCCCGCTGCGGATGATTTCCTGTTCGGTGACGACATAGCCACTGTGGCGACGCTGTTTTGACTTGAAGGCACCGGGGTAAACCAGAATGGTCGTCAGGTTGTCATACCACTGGTCCGTATTCACCACGAGCAGACAGGCTTGCGCGGCAATCGACACCTGCATGTCTTCGGTGACGTCCAGCCCGTCGCAGCCGACGAAATCGACCTGATCAAGAAACAGGTTGATCTTTCCTTCCAGCGCCCCGCGCAGGTCTTTGGGCAGTTTCCGGATAATTGGTACCTGAGCGTTCACAATATCGCGCTGGTGCCGGGACAGCGACGTGGCCAGCAAGGTCAGGCGGGATTGTCTTTTCGACCAGAAGTGAAAGGCCGCAACGCCAGCGATCAGCGCGACAACCGTCAGAAAAAGCAACATGGATCGACTGTAGCGCGATCAGAAAGGGACGAAAACGGGAATCCCGACCCCAAACGGTCACGCAAAAGAAAAGACGCCACGGGTTGCCCCACGGCGTCCTGACAAGAAATGCAGTCTGCTTACTGTTTGACTTCTGCCGCCGGGTTCGATCCGGCTTTGGCACTGCGGCCAGGGTTGAGGGGGTCGTCCTGACGCTGAACCGAGCCTTCGAAATGCGCGCCGCTTTCGATGGCAATGGTCTTGTGGATGATGTCGCCTTCGACCCGGGCCGTCGATGTCAGGCGAACCTTGAGACCACGCACGCGGCCAACGATGCGACCGTTGATCACAACGTCATCTGCGGTGACTTCGCCCTTGATCGTTGCCGATTCACCAATGGTCAGCAGATGGGCGCGGATGTCGCCTTCGACAGTGCCTTCCACCTGAATGTCACCGCTGGTCTTGATGTTGCCGGTGATGTGCAGATCCGAGGACAGGACCGAGGCCGGCGGCTTGGGCTTGGGTGCCATTGCAGGTTTCGCGTCAGCCGGAGCAGGGGCCGCTGGGGTCGCCGGAGCGGCAGGTTTGGCCGCCTCAGGTGCTTTGGGTGCGGGCTCGTTGATTTTGCTTTTAGAAAACATTTTTCGCAGCCTTGATGTAAGTCATTGGGTTTACGGGATTTCCGTTCACGCGCACCTCATAGTGCAGATGCGTGCCGGTGGACCGTCCGGTGCTACCCATATCAGCAATATGATCCCCGCGCGAGACCCTTTGGCCGACCTTTACGTTGATCTTGGTGTTATGAGCATAAAGTGTCTCAATTCCGAACGCGTGCTTGATCTTCACAAGGCGTCCGAAGCCTGATTGCCAGCCGGCATGCGTGACCACACCATCAGCGGTCGCGAATATATCGGTGCCTTGCGGTCCCGCAAAATCGACACCGTTATGCTGCCGACGACCACCGGACTTGGGGTCACGCCGGTTGCCGTAGCCACTGGTGAAACGCACGGCAGAATGTACGGGATTGGCGAAGGGGGCCTTTTCCGCAGCAATCCGGTACAGGTTCAGCTGATCCATCTGGCGCAGCAACGTGTTTGCGCGGACTTCTTCGGGCGAAAGCTCGTCTTCTTCGCCGCGTGTGCTAAGGGATAAAGGGGTCAGCGGACCGCCCATACCGCTATATCCGCGCCGGACCTCTTCGATGATGCGATCGGTGGGCATTCCGGCCTGACGGAACATCTTGTCCAGAGGTTCGACCGAGATGACCATCGCCTCTTCCAGCTGGCGGAAGATTTCGTCGCTGCGTTCCTGCATCAGACGGATTTCAAGTTCCAGATCGTCCCGCTGTTCCAGCGCGTCCTGCGCGTTGGAGGCGATCAGATCGCGTTCTTTGGCCGTCCTCGCCAAGGCGTCGGTCATGAAGGCCATCTGTACCGGGGCGCTGGAAACCGCGGCATACATATCAGAGCCGCTGGTGTCCTGTTTCAATTGGGCCAGCTCTGAGCGCGCCTCTTCGCGCTGTTTCATCGTGGCGCGCAATGTCGTCTGGATAACTTCGATACCTGTCTCAAGCTCGCGGCGACGGTTTTCCGAGGCCAGCAGTTCCGACTGCATCGCGGAAATCTGGTCCAGCGCGGCATTGAACCGGTCCTGAGCGGCCAGTGCTTCATGTGCGCGGGAATCGCGTTCTGCCGACAGGGTGTTCAGGCGTTCCTGATAGATGGCCTGATCGCGCTTTGCCTGTTCCCGGAAATTCCCGGCCCCGATGCTGTCCATCAACAGTATGGCTGTCGCAACCGCTGTCCATCCGACCATGACGGCAACTCCGGCCACTGCGACCACCTGAGTTTCCGAACTGAGCCGGATAAACCTTGTGTCCTTGTCGGATTTCAGAAAGACCCGGCGTTCCGGGAAATGCCTCTCAAGCAGTGAGTGCAGTTTTATTGTCAGACGTGTTCGCACGCGCCCTACCTTTCATCCCCAAGATCGGAACCGGTCGTGAGTGCCTGCCGTCCCTTGCGCCGATTGCATAAAGCGGCAGGGGCGTTCGGGCAAGTTTGTTGACCAATCAAGTGCAAATGGCGCTGATATCCCGCAAAGATCGGCGAGATTTTGCCGAATATTACGCAGAAGTGTCAGTTCGAGAGGTCTCCGGGCGCGGGCAGGTCTTCGGTCAGGGGCCAGTAGAAATCGGGGGGCAACCCGGCTTCGGCCCGTTTTTCTTCGTTGAAGGGCGGTTTGAGAACACCGTGGAAATACCGTCGGACCAGAGCGTGAAACACGTCCTTGGGGTCGGCGTTTTCGCGGCCGCACAGGAAGTGGAACCATTTTGAGCCGTAAGCGACGTGGCCGACCTCTTCGGCATAGATTACCTCGAGCGCGGCGATGGCCTGCTCGGCCTTGGCTTTGCGGAATATCTCGATCATGCCGGGGGTCACATCCAGCCCACGCGCCTCAAGCACCATGGGAACAACGGCCAGCCGTCCCATCAGGTCGTCTGCGGTGTCCTCGGCCGCGCGCCACATGCCTGCATGGGCGGGCAGGGCGCCATAGTGGCTGCCCATCTGTTCCAGGCAATCGCAGACCATCTCGAAATGGCGCGATTCTTCTTCGGCGCATTTCACCCAGTCATCGTAGAACCCGATGGGCATGGGTACATGGCCAAAGCGCGCGATGATGTCCCAGTGCAGATCGACAGCGTTCAGCTCGATATGGGCAACCGCGTGTAGCAGGGCAATGCGCCCGGCCTCGGTACCTGGTTTCCGTTTGGGTACCTCACGCGGGGACAACAGCGCGGGCTTGTCCGGGCGCGCGGGGGACAGGGGCGGTGATGCGGTGCCGATCTCGATGGGTTCACCCTCGGCCTTGCGGGAGGCAAACCACGCGGCGGCATGGGCTTTGGACAGGGCGGTTTTGGCCCGCCCGTCCGCTGTTGTCAGAACCTCTGTCGCCATCTGTGTCAGTGTTTTGGGCACCGGGTCGCTCCGCCTTTGGCATGTCAGCGCGGGTGATAGACCGGATGGCGCGGCAGGTCGAGGGGGGCTTAGATCGCCTTCACCGCTTCCAGCACCTCATCCACATGGCCGGGCACCTTGACCTTGCGCCAGACCTTGGCAATGCGTCCTTCGCTATCAATGACAAAGGTTGATCGCTCGATCCCCATCGATTTCCGGCCATACATGTTCTTTTCAACCCATACGCCATAGTCCTCGCAGACGGTCGAGCCTTCGTCCGACAACAGCGGAGTGGTCAGCCCGTGTTTGGCGACAAACTTGTCATGCTTGGCGACGCTGTCCCGCGAAATGCCGAAAACGTGAGCCCCTGCATCGGTAAACGCCTGAAGCTGCTCTGAGAAACCGATGGATTCCTTGGTGCAGCCCGGCGTATCATCACGGGGATAGAAGAACAAAACCACGGTGCCACCGCGCAACGCCGAAAGCGTCACCTCGCCACCGCCGTCGCGCGGCAAAGTGAAGTCGGGGGCGATGTCTGAAACGTCGGGCATTGGAAACTCCGCTAAAGGTTTTTAAAGGCTGCCCATCATCATAGGGCAACGCGTGCGGGTTGGAAGGCGTGGATAGCAAATTGAAGCAGCACGAAGACGACGAAGCAAAGCCGGGCAAGCCTGTTCGCCGTCGGTCGCGCCGCCGCACCGCTGGTCTGTGGGCCATGCGTGGGGCCATCGTGCTGGTGCTTCTGGCGATGTTCACCGGTTTCATGGTCGTGGGGCAGAGGATGCACGCGCCGGTCTGGCTGCGCGACAGGGTCGAAGCCCGGCTGGAACGGGCGCTGGGCGGGCTGCAAATCCGGTTTGGAGACGTCAGTTTCATCATCCACGAAGGCTGGCGCCCCCGTCTGCGGCTGACCGATGTTGCCATCAGTGACGCCGCAGGCCAGCAGATTGCGCAGGTATCCGATATGCGCGCCAGCCTGGCCATGCGCCCCTTGCTGCGCGGTCAGGTCCGGCCCAAGCGCATCATTCTGAGTGGCGCGCAGATCGCCATGACCCGCGATCAGGACGGGGCGCTGACCCTGACCGTGGGATCGGGCAGCGCGCCGGTTCAGGAAGCGCCGGACCTTGCACAGCTGATCGAGACCTCGGACGAGGTCTTTCAATCTCCGATACTGTCGGCGCTGACCTCGGTCGAACTTGATGCGATTACGCTGGATTACCGCGACCTGCGGCAGGGGCGGTCGTGGGTTCTGGACGGTGGGCATATTCAGGCGAACCGCAGTGATAACGAAGTGCGGCTTGCAACCGGGTTTTCGGTTCTGTCGGGGCGTGACTATGTCAGCAGTATCGAGGCCAACTATACCAGCGTACTGGGCACGCCTGCCGCCAGCTTTGGCATCTCGGTCACCGATCTTCCGGCCGAGGATATAGCAGGCCAAAGCCCGGCCCTTGCCTGGTTGCAGGTTCTGCGCGCACCGATTTCAGGGGCTTTGCGGGGCAGTGTCGATGAAAACGGGGCAACAGGAACCGTGTTCGCAACCCTCAATCTGGGGGCCGGGGCGGTGCAGCCCAACCCGGAAACACGCCCTGTCCCGTTCGAATCTGCCCGTACATATTTCACCTATGACCCGAACGCCCAGATGCTGGACTTCAATGAGGTGTCGGTGGTGTCGGCCTGGGGCACAGTTCAGGCCGATGGAAAGGCGTTTCTGCAAGGGGCTGAAGATGGTGTGCTGGACAGTCTGGAGACACAGTTGCGCTTGTCCGGGATCAATGTGAACCCGGCGAACCTGTTCCCGGAGCCGATTCAGCTGTCGCGCGCCAGTCTGGATTTCAAGATGGCGTTCAACCCGTTCCAGTTGCGCCTTGGCCAGATGACCATCGAGGATCCGGGCCACACCGTGCGCGCCTTTGGTGTTTTGCACGGACGTGCAGATGGCTGGGCTGTGGCGCTGGATGCCCATCTGGATCAGATGAGCTCGGACAATGTTCTGAGCTACTGGCCGGAGCGTCTGGCACCCAAGCCACGGGAATGGGTGACGGAAAACCTCTATCAGGGGGTTTTGTCGGACATGGATTTCGCCCTGCGTCTGGAGCCCGGTTCCAAACCGGACCTGTATCTTGATTTCGGGTTCGAGCAAGCCAAGGTTCGCTTTGCAAAGACCCTGCCGCCAATCGAAGATGCACAAGGTCAGGCCAGTCTGATCGACAGCCGGTTTACGGTCACCGCGCAGCAGGGGGTGGTGGTCGCCGATGACGGGGGGAGTGTGGATGCCGCGGGGACGTCCTTCATCATACCTGACACGGATATCAAGAAATCCGCGCCCGGCATCGCGCGTATTCAGGCAAGGGGCAGCGTGACCTCTGCGTTGTCGCTGCTGGACCGACCACCGCTGGAATTGCTGAGCAAGGCCGGGTTACCCGTTGATGTTGCCAAAGGCACGGTTGCGTTGACCGGAACGCTGTCCCTGCCGCTCATAAAAGAGTTAAAGTTTCAGGATACCGAATTTCACTTCAACGGAACGCTGGCCAATCTGTCCAGTGACCGTCTGGTGCCGGGATTTTCCGTAAGTGCCCCGATGCTGGATATTTCCGGCAATCAGTCGGGTGTTCAGATTCAGGGACTGGGTCAGTTCGGCGATGTTCCGCTAGAGGCGCTTTGGCAGCAGCCTATTGACGGCGAAACCGAACAGCGTAGCACCTTCACCGGCCAGATCGAACTGTCCCCGCGTCTGATGGATGAGATCAGGGCCGGCTTGCCGCCGGGGATGCTGACGGGCAAAGGGGTTGCTGATATTACGCTGGGTCTGGGCGCTGGGGCTCCTCCGAAACTGTCTGTTGTTTCGGACCTTCAGGGCGTCGCACTTGCCATCCCTGAACTCGGCTGGCGCAAAGAGGCAAACACCACAGGATCACTGACTGCGGACGCGACGTTGGGCGCGCAGCTGAAGGTGGACGACCTGCGGATCAATGCAGCGGGACTGCGCACAACCGCATCCATTTCCTTTCACGAAAACGGTGAATATGACCGCGTCCAGTTCAGCTCGTTCGACCTGGGGGACTGGCTTGCGGTTCCAGCGGAGCTGATCGGGCGGGGGGCTGCTGTCCCGGATATCCGCGTCTTAGGCGGTGTGCTGAACATGGGGCGTGCGAATTTCGGGGAAAGCGGCGGAGGATCGGGTGGCGGCGGGGCCCCCGGGCCGAAGCTGGACGTGGCACTGGACCGTCTTCAGGTCACCGAAACTGTCGCGCTGACAGGTTTCCGGGGGGCGTTCCAGACAACCGGTGGCGTAAATGGCACCTTCACAGCGCGGGTGAACGGCGGTGCGGCTGTTTCCGGTCAAGTCACCCCGCGAGGAAATCGAAGCGCCGTTGACCTGACGTCGAAAGACGCGGGGGCCGTTTTGCGATCAGCCGGGGTTCTGACACAGGCGCGCGGCGGTGATCTGGACCTGAAGCTTGAGCCAGTAGCTGCGCCCGGCAGTTACGACGTGATCCTGAAGATCGTTAATACCCGGATCACCGATGCCCCGGCCATGGCCGCGATCCTGAACGCGATCAGCCTTGTTGGTCTGCTGGACGAGATGGCCGGGCAGGGGATCTTCTTTTCGGCGATTGACAGCCGCATGAGGATATCGCCCACCGACATCAAAGTGCTGAGTGGCAGCGCTGTTGGCCCGTCAATGGGGCTTTCGTTTGATGGCACAATCGACACCGTGAACAGCCTGCTGAACCTGCGGGGGGCGATTTCACCGATTTACCTTCTAAATGCCGTTGGCAGCGTATTTACCCGCAAGGGTGAAGGCGTCTTTGGGTTCAATTACACACTCACCGGGCCGATATCCTCGCCCAAAGTCGCGGTGAACCCTCTGTCCGGTCTGGCGCCCCTTTTTCTGCGTGATCTCTTGCGTCAGCCTGCGCCAACGGTCTCGGACGGCCCCAATGCTGCGCCGGTGGAACCTGACGAGCCGAAACCGACTTTTGGCTCTCCTCCCAGTGACCGCTGACGGGATATGGCAGAATCTTTTGCGGGGTTGTAAGGCGCGGTCATGAAGCTCAGCGATTTTGATTTTGACCTGCCCGACGACCTGATTGCAACGCGGCCTGCCTGCCCGCGATCCTCTGCGCGCCTGCTTGTGGCGCAGGGGGGTGGTACAGTGGACAGCCACGTGTTCGATCTACCCGATTTCCTGCGTCCGGGTGACCGGCTGGTGTTGAACGACACACGCGTTATCCCGGCGCGCCTGAACGGGCGGCGCCACAGGGACAGCGCGCAAGGCCCGGTTTCCGCCGGGATCGAGGCCACTCTGCTGGACCCACAGGCCGATGGCACTTGGTCTGCGCTCATCAAGCCGCTGAAGAAAGTGAAGCCGGGGGAAGAGATTGTATTTTCCGCCGATCTGAGCGCGACGCTGGATCGGGTGGAAGACGGGCAGGCCTTTTTGCGCTTCAATCTCAGCGGTCAGGATTTCGACAAGGCGCTGGATCAGGCCGGTGTAATGCCGTTGCCGCCCTATATCGCCGCCAAACGTCCGGCGGACGAGCAGGACAAGATGGATTATCAGACCATCTGGGCCCGCAGGTCCGGTGCGGTGGCAGCGCCGACCGCCTCGTTGCATTTTGACGATGCCCTGATGCAGGCTTTGTCGGAACGGGGTGTCGCCGTCACACATGTGACCCTGCATGTTGGCGCCGGAACCTTCCTGCCGGTCAAGGTCGAGGATGTGACAACCCACAAGATGCATGCCGAATGGGGGCAGGTCAGCGCCGAGGCTGTTGCCGAGATACAGGCCACAAAAGCTGCGGGCGGGCGTGTCATCCCGGTGGGCACCACTGCCCTGCGCCTGATCGAAAGTGCTGCGCGTTCGGGCGCGATCGAACCGTGGGAAGGTGACACCGATATCTTCATCTATCCCGGTTTCCGGTTTCATGTGACCGATGCGCTGATGACAAACTTTCATCTGCCAAAATCCACGCTGCTGATGCTGGTTTCAGCGTTAATGGGTCAGGACCGGATGCGCGAGGTTTACACCCATGCCATCGCACAGAAATACCGGTTCTTTTCTTATGGCGATGCGTCGCTTTTGATCCCCGGATAGGCGCGCATACGGCATCACCGACAGGGAATGTCGTAGACAAGCGCGATGGAAGCGGTCTTTGATCGCAGAACAAAACTCAAACAAGGTTGGCACCTATCGGAGGCCCAAATGATTCAGGTTCTGTCCAGCGCATGGGCATTGTTGCTCGGCATGGGGTTGCTGATGGTCGGAAACGGCCTTCAGGGCACGATCTTGGGTGTTCGTGGGCAGCTTGAGGGATTTTCGACCCTTGAGATGTCTTTTGTAATGTCAGCTTATTTCGTTGGTTTTCTGGGCGGTTCACGGCTTGCGCCCGAGATGATCCGGCGTGTTGGCCATGTGCGGGTCTTTGCGGCACTGGCGTCTTTCATTTCGGCCGTGATGATCATGTATCCGATGCTGGCAGACCCGATTGCCTGGGTTCTGGGGCGCGTGGTGATCGGGTTCTGTTTCTCGGGCGTTTACGTCACTGCGGAAAGCTGGCTCAACAACGCAGCCAATAACGAAAATCGCGGGCAGGCCCTGTCGCTTTACATGATCGTTCAGATGTTGGGTATCATCGGCGCGCAGGGCCTTTTCCTGTTGGGCGACCCTGCCGGGTACGAAACATTCGTGATTGCCTCGATCCTTGTTTCGGTTTCTTTCGCACCGATTTTGCTGTCGATCTCACCAACTCCGGCGTTCGATACTACCAAGCCGATGACGCTGCGGGAGTTGATGAAAAGCTCTCCGCTGGGGTGTGTCGGCATGTTCCTGCTGGGGGGCGTGTTCTCGGCGCAGTTCGGGATGTCGGCGGTTTATGGGGCTCAGGCCGGATTGTCCTTGGTTGAAATCTCGGCATTTGTGGCGGCGTTCTATGTTGGGGCAATTGTCCTGCAATACCCGCTGGGCTGGTTTTCCGACCGGATGGACAGGCGTTTCCTGATCCTGTTGGTCGCGGCAACCGGTGCAGTTGGCGCCGTCAGTGGTATGCTTTATGGCTTTTCCTTCGAAATCCTTCTGGCGTCTGCTTTTGTGATCGGCGGAATGACCAACCCTTTGTATTCATTGCTGATTGCGCACACCAACGATTTTCTGGAATACGAAGACATGGCCGCGGCATCCGGCGGCCTGATCTTTATCAACGGCCTTGGTGCAATTACCGGACCTGTTATCACAGGTTGGCTGATGGGGGATGCAGTGTTTGGCCCTCCGGGCTTTTTCCTGATCATCGCCGTGTTGCTTGTCGCATTGGCCGCCTATTCGGTCTACCGGATGACCCAGCGTGCAGCAGTTCCTGTTGATGAAACCGGCACCATGTCGACGCTTTATCCCACCGCGTCGCCCGTTGCATTCGAGGTTGCACAGGAAGTTGCGATAGAGGCGGCAGAAGCCGAGTTCGAAGAGGGCGCGCGCGAAACCGCTTGAGACACGAAATTATGTCGTTTGTGTTGCAATATGTTACTGTAACAGTTCTGTAAAAGGGACTTAAATGACGTTACGTCTGGGGCGCGGGCAATTGACGGAGTTTAAGGCAATGGTAACGCCTGAAGAAGTATTGAGTTTTTGGTTAGATGAAGTTGGCCCTAAGGGTTGGTATCTTGAGGATGAGGCGCTGGATGCAGACATTCGGGCGCGGTTTCAGTCAACTTGGGAAGCAGCGGCAGCGGGTCGGTTCTCGCTCTGGCTGACTTATCCCAGTGGGGCGCTTGCCTATATCATCCTGACAGATCAGTTCCCGCGCAACATGTTCCGGGGGGAGGCGCGTGCCTTCTCGACCGATCGTGCGGCATTGGCGGCAGCAAAATGCGCAGTCGACAAAGGCTGGGACAAGAAGATCGACGAACCGGCCAGACAGTTCTTTTACCTGCCCATGATGCACTCGGAAAACCTGTGTGATCAGGAACGCTGTGTGCGTCTGATCTGCCAAAACATGAGCAGCGACGCAAGCAACCTGCTGCACGCCAGAGCGCATCGCGAGGTGATCCGCAAGTTTGGTCGTTTCCCGTATCGGAACGCAGCGTTGTCCCGCAGCTCGACCCCGCACGAAACTGCTTATGTCGACATGGGCGGGTACGGGACAACCGTGCGCGAACTACAGGCAACGGGCTAAGCGCTAAACCGCAACCGCGCTTTGGCCGCGGCTGCGCTTTATGACTTAGGCGTGCATCCACTTAATGCCAGAACGCGTTCCGCTGCGATATCGGCACCGGTTTGGATCGCCTGCGCAATCAGCACTTCTGGCGTGTCAGCAAGTTCCGAAATCCGCTCCTGAACCGTTTGCAGCTTCTGTTCTGCTGCATTCAGGCGGCCCAGCGTTGCCTGGAGGTTTTGCGCGGCTTGGCTGTCTGCCAACGTGTCTTGATGTGAAATCGCCGCCAAATCAGTCCGCAGCGCCGCAAGCTCGTCCCGAATGCCCTTCGCCTCATCCCGGAGGGGGGCCACGGCCTGAACCGTATGCGAGACTTCAGCAGTGATGCTTTCGGCTTTCGACGCCAGTTTCCAGCCCAGAAACAGGCACAGCGCAACAAGTATCAATGTGGCGTTGAGCAGGGCAAGCAGCAGATCTTTCAGAGTTTTGGCCATGGTCAGCCCCTTGAATGGGTTGAGAGAAGAATAGGTCCGACCGGTGTCGGCGTTTCTTTTCTAGCCATTGCATGGCCCGGGGTATAGGCTGAAATCCGCAAGTTCAGGCATCGCTTACCCTGCGTCCTATTTGTCGCGGGACGGGCATATTGATGCGTTCCGAATAATAGTTTAATGGTAAACTAAATTTTCAACTCCTGCGCCGAGAGGAACACATGGCTGCACAATCCTATGATCTGATCGTAATCGGGGCTGGCCCCGGCGGCTATGTCGCCGCAATCCGCGCAGCCCAGCTGGGTTTGAAAACTGCGATTGTCGAGCGCGAGCATTTGGGGGGGATCTGCCTGAACTGGGGCTGTATTCCCACCAAGGCGCTGTTGCGGTCGTCCGAAGTGTTCCATCTGATGGAGCGCGCCAAGGATTTCGGTCTGAAAGCCGAAAAGATCGGATATGATCTGGATGCGGTGGTCAAACGATCCCGTGGCGTAGCTGCGCAGCTGTCAGGTGGCATCGGCCATCTGCTGAAGAAGAACAAGGTTGCCGTTGTGATGGGTCAGGCCACGATCCCCGCAAAGGGCAGGGTCAGCGTCAAGACCGACAAAGGCACCGAGGAACTGACCGCCAAGAACATCATTCTCGCAACCGGGGCACGGGCACGGGAACTGCCGGGCCTTGAAGCTGACGGCGATCTGGTCTGGACCTACAAGCACGCGCTGCAACCGCCGCGGATGCCGAAAAAACTGCTCGTCATCGGGTCTGGTGCAATCGGCATCGAGTTTGCCAGTTTCTACAATACACTGGGCGCAGACACCACGGTCGTTGAGGTGATGGACCGGGTGTTGCCGGTAGAAGATGCCGAGATCAGCGCATTGGCCAAGAAGGCGTTCACCAAACAGGGCATGACCATCATGGAAAAGGCCATGGTCAAGCAGTTGGATCGTGGCAAGGGGAAAGTGACCGCGCATATCGAGGTTAAAGGCAAGGTTGAAAAACACGAGTTCGACACAGTGATCTCGGCCGTCGGGATCATTGGCAATGTCGAAAACCTCGGTCTGGAAGCTCTGGGCGTCAAGATCGACCGGACACATGTGGTCACGGACGCGTATTGCCGCACCGGGGTTGAGGGACTTTATGCGATCGGTGACATCGCGGGCGCGCCCTGGCTTGCGCACAAAGCAAGCCACGAGGGTGTCATGGTCGCGGACCTCATCGCGGGTCAACATGCGCATCCGGTCAAACCCGAAAGCATCGCAGGGTGCACCTATTGCCAGCCTCAGGTTGCCTCGGTTGGATATACCGAAGCAAAAGCCAAAGAACTGGGTTACGACATCAAAGTCGGTCGCTTCCCCTTTATCGGCAATGGCAAGGCCATCGCCTTGGGTGAACCGGACGGGCTGATCAAAACCGTGTTTGATGCGAAAACAGGCGAGTTGCTGGGTGCCCACATGATCGGTGCCGAAGTTACCGAACTGATTCAGGGTTACGTGGTCGGTCGCCAGTTGGAGACAACGGAAGAAGACCTGATGAACACCGTCTTCCCGCACCCGACACTGTCAGAGATGATGCACGAAAGCGTGCTGGATGCCTATGGCCGCGTGATCCATATGTAAGATCGGCGTATTTGCCCCGACCGGGTGGGGGGGGCTCTGCCCCCGCCGCGCGTGCCGCGCGCCTCCCCCGGGATATTTTGGGCCAGGTGAAGCAGGGATCCTTTATTCATCTGGCTGCAAATATCCCGGAGCGCGAGGCAGAGCCTCGCAAAAAACCTATGTGTTCAAAGCATCCAGAATGCGCGCCCATGACCGGATGCCCTTGTGGAAACTTTTCACGTCATATTTCTCGTTCGGCGAATGGATGGCATCATCTTCGTTTGCATATCCAACCAGCATCGAGTCGAGCCCCAGAACGGTGTTGAAATAGCCGACAACAGGGATTGATCCCCCCATGCCGGTGAACACTGCCTCGCGGTCCCATTCATCCGACAGCGCACCGCGCGCGGCTTCGAATTCGGAGCGGGTGATATTCATGACCGAAGCGGGAGAGCCTTCCATGTCGTTGTCCCAGACCACTTTGGCGTCAGGGGAGAGCCGATCCTCGACATGTTTGCGGATTTTGGCGCGCAGTGCGTCCGGGTCCATGTCACCAACAAGGCGGCAGGTAATTTTGCAATGGGCCTTGGACGGAATAACGGTTTTGGAGCCCGCACCGTTATAACCGCCCCACAGACCGTTCACTTCGAGCGTCGGTCGTGCCCATTGTTGCTCCAAGGTGGAGTACCCCTTTTCGCCATGCGGTTGGGTGTAGCCGACCGAATTCAGATAATCCGCTTCGTCGAAGCCGCAATTCTGCCATTGGCGCAACTGGTCTTCGGGTACTTCATGCACACCTTCGTAAAACCCGTCGACCGCGACCCGCCCGGTTTTGTCGTCATAAAAAGAGGTCACGATTTTCGACAGTTCGCGCAGCGGGTTCAGGCCCGGGCCGCCATAGTGGCCGGAATGCAGGTCGATGCGCGGTCCCACGATGGTAAATTCGTCCTTCAGCATGCCCCTCAACTGCGCCGCAATCGACGGAACGCCGCGTGACACCATGGATGTATCGCAGACCAGCGCCAGATCCGCTTTGAGTTCGGCGGCATTTTCCTTGAGGAAAGGAACCAGTGAGGGTGAGCCCGATTCTTCTTCGCCCTCGAAAAAGAAAGTTATGCGGCACGGCAAGGATCCGTGCACGGCCTTCCAGGCGCGGCAGGCTTCGACAAAAGTCATCAACTGACCCTTGTCGTCTGATGCTCCGCGTCCGCGGATGACCGGACCGGTTTCGGTGTCCTCAATGGCGGGATCGAACGGATCCCGGTTCCACAGATTCAGCGGATCGACCGGCTGCACATCGTAGTGGCCGTAAAACAGGAAATGCGGCGCAGTCGCCTCCTCACCCACGTGACCGACAACCATTGGGTGGCCCGGTGTTTCCCGTTTCTCAGCCGCAATTCCGATACTGTTCAGATCGGCAACCAGCCAGTCTGCGGCGCGGCTGACCTCGGCCTTGTATGCGGGGTCGGTCGAGATCGACGGGATGCGCAGCAGTTCCATCAGGCGGTCGATCGAGGTTTGCAGATCTTCGTCAATCCGGTTCAACACGGCGTCTAGCGACATGGGGGGCTCCTGCCTGTTTTTTGTTCCCGCGAACCCTAGCAGCGTTGTCAGCGCCGTCCAGAGTTGTTGACACGAATTGCGGCCCGGCAGCGTAAGCTTTGGGTAGGGAGGCGAGACCTGCGTCGTTTCCACGCGTTCGATGGCCGTAACTTTACTTGTCGGATGGGGTGCAAACTTATATTTGATGCAAATCAAAGTTGGGTTCACCTTTTCGGCTGTAACCAGCTGAATAAGGGAACACAAAGCCACCAAAACAGGGTAAGCTGTGGGAGGTGGCGAAAATATCGCCCAATGGGAAACCGGATACGGGCGTTCAAGGAGGGTCCTTTGGACTATACTGCTCAGCTCGATTCAGCGATTGCCAGGCTGCATGATGAAGGTCGTTACCGGACCTTTATCGATATCGAACGTCGCAATGGACATTTCCCCCATGCGGTGCGCACGCGTCCGGACGGGTCACAGCAGAATATCACCGTATGGTGCGGCAACGATTATCTGGGCATGGGGCAAAACCCGGTCGTTCTGAATGCAATGCACGAAGCTGTTGATGCAGCCGGTGCAGGTTCGGGCGGTACACGCAATATCTCGGGCACCACAGTTTATCACAAAAGGCTTGAGGCTGAACTAGCCGATCTGCACGGCAAGGAAGCCGCGCTGCTTTTTACCAGCGCCTATATCGCCAATGACGCAACGCTCAGCACGCTGCCCAAACTGTTCCCTGGCCTGATCATCTATTCTGACGCGCTGAACCATGCCTCGATGATCGAAGGCGTACGCCGGAATGGCGGAGCTAAGCGCATCTTCCGGCACAATGACGTGGCGCATCTGCGCGAACTGCTTGAGGCGGATGACCCTGCCGCGCCCAAACTGATCGTATTCGAGTCGGTTTATTCAATGGACGGCGATTTTGGTCCAATCGAAGAAATCTGTGATCTGGCAGATGAATTCGGCGCACTGACCTATATCGACGAAGTTCATGCGGTAGGCATGTATGGCCCCCGCGGGGGCGGTGTGACCGAGCGCGATAACCTTGCCCACCGGATCGACATCATCAACGGCACGCTGGCAAAAGCCTATGGCGTGATGGGCGGCTATATCGCGGCCAGCGCCAAGATGTGCGACGCCGTGCGGTCATACGCACCGGGCTTTATCTTTACCACTTCCCTGCCACCTGCGGTTGCGGCCGGGGCTGCCGCATCTGTTGCCTACCTGAAAACTGCACCTGAACTGCGCGAGCAGCATCAGACGCAGGCCAAAATCCTCAAGCTGCGATTGAAGGGGATGGGACTGCCGCTGATCGACCACGGAAGCCATATCGTGCCCGTGATCGTCGGAAACCCGGTCCATACCAAGAAGCTCAGCGATATGCTGTTGGATGATTACGGCATTTATGTGCAACCGATCAATTTCCCGACCGTTCCGCGCGGAACCGAGCGTCTGCGCTTTACCCCTTCTCCGGTGCATGGACCTGACGAAATGAACCGTCTGGTACAGGCGATGGACGAACTTTGGTCACATTGTGCGCTAAATCGCGCCGAACTTGCCGGTTAACCTCACGCCAAAGTGTGCAACGTATTTGCCGCGTGTTAAGCTTACGCTAACAAAATTGGCAGACGAATCGTTTTGGGGATGATTCGCCGCTAACGCGAAACACGCGACAGGCAGAATGGGGCAGCAGGAATGATTGGGCGCAGATCACAGCGCGAATCTGATGAGGACGTAGATGTCAGACCCAAAGGGTTTGATGATTACGAGGTACGCCTTGGTGACAAGATGCGCGGCGAACGCGCAACCATGGGCAAATCCCTGTTGGATGTTCAGCGCGAGTTGAGGATCAAAGCCAACTACATTGCTGCCATCGAAAACGCGGATCCCGACGCCTTTGACACGCCCGGCTTTATCGCCGGGTATGTGCGTTCTTATGCGCGTTATCTGGGAATGAACCCGGATGAAACATTCTCGACTTTCTGCGCGGAAAGCGGTTTTTCGGTCGCGCATGGCATGTCGGCCGAGGCTTCGGTGGTGCGAAAGCCGACCGGCGCGCTTCCGGCGCGTGGGCCAATGGGGCGCGATCCCTTCATCTCGCCCAATACGCCGTACATTCCGGGCAAGGAATCTCTGGTCAGTCAGATTGAACCGCGCGCCATCGGCTCGTCGCTGGTGCTGTTGGCGGTAATTGGCGGCATCGGCTATGGCGGGTGGGCCGTTCTGAACAAGATCCAGCAGGTGCAGGTCAGCCCGGTTGAACAAGCGCCTGTGGTGCTGTCCGACCTTGATCCGCTGGATGCCGTGCGCGGCGGCGTTGTCGATGATGTGGTTGCTGCGGCGAATACCGAGGCACTGGACCGTCTCTATCGTCCGCAGGCGTTGGATGTTCCGGTTCTGGTTGCCCGCGATGCGCCGATTTCGACCCTTGATCCGCGTGATGTCGGAACCTTCCGCCCGCCAAGCCTGCCGCAGTTCGAAGTTGCCGAAGTGCACACGGTTGAACGACCAGCTTTGCCTCAGGTCGTGGAACAGGTTGATACCACGCTGAAAATCGTTGCTGTCGATCCTTCTTGGATGCGGGTAACGGCGGCAGATGGCAGTGTCATTTTCGAAGGGACGCTTGGGACGGTCGAGCAAGGCAGTGTCTTTGAGGTTCCGCTGACAGAAGAACCGCCGCTGTTGCGGGCAGGGGCGTCGGGATCGGTTTATTTCTCGATGAACGGCGAGCACTATGGCCCGGCAGGGGCACCCGGCACGGTTGCCAAAGGGGTGATCCTTTCGAAAGTCGCAGTTTCGGAAGTTTATGCCGTTGCTGATCTTGAAGCGGATCAGAACAGCGCGCTCAAGCAGCTGGTGGCTGAACTGCAAACCGCGGCGACAGAAGCGCCCGCCGAGTGATCTTGCCATTGCGGTAACCCCTTTGCCGGACTATCTACTGTCGCAACTCAGGCAGACGCGGATCCGTCCTTATGTCCCTTAATCACGTGCGCCCCTGGCGCGACATTTATCGTCGTAAATCCCGTCAAATCATGGTCGGCAACGTCCCTGTCGGGGGCGATGCCCCGATCGCCGTTCAGACCATGACCAACACCCTGACCACCGATGTGGCGGCAACAGTGGCGCAGGTTCAGGCCGCAGCCGAGGCTGGCGCGGATATCGTGCGCGTTTCAGTCCCCGATGAGGCGTCGGCTAAGGCATTGAAAGAGATCGTGCGCGAAAGCCCGGTGCCCATCGTTGCGGACATCCATTTTCACTATCGCCGTGGTATCGAGGCGGCCGAGGCAGGCGCTGCCTGTCTGCGCATCAATCCCGGCAACATCGGCGATGAACGCCGGGTGAAAGAAGTCATTCAGGCCGCGCGCGACCACAATTGCTCGATCCGGATCGGCGTGAATGCGGGCAGTCTGGAAAAGCACCTGCTTGAGAAATATGGCGAGCCGTGCCCCGAAGCGATGGTCGAAAGCGGGTTGGAACATATCCGCATCCTTCAGGACAATGATTTTCACGAGTTCAAAATCAGTGTGAAGGCCAGCGACGTATTCCTGTCCGCCGCCGCATATCAGGGCATAGCCGAAGCCACTGATGCGCCCATCCATCTGGGTATCACCGAGGCGGGCGGACTGGTGTCCGGCACCATCAAATCTGCCATCGGGTTGGGCAACCTGCTGTGGATGGGGATCGGCGACACGATCCGCGTCAGCCTGTCTGCCGATCCGGTGGAAGAGGTGAAGGTCGGCTTTGAAATCCTCAAGTCCCTTGGTCTGCGCCACCGGGGCGTCAACATCATCTCATGCCCGTCCTGCGCACGGCAGGGGTTTGACGTCATCAAGACCGTCGAGGCGCTGGAACGCCGTCTGGAACACATCAAGACACCGATGAGCCTGTCGATCATCGGCTGTGTGGTCAACGGACCGGGCGAGGCGTTGATGACCGATGTCGGGTTTACCGGTGGCGGGGCAGGGTCCGGGATGGTCTATCTGGCAGGCAAGGCCAGCCACAAGATGTCCAACGATCAGATGATCGACCACATCGTGGAACAGGTCGAACAGAAAGCCGCGGAACTGGATGCGGCTGCGGAAGCCGCAGAGTAGTGTGGGGTTGGCTGTGTCGGTAAGGCAGGCATAGCGACCTTACTCATCCCTTGCCCTGATGCCTGAGCTGTTGCAAACTTGTTTCGTGACTGAACGATGCCTGTTTCGCCGCCGGTTCTGTCGGTAAACAGACCCGCGCGGACCCATGCTTTGGGAGGAGTGTGTCATGACATCCAAGACCGCAGGCCCTACGCCACCTGAGAACCTGACGCCAGACCAACAGGCCATGCCCAATGTCATTCGGGTTACTTCGGATGATATAAAGGCGTCGCTGAAAGCTGGGTTTTCCGACTTTCTGGCGCGCCCCTTCATGAGCGGTTTCTTCGGGCTTTTCTATGCGGTTTTTGGAATCCTGATGGTCTGGAGCTTGGTCTGGCTTGGCAAGATCTGGATGATCATTCCAGCGATTGTCGGGTTTCCTCTGGTCGCGCCTTTCGCCGCTGCGGGACTTTATGAGATGTCCCGGCGGTTACAGAAGGGAGAGGAATTTGGCTGGTATGAAATCCTCACTGTCATGGCCGATCAACGCAAGCGCGAAATGGGCTGGATGGCCTTTGTCACACTGTTCATTTTCTGGGTTTGGGTTTACCAGATTCGCCTTTGGCTTGCGATCATCCTGCAGAATTCATCCTTTTCGGATTTCGATGGATTCTTGAACATCATCTTGTTCACTCCGCAGGGGTGGACATTCCTTGCAATCGGCACCTGTGTCGGAGCGTTTCTGTCGGCTGTCCTGTTTTCGGTAACTGTCGTCGCCATGCCCATGCTTCTGGACCGGGAAACCAATTTCGTTTCAGCCATGTTGACGTCCTTACGCGTCGTCTCGGAAAGCCCTGTGGTCATGCTCGGCTGGGCAGCGATCATCTCGGTCACAATGTTGTTGTCGATGGTTCCGGCGTTTATGGGCTTGATCTTCACCTTACCGATCCTTGGCCATACAACGTGGCATCTCTATCAACGGGCCGTGGAACCGGCAGACGGCTGAGGTCAGCGATCAGTTAGTCTTTTTGTCTGGGGGCAGCTGTGCCGCCCCCAATACCTATCAACCCTGTTCCGCGCGAACGCCATCTGCAATCTGCTGCATCTGATCGGCGGGCAGATAGCCGCGCAGCAACTCGGTTCCCAGCACGAATGAGGGCGTGCCCGAAATCTGCATCCGTTGCGCCAGGGCACGGGTGCGGCTGATCTCATCCGTGACGCTGTCGCTGTCCATCGCGGCGATGATCGCGTCGCTGTCCAGGCCCAGCCCGTCAGAGATGCGGCGCAGGGTAACTTCGGACGGTTCGCCGTTGAAGGCCATCAGGGCATCGTGAACCTGTTTATAGGCGTCACCACCAGCGACGTGTTTGGTGGCCACGGCAAAGCGCGAGGACAAAACAGATGCGTCGCCCAGAATTGGCAGCTCTTTGATCACAAACCGGATATTGCCGTCGCTGGCCAGCAGGTTTGCCACTTCGGGCACCGCACGGCGGCAATAGCCGCAGCGGTAGTCCATGAATTCGACCAGCGTGATATCGCCATCCGGGTTGCCGCCGACCCAGCTATAGCCATCGTCGAACAGTTCGGCCGCATTGGCGGCGACCAGTTCTTTGTCGGCGGCCGCTTCGGCCACTGCGTTTCGCTGTTCGAGGATATTGATTGCCTCGATAATGACTTCGGGGTTCTCCAGCAGGTATTCGCGTACCTGAGCACCAAACTCTGCCTTTTCGGCATCATTCATCGCGTTCAGGTCCAGCGCCTGTGCCGAGGTCGCCGCCATGGAAAGCCCCAGAAGGGCAGGTGCAGCATGTCTGAGGATCATTTCCGTTTCCTTTTATCTTTCTTGAGTCGTTCTGAGGCAATCAGCACGTCTTGTGCCCTTTGCCAACCCGGAGAGCCTTCGGGCAACTGTCCTACAGCCCGTTTCGCGTGAATTCCGGCATCCTCCATCCGACCTTGCAGCGCATAGCGTTCTGCCGTCACGGTCGAAGCCATGCCGTTATTTCCGACCTGCGCATAAGCCACACCCAGATCCTGCATCAGGCGCGCGTTACGAAAATCGCGCGCGCGCGCCTGTTCCAGTGCGTTCAATGCCTGTTTCGTTTCCCCCTGCGCCAGCAGGGCACGCCCGTAGCTCGCAAGGATCAACGCATTGTTCGGGGCCATTTCAACAGCGCTAGCATAAGCTTTAACAGCCTCGCTTACACGTCTGTTTTCCAACAGTATTTGCCCCTTCAGATCGTAATAGAACGGGTCATCAGGACGTTCGGCAAGTGCTGCGTCAATTGCGGCACGGGCGCGGGACAGATCGCGGTTCTGATGATAGGCCGAAGCCTCTCGCATCAGGCGGATGTCTCGGTAGGATTCTTCGCCAGCGCGCCGCAAGGTCCAACTGGGCGACCGCAGAAAGGCCGAAAGCTTGCCTTTGACCCGCGCAAACCAGTAGTCCGCATTGGGGTTTGGAACGGCTCGGTCGCCAAACTCATCCAGGAACGCCTCGGCGGCACGCAGGCGGTCACGGCTTGTCGGGTGTGATCGCATATAGGGGTCCTGATTGGCGACACTCAGCAGTTCCTGACCGGCGAACTTCCGGTGCAGTTCCACCATCCCGCTGGGCGAGATTTCGGCCCATCGCAGGTAACTTGCCGCACTGCGGTCGGCGGATGCCTCTTCTGCGCGGGTGTGACCCAGAAAACCGCGAATTGCCGCGCCTTGGGTGCCAGCGGCAATTCCGATGGCGGCCTCGCCCCCACCCGCCGCAGCTGCCAGCAGGGCCAAAGCCGTGCCGAGACTGGCATTGCGCTGCGCAGCTTTCAGGTTCTCAGCCCGCCGTGCCAGATGACCATTCGAGATATGGGCGGCCTCGTGCGCGATGACAGCCTGCAACATCTCGGGGCTTTCGACGGTCAGAATCAGCCCGTAATTCACATAGATCGCGTCGTAGTCGATGACGAATGCGTTGAACGTGTTGTCGTTGACGACCAGAATCTGAACCCGGTTCGTGTTCAGCCCCGCAGCCCGCAACACCGGAAAGGCCAGTTCACGCAGGCCATGTTCGATATCAGGGTCGCGGATCAGGCTTTGCGCGTGCGATTGCACCGCTGCCGCCAGCCAGACGACAACGGCAACCATCAAGGCCGGGATTGACGCCAACCGGGATACGCGCTCAAAAGCCATGACTGCAACATGGGAGATGGGCATGAGAAACTCAACCCGGTCCGGGGTCGATCCCTTCATCGTGATGGATGTGATGGAGGCGGCACGCAAGGCCGAAGAGGCAGGTTGCCACGTGATCCACATGGAAGTCGGCCAGCCCGGAACCGGCGCGCCAAAGGGTGCGACCGAAGCTTTGGCCGCGGCGATGGAGCAAGGCCCGCTGGGCTATACGGTTGCCCTGGGTCTGCCCGCCCTGAGGCAGCGGATCGCCCGGCTTTACGGCGATTGGTACAATGTCGACCTGAACCCCGAGCGGGTGGTGATCACACCTGGCTCGTCCGGCGGATTCCTGCTGACCTTTACCGCTTTGTTCGACAGTGGCGACCGTGTCGGTATCGGGGCGCCCGGCTATCCGTCCTATCGCCAGATCCTGAAGGCGCTGGGTCTGGTCCCGGTCGACCTGCCGACCGCGCCGGAAAACAGGTTGCAGCCTGTCGCAGCGGATATTCAGGGGATGGACCTGAAAGGGCTGATGGTGGCTTCACCCGCAAACCCGACCGGTACGATGTTGGATCGCGCCGCCATGGGTGCCCTGATCGAGGCGGCTCATGGGCAGGGCGCGTCGTTCATCAGTGACGAGATTTACCACGGGCTGGAATACGAAGCCAAGGCCGTGACGGCGCTGGAACTGACAGATGAATGCTATGTGATCAACTCGTTCTCGAAGTACTTTTCGATGACCGGATGGCGCGTAGGCTGGATGGTGGTGCCCGAGGATCAGGTGCGCGTGGTCGAACGGATCGCTCAGAACATGTTCATCTGCGCCCCCCACGCCAGTCAGGTCGCGGCGCTGGCTGCGATGGATTGCGACAACGAATTGCAAGCCAATCTGGACGTGTACCGCCGCAATCGCGCGCTGATGCTGGACGGGCTGCCCAAGGCCGGGTTTTCGAACATCGCGCCGCCCGACGGGGCGTTTTATGTCTATGCCGATGTGTCTGATCTGACCGATGACAGCCGCGCATTTGCGGCCGAGATTCTGGAACAGGCCGGTGTGGCTGTGACACCCGGGCTGGATTTTGACCCGCAGCGCGGCCATACCACATTGCGTTTTTCCTATGCGCGCGCGACGGATGACATTCAGGAAGGGCTTGAGCGTTTGCGCCTGTTTATGATCCGGCGCGGTGCTGTCACGGAACGGGCCTGAGCCGTTCACAAACCGCCCCTTGTGGTATAGGGTGACCGACAAACGATCTCGGGAAAACTTGAGGCCATGAGCAGGATCTTCTTTAGCATTGCGCTGTTCTGGGCGTTGGCTGGTGGTGCCATTGCGCAGGATTTCAGCGCGTTGGCGCGTGTCCAGCCTGACCAGAGCCGTATTACGGATGTCGGGCGTACCGGTGTTCGGGTGGACATCGCCCTCAGTCAGGGCGTTCCCTACAGGATTTTCACCTTGCAGGATCCCTACCGTATGGTTCTGGACTTCAACGAAGTGGATTGGGCCGGGCTGACCCGCGAAGATTTCCTGCAATCCGATCGCATCAGCGGTGTGCAGTTTGGCGCATATGTTCCGGGTTGGTCACGTCTGGTGCTGGAACTGGGTGCGCCGATGGCAGTGACGAAAGCAGAATTGTCGGTGGCAGAGGATTCGGGGGCCGCATTGCTGTCGCTCGACCTCAAGGGGACGGATTTCGATGCTTTCAACGCCTCGGCGGGTGCGCCGCGAAACCCGGGCTGGGACCTGCCGGAACCGGCGGATGTGCCGCAAGCCGCGGTGCGCAGTGCCGACCGACCCTTGCGTGTCATGCTGGATCCGGGCCACGGAGGCATTGATCCGGGGGCCGAGACTGACGCGATTGATGAAAAAACCCTTATGCTGACTTTCGCGCGTGAGCTGCGCGAAATCCTTCTAAGATCAGGCGGGTACGAGGTGGTTCTGACACGGGTCGACGATCAGTTCGTCTCGCTGGAGCGCCGAATTGCGCTGGCGCACCGGGCCGGTGCGGACCTGTTCATTTCGCTGCACGCTGATTCCCTGTCCGAAGGGCGGGCGCATGGCGCGGTGGTTTATACCCTGTCTAACGATGCCTCAGATGTGGCCAGTGCGAAGCTGGCGGAACGGCACGACCGCGGGGATTTGATTTCCGGTATCGATCTGAACGGGGCGGATGATCAGGTCACCGATGTTCTGCTGGACATGGCCCGTCAGGAAACGATGCCACGCACAAGCGCGCTGGCCAAGGCCATCGCAAACGGCCTGGCACAACAAGGCGGGCCGATGAACGGCAAACCCTTGCGTACCGCATCTTTTTCAGTACTCAAGGCGGCGGACATCCCGTCGGTTCTGGTCGAGCTTGGATTTCTGTCCAGTCCCAGAGACCTGAAGAACCTCAAAGATCCTGATTGGCGTGCAAGAATGGCGCTGGGAATTCATCGGGGGCTTGAGGATTGGCGCCAGCAGGATGTGATCCGCAAATCCCTTATTGGTCAGTGACCTTGCGGCGCAAAACGGCTAGAATACGCTCGGTGTTTTGACCCTTGGGCGGCGCATCACTATATATGCAGCACCGCGAAAAAAAGGCAGTAACGTGATCCGGTTCATTCTTTCGATTTTCGGGGCGATTTTCAGCCTCGTGACATTGGGTATTTTCATGGCCGCGCTGGTGATCGGCGCGGTGTTCTGGATGTATGGGCGCGACCTGCCCAGCCACGAGTCACTGGCACAGTACAAACCACCCACGATCAGCCGGATCTATTCGGGTGAAGGCAAGCTGATTGATGAATTCGCGCAGGAACGCCGCCTGTTTACGCCATCCGAGGAAATCCCGGATCTGGTGAAGCAGGCGTTTATTTCGGCGGAAGACAAGAATTTCTACAACCATCAGGGCTATGACCCGCGCGGCATCATTGCCGCCGGGGTCGAGGCAGTGCGGACCAAGGGCGAAACCGTACGCGGTGCATCAACCATCACGCAGCAGGTCATGAAGAACTTTCTGCTTTCCGGTGACCGCCGGGCCGAGCGTAAGATCAAGGAAATCATTCTTGCGACTCGGCTTGAGGATACATTGGACAAGGAACAGATCCTCGAACTTTATATGAACGAGATCTTTCTGGGCCAGAACTCGTACGGTGTGACTGCCGCCGCGCAGACCTATTTCAACAAGACCCTGCAGGAACTTGCCCCGCATGAGGCCGCCATGCTGGCTGCCATGCCCAAAGCGCCGTCAGATTACCACCCCGTTTGGCAAAAAGAGCGCCTTCTGGCCCGGCGCAATTACGTGTTACGCGAGATGCAGCAGAACGGTTACATCGATCAGGCGACTTATGAGGCCGAGGTCGAATTGCCTCTGCGCTCGGTCCAGAACGGAGATTTTGAAAGCTTCCGTACGGCCCTGCCGCCCCGCGACTATTTCACCGATGAAATCCGTCGCCAGCTGAGCGAAGATTTTGGTGAAGGCGAGTTCTTTACCGGGGGTTTCACCGTGCGTGCATCGGTGGATGAGGAAATGCAGGTTGAGGCCGCACGTGCCCTGCGCGAGGCGCTCGAGAAATATGATCGGTCCCGTGGCAAATGGCGCGGAACAGGTGACGTGATCCCGGAAGAAAAACTGGCGGATGAGACGCAATGGCGCGAGGCGCTGGCGGCCATGGAAATTCCGCGCGACGTTATTCTGCCAACCCGTTGGTATCCCGCCGTGGTTCTGGGCGTGACCGACCAGCAACTGACTGTTGGTGTCGAAGAAGGTCCTGCCGATGGGTCTATCCCGCGCGCGGACATCAAATGGATGCAGGGTGATTTTGCGGCCAACTTCAAGCGCGGCGATGTCATTCTTGTTGTTGCGGGTGAAGATGGGCAATGGTCGGCGCGCCAGGTGCCCGAGGTACAAGGCGGCTTTGTCGCGATGGACGTGAACTCGGGTCGTGTTCTGGCGATGCAGGGCGGGTTCTCGTATCAGGACACCGTGTTCAACCGGGCCACACAGGCACAGCGCCAGCCGGGATCGTCGTTCAAGCCATTTGTCTATGCTGCTGCGCTGGACAGCGGATACAGCCCCGCGACCATCGTCGTCGATGCGCCGATCGAAGTGAACACGCCGCAGGGGCTGTGGCGCCCCAAGAACTCTTCCAACAAATTCTACGGTCCAACTCCTTTGCGCACAGGGATCGAACAGTCGCGGAACCTGATGACCATCCGTCTGGCGCAGGAAGTTACAATGCCTGTCGTTGCGGGCTATGCGGAACGGTTCGGTGTCTATGACCGGATGGGCGCATTCTTGGCCAACTCGCTGGGGGCCGAGGAAACCACGCTTTACAAGATGGTCGCGGCCTATGCGATGTTCGCCAATGGCGGCCAGCGTGTGGAACCCACTCTGGTCGACCGCATTCAGGACCGGTTCGGAAAAACCATCTATCGCCACGATGACCGTCAGTGTCTGGACTGTAACTCGACCTGGCTGGAACCAGATGAATCGCCCACCCTTGTCACGGATCGCGCACAGGTCATGGATGCGATCACCGCCTATCAGCTGACATCGATGATGAAGGGTGTGGTCGATCGCGGGACGGCATCCAGCGTTGTGAATCTGCCCGTGCCAACAGCGGGCAAAACCGGAACCACCAACGACTCCAAGGATGCGTGGTTCATCGGCTTTACGTCGAACATCGTGGCCGGTTGCTACATCGGTTATGATCGACCGCGTCCGATGGGACGTGGGGCCTATGGTGGCACGCTGTGCGGCCCTGTGTTCCAGAGCTTCATGGAAAAAGCGGTCGAGAAATACGGCGGCGGTCCGTTCGAAGTGCCCGAAGGCGGCCATTTCATCAAGATCGACCGCTTCAGCGGGGCCCGTCTGCCCGATGATGCCACCGGTGACTATGTCGTGGCCGAATTCTTCCGCGACGGTGTCGATGGTTTCATCGACCGTGTCTATGATGGTGGTTTTGCCATCGGATCGGACCTGCCATTGTTTGAAGAAGTCCAGCGCGCGGGGGTTCAGGTTCAGACGTCAACGGGCGAGACCGTGACCGTTGGACCGAAAGCTTCCCAAGGGGACCTGAGCACCGGTGGGCTTTACTGACCGGCCGCTTTCAGAAACAGGTTTAGTAGATCAGCTTCTGCGTCACCGCAGATCGGGCCGTCAGATCGCCAGTAGATGGACAATGCGCATTTCGCGGCAGCCCATTGAGCCAGCCGTATTCGTGGAACACTCATTGCTTTGGAATACTCCGACAGACAGGTTTCGATTTGCAGGGGTTGGCGCACAAGATCCGGCATTCCCTTAGGGTGTCGCAACGCGTTGGCCAGTTCAAAAGCGGGATCGCCTAGATAACCTTTTGCATCGATGATCCGGGGTCCTGATAGTGTCATAATGACATTGTCTGGGTGAAAATCCCCGTGAAGAGGTACGGGTGAAGGTTGGCTGTCTAACAGGTCTTCACTTAGTGCAATCGCTGACTTCACCGCGTTACGCAGTTGGGCAGGGCACTCGGCCGCAAAGGCGCATTCAGTCAAGGGGGCGAACACCTGTTGCAAGGGTTTCATTCCAGTGGCGCTGACCGGGTCCCCTGCGTGCAAACACGCTGCTGTTTCCGCAAGTGTCTTGACGGCTTCTTCGGGCCTGCCCGCGCGGGCGATATCTCCCAGAGATGGTCCATCCAACCACTCCATCAGTACGGCGCTCCGTGCCTCTTCCAAAATCCGAACAGCGCCCCTGTCGCGCCACCCGACCAACAAGTTTGTGCCCGGTTTTTCGTTCCCGCGATCTTGCCTGCGATAAAGCTTCAAGGCAGCCGGGCCGCAATTGGATTGTACTTTCCACACTCTTGCATGGCCGGTGTCCGCAACCAGTTCAGGAAAGTGCAAATCCCATCTGCCCAGAAACTCTTCGACTGTGTTTTGCATTCAGGTCCAGCCTGTCTTGTGGTGTCTCGCACCTCTTGCTATCACGCAGGCCTGATTGAGCAAGTTGGGACAAGACCATGCGCGCCGAAACCCAGAACATCGTGGCGGATATCAAAAAGTCACTGGAGCTGCTGGCGCAGCGTATGGACTATGAAACCGCGCCGCATCGCCTTGAAGAATTCAACGCGCGCGTCGAAGACCCCAACCTTTGGGATAACCCTGAAAATGCGCAGAAACTGATGCGCGAACGGCAGTTGCTGGTCGATGCAATCGAGACGTATGAATCCATCAAGACCGACCTCAACGACAATATCGAACTGATCGAGTTGGGCGAGATGGAGGAAGACCAAGAAGTCGTTCAGGATGCCGAAGCCGCGATCAAGACGCTGAAAGCCAGAGCCGCCAAAAAAGAGCTTGAGGCGCTGCTGGACGGTGAGGCCGACAGCAATGATACGTTCCTCGAAATCAACTCGGGCGCGGGGGGAACCGAAAGCTGCGACTGGGCGTCGATGCTGGCGCGCATGTATGTGCGCTGGGCCGAGAAAAAGGGTTACACGGTCGAGCTGCAATCCGAGACACCGGGCGAAGAAGCGGGGATCAAATCCGCAGCTTACAAGATTTCCGGTCACAATGCCTATGGCTGGCTGAAATCGGAAAGCGGCGTGCACCGGCTGGTGCGGATCTCGCCCTATGACTCGGCTGCCAAGCGCCATACGTCTTTCAGTTCGGTCTGGGTCTATCCGGTGGTCGACGACAATATCGAGATCGAGGTGAACCCGGCCGATATTCGCATCGACACCTACCGCTCTTCGGGGGCTGGCGGCCAGCACGTGAACACCACCGACTCGGCTGTTCGGATCACGCACATCCCGACCGGGATTGTTGTGACCAGCTCGGAAAAGTCGCAGCACCAGAACCGTGATATTGCCATGAAAGCCCTGAAATCGCGCCTGTACCAGCAGGAACTGGATCGCCGCAACGCGGATATCAACGCGGCGCACGAGGCTAAGGGCGATGCGGGCTGGGGCAACCAGATCCGGTCTTACGTCTTGCAGCCCTATCAGATGGTCAAGGACCTGCGAACCAATCACGAAACCTCGGATACCAAAGGGGTTCTGGACGGGGACCTGGACGGATTCATGGCGGCAACCTTGGCCCTGAACGTGGCAGGCAAAAGCCGATCCGAGGCGCAGGGCGACAGCTAAGGTGACACGCCAGCGTTCCTTTCCGGACCTGCTGAAAGGGCACTGGCAGCTAATCCTGATCACCGGTCTGGTCTTTGCGCTCTGGAACACGCCGTTTGTTGTTCCGCTAAAAATTCTGGTTGTCTTTCTGCATGAGCTGTCTCATGCCGTGACAATCCTATTGACTGGCGGCTCGGTCGAGAGTTTCACGATCTCACCCCAGCAAGGCGGAATGGTGATCGGCCGGGGCGGCAGCAGGTTTCTCAGCCTGTCCGCCGGCTATCTCGGCTCGCTTGTGTTTGGTATTGCGCTTTTGATCATTGCCTTGAGGACAAATGCTGACCGGGCTGTTTTGGCTGTTTTCGGCGCAATCATGTGTCTGATCGCACTGCTGTACATACGCGATGCTTTCGCCTTGCTGTTTTGCGCAGGCGTCGGGGCGGCAATGATTGCGACAGCGTGGTTCATGAGCCACGAGGTCAGTGATCTGGTGCTGCGCGTTGTCGGGCTGACCAGCATGATCTACGTGCCGTTTGATATCTTTGATGACACCATCCGACGATCCGGCGCACGCTCGGACGCGTTCCTGTTGGCCGAGGAATTCGGCGGCACCGCGATGCTGTGGGGTGGGGTCTGGCTGGTGTTGAGTGGTGGCGCCATTGCCCTTTGTCTACGGTATTGGTTGGGCCGGGACAGCAACCTGCCATTGCACCGCAGAGCGTTGTGATGCTGTTGTTTGTGAGACAAGAAAAGATACATCTAAACAGTGGGTTTAAATGAGGTGAACCGCTCGCTAGGCTGTTGAAGACCAACAACAGACTGGCGTGTTATGGACCTGACCCGGATATCTGCCACAGAGCTTCTGAACCAACTGGCTACCCGGCAGGTTTCGGCCACAGAAGTCATGCGGGCCACGCTGGATCGCATTGCCAAAGTCAACGGTGACGTGAACGCCATCGTGGCGCTGCGGGACAAGGGCGAGCTGATGGCCGAAGCGCAGGCCCGCGACAGCGGCCCTGTCACTGGCCCGCTGCACGGCCTGCCAATTGCGGTCAAGGATTTGGTCAATGTGGCAGGTATTGTTTCGTCGCACGGATCGCCTGTTTTCAGGGATGCCGTCCCTGACAGGGATGATCTGATTGCCGCCAGGATGCGGGCCGCGGGCGCCATCCTGATCGGCAAGACCAATACGCCGGAATTCGGGCTGGGCTCGCACACGTTCAACCCGGTCTATGGTGCGACGCGCAACCCGTATGACGCCAGTTACACCTGCGGCGGCTCATCAGGTGGGGCAGCAGTGGCTTTGGCGACGGGTATGGTCGCATTGGCCGACGGGTCCGACATGATGGGCAGCCTGCGCAACCCGGCGGCCTGGAACAATGTTTACGGCTTTCGCCCAAGCTGGGGCAGTGTGCCGTCTGATCCGGTCGGCGATAGTTTCCTGCATCAGCTGTCCACATTGGGTCCAATGGCGCGCAGTCCCGAAGATCTTGGCATCCTGCTCGACGTGATCTCGGGGCCCGATCCGCGCCTGCCATTGGTCGGAGAATATGCACCGGTTTCCCCGGTTGTCGCAGCAGATCTGAACGGGCTGCGCATTGGCTGGCTGGGCGATTGGGGCGGGGCCTTTCCAGTTGAAGCCGGAATCCTTGAGCTGTGCCGGGATGCGTTGAAGGTGTTCGAAGCGCGGGGCGCGCGTGTTGAACATGTCGCCCCGCCTTTCGATGCCGAACGGTTATGGACCAGTTGGATCACCCTGCGGTCCTGGACTGTCGCCGCAGGGCTGGAACCTTTGGCTGAACGACGGGACCATCTGAAAGACACAGCCCAGTGGGAGCTGGACCGGGGTCTGACGATGAGTGCCATGGACGTGCATCACGCCAGCGTAATTCGGTCAGAATGGTTCCGGCGCGCGGCGGAACTGTTCGAGCAGTTTGATGCCCTGGTCCTGCCATCCGCACAGGTTTGGCCGTTTGGGATCGAAACGCCATACCCCACCCGGATCGCGGACCGCGCAATGGATACATATCATCGCTGGATGCATGTCACGGTACCGGTCAGCCTGATTGGCTTGCCTTGTCTGGCCGCGCCCGCCGGGTTTGGTGTGCAGGGCCTGCCCATGGGCTTTCAACTGTTTGGACCAAAAGGATCGGATCAGAAATTACTGTCGGTCGGGGCGGCGTATCACACCGAAACCGACTGGCCTAACAAGAGGCCGGCGATGTCATAACGCCGATCAGGGAGGAGACTAAATGGAAAAGCCATTTGGCGTTCCGGACATGCGTCCGGTAGATACAGCCATGCTGCGCACAGCGTTGAAGCGCGCCTGGGCCGACTTTCGGCGCGCGCCGCAGTTCGGGTTGATCTTTGCCGGGTTCTACGTGCTTGCGGGATGGGCGATGGCATGGGTCACCATCCAGACTGGTACAACCTTCTGGCTGGTTCTGGCAGCTATCGGCTTTCCACTGATCGGCCCGTTTGCCGCTGTTGGCCTTTACGAGGTGTCGCACCGGCTGGAACAGGGCGAACCGCTGGATCTTGGTGCAATCTTTGGTGTCGTGCTGCAACAAAGCCGCCGGCAATTGCCGTCGATTTGCGCCGTCATCGTCGTGGTGTTTCTGTTCTGGTTTTTCCTGGGGCACATGATCTTTGCCCTGTTCCTTGGGCTGGCCACGATGACTAACGTGTCATCCTCGCTTGAGGTCTTTCTGACGGCGAATGGCCTGACAATGCTGGCTGTGGGCACGGTGGTTGGGGCGGTATTCGCAACCGTTCTCTATATGATCACCGTATTGTCGATCCCACTGCTGCTGGATCGCGAACTGGATTTTGTCACGGCAATGATTGCAAGTTTTACCTATGTGTCCGGGAATTTTCCGGTGATGCTTGCCTGGGGGGTAATCATCGCTGTTCTGACGTTCCTGGCCATGGTGCCCTGGTTTCTGGGCCTTTTGGTGGTTCTGCCACTGTTAGGCCATGCCAGTTGGCACCTGTATAGGCAAATCACCCAAGTCGAAGGGGAGGGCACATCGTCCTGAGAAAACCGCTCAGGGATACTGTGCCGGATTGTTGGTCGACAAGCGCGCAGCGGCGAAAATCGCCGTTGCATCGTGCCCGAGATATTTCAGAACCACGGGTTCCGGTGCCTCAGGGGCGGCCGGGCTTATGACCGTGCCGCGCCACTGAACCGCTGTTCCCGTGGGATCGGGTGAAATCATATAAACGCGGCTGTTCTGACCCGCTCGCTGAGAGGTCAGCATATAGACGGAACTGCCGGTGCAGGCGACGATCCCTTGTATTTCGCGCGCCTGCGGCGTTGCTTCGGGCATCGCGGCGCGCGAGACATATCCGCGTATCAATGTGCATTGGGCCAGTGGTCGGGCGTGCAGCAAGGTCATGCGGTGCGAGGCCGAGACGCTTTCGATCACGGCATAAAACCCCGGAGAAAACGCAGTTCTGGCGATCATGTCCACACCTGATCCCAGAAACTCAGTCAAGGCCGCCGCTGCGGGGTGGTCCTCGATCTTTTCAATTTCGTCCAGGGGCTTCAGGAGGATGCGCGCATCCACGTCGAAAAACCGGCAGATGCGATCCAAAACATCCGGCCGTGGAACACTTTCGCCCGAAAGATACCTGTTGAACTGCGTCCGATTCACGCCAAGCTTGCGGCACAGTGCCGAGACCGACCGATACCTTCGTGCCAGTTGCCGCAGATTCGCGCCAAACATAGCGCGAAGTTCAGCCGGGCTGCGAATGTCGTCGATCATGGATGCCCACGCCTTGCTAAGTTTCCTGAAAAACCATCGCAGCACTGGAACCAAGCCCCGGCGCGCATTGAAAAATCGTACAGATTGACCCCAAGCAACGTATCCCCACGTCGCGTTGCGCGTTGAGGCTAATGCCATAAAGCGCAATGGCAATGGGCTTTATCTGAAAATGCCTAATCTTTACCCGGAAAAGCTTACCCTATGGCAAATTTAGCGCATAGAAGGACGTGTGGGTTGATTTTGCAAATGCCCACCAACTCAAAGATGTGCTCCCGCCTTGGATGCAGGAAAAGCCCCAAGGCGGGTATATTGTTCAGTCGCCGCGCAGCAGGGCCGCCACGCCGGTGCGGGCGATTTCCATCAGGCCCAACGGGCGCATCAGGTCAGCAAAAGCGTCGATCTTGTCCGGCGCACCGGTGATCTCGAAGATGAAAGAGTTCAGGGTGCTGTCGACCACATTGGCACGGAAGATGTCAGCCAGGCGCAGCGCCTCGACGCGTTTGTCGCCTTCACCCACGACCTTGATGATGGCCAGTTCGCGTTCAACCGAAGGGCCTTCGACCGTCAGGTCATGCACGTCATGGACAGTCACGATCCGCCCCAGCTGCGCCTTGATCTGTTCGATCACCTGCGGTGTGCCGGTGGTGACAATGGTGATGCGGCTCAGGTGTCCTGTGTGATCCACCTCGGCCACGGTCAGGCTTTCGATGTTGTATCCGCGCCCCGAGAACAGACCGATCACACGGGCCAGGACACCGGGTTCGTTCTCGACCAGCACGGCAATGGTGTGGCGTTCCTGCACGTCCGAAAAAGTAGGCCGTAGGTTATAGGCCGAATGGCGGTTGGAGCCTTTTTTGATATGTAGGGCAGACATTTATGTCCCTTTCATCATCCTGTGTTTGCCGGGCGCAACGGTCGCCCGGCGGTAATCCTCGGACGGTATCAGACCAGAACCGAACCTTTGCTGTCGATCACGCCCTGCGTCTCGGCCTCGCCCAGCAGCATCTCGTTATGTGCCTTGCCCGACGGGATCATCGGGAAGCAGTTCTCGTGCTTCTCGACCAAACAGTCGAAGATGACCGGGCCGTCGTAGTTAATCATCTCCATGATCGCATCGTCCAGATCGGCGGGGTCGGAACACAGGATACCTTTGGCGCCAAACGCCTCTGCGAGTTTGACGAAATCGGGCAGGGCTTCGGACCAGGAATGCGAATACCGCTCGCCATGCAGCAGTTCCTGCCACTGGCGGACCATGCCGAGGCGTTCGTTGTTCAGGATGAACTGCTTGACCGGCAGGCGGTACTGAACGGCCGTGCCCATTTCCTGCATGTTCATCAGCCAAGAGGCTTCACCGGCGACGTTGATTACCAGCGCGTCAGGATGAGCCATCTGCACACCGATCGAAGCCGGGAAGCCGTAGCCCATCGTGCCCAACCCGCCCGATGTCATCCAGCGGTTGGGATCTTCGAACCCAAGATATTGTGCCGCCCACATCTGATGTTGCCCAACCTCGGTCGTGATATAGCGATCATGCTTTTTCGTGAGCTCTTCAAGACGTTGCAGCGCGTGTTGCGGTTTGATCGACTTTTCGCTGTTGGTGTAGGACAGACAGTTGATTTTGCGCCACTCGGAGATCTGCGCCTGCCATTTCTTGACGGCTGCCGCATCGGTCTTGCGCCCGCGTGACTTCCACACCTTCAGAATGTCTTCCAGTACATGCGCCACGTCGCCGACAATCGGGATGTCCACACGGATGACCTTGTTGATCGAAGACGGATCAATATCGATATGGGCTTTCTTCGACTTTGGAGAGAACGCGTCGATGCGCCCGGTGATCCGGTCGTCGAACCGTGCGCCGATGTTGATCATCAGGTCACAGCCATGCATCGCAAGGTTCGCCTCGTAAAGGCCATGCATCCCCAGCATCCCCAACCAGTTTTCGCCCGACGCCGGATAGGCACCCAGACCCATCAGGGTTGAGGTGATCGGGAAGCCCGTGGAATCCACCAACTCGCGCAGCAACTGGCTGGCTGCGGGGCCAGAGTTGATGACGCCACCGCCCGTATAGAAAACCGGCTTCTTGGCTTTTTCAATGGCTGCAACAAGCTCGTTGATTTCCTCCAGATCGCCTTTCAGCACCGGCTGGTAATGCGAGGTCGAAGGTTTGGGACTGTTGTATTCACCCGTGGCAAACTGCACATCCTTGGGAATGTCGATCAGAACCGGGCCGGGACGGCCCGACTTGGCCACATGGAAGGCCTCGTGCAGCGTCTCGGCCAGCGAATTCGTGTCCTTTACCAGCCAGTTGTGTTTGGTGCAGGGGCGGGTGATGCCAACGGTGTCGGCCTCCTGAAAGGCATCCGATCCGATCATGAAGGTCGGGACCTGCCCGGTCAGAACCACAATCGGAATCGAATCCAGCAACGCATCAGTCAGGCCAGTAACGGCGTTTGTGGCACCGGGACCAGAGGTAACAAGCGCAACACCCGGCTTACCGGTCGACCGCGCATAGCCTTCGGCGGCGTGGATCGCACCCTGTTCGTGACGCACCAGAATGTGGCGAATGTCGTTTTGCAGAAAGATCTCGTCATAGATCGGTAGGACGGCGCCACCGGGGTATCCGAATACCGTGTCCACGCCCTGATCCTTAAGGGCCTGAACCACCATCTTTGCGCCGGTCATCTCACGTGTCATCTGCTTTGCTCCGTTCGCGACATGTGTCTTGCGTTTGACAAAAAAAAGCCCCCGAATTTTCGGAGGCGCATGGGTTCGATTATGGTTTACCGTTACCGGCCCATGCGCGTGGTTCCTACGATTACGACTAGCGTTCTCATCGCCAGAGGCTCCTTTTTGCTTGCAGGGGACATTATGGTCGGGGGGGAGGAGCGTCAACAGGCAAATCTACCAATTTTCTATCTCAATGGCGGTATTTTGCGAAATTTTGTTGCGCAGATTGCCGCATGCCCGGAATTTCCGGGAAAAGGGCGGTCGTTCTCCTGAGGGCGGGACATTTATGAAGGTCTGAATGCGGCAGGCCGATGTCTGAAACTGGCATGATCCGGCGTTTTGTCTGGGTCACGCTGACCTTGTGTGCGCAAACGAGGGAGGCAGAGCATGTTACAGGACCTGGTAGATCTGGGGCGGTATCCGATCGATCGCCCGGATTCGCCAGCTTACAGGCGATTGATCGGGGATTTGCGACGCGAGTTGGAACAGGACGGATGTGCGGTTCTACCGGGTTTCGCACATGCGCAGGGGATCGAGCTGTTGGTGCAGGAGGCAGATGAGGTGGCGCCCAATGCACACCGGTCTTTCAATCGAACAAATGCCTATTTCACCAAAGACGACCTACGGTTCGACGCCGCCCATCCGATCAGACGGTTCTATGACCGTTCGAACGCGTTTGTTCCTGCCGACAATTTTGCGCATTCCGGTCCTTTGCGCAGGATTTACGAGTTTAGCGGATTTCTTCCCTTCATTCGGGACGCGCTGGATGAGCCTGAGGACCGCTTCTTTCGTTACGACGATCCATTGGCAGACGTGATCATCAATGTCGTGGAAGAGGGGCAGGGCTTTCCCTGGCATTTCGACACCAACAACTACACCGTGACACTGGCGATCCAGAATGGCGAGCAGGGCGGTGCATTCGAATACGCGCCCAATCTGCGCTCAGCCGAGGATGAGAATTTCGATCAGGTCGCTTCGGTTCTGGATGGAAACACGGCGCGTGTTCATCGGCTGGAATTGCGACCTGGGGATTTGCAGATATTCAAAGGCCGCTATTCCCTGCACAGGGTCGCCCCGGTCAAGGGCACGCGGCGGCGGTATGTGGGCATCTTTTCATTTGTCGAGGCCGAAGGCATGTGTGGTGGGATCGAACGGACGCAGCAGCTCTATGGACGCGTGTTGCCACACCATTATGAGCGTGCGGGTTTGCGAAAAGATCAGTTGCTGGATTGAAGGGGCACTACCGGAGGTCAAGGCTCCCGCCCGTCGTCAACGCGCCTGTGGCGCGTCTTATCTGCTTGGGCCGGGCAGCGCTGCGCGCTGCGGTTGCGCAAAGATCAGAAGCCGACCCCCGTGCCTTGCAGCATGCCATGTTCCAGCGCATAGCGGGTCAGCCCGGCGGTCGAGGATATTCCCAGTTTGCGCTTGATGTTCTTGCGATGCGTTTCAACCGTTCGCACCGAGATATCCAGCTTTTGCGCAACTTCTTTGTTTGATTTGCCCTGAGCCAGTTCCAGCAGAATTGTTTGCTCGCGCCCAGTCAGCGCCTCGCGTGCGTTGTCGCCTTTGGGTTTCAGGGACCCACTTGCACCTGTGCACAGATACTGCTCACCCCGCATGACCGCATCGATGGACTGCTTGATCTCTTCGGTTGGGACATCTTTGAGAACATAGCCTTTTGCGCCGTGGCTGAGCGCGGTCGAAATGTATTCGGGGCTGTCATGCATCGACAGGATCAGGATGCGCGTATCGGGCAGACGTTCCAGAATGATCTCCGTGGCGCTGAGTCCGCCGAGGCCAGGCATGTTCAGGTCCATCAGGATGACATCCGGGGCGAGGCCAACCGCCTGATCAACCGCGGCCTGACCGCTGCCGAGTGTTCCAACCACTTCGATATCGTCGTAGCTTTCAAGGATCGACTGAATGCCCTCGGCCACCATGGGATGATCGTCGACAATAAGAACTCGGATGTTTTTGGCGCTCATGTACCGGCCTTTCGGTTCGGAGTTGCGTCTTCCTGCGGAGGCAACAGGTGGCTCAGCGGCAGGCTGGCCTCGATTACCGTACCGCCGCGCGGTCCGCGTGATGACAGAATACGCAGCGATCCGTCAAGTTGCTCAATTCGCTCCTGCATGTTGCGCAGACCGATGCCGGTGGTCGGGGTCCCGGATTCTGCGCGCAACCCACGGCCATTGTCGGTGATCCGCATGGTTGCGCCTTTCTTGTGGCCGCGCAGGTCAATCGTCACATAAGAGGCATCCGCGTGGCGTTCGATATTTGTCAGCGCCTCTTGTGCGATGCGGTAGAGTGCGATCTTGCTGTCCTGATCCAGCCGGTTGCGGAATACGACGGTGGAAAACTCGGTCTCGATCCCGGTTCGTTCGCGAAAATCGTCGGTCAGAGCCTTCAACGCAGGTCCAAGGCCAAGGTCATCCAGCACGCCGGGGCGCAGGTCGCGGCTGATGCGGCGCACCTCGGTGATAGCGGTGCGAAGATGGTCAATGCCTTTGTCCAGCGGATCGCGCGCGCCTGCATCATCGCCGCGCAACAGCCGGCGGCGCGCATTGTCCAGCGCATAGCGAACCCCCACAAGGATCTGGCTTATGCCATCATGCAGTTCGCGGGCAACCCGGCCGCGTTCCTCTTCCTGCGCGTCGAAGACACGCTGCGTCAGTTCTTTCAACTTGGCATCCGCCAACCGTCTCTCGCGAATGTTCAGCAACATGCCCGAAGCAAAAACAATCAGAACCGCAGCAACAACAATGGCGCCGATATACATGAAGGTGCGCTGCACGCGGGTCTCAACCTCGGCCCTTGCGTTGGCGACCGTGGCGACAATGTCGTCAATGAAGACCCCGGTACCCACGACCCAGCGCCAGTCCTGCAACCCGACGACATAGGCGATCATCTGCGCCTCATCCCCGGTCGAGGGTTTTTCCCACATGAAGCTGTGCCACCCGGCTCCCTGACGGGCGAGGCGAATGAACTCGTCAACGATAGGTGTGCCATCGCTGTCGGTCAGACCTTCCCAGTTGCGGTTGATGAATTGTGTCTGACGGGGGCTGACCAGATTGTTGCCATCATAATCGTAAACGAAAAAGAACCCGTCCTGCCCATAGATCATTGCCGAGAGAATCTGCGAGACAAGGTTCTTTGACACCTCGTCATCCGGTTCAGCGCGGCCATAGATATAGGCAAACCCATTTCGCGCCTGCGTCACGTAGTTGCGAAGTTCTTCTTTCTTGGCCTCGATCAGGCTGCGCTCCAGGGCTTCGATCTCGCGCTCGGCGGTCGCACGCGCCTCATAGGCTACAAGCACAGCGATTGCGGCCACGGCCACAACCAGCGGGATTGCGGCCACCAGCGACAGTTTCTGCGCATAGGTCAGCGAGACCAGATGTCGAAGTCTTTGCATGGACGAATCGATACGCAAGCGGCGTCAAAAATGCAAAAAGATTGGCGTTGGTCTGTGAAATTCCGGTGTTTGGGCCGTTTTTGTTGGAGTTTTCGTTCGGAAATTTCACCGCATCCCCAAAAGAAATCGATTCTCTACGCAGTAGTAGGTATTCCCTTTCGCTTCGCTCACATTAGGCTGACGCGCACTGAATGCGACAGGTCCGGTTCTGCCGGATCGTGACTATGAAGGGGAGGAACACTCATATGGATCGTCGTTCATTTCTGAAAAAATCCGCGCTGGGCGGTTCGGCAGCTGCAGCAACCGCTCTGGCGGCTCCGGCCTATGCACAGGGACAGCGCACACTGACCATGGTGACCTCGTGGGGTCGTGGTCTGGCTGGCGTGTTTGACAGCGCACAGCGTTGTGCCGACAGCATCAACGCCATGTCGGATGGCAGCCTGAATGTTGAAATCAAAGCGGCAGGCGAACTGGTTGGCGCGTTCGAGGTGTTTGACGCGGTGTCGTCCGGTCAGGCCGACATGTATCACGCCGCTGACTATTACTTTGTGGGTCAGCACCCAGGTTACGCCTTCTTTACGGCTGTGCCTTTCGGCATGACCGCGCAGGAACTGGTGAACTGGTACTATCATGACGGCGGTATGGAGCTGCATGATGAGCTGGGCGAAATCTTTGGCCTGAAGTCCTTCCTGGCCGGTAACACCGGTGCGCAGGCGGGCGGCTGGTTCTCGAAAGAAATCAACAGCCCCGAAGACTTCAATGGTCTGAAGTTCCGTATGCCCGGTCTGGGCGGCAAAGCACTGGGCAAACTGGGCGCGTCTGTTCAGAACATCCCCGGTTCCGAAGTGTATCAGGCGCTGTCGTCTGGCGCGATTGACGGAACCGAGTGGATCGGACCCTGGGCCGACGAAAAGGCGGGCTTCCAGGAAATCACCAAGACCTACTACACCGCGGGCTTCCACGAGCCAGGCGCAGGTCTGTCGCTGGCAACCAACCGCGACGTGTTCAATGAACTGACACCGGCCCAGCAGAAGATCATCGAGATTGCTGCCGCAGAAGCACACCAGTGGAACCTGGCGCAATTCCTGGCCAACAACGGTGCAGCGCTGCAGCGCCTGCAGGCCGGTGGTGTCAAGGTCCTGGAATTCCCTGACAGTGTCTGGGATGCGTTCGGCAAGGCCAGCCAGGAAGTTCTGGACGAGAACATGGGCGATGAGCTGTTCAAGAAGATCCACGACAGCGCAATGCCGTCGATGGCGGCTTCGTCGGCATGGAACAACCTGTCGTCGGGTGTCTACACCGCACAGCGTGACCGTGTTCGCGGCTAATCCTTCCTGATCAAAGGAAAAACGGTTTCCCCGCACCTTGCGGGGAAACCTTTCCCGTTGCGTGAAAGGACTTGGGCAAGCCACAATAGGCCTGCGCGCAACTGAGACGACCTGGGGACAACATGCAGGACGAAAACGGTATCTCGTTCTTCGGCGCCCTGTGGAATGGACTGGTCTGGTTCATTCAGAACATTGCCGAAGCCTTCTATAATTTCGGATATGCGATCACGCATCCGCAGCTCTGGCTGGACTGGTCTGACAAGGCGTCGATCATGCGCTTTGTGTATTACGGCGGTTCGGTCGAGTTCTTCTTTGTGGTGTTCACCTTCTTTTTGGTTCTGACAGCCGTCGGGTTGTATTACCGGAACTTCATGTGGGCCATCGTGCGCGGCCTTGAAGGTTTTGCAAACACCACCGGGCGGTTCTTTGCCTGGGCGGGGCTGCTGATGGTGATTCAGCAAATTGTCATCGTATTCATGCAACGGGTCTTTACCCGTCCTGATATGTCCTTCGGTCTGGGCATACCGTTCCAGATGGATATCAGCTGGTTCGCGGAAGAGCTGAAACTGTATAACGCCATGGTCGTCTGCCTGTGCTGTACCTACACATTTGTGCAGGGCGGGCATGTGCGCGTTGATCTGATCTATGCCGGTATCAGCCACCGCGCCAAGCGTGTGGTCGATATGTGCGGCGCGTTGCTGTTCATGATGCCAATGGCGGTGCTGACCTGGATGTACGGCTGGTTCTTCCTGTGGCGTCACTTGATCGTGCCGAACCCTTCCGCCAGTGATGCGTTGGACCGTCTGGTTGCCAAATCCCGCGCCCTGCGTTGGAACGTGGAAACCATCGGGTTCAGCCCCAACGGGTTCAATGCTTACTTCCTGTTCAAGATCCTGCTGGTGGCGTTTGCAGCCATGGTGTTCCTGCACGCCATCGCGTTTTTGTACCGGTCGTATCTGGAATACGTGGAAGGACCGGACAGCGTTGGAAAATACCTCGACAAGGACAGCCTTGGTGAGGGTGAAGAAGCCTATGAAGGCGCGCATTAAGGGCGGAGACAAAGACAATGCTATTCGGACTTGATGGCGTCGAGATAGGCCTCATTATCGTATTCTTTTGCCTTTTCGGGGGCATTCTTTCCGGCTTTCCGGTGGCTTTTGCCATCGGCGGGGCAGGGATAATATCCTTTGGCATCATCGCCGCGCTGGACAGCGCGGGGTTGCTGATCCACCAGGCGATTGACGTCGGATCGCAAAGTTATCGGGACCTTGTGAACTCCGGGATCAAGCCGGACACCATATCCGTGTTCCGATACCCGGATTTGCCAAGGCTCGCCGAACCTGTTTTTGCCTCGGGCTGGGAAACCGCGCTGGACCGCAACGTGTCGTTCATCGTGAACCGAATGAACGAGCGCGTGCTGGCCGGGCAATCCATCGAGACCCTTCTGGCCGTGCTCATGTTCGTCCTGATGGGCATCACGCTGGAACGTTCAAAGATTGCCAACGATCTGCTGACGACGATGGCACGTGTTTTTGGCCCGCTTCCGGGTGGTCTGGCCGTGTCAATTGTGGTTGTGGGGGCGTTTCTGGCGGCTTCGACCGGTATCGTTGGCGCGACCGTTGTGACGATGGGCCTGCTGGCGCTTCCAACCATGTTGCGCAACAACTATTCGCCGGAACTGGCGACCGGTGTGATCGCGGCATCGGGCACCTTGGGGCAAATCATTCCACCGTCGATCGTGATCGTCCTGCTGGGCACATTGGCGGGGGATCTGTATTCGACAGCGCAGGAAACCCGGGCTGTTGAAGCCGGTTGTACCGACGCGCTGACCTATCTGGGTGAGCCTGCGGTTGTCTCGGTCGGGACATTGTTCCAGGCTGCGCTGTTGCCAGGGATCATGCTGGCGCTGCTCTATGCGCTCTATGCCTTTGGTTATGCATTGCTGAATCCACACAAAGCGCCCGCTGTGGCTGTGTCCGGTGGTTCCGGGGAACCCATTACGCGGTCAGAAGGCCTGACATGGTTGCTGGGTGCGCCTGTAGCCCTGATCGTCGGTGCGGTCCTTTTGGGCAATGTCGGTGTGATCGGAAGCCAGAATATCTCGGTCTCGGCCTTCTCGGATATCGGCGAGGGTGCGTCGCTGAGGACCAACGTTTCGGCAGAGTGCAAGGCGTCGATGATCGATCTGCACGGGCAAGTTGCCTGGGATCAGGCTGTTGCCGAGCAGGAGGCCATTGATGCCGCTGGCGGCACAACCGAAGCGCATCGCCTGACAGAAGAGGAACTGGCTGCTGAACAACAAAAAAGGATTGCCGACGCGGCGCCGATCGGCACTGGAGTGGCGGTTACCCTTGTTCTGCTTGGTCTGACCCTGGTTCTCGGCCGTGGTATCGCACCGTCGCGGTCACCGCAGCCGCTGATCCTTGGCGCGATCGGGCTGTTGCTGATGGCACTGGTCGATATCCTGATGATATCGCCGACCACATCCTCTGGCGTGACTTTCGTGCTGCTCGCCCTGCCGTTCGCGCTGGCCATGTATGGTTGCAAAGAGGCTGCGGCCCGCTGTGCCACAAACGATCTGATCCGCGTGGTCTTCCCGCCGCTTGTTCTGATCATAGCGGTGCTGGGCTCGATCCTGGGAGGTGTCACCAATCCGACACCAGCGGCTGCGCTGGGCGCGGGTGGCGCGATCATGCTGGCGGCCTATCGCAAGCTGCAGGATCAGGGCCGTTCGGGCAAAGTGGTCATCTGGTCGACCTTCGCCGTTGTCATTGCACTGCTGATGGGGGTCAACTTTGACCTGCGTATCAATCAAGGCAGTGTGACGGTGGAAACCTGGATCGCCTTCATCATTGCTTATGCGGCCTATCTGTACGCCCTGTTCGGGCTGCTGTACGGATGCTGGGTGCTCTATTCCAGCGGTGTTTTGACCCCGGTGGTGCGTGAGACAGCCAAAGTGACCTCGATGGTGTTCACCATCCTGATCGGATCGCAGTTGCTGAACCTCGTGGTCATTTCATTCGGAGGGGAGCATTATATCCAGCAATTCCTGAAGAGCTTTGACAACGAGTTCACGGTTTTCCTGATCGTGATGCTGGTGCTGTTCATTCTGGGGTTCGTGCTGGATTTCCTCGAGATCATCTACATCGTGATCCCCATCGTGGGCCCGGTGATCTATGGCGGCTCGTTCGATCCGAAATGGGTCACGATCATGGTGGCGGTGAACCTTCAGACGTCGTTCCTGACGCCACCTTTCGGGTTTGCGTTGTTCTACCTTCGAGGGGTTGCGCCGAAAGAGGTCACAACAGGTCATATTTATCGCGGGATCGTTCCGTTTGTTCTGATCCAGGTGATGGGGATCGCGATCTTGTGGTTCTTCCCGACGATTGTCACGATCGTTCCGGACCTGATGCCAAACTGATCCGATCCGGAAGAGAATATTGCAAAGGGGGCCGGCTGGCCCCCTTTTCTGTTTATTTCGGGCAAGGGGCCAGCCCCTTCTTGGCCTGCGGCCAATTCATCCCCGGGATACTTATAGCCAGATGAAGATGCGGATCAGGTGAACTGGATCAGGTCCCAGCGATTGCCGAAGGGATCACGCCAGACAGCGACGACGCCATAGGATTCTTGGCGGGGTTCTTCTTCGAAGTGGATATCCCTGGCGCGCATGTTCGCATGGTCGCGATAGAAATCATCGGTTTGCAGGAAGAACCCAACGCGCCCGCCGGTCTGGTTGCCTATGGCGGCGGTTTGTTCAGGTCCGTCAGCCTTTGCCAGAAGAAGGCAGCCGCTGTCTGAACCGGGAGGCGCGACCAGAACCCAGCGCTTGCCATTGCCGAGGTCGATGTCCTTGATAAGTTGGAAGCTGAGCGTCTTTGTATAAAACAAGATGGCGTCGTCGTAATCCGGCACCACAAGGGTGACGGCATGCAGGCTTTGTTTCATCGCGCGGTCAGCCTTTGGTCGGGTGCCGGTCAGGGAGCTGGATATTGGCGACCTGTTCGGCGATTGGCGGCGCCGACAAGGGGTGATGCGATGTGCCGGTATAGGCATCCGGATCGCTGATTTTTTGCCAGCCCCCCTGAATATAGGCCTCGAGCCCTGAAAACTTGGCTTTGTAGCCCATCTTGGGGCTGCCGGGGACCCAGTACCCCAGATAGATATAGGGCAGGCCCGCCTCACGTGCGATGTCGATATGGTCGAGGATCATGTAGGTGCCGAGTGAGTTTTGCGGCTGTTCCGGGTCGTAGAAAGAATAGACCATACTTAGCCCGTCATCGAGCACATCGGTCAGGCTGACGGCGATCAACTCGCCCGTTTCAGGATCGGCATATTCCACAACGCGGCTGCGGATCGGTGTTTCCTCGATCATCGCGGCGAATTCGAAAACATCCATGTCAGCCATGCCGCCATCGGCGTGACGGGTATCAAGATAACGGCGGAACAGCTCGTATTGCTCATCCGTGGCCCATGGCGAGGTTGCGCGGCGTTCCAGGTAACCATTCCGCCTTGCTGCGCGCTTCTGGCTTTTGGTCGGCCGGAAGGCTGAAACATCGATCCGGGCCGACAGGCAGGCTGCGCAATCCGTACACGAAGGACGGTAGAGTACATTCTGAGACCGGCGAAATCCTTGTTGAGACAGGGAGTTGTTCAGCTGTTCAGCCCCTTCGCCTTGCAGGGCGGTGAACAGTTTACGTTCCATCCTGCCGCCAAGATAAGGGCAGGGCTGCGGTGCCGTGACATAGAATTGTGGCGCAATTGGCAGCGTATGTCGCATGAAATCCCCATCCAACCTCGGGAGGGATGATAGCAACCGTTCCCGAGACCGCCAAGTGTTTCACGCAACCTTGCGTCAGGCCCGTTGGTTGATCATCACGGTGCCCAGAAAACTGTCGGTCAGACCCTGGCCACGGGCGCTGGTCATCATCATGATGACCGAGATGATCTGGACCACGGGAAAGGCCATGCTGACAAAATAGCCGGCAGTGTGGGCAAGCGCCTTGCCCAGGTCCATTCGTTCTCCGAACGCGTCACGCAGCTCGATCCCCATAAAGCGCATACCCAGCGTGGCTGAGCCGTTGGCGATGGTCACCACCCGGTAGACGAAACTGACAACGGCGTAGATCAGGGCCAGGAAAAACAGACCCAGAAACGCAGTAAAGAGGATTGCCACCGTGCAAAGCAGCGAAATGAAGGCGATATCGAACAGCCAGGCGACAAAGCGTTTGGTTGTCACGGAACGATAGAAATCGGGTTGGGTGTCCGGGTTGGGCAGATGGTTCATTCGATAGGTCCGAAAAACTGGGGTGGGGGCACCCTGTCCCGAAACACCGGGGCAGGGCAAGGTCAATCAGGCGGGCTCGCCCTTGCCTTCTTCGTCATGGTTCTCGCGGGCGCGTTCATCCATGAATTGGTCGAATTCGGCCTTGTCCTTGGCGTCACGCAGGCGGCGCAAAAATGCTTCGAAATCCTGTTGTTCGCGTTCCAGGCGGGCCAGTGTATCTGCTTTGTAGGCGTCAAAGGCGCTGTTGCCCGAGGGCTTCATTGCACTCATGTGGCTGTGCCAGGATTTGCGGCGGTTGCAGGATTTGCTGAACATGCGTTTGCTCCAGATCATATAGGCCAGCAGGGCAAGGCCAACGGGCCAGAAGAAGATAAATCCAAGAACCATGGCGGCGATCCAGGCCCCTTTGCCTTTGTCGTCCAGCCAGGCTTCGGTTCGATAAAGCCATCCCGGATTCGCGGGGACGGCGGGGTCGGACAATGCGGTCATTTGAGCTCTCCAGGGTTGATGTAAACTCTATTCACATTGCATAGATGGGGTATCGTTTGGTTGGGTGCAAGGGGTAATGTGAAAAAGATTTACATTAAGCAATCCGGTTGACGTTTCAGGATCTGGCTCGCAGGTTCTGGGTATGGATATGACGGACAACAAAGCTGCCCCTGCACTAAAGGACATTCTTGAACTGGAAACGCAGGTCTGGGTGGCGCTGGTTGAAGGCGATGCAAGCGCCGACCGCGCCTTGCTGAGCGCGGATTTTCTAGGCGTTTATCCCACGGGTTTTGCCAATCGGGACGATCACGTCGGGCAATTTGCAGATGCGCCAACGATGGCCGAGTTTGATCTGAGTGATGCCCGGTTACGCATTCTGACCCCGGATATCGTCTTGTTGTCCTACCGTGCCGACTACCTGCGCCCGGGCGCAGATCGGCGCGAGGCAATGCTGATTTCATCTTTGTGGGAAAGAAGAAACGACGTTTGGATCAACAGCTTCAGTCAGGATACGCCGGTTCAGGTAACCTGATCAGAATGCCCCATTGACGATTACGCGCCGCAATGCGCAGGGTGCGCGCATGACTGACGCTCTTGCCATTACCCGCCTTCCGCGTGCGTTTGATCCGTCTCTGGGCGATGAAACCCGCGCTCTGATACCTGATCTGTCGCAGGAGATGGGAGAGCTGGTGGCGGGAACCGCCGGGTCCAGCCCATATCTGAAAGGCTTGATCGAGCGTGAAAGGGAATGGCTGCCTGATGCCTTATTGCGCCCGGATCAGGCACTGTCTGAAGTCATGGCGGATGCGCGTAAGCTGCCGACGGATCAGCTGAAATCCGGCTTGCGGCAGGTCAAGCGGCGGGTGGCGCTGTTGACCGCGCTTGCCGACATTGCAGGTGCCTGGCCGCTTGAAAAAGTCACCGCGGCACTGACCGATTTCGGGGCACTGGCCGCGGATACTGCGGCCAAGGCCGAGATTGCGACGTTGATCCGGCGCAACAAACTGCCGGGTATGACCGAGGACGATATCGAAACTGCCGCCGGGATGGTCATTCTGGCCATGGGCAAGATGGGCGCGCATGAGCTGAACTACAGCTCGGATATCGATCTGATTGTGCTGTTTGATGAGACGCGGTTTGACCCCGATGACTTCTACGAGGCCCGGCAGGGCATGGTGCGGGCAACGCGGAACTTCTGCGCGACGCTCAGCGACAAGACTGCCGATGGCTATGTTTTCCGTACCGATCTGAGGCTGAGGCCAGATCCTGCCGTAACACCGGTCTGCATGGCGATGGAGGCCGCTGAACGGTACTACGAAAGCCTCGGCCGCACGTGGGAGCGCGCGGCATATATCAAGGCCCGCCCCTGCGCCGGAGACTTGGCCGCGGGGCAGCGGTTTCTGGACACATTGCGCCCCTTTGTCTGGCGTCGCCATCTGGATTTTGCCGCCATTCAGGACGCGCACGATATGCGTCTTCGGATTCGCGAAAACAAAGGTACGGGCGGTGCCTTGTCGATCCCCGGCCACGACGTGAAGCTGGGGCAGGGCGGTATTCGCGAGATCGAGTTCTTCACCCAGACCCGTCAGCTGATCGCAGGTGGTCGCGATCCGGATTTACGGGTGCGCGGAACGGTTCCGGGGTTGGCGGCGTTGGCGTCAAAAGGCTGGGTGCCGCAGGATGTCGCGGACAAACTGACCGATCATTACCGGGCACATCGCGAAATCGAACACCGCATTCAGATGGTTCATGATGCACAGACGCATAAGGTGCCGAAATCACCGGAAGGCATTGAACGCATCGCCTGTTTGATAGGGATCGGCAGCGATGAACTGAAACAGGACCTGAAAAACCGCCTGACCGAAGTGCACGAACTGACTGAAGGATTTTTTGCGCCTGGACCCGGTCCTGCACCTGTGGCGGCACAGGATGTGGAGTTTGACCAGAGTGTTCTGGCCCGGTGGACGACCTATCCGGCCTTAAGGTCCCAGCGCGGGTCGCGGATATTCGAAAGGTTGCGGCCCGAGTTGCTGTCGCGTCTTGCCAAGACCGCCAAACCGGATGAGGCGTTGATGGCGCTGGATGGGTTTCTGTCTGGCCTTCCCGCCGGGGTTCAGCTGTTTTCCTTGTTCGAGGCCAATCCGCAACTGATCGACCTGCTGGTCGATATCGTTGGCACATCTCATGCTCTGGCTTCGCATCTGTCGCGCAATGCCTCGGTTTTCGACGCGGTGATCGGCGGCAGTTTCTTTGCCGATTGGCCGGGGCAGAAGGCATTGCAAATCGAACTGGACCGTGCGCTTGCGGAAGAGCCTGACTATGAAACCCGGCTCGACCTTGCACGGCGCTGGTGCAAGGAATGGCATTTCCGGGTCGGTGTCCACCACTTGCGGGGTCTGATCGACGGGGCACAGGCAGGCCGGCAATATGCAGAACTTGCACAATCGGTGATTGCCGCCATCCTGCCATATGTTGCCGAGAATTTCGCCCGCAAACACGGGCCCGCCCCGGGGCGCGGAGCGGCGGTGTTGGGCATGGGGTCGCTGGGCGCAGGACGGATCAATTCGCAATCCGATCTGGACATGATTGTGATCTATGATCCGCAGGATCAGGACATGTCCGATGGTCCGCGTCCTTTGGCCACGCGCACCTATTATGCGCGGTTCACGCAGGCGCTGATCACGGCACTTTCGGCTCCGATGTCACAGGGGCGGCTGTATGAGGTCGACATGCGACTGCGCCCGTCCGGCAATCAGGGACCAGTCGCCACCAGTTGGGCCAGCTTTACCAATTATCAGCAGAATGAGGCCTGGGTGTGGGAACATCTGGCCCTGACCCGTGCTCATGTCGTTGCGGGTGATGCCGGTTTGGCAAATGATATCGAAGCGTTCCGCGCCGGGTTTCTGTCGCGCCCACGCGAGCGGGACAATGTCTTGCGCGAAGTCGCCGAGATGCGAACGCGTCTGGCCGCAGCCAAGGCACCCGCCGGGACCTGGGATGCCAAAAACGGGCCCGGCCGCCTGATGGATATCGAACTGATGGCCGAAACCGGTGCCTTGCTGGCAGGGACTACGGCACGCGATGTGTCCTCGGGCCTCGATGGAGCCGTCGCTGCCGGGTTGCTGGATGTCGCGCAGGCGCAATCCCTGAAAGACTGCTACAGCCTATGCTGGTCGGTGCAATGTGCGGCCCGGCTTCTTTCGGGCAAGGTCATCGAGGCGGAACAGATTGGTGAAGGAGGTGTGGATTTCCTGTGCCGCGCCACCGGATTTGAACAGGTCGATGCACTGCAACGGGCATTGCAGAAGAGTTACACAACCGCGGCCGACCTGATCGGCAGCGTGATCCAAGAGGGCGAAGATGGCACGCAGCACTGATCCCAATGACCACAAAGGTCTGATCCAGGAAGCCTATCGCATCGAAGGCATCACCTTGCCGGAATGCCGCAGCATATTTCTGGATTGGGCGCTCAGCCTGCCCGAAGAGCGTGACCAGAACTCGGCGCTGACCGAGTTGCATGCGGCATACGCGCTGCACAGCCCGGACCATCCCATGACTCAGGTTCTGTCCGAGGGCCTTCAGGCGGCCCAAACCCCGAAACGACGTGGTGGCTGGCGCTCTCGGAACCGCTAGGGCTTTTCCATCGGCACATTCGCGACTAAGAGGGCGCCATGACCCAATCTGCCGACCGCCCCCGTATCCGCCTGAAACCCAAAGCCAACGCGCGCGGGCTGCGCCATGGCTTCCCCTGGGTCTATGCAAATGACATTGTCACCGACCGCCGCACGCGCAAGATCCCCGCAGGCGCTCTGGCGATTCTCGAGGATGACAACCGCGCGGCGCTTGCGCTGGTGGCGGTCAACCCTGACTCAAAAATCATATGCAGGGTGCTGGATCGCGACACCAACGCGCAGTTGGACAATATTTGGTTCGAAACCCGCCTCAGCCGCGCCGTTGCACTGCGTGAAACTCTGTTTGATGCGCCTTTCTATCGTCTGGTCCACGCCGAGGCCGATGGCTTTCCCGGTGTGATCATCGACAGGTTTGGCGATAGCTGTGTCATCCAGCCCAACGCGGCCTGGGCCGAGATGCATCTGGATACGCTCACCGACGCGCTGATCAAGGTCGCAGGCGTGACGACGGTGCTGAAAAATGCCTCGGGCCGTACGCGCGGGCTGGAAGGGCTGGACGATGAGAACCAGACTTTGCACGGCACCGCACCCGACGCACCCCTGCCTGTGCCGATGAATGGTGCCACGTATATGGCCGACCTGACCGGAGGTCAGAAAACCGGCTTGTTTTACGATCAACGCCCCAACCATGCCTTTGCCGCACGGCTGGTACATCCCGGAGCGCAGGTGTTGGACGTGTTCAGCCATGTCGGCGGCTTTGGTCTGGCAATGCTGGCCGCAGGTGCCGGACAAGCCCTGTCCGTCGATGGGTCTGCGGCCGCGCTGGAACTGGCCACCAAAGGCGCTGCGGCTTCGGGCCTTGCCGACAGGTTCCAGACCCGGCAGGGCGACGCGTTCGATGTGTTGACCCAATTGGGGGACGAGGGTGCGGCGTTTGACGTGGTCATCTGTGATCCACCTGCCTTTGCCCCCTCAAAACAAGCGCTGGATGCGGGATTGCGCGCTTATGAGCGTATCGCACGGCTTGCCGCACCTCTGGTCAAACCCGGCGGCTATCTGGGGCTGTGTTCGTGTTCTCATGCCGCCGATCTGGGGCGGTTCCGCGACGCCTCCTCCCGCGGGATCGGCCGGGCGGGCCGACAGGCGCAACTGATCCACACCGGATTTGCCGGGCCGGATCACCCGCAACTGCCGCAACTGGCGGAAAGCGGCTACCTCAAAGCGGTGTTCTATCGCCTATGAAGGCTGTTCTCGACACTTGCGTCCTCTATCCCACGGTCATGCGCGAGATGCTGTTGGGTGCCGCGCGATTGGGGCATTTCACCCCGCTCTGGTCCGCCCGCATCCTTGAAGAATGGGCCCGCGCCGCCCGCAAGCTGGGCCCGACAGGTGAGGCGCAGGCGCGCGCCGAGATCGCGTTGGTGCAAGCGGCCTGGCCGGATGCCGAACGTCCAGCGAACGAGGGTCTTCAAAACCGCCTGTGGCTGCCGGACGCCGCAGATGTCCACGTGCTGGCCACAGCAATAGCTGCTTCCGCTGATCTGATTGTCACGGTTAATGCCAAGGATTTTCCCAGAAATATCCTGACTGATGAAGGGCTTGACCGGCAAGATCCCGACAGCCTGCTGTACGGCTTTTGGCAATCCAATCCAGAAGGCATGAGCACACTTGCCACTCAGGTCCTGACAGAGGCCAATCGCCTCTCAGCCGAAAAATGGACCCTTCGCGCGCTCATGAAAAAAGCCCGGCTTCCGCGATTGGGCAAGGCACTCGCCACCTGAGCGAGATCCAGCTTCATCTGGCCAAAAATATCCCGGAGAGCGCGAGAGGCTGGCCTCTCGCAGCACAGGCTTCACTGCTGTGCCCAACGCTGTTCAAGCTTTTCCAGCGCCGCAACACGTTCATCTGTCTTGGGATGGCTCATCAGCCATGCCGGGACCACCCCGGCGCGTTGCTGTGTCAACTCTTCCAGCTTATGAAACAGTGATTTCTGCGGACCGATTCCGATACCGGCTTTTGTCAGCAAGGCGGCCGCATATTCATCCGCTTCATATTCATCCCCCCGCGACAGGCGCGAGGCGATCAGTGCGGTCAACGCGTTGGCAATCATCGCTCCGACAAAAGGGATGAACCGGTTCAGGACCATGATCAGCGCCGTCCGCATCGCATTCTGCCCCGAAAAATCGATCATCCGCCGCCGCGCGTGACCTAGTGCCACATGGCCCAACTCATGCGCGATTACACTGGCCATTTCCTCAGCCGAAACCTCGCCGTTGCGGAACTTGCGGTAAAATCCCCGCGTGATGAATATCCGCCCGTCCGGTGCGGCCAGCCCGTTCACCGGGTCGATCTCATAGATATAAACCGGAACCCGCTCGATCTCGAGCGCGGCAGCCAGCCGGTCGGTCATGCGCTTGAGGGCCGGGTCAACAAGTTCGGTCGACTTTGCGTCCAGTTCCCGATGGGTGCGCCAGACGGAAATCCGGTACATCACAATTCCATAGGCAATGGCCAGCAGGATAGGGGTCAGACGCAGCATGGGCTAGATATGGGTTTTCAACACCCCAAGAGCAAATGGAAAATAGAAGCTTCTCACAATCCAGCCGCATTTCAAAGTGAGGCTGCAGAGCGCGACCGTGTTCATGGATCGCTTTCAGGTTGCGGAAGCGTACGTCCAATTTCATAGCAACGTTCCAAAAGCGCCTGTCGCCGCGGGGCTGATCCGGTCGCGCCATGCAACAGCTCGAGTTTCCGGGGTGAAAACCCGAAATACCCGAACGTGCCTTTGGTCCAGAGTGTCTCAAGCGCGTCGGTGTATCCTTTGGCTTCCATTTCGTCAGAACGCGCACCGGCTGGCACCAACAGTAATCCTGTTCGCGACCTCTGGAGGGACTTTTCCGGGTCGTCCAACTGATCGTAGGCCCAGTCCCACATCCACACGCGGTCGACCCAGCCTTTCATCATCGAAGGCATTCCCCACCAGAACAACGGAAAGGCCAGGCAGATTGCATCGGCGCGCGCAATCCGTGTTTGTTCCGCAAGTATGTCTTGCGGTGCGCCCGTGCCTGCTTCGCCTTCTATATCCGCCATTGACCAGCGTGGATCGAACCCTTCTGCATGCAAATCCGCAACCTCGGTGGTATGGCCAGCCGCCTTTGCGCCTTCGCAGAGTTTCGCGACAGCGGCGGCCGTAAAGGAGTTCGGCTTTGGGTGATCCAGGATTGTCAGCAGATGCACAGTCAGCTCCTCAGGTTTTTAAACGGCAACCGGGATACTGTGAAAGCTCAACCCTGCTTGAGGTCAAGGTTAAATCAGCAGGAATACCTGAAGGTGTGTTTCACCGCGTCAGCTCGCGCATTCCCTTTTCAAGACCAGCCAGTGTCATGGGCACCATGCGATCTTCAAAGATGTCGCGGATCATGCTGATGGAATGGGTATATTCCCAGTATTTCTCGGGCACCGGGTTGATCCACAGGTTTGACGCCCACTGTTCGCGCGCGCGTTGCAGCCAGACCTGACCGGCTTCCTGATTCCAATGTTCATTGGCACCGCCGGGATAGGCGATCTCATAGGGGCTCATCGAGGCGTCGCCGACAAAGATGCACTTGTAGTCGGACCCATAGGTGCGCAGCACTTCGTGGGTCGGGGTCTGTTGGTTCCAGCGGCGGCGGTTGTCGCGCCAGACCCCTTCATACAGGCAATTGTGAAAGTAGTAATATTCCAGATGCTTGAACTCGGTTCTTGCAGCGGAAAACAACTCTTCAACCACCTTGATATGCGGGTCCATCGAGCCGCCGACGTCCAGAAACAACAGTACCTTCACCGCGTTGTGGCGCTCGGGCCGGGTTTTGACATCCAGATAGCCATGCTCGGCCGTGGCACGGATGGTGCCGTCCAGATCCAGCTCTTCGGCTGCTCCCTCCCGCGCCCAGCGGCGCAGGCGTTTCAGGGCGACCTTGATGTTGCGGGTGCCCAGTTCAACCGTGTCATCAAGGTTCCTGAATTCCCGCTTGTCCCAGACCTTGACCGCACGCTGGTGGCGGCTTTCTTTCTGACCAATACGGACGCCTTCAGGATTGTACCCATAAGCCCCGAACGGAGAGGTTCCTGCGGTGCCAATCCATTTGTTACCGCCCTGGTGGCGGCCTTGTTGTTCCTTGAGTCGTTCGCGCAGTGTTTCCATCAGCTTGTCGAAACCGCCGAGCGCTTCGATCTCGGCCTTCTCCTCATCCGACAGGTGTTTCTCGGCCATCTTGGCGAGCCAATCGGCGGGGATATCGACAGCTTCCAACACCTGATCGAAACTGATCTCGACCAAGCCCTCAAAGCTGGCGGCAAAGGCGCGGTCGAACTTGTCGATATTGCGCTCGTCCTTCACCATCGACACGCGGGCAAGGTAGTAGAACGCTTCGACATCATAGGTGACCAGACCCTTTTTCATGCCTTCCAGAAAAGTCAGATACTCCCGGAGCGATACCGGGATGCCAGCTTTGCGGAGGTTTTCGAAAAAGGGCAGGAACATCGCGTCACGCCACCATGCGAAGCAGAACCAGCGAGATCACCAGCCCCACAAGCGCAAAAGCGATCCCATATCCGGCGGCATACTGCGCCATGTCGGCGCCGTTTCCATTGCGTTTTTTTGCGGTCAAAGCACCCAGGATTGCACCCAGTATCGCCATTCCCAGTACTAGCAACATATGCGTTTCATCCGTCTTTCGTGCTGTCAGCGGGGCGTCGGCTACTGTTTTGAGCCAGAGATTGAGCCACCAAATCCGAACCGAACCCGTATCGCGCCCATCCAAGGCTGTCCAGCCTGACGGCACGTGCCTGCTGCAATTGACCGGCCTGTTTCAAGGCCTCGGATTTCAACAGCAGCAACGTTGCCAGCAGCGAAGCGTTTTCCGCGCGGGTCATCACGTCGATGGCCTGATCCAGTTCGGGCAGAACCTCGGGCCCGCGATCCTGCGCAAGCGCAAAGGCTGCGGTTTGGGTTGAGACATAAGCCTGATGAACCTCGGTTCCGGGCGTCGCGCGAAGAAATTGTTGCGCGATCTTGAACTGCCGCTGGGCTTCTGCCGGATCACGAAACTGCTCCATCCGGCCCATCAGGTAGTGGGGATAGGCGCGGCGGTGATCCGTCCATCCCTGTTGCTGCCCGATGCGGGCTGCCTTTTGCGCGGCGCGCATCTGTCGGGGGGAACCCGGCCCCGGTCCCAGTGATTTCTGGATCGCGTTGATCCACTCTCGGGGGGTATTTGTGGGGGGTTGCGCAGCTAGTCGGTCGCCGCGTGGATTCAGACGGCTGAGAATTCCGGGGATAACGGCAGCGACCTGATCGCGGGTCATGCCGGTGTGCAGTTCGGGCGCATAAGCCGCGCGCAGGATCAGCATGTCGAACCCGGTCAAGACCGTATGAATATTGTCGTCGTTGAACACCGAATCCGGCAGATGATAGAGGTCGTTCAGAGGACCGAGGGCCTGTGCCAGTTCTTCGTGCAGACAATCGCGCATTTCCTGCGGGCTGACGTCGTAGGGGATAAAAATCCCCAATCTTTCGCGCTGGCGCAGCTCAACCCAACTGCTTTTGGGTTTGCGGCGGTCGCGCTGATACTCAGCCAGGCTGGACGCGTTTGGCACCACGAAACAGGCCGCGTTTGGCAGCATTTGCAGAATGTCCTTCTGGCTGACCGCTTCGATCGTGATATTGGTCTGCCCGTCGTTGATTTGTCGGATGTTGATACCCGCCTCGCGCTTCAGGCGGTTCAGCAGCCGGGTCAAATCCTGCTGCATACTTTGTGTCGGCGATCCGGTCAGGCGAACGGTGATCGGCGTTTCGAACCGGGTGAAAACGGGCAGGGCGGCCCCGCTTTCGAGTTCGAAATGCAGGGACAGGAAATCCGACGCGATGTTCGTATTGGACCGTGCCGGTGGAGAGGGACGCGGTGCCGCAAAAGACTTGGCCGGCGGCAACGCCACTTCGACATATGGGACATCGTTCCCGAGTTCGATTGTCTCGACAGATGTGCAGCCAGCGACAACCAGCGCCAGAAAAAGGGCGCCCAAACGCATCATGGGCGGGCGTACTTGATGAACGGTGTCAGGGTGCCGATGCGATCATAAAGGTGGCGTGCCGTGGTGTTGAATTCTTGCGTCAGCCAGTAAACGGATGGGGCGCCCTGGCGATCCGCCTCTTCATAAACCGCCTGAATCAAGGCGCGACCGACGCCCGTTCCTCGGGTTTCAGGTCGGGCGAACAGGTCTTGCAGATAACAGACCTTTTCCACTTTCCAGGCGTGGCGATGAAACAGGTAATGCGTCAGTCCGACCAAAACACCATCCTGTTCCGCGACAAAACAGGAAAAATCCTGCGGGTCGTCGCCGACCAATCTGGAAAAGGTTGTTTCATACACGTTTTCAGGCAGGGTGGTTTCATAAAACGCCAGATAATCCCGCCACATTTCGGCCCACTGATCTTTGTCCTCGGCCCGCAGGGTCCGGATTGTCAGAGCGTTCGCCAAGTGATGACCCCAATATTGCTGCTTCGAAACGCGGTTGCGTCAGGTATCTCGATGCTGACACCCGAGATACCCAATGGCAAGCCGTGATCACAGATTGTTCACACGCAGGCTAGCGTTTGCCACGTGCCATGAATGCAAGACGTTCGAACAAATGCACATCCTGTTCATTTTTCAGCAAAGCGCCATGCAGCTTCGGCAGCGCGCTGGCCCCGTCACGCCTGAGGTCTTCCGCCGTCAGGTCTTCGGCCAGCAACAGCTTCAGCCAGTCCAGCACCTCTGAGGTCGAGGGCTTTTTCTTGAGCCCTTGCGTCTCGCGGATTTCATAGAATTGCGTCAGTGCGGCAGTCAGAAGTGCGTCCTTGATGCCGGGGTGATGCACATCAACGATCCGGCGCATCGTCGCCTCATCCGGAAAGCGGATATAGTGGAAGAAACAGCGGCGCAGGAAGGCGTCGGGCAGCTCTTTTTCGTTGTTCGAGGTTATGATGACGATAGGGCGGTGCTTGGCCCTGACCGTCTCGCCCGTTTCATAGACATGGAACTCCATCTTATCGAGTTCCTGCAACAGGTCATTGGGGAACTCGATATCCGCTTTGTCGATTTCGTCGATCAGCAGAACAACCTTTTCGTTGGCGTCGAAGGCCTGCCACAACTTGCCCTTGCGGATATAGTTCGACACATCATGGACACGCTCTTCGCCCAATTGGCTGTCACGCAGGCGGCTGACGGCATCATACTCATAAAGACCCTGCTGCGCGCGGGTGGTGGATTTCACATTCCACTCGATCATTCTCAGCCCCAGCGCACCGGCCACCTGCCTGGCCAACTCGGTCTTGCCGGTACCGGGCTCGCCCTTCACCAGCAGGGGGCGTTCCAGCGTGACAGCGGCGTTCACGGCAATGGTCAGATCGTCGGTGGCGACATATTCGGCTGTACCTTGGAAACGTGCGGTCATGGGCCTCTCGTACGTATATTGTGTTGGACGGGCAGGTTGTGGTTTCCGGGTTACAGAGCGGCAAGGTTTTTTACAACCCGCGTCCTTGCGTCGCCCGGCGGGAATTGTGCTGCAACTCCAAGCCCTTTTGCTTGATTCCGATATAGACCAATCCCGGGCGCCGTGCCTCTCGCCCCAAAAAAGCCTGTCAAATTTCGTAGAAATACAAGGTTTTGTTGATGTTTGTCTCATAGTTAGACAAATCCGCAGGGGTGCACTGTTGCGCAACGTTTGTGTAGTGACATTCCACCGCCCGTCGGCTAAACGCTGCGCAGAAGGGAGAGCCAAATGTCAGCTGAAACAGCCTCGAACGACGTCACTGGCCATACCGAGGGAGCAAATATGAAGCAGGAAGTTTTTCTGCCGGAAGATTACCGTCCGGCCGAAGATGAGCCTTTCATGAATGATCGTCAGCTTGAGTATTTTCGCCGCAAGCTGCTGGATTGGAAGACAGAGTTACTGGCTGGTAGCCGCGACACCATCGAAGGGCTGCAAGACAACACCCGTAACATTCCGGACGTCGCGGACCGCGCCAGCGAAGAAACAGACCGTGCGCTGGAACTTCGGACCCGTGATCGTCAGCGAAAGCTGGTCGCCAAGATCGACTCAGCCCTGCGCCGGATTGATGATGGCGAATACGGGTATTGCGAAATGACGGGCGATCCGATCTCGCTGAAACGTCTGGACGCACGACCGATTGCAACCATGACACTTGAAGCGCAAGAGCGCCACGAGCGTCGCGAAAAGGTCCACCGCGACGATTAATCGCCGGGTATGTGTGAGAAATCCAAACGCCGGGGCCTGTGGCTCCGGCGTTTTTGCGTTATGCGGGTGTCATGAAGATAGACGGATTGAAATTCTGTGTAATCGGCGGTGGAATCGGCGGCCTGGCCTCGGCACTGGCGCTGCAACACCGTGGCGCGCATGTCACGCTTCTGGAGCAAGCCCCGGCTCTGACCGAAGTCGGTGCTGGTTTGCAGATCAGCGAGAACGGGATGCGCGTTCTTCATGCACTTGGCGTCACAGGTCTTTCTGTCGGGCAGAAATCCCATGGAACTGTCTTGCGCGATTACCGAAATGGGCGCGTGGTCAGTCGGCTGCCAGGCCCCGCAGCTGGTCCGACCTACTACTACCACCGTGCCGACCTTCTGAACCTTCTTCATGATGCGGCCTGTGACGCAGGCGTGGATCTCCGGTTGGGTGCCAATGTTTCGCATGTGCAAAAGCACCCCAACGAGGCAGAGGTGGTCTTGGCGTCAGGCGAGCGAATTCGCGCAGAATGCGCCATTGCGGCCGATGGCGGCCGCAGCGTGCTCCGCCCGGCTCTGAACGGGGCAGAGGCGCCGGAGTTCACGCATCAGGTAGCGTGGCGCGCCACCATCCCCTGGCAGCCCGGTCGCGACCCGGTTTCGGCGTCCCTGACCATGGGGCCTGGGCGGCATGTGGTAACCTATCCGTTGCGTGACGAAAGCCTGATGAACATTGTCGCGGTCGAGGAGCGTTCGGACTGGCGGGAAGAAGGATGGCGTCAGACGGGCGATCCTGACGAGTTGCGTAAGCGATTTGCCGATTTCGGTGGCCCCGCGCGCGACATTCTGTCGAAAGTCACGGATGTGCATCTGTGGGCATTGTTTCTTCGGCCTGTCGCCCAAAACTGGCAGAATGGTCGGTTGGTTCTGCTAGGGGACGCGGCCCATCCAACATTGCCGTTTATGGCACAGGGTGCATGTCTGGCCCTCGAGGACGCCTGGGTGCTGACGCGCGCGTTTGACGAACGATCGGGTATCACCAGCGCGTTGGCAACCTATGAAACGACCCGCAAACCAAGGGCGCAGCGCGTTGTCGCGGCGGCCGGATCAAATGCGCGGAACTTTCATCTGCGCGGCCCAGCCCGATTGGCTGCGCAATGTGTGCTGAGAGTCGTTGGTGCCCGGTTGTCCCAACGCTATGAATGGATCTACAGTCACGACGTCACGGTTGCCTAGGGCCTCAAAGATCCAGGTCAATCCAGACGGGAACGTGATCGGATGGCTTTTCGTGCCCCCGAACAGCCGCATCAATCTGGCAATCCTGCATGAGGTCGGCCGCTTGTGGCGTCAACAGGAAATGATCAATCCGAATTCCGTCATTCCGGTTCCACGCGCCAGCCTGATAATCCCAGAAGGAATAGTGGTCGGGACCCTGCGTTGTCGCGCGGAAGGCCTCGGTAAAGCCAAGGTTCAGGATTTTTCGAAAGGCGGCCCGGCTTTCCGGGCGGAACAACGCGTCTTCCCGCCAGGCATCGGGGCGTTTGGCATCCTCGGCCTGTGGGATGATGTTATAATCGCCCGCCATTAGCGCCAGCTCTTCTGATTCCATCAAACCCTTTGCGCGTTCATAAAGCCGTTCCATCCAGGCCAGCTTGTAATCGTATTTCGGTCCGGGTGCCGGATTCCCGTTGGGCAGATACAGCCCACAGAGGCGCAAGGCCTTTTTGCCCACGACGGTCGCCTCGATCCACCGCGCCTGTTCATCATTGTCATCACCGGGAAGGCCGCGTGATACATCCTCCAGCGGAAGCCTCGACAGGATCGCAACACCATTGAAGCTTTTTTGACCGTGTGTTTCCACGTTGTACCCGCGATCTTCAAACATCTCGCGGGGGAAGTTTTCGTCGACGGATTTGATTTCCTGAAGAAGAACAACGTCGGGTTGGGCATCGTCCAGCCAGCGGGGCAGCGCCTCGGTTCGCGCCTTGATGCCATTGATGTTGTACGTGGCGATTTTCATGCGCGATCCTCCGAAACCTTGTGGCAACCTATCGCTCAGAACGGGCCCAGCGGCAAGTCGGAGATCGGATTAGCGAGGCTCTGCCTCGCGCTCCGGGATATTTTTAGCCAGATGAAGAAACGGATCCTTAACCATTTTCTCGATACTTGAAAGGGCGGTACAGGCGGGGACGCCGATGACCTCGCCAGGTGAAGCTCTCTGGTCGTTATGGTCAGAGAGTGGATTCCTGCTTCATCTGGCTGAAAATATCCTGGGGGTGTGGGGGCAAAGCCCCCACCGGTTACATCGAAAACGACGTGCCGCAGCCACAGGAAGAGGTGGCGTTGGGGTTGTCGATCACAAACCGCGCACCAATAAGCTCCTGAGTGAAATCTATCACCGCGTTTTCAAGAAAGGGCAGAGAGATCGGGTCGACGATGACTTTCTGCCCTTTGCCTTCAAGAATGAGGTCGTCGGAGTTTGGCGTATCCAGAGCAATTTCATATTGAAAACCGGAACATCCACCGCCCTCCACTGCGACACGCAGGGCTTGCCCCTGTTCCGCGGCACCGATTTCGGCAAGGCGGTCGTAGGCGCGTTCGGTGACTGATGGGGGCAGATTCATGCCGGTCTCCAAAGGTTTATTTCCCAAGCGTCCTACAATATATGAAACCAAAAGACAGGCGACAAGGACAAGGCCTTTGGACAGAGCAGGTTTTGCTTCGGACCCAGACCGCGCAAGGGGGCGGCTGGTTCCAGAGGAAGAAAGCAGCTTCCGGTCAAGCTTTCAGCGCGATCGCGACCGGATCATTCATGCCAGTGCGTTTCGACGGCTCAAGCACAAGACGCAAGTCTTTGTCGAGCACGAAGGTGACAGCTATCGAACACGGCTGACCCATTCCATCGAAGTCGCTCAGGTCGCGCGAACCATTTCAGGGGCGTTGGGCCTGAATCCTGAACTCACCGAAGCTGTAGCCCTGGCGCACGACCTGGGTCATACCCCCTTTGGTCATACGGGTGAGGACGCCCTCCACGCGCTGATGGCGCCTTACGGGGGGTTTGATCACAACGCTCAGGCCATTCGGATCGTAACCAAGTTGGAGCGGCATTATGCCGGGTTTGACGGATGCAATCTGACCTGGGAGTGCCTGGAGGGTATCGCCAAGCATAACGGCCCGGTTGTTGGCGAATTGCCCTGGGCCCTGGCGGAATGCAACCAGGGCTTTGACCTTGAACTTCATACCCATGCAAGTGCCGAGGCGCAGGTGGCGGCCTTGTCTGATGACATTGCTTACAACAATCACGACCTTCTGGATGGGTTGCGTGCGGGGTTGTTTGAAGATGATGATCTGCGCCACCTTCCGATCGTGGGGGCGTGTTATGCGGATGTGGATGCGAAATACCCCGGTCTTGATCCGTATCGGCGGCGTCATGAAGCACTGCGGCGGGTTTTTGGGGTCATGGTGGCAGACGTCATCACAACGTCGCGCGACTTGATCGCGGCCTCGGGCGCGCAGTCGGTCGAAGAGATTCGCCATCTTGGGCATCCTGTCATCCAATTCTCGACCGGGACTTGGGCGGATCTGAAACAAATCAGGGCGTTCCTGTTCACCCGGATGTATCGCGCACCCAGCGTCATGAAGGTGCGGGCCGAGGTTGCAACGGTTGTCGAAGACCTGTTCCCGATCTACCTGAACGATCCGAAACAGATGCCGGCACGCTGGCACGAGGATATTGAAGCTGCGGCGGACGAGACTGCTCTGGCCCGGATCGTATCGGACTATATTGCAGGAATGACCGACCGCTTCGCTTTGCAGGATCACGCCCGGCTGACGGGCTGATTGCGCCGCAATGAAACGGGTAATGGTCCATGTTTGCGACCTTTATTGCGGGTTGATTGGTACCTTGCGCAGGCGGGAAGCGATGATCAGAAGCCGTACGACGGACAGTGCGCAGGGTACTTGAAATCTCAGACAGAGGATATCTGGGCGCCATTGGCAGACATTGGGCGCAAACCATGTCCAAACAATAGGCGTCCATTGACCTTGCCGTGATGCATGGTAAACCGCCGGGCAAGCAAAAGGACATCCGAAATGAACCTGTTTTCCGAGATCCGCGGCCTTGTACTGGACGCGCTGGCACAGATGCAGTCCGAAGGCGCGTTGCCCGAGGGGCTGAGTTTTGACAACGTGGCGGTCGAACCGCCGCGTGATGCGGCGCATGGCGACATGGCGACCAATGCGGCGATGGTGCTGGCAAAACCGGCCAGGATGAAACCGCGTGACATTGCCGAGGCATTGGCAGGGAAGCTGGTGGCAGATGACCGCATCACCAGCGCCGATGTGGCAGGTCCGGGCTTTCTCAATTTGCGGCTGGCACCGTCGGTCTGGCAAGGCGTGCTGGCGGCTGTGCTGGAGAAGGGCACCGATTATGGCCGCTCGACTATGGGCCATGGGCAAAAGGTCAACGTTGAATATGTTTCGGCCAACCCAACCGGTCCGCTGCACGTGGGTCATACACGGGGTGCGGTATTCGGTGACGCTCTGGCAAGCCTGCTGGCCTATTCGGGCCATGACGTGACCCGTGAGTATTACATCAACGACGGCGGTGCGCAGGTGGATGTGCTGGCGCGCTCGGCTTACGAACGCTATCGCGAGGCCAATGGTCTGAGCCCCGAGATTGCCGAAGGTCTTTATCCTGGCGACTACCTGATCCCGATCGGTGAGGCGTTGAAAGAGAAATACGGCGACAGCCTGATCGACAAGCCGGAAAGTGACTGGCTGGAAGAGGTGCGTGAGTTCTCGACCGACGCGATGATGGATCTGATCCGCGCTGACCTGAAAGCGCTGGGCGTCGAGATGGATGTGTTCTTCTCGGAAAAATCTCTCTATGGCACTGGTCGGATTGAGGCCGCATTGCAATCGCTGACTGACAAGGGCCTGATCTATGAAGGCGTGCTCGAGCCGCCGAAGGGCAAAAAGCCCGAGGATTGGGAGCCACGCGAACAGACGCTGTTCAAATCGACCGAACATGGCGACGACGTCGACCGCCCTGTCAAGAAATCGGATGGCAGCTGGACTTATTTTGCCCCGGATATTGCTTATCACTATGACAAGGTGACCCGTGGTTTTGACGCACTGATCGACGTGTTTGGCGCCGACCATGGCGGCTATGTCAAACGGATGAAGGCGGCTGTTTCGGCACTGTCCGACGGTAAGGTGCCGCTTGATATCAAGCTGACACAGCTGGTGAAGCTGTGGAAGAATGGTGAGCCGTTCAAGATGTCCAAGCGGGCAGGGAACTTTGTCACGCTGCGCGATGTGGTCGATCAGGTGGGCCCGGATGTGACGCGGTTTGTTATGCTGACCCGCAAGAACGACGCGCCGTTGGATTTCGATTTTGACAAGGTGCTGGAACAAAGCCGCGAGAACCCCGTGTTCTACGTTCAGTATGCACATGCCCGTGTCATGAGCGTGCTGCGTCGTGCGGCCGAGGCTGGAATTGCGGCTGATGATGCGATCCTTGCGGGTGCTGACCTGAGCAGGAACGATCATGTCTCGGAACTGGTTGTTGCGAAGAAGCTGGCAGAATGGCCACGGCTGGTGGAGATTGCGGCCCGAACCAATGAACCGCACAGGGTCGCCTTTTATCTCTATGAACTTGCAGGCGACTTTCACGCGTTGTGGAACAAGGGCAATGACGAGACGCAATTGCGTTTCATCCAGGATGGCGATGTTGCCACAAGCCAGTCAAAAATCGCTTTGGCCCGGGCCGTTTCTGTTGTGATTTCAGCGGGCTTGGGTATTCTTGGCGTTACTCCGGCGCAGGAGATGCGGTAACGAATATCGCCCGAACCGCCGGTACGAGGTAGGCAAGAAATGACCCGCGGGCCTTATTTTCAGGCGCGAAACGGGCAGTGAGGCGGACATGGCGAGTTACGATTACTCGGGGCACCAAAGCCCCGGGCAGATTCATTACCCGAATCAAGCGCATTCTGATGATGTGTATGATTTTCCCGAAGACATGCAGGGAGATGACGCGCCGCGTGGCTCGTTTGGTCTGGGCAGGGCGGTCAATTTCCTGGGGGCTGTTGCATCCTTGGCGCTGGTCGCCGGTGTCGGGGTCTGGGGCTATCAATTGATCATGCGCGATGTCAGTGGCGTGCCGGTTGTTCGCGCCGCCGAAGGGCCGATGCGTGTACAGCCGGAAAATCCGGGTGGAACTCCGGCCGATCATCAGGGCTTTGCCGTGAATGCCGTCGCCGCCGAAGGCAGTGCTGCGGCGCCAGCCGACCGGTTGATCCTTGCGCCGCGCCCGGTGTCCTTGACGGACGAAGATCTGCCCGCCGGAGAACTGAAGCCGACCCCTGCGCTGCATGTGGTCGAAGAACCGATCACCACGCAGGAGGCCGCGCGCTTGCGCCAGAACGCAGTAGATGCGCTGGTTGCGGAATTGGCGGGTGCGGCAGCAGAAACGCAGCAAGAGTTCGAAGACGGTGTGCAACTGGCATCGCTGACCACCCCTGATGAAGAACCCGCCATTGACCCGGCAGATTTTGCTGCGGCCTTGCCGGACCCGAGCTTCGCAGAGTTGCCGGGTGTGCGCCGATCGTTGCGCCCTGTGACGCGTCCGGCACGGTCCACCCGCAGTCAGGTCGCGCCCAGCGAGAATTCCGAAGACGCCATCAATGCAGCGGTGAAAGCCGCGGTCGGGGTGGATGTTGATCCGGATACGTTGGCAAAGGGAACCCGGCTGGCGCAGCTTGGAGCTTATGACAGCACGCAAGTGGCACAGGTCGAGTGGGACCGATTGAATGGTCTGTTTGGTGATTATTTGTCGGGAAAACAACGAGTTATCCAGAAAACCTCAAGTGGTGGACGGACCTTTTACCGCTTGCGTGTTCTGGGGTTCGAAGACCTGAGCGACTCGCGCCAGTTCTGCGCTGCTCTGGTCGCGCAAGGCGCTGATTGTATCCCGGTGGCCGTGAGGTGAAGTTCGGAGCAGCGATCACAGATGCTGAAGGACTGCGCCTGACGCAGGAGGAAAGAGACCTGTTTCACCAGATGAACCCGTTTGGGTTCATCCTGTTCTCCCGCAATATTGAAAGCGCCGATCAGGTGCGGGCCTTGTGTGATGATTTCCGCGAGGCCGTTGGGCGCAACTGTCCCATTACCATTGATCAGGAAGGTGGGCGCGTACAGCGTTTGCGCGCACCCTTGGCTCGCGAATGGCTGCCGCCGCTGGATCATGTGATCAGGGCGGGTGATCAAGCGGAACGCGCCATGTACCTCAGGTACCGCCTGATTGCGGATGAGCTGTTTGGTCTGGGCATCGACAGCAATTGTGCCCCTATGGTCGATGTGGTGCGGCCCGAGACACACGCGTTTCTGAAAAACCGCTGTTATGCCTTTGATCCTGAGCAGATTTCCAGGATCGGCAGGGCTGTGGCGCAGGGCCTATTGGACGGGGGCGTTCTTCCGGTACTCAAGCACATTCCCGGCCATGGCCGTGCCACTCTGGACAGTCACCATGACCTGCCGCACGTTGATTTGCCGCTGGAAGAGTTGGAATACAGCGATTTCGCGCCGTTCCGTGCCTTGAACGACCTGCCGATGGGGATGACCGCGCATCTGGTCTTTGATCAGATAGATCCCCGGCCGGCCACCATTTCCGCGGCCATGATGGGTCTGATCCGAGACAATATCGGCTTTGGCGGGCTGATCATGACCGACGATATCTCGATGAAAGCGCTCAGCGGGGCGTTGACGGACCTCTCCCGCCAATCTTTGAAGGCGGGCTGCGATGTAGTCCTGCATTGCAATGGCAGTTTTTCTGAACGTGCCGCTGTAATGGAAACTGCCGGAGAAATGTCGGATGTGGCACAAGCCCGCGCAGAACGGGCGCTGGCGATGCGCAAACGCCCGCGGGAACTTGACATCCAAGCCGCCGAAGCGGAACTATCTGCCCTAATGGGCGGGCAGGTATATGAACGATAATCTTTTTAGCGAAGACCCTGTCTCGGTCGCGGATCGTCTTGCGGCCGAAGCGCTGATTGTTGATGTCGACGGGTTCGAAGGCCCGTTGGACGTTCTGCTGACCCTGTCACGCACGCAAAAAGTGGATCTGCGCAAGATCTCGGTTCTTGCGCTGGCGCAGCAATATCTGGCCTTTGTTGAAAAGGCGCGTGCGCTGCGCATTGAACTGGCCGCCGATTATCTGGTCATGGCGGCGTGGCTCGCCTTTCTCAAGTCCCGTCTGTTGCTACCGCCAGATCCGGATGACGATGGGCCATCGGGTGAAGAACTGGCCGCACATCTGGCGTTTCAACTTGAACGCCTGCAGGCAATGCGCGACGTCGCTGCGCGGCTGATGGCCCGCGACCAACTGGGTCGTGATTTTTTCAAGCGCGGGCAGGGCGAGGACGTAACCCGCATCCGCACCGTAACATATTCCGCCACGCTGCTGGATCTGATGCAGGGATATGCCCGTATTCGCACCCGTGACGAGTTCCGCCCCTTTGTGATGGACCGCGACTCGGTGTTCACGATGGAGCAGGCACTGGAGCGGATGCGCCCGCTGATCGGTTTTGCGGGGACGTGGACCGATATGGAAACCTATCTGCCCGATGGTTGGGATACTGACCCGGTGCGCCGCAGGTCGGCGACGGCTGCGACCTTTGCGGCCTCGCTGGAACTGGTGAAAGAAGGACATATGGAGATCAAGCAGAGCGAGACATTCGCACCGATCCATTTGCGCAAGAGGACCCAGACACGTGACTGACGCCCCAGAAGAAACCGGCACCCTGTTCGAGGCGCCACCATTGGCGGAACAGGAGCGTATGGTCGAGGCCGTTTTGTTTGCCAGCGCCGATCCGGTGACGATTGCCGACCTTGAGGCGCGGATGCCGCATGGAAGCGACGCCGCACAAGCCGTTGAGTTGCTTCAGAGACGTTACGAAGGGCGCGGCGTGCGTGTGGTGCGCGTTGGAGAGGCATGGGCGATCCGTACGGCCCCTGATCTGGGCTTTCTGATGCAAAAGGAAACGGTTGAAACTCGTAAACTCAGCCGAGCCGCGATCGAGACATTGGCCATCGTCGCGTATCACCAGCCCTGCACCCGCGCCGAGATTGAGGAAATTCGCGGTGTGTCAGTTTCTCGCGGGACGATTGACCAGTTGCTTGAGATGGAGTGGATCAGGTTGGGCCGTCGCCGTATGACACCGGGTCGTCCGGTGACATTTGTGGTAACGTCCGAGTTTCTGGATCATTTTGGTCTGGAGAACGCCCGCGACCTGCCGGGTCTCAAGGAACTAAGGGCTGCGGGTTTGTTGGAAAATCGACCTCCGCCGGGGGCGATCCCGTTGGGCGAGGCGCGCGAAGACGAAGTGGACGAAGACCAGTCGGAACTGTTTGAGGAGTAAAAATCCGGACAGGTCACTACAGGTCAGACGCAGAACCTACGACAGGCAACGCGGGTTATCTAGCACAAGCACCGTTGCAAGAAATTCTGAGGATTAGCCAACCGCTTTGAAGTGCTTGGACAGTTTCAGGCCTTGCCCCTGATAGTTCGATGCAATCCCGGCACCATATAGCTGCGTGGGCATCTCGGCCATTTTTTCATAGACAAGACGCCCGACCACCTGTCCGTGCTCCAGGACGAAAGGCGCTTCGTGGCATCGCACCTCAAGCACGCCACGCGACCCGGCCCCCCCGGCGGCTGCATGGCCAAAGCCGGGATCGAAGAATCCGGCATAATGCACCCGGAATTCACCAACCATCGCCAGATAAGGTGCCATTTCGGCGGCAAACATCGGCGGGATATGGACCGCCTCTCGGCTGACAAGGATATAGAATGCACCGGGGTCAAGTATGATGCGACCGTCCTTGGTGCGTACTTCCTCCCAATAGTCCTGGGGGTCGTATTCGCCAATTCGGTCCAGATCAATTACCCCGGTATGGGGCTTGGCGCGATAGCCGACCAGATCGGTGTCGGGCAGTTGCAGATCGACCGAAAAGCCAAGACCGTCCTGAATTACAGCAGGGCCGTCTACCAACGGCGATTCGGCGTGCAGGGCGGTCAGTTCCGCGTCAGACAAGACGGCCTGACCTTGACGGAAACGGATCTGGTTCAGACGCATACCGGGCCGGACCAGAACCGAAAACGAACGTGGACAGATCTCGGCATAAAGCGGGCCTTTGTAGCCTGCGGGCACGCGATCGAACTCGGTGCCACCATCGGTGATGGTACGGGTCAGAAGGTCAAGCCGCCCGGTCGAGCTTTTGGCATTGGCGACGGCGGTTATATCGCGGGGCAGGGCAAGCGATTCCATCAGAGGCACCAGATAAACGCAGCCCTTTTCCAGAACAGCGCCGCCCGAGATGTCGATGCGGTGCATCTCGAACTCGGCCAACCGATCCGTAACGGTCCGTCCTTCGCCCGCGAGGAACGAGGCACGAACGCGGTAGGCCACTGTTCCCAAACGCAAATCAAGGCTGGCCGGTTGAATTTGCGCTGGCAGGACATCGGGGTTGGCGGCAATCTCTCCGCGCGCGATCATTGCTTCGATTTGCTGGTTCGCGCAAACACCTGTCATCTCGATCCCCTCATGTGCCAGAGCGGGATCTGGCCTTTGTGCCATAAACGTCGGTGTGATTTGGTCGGGCTAGCAGGACTCGAACCTGCGACCTTCCGTCCCCCAGACGGACGCGCTACCAGGCTGCGCCATAGCCCGACGTTGGGCCGTTCATAAAGATTTTCCCGGCAGGGGCAAGAGGAAAACACTGCCTTTTTTCCTAACCCGTCGCCTGTGTTTCGACCCGATCCAGCCAGCGGCGCAGGTCTTTTGCAATTGGTGCAATCCGGCGCAGAAGTTCGTCGTCAAACTCGGCACGCTTCCACGCCAGAGAAGCAATTCCACCCATCAGGGGCGCTGTGTTCAGGTCTGGTTCTTGTTCTGACACAGCCGTGGGACGTGCGTTGGCCTGCATGCATTCATTCACCGGCTGCTCGGACGGTCCGTCCAGATCCATAGGGATTTGTTCGGTGGCGGCAGCGGGTTTGGGTTCGAACGGCACCACAGTACCTTGAACGGGTTCAATCAGGGCAGGACCCGGTTCGTCCAGAGGCGGAGACAGTGCTGCGACATGTGCGACGCCTTGCTCGCGCAGGATTCGCTGTACGCCCTTGATTGTGGTCCCGTCTTCGTGAAGCAGTTTCTTTATGCCCCCCAAAAGACGCATGTCATTGGGGCGATAATACCGGCGCCCGCCCGCGCGTTTGACCGGTTTGACCTGAGCGAACCTGCTTTCCCAGAATCGCAAAACATGGGCCTGAACCCCAAGCCAATCCGCTACTTCACTGATCGTGCGAAACGCGTCGGGAGACTTGCTCATATCCGCGTGACCCAGGGTTACTTGCGATTCCCGACGGCGACGCGATCTTTCATAAGATGCGACGGGCGAAAGGTCAGTACGCGGCGGGGCTGTATCGGAACTTCTTCGCCGGTTTTGGGGTTGCGGCCGACTCGCGCGGTCTTGTCGCGAACACTGAATGTACCGAAGGACGAAATTTTCACCTGCTCACCGCGCACCAGAGCGTCGGACATGTGGTTCAGAACGCTTTCGACCAGCTGCGCACTTTCGTTGCGTGAAAGCCCGACTTCGCGAAAGACGGCCTCGCTCAGATCCATTCGAGTCAGTGTATTGTCGCCCATGTCATTTCCCCTGTTGCTGTCAAAGCATATGGGTATGGCAAATTCGCTGTCAATATCAATGAATTGCAAGCAGCTGTGTAAGCTGGATTGCGCCGGTTACCAGCGCAGAACCACCGCGCCCCAAGCCAGACCGCCGCCAATCGCTTCGGTCACGATCAGGTCGCCGGGTTTGATCTGCCCGCGTTGTTTACCAACCGACAATGCCAATGGGATCGATGCAGCCGAGGTGTTGCCGTGATCCTGAACGGTCACAACTACGTTTTCCATTGGCAGGCCCATCTTTTTGGCCGTGCCCTGAATGATGCGAATATTGGCCTGATGAGGAACAATCCAGTCTACGTCAGCGCTGCTCAGCCCCGCGCGGCCCAGGGCTGTCTCAGCGGTTTTGGTAAGCTTTTCAACGGCATGTCGGAAGACCTGATTGCCCTGCATACGCAGATGCCCGGTGGATTGGGTCGAAACACCCCCATCGACATAAAGCAGGTCCTTGTAGCGCCCATCCGAGTTCAGATCGGTTGCAAGTATGCCGCGATCCGCAGCGGTGCCTTCGCCGTCCTGCGCTTCGAGTACCAATGCGCCGGCGCCATCCCCGAACAAAACGCAGGTCGAGCGGTCGGTCCAGTCCATAATCCGGGAAAAGGTTTCGGCACCAATGACCAGCACGCGTTTGGCTTGGCCGGACAGGATCAACGCATTTGCGTTGCTGAGCGCGAAAACGAATCCCGCGCAGACAGCCTGTACGTCGAAAGCAAACCCCCTGGTCATGCCCAGCCGGGCCTGAACCATGGTCGCGGCAGAAGGAAAGGTCAGGTCCGCGGTCGAGGTCGCCAGGACAATCGCGTCGATATCATCCGCTGTCAGGCCCGCATCGGCCAGCGCAGCCTCGGCGGCCTTGGTGGCCAGGTCCGACGTCGTTTCGTCATCGGCGGCAAAGTGACGGCGTTCGATCCCCGACCGGGTTCTGATCCACTCATCCGTCGTGTCCAGCGTTTTCTCGAACTCGGAATTTGGAACAATACGTTCCGGCAAATAATGCCCGACACCTACTACAACTGAACGGCCTGCCATTTTTGAGGTACTGCCTTTTTTGTTATTTATCGGTCTGCGGCGCAGCTTGCGCGGCATCTTGTGCAAGCTGGGCCGTGGATGCAACCCGCGCAGCTAATTTTTCGGCAAAGCCGGACTGTGCCAGGGTAAAGGCCAGTTTGATCGCCGCCGACACTCCGGTCGCATCTGCCCCGCCATGGGATTTAATAACTGTCCCGTTCAGACCCAGAAACACGCCACCGTTCACGCGCCGCGGATCAATACGCTTTTTCAGGCGCTGCAGCGACGTGATGGCCAGGACCGAAGCCAATCGGGACAACGGAGAGTATTTGAACGCCTCACGCAGAAGTTCTCCGATCAGGCTGGCGGTGCCTTCGCCCGTTTTGATCGCAACATTGCCCGTAAACCCATCAGTAACAATGACATCTGCCTTGTCACCGGGAATATCACTGCCTTCGACAAAGCCAACAAATTCGAAATTCGCCTGTTCCGCGAAATCCGAGATCAAGGCGTGCGCTTCTTTCAGTTCCGCGCGGCCCTTATGCTCCTCGGTGCCAACGTTCAGCAGCCCAATCCGGGGGCGGTTCAGGGCCATGCCGTTGCGCGCATAAGACGCGCCCATCAGGGCGAATTGCAGCAAATCCTTGGCGTCGGCGCGTACATCGGCGCCCACATCCAGCATTACATTGAACCCTTGCGGGTTGCGCGAAGGCCACAGGATCGCGATTGCGGGGCGGTTCACACCCGGCAATTTGCGCAGACGCATCATCGACAGGGCCATCAGGGCACCGGTGTTCCCGCAGGACACCGCGCCATGAGCTTCGCCCTGACGAACCGCTTCCAGCGCGGACCACATCGAGGTCTGCTTGCCGTTGCGCACAACCTGGCTGGGCTTGTCCTCCATCGTGACAACGTCGGGGCAATCACGAAAAACGACGCGCCCTTCAAGGACACGTCGTTTGGCAACCAGCTTGCGCAATACCTGTTCGGGCCCGTGCAGCAGGAACCCGATATTCGGGTTCTTGCCAGCCGATTTTGCCAGACCTGCAACGACGACAGCGGGGCCTGCGTCCCCTCCCATTGCGTCAACCGAGATGGTGATCCGTCCGGCGTGCGTGGGCTGATCGTTCATGCCTTGGCCTGTGCTCGATCAGGCTTAGGCTGCGTCTTCGTCCAGATCGATTTCGTCGGCCTGTGCGACGACTTCGCGATCGTCATAGTGGCCGCAAGATGCACAAACGTGGTGCGGGCGTTTCAGCTCGCCGCAGTTCGGGCATTCGTTCGGGTTTGCAGCAACCAGAGCGTCGTGTGCGCGGCGGTTGTTGCGACGCGACTTGGAAACTTTGTTCTGTTGGACGGCCATGGTCTCAACCTTTGTCTGACTGGGGGCCGCAGATTCGCTGCCGACCCGGGTTTCGTAGTTCGTTTATCGTGGTTTGACGCGCGTTTAGGCGACGAGCCCCGCAATGTCCAACCCAAAATCCGATGAGCGCGCGAAAATACTGCGATTCTCGGCATGTTCAAGCGATTTTTCTGACCGCCTGCTATGACAGGAAATCCGGCACCTGTCACTCGTCTTTTTTTAGCACATCGCGCAATCCTGCCAATCCTGCAAAGGGTTTGGCATCGTCATCCGTCATCGCCTGTTTGCCCGGTTCTGTGTAGGCAGCCTGACCCAGTTCCGCGCCGTCTTTCCGTGGATATTGTGGCAGAGCCAGAGACAGGGTCTCGATCATGACAAGGGCCGGATCGATTTCAGGTCCCAAAGGTTCAGATTCGTCATCTTCCGGGATCTCGAACTCTGGATCATCAGGGTCCGCCCAATCCGCAAGAAATGTCCGGTGCACTGGAATGTCGATCCTTGTCGTCACCGGTTCCAGCGTCACCACGCAAGGTTGGGTGACAGTTGCGCCGAGTTTGCCGTTCAATACCCAGTCCCGTTTGCCTTGTGCCCGCAGTTCGCCGGAAAAGCTGAGCTTTCGCAGCCCCAGCAGCCCAAGGTCTTGCCTGATTTGCTCAAGCACGGTGGTTGCAGGGCGCAGATCAAACCGTGTCGGGGCGTTCTGCGGCAGGTCAGACACCCGAAATGATGTCGTGTTGCTCATTCGTGAGCCTTTCTATGTGTTGAACCGTGGCAACGGTTTATGTAATCGGATAGAAGCCGAAGAAGGCCAAGGCAAGAGGGTGCAGATGTTGAAGGTAGTGAACCGGTTGAAACCAGCTGCGAAATCGCTTGTGTTTGTTGCCTGTCTGGCTGCGACCGGAGCTTGTACGGCTGTCTTCAAGAATCACGGCTATGTGCCACCGGCCGAGGAACTGGCGGAAATCAAAGTTGGCGTAGATACGCGTGACAGCGTGCAAGAGGCCATCGGCGCGCCGGGCGCATCCGGCGTGGTTCGGGATTCGGGCTATTACTATGTCCGCTCTCGCGTGCGTCACTACGGTCCGAAACGGCCCGAGGTGGTATCGCGCGAACTGGTTGCCATCAGTTTTGATCAGCGCGGTGTTGTCAGAAACATCGAACGCTTTGGTCTTGAAGACGGGAATGTGATTGCTCTGGAGCGCCGCGTTACCGATTCCAACGTTCAGGACAAGGGCTTCCTGCGTCAGCTGCTGGGCAATATCGGCAACTTCAATCCGGCCAACATTCCGGGCGCCAACTAATTTGCGCCAAAACCTTGCGGTGGTCACAGGGCAGTCACATGTCTTGTGCTAACGGTGTCGTACCGACGCCTGAGGGTCGGTAACCGTGGAGGACGCGACCGTGGCAACGGCAGTTTTGTTAAGCAAGGGGCGCTATCGCGCCAGACTGGCGCAGTCGCCCGAGGATATCAGAACAGCTCAGGCATTGCGGAGCTTGGCTTTTGGCACAGAGCAACCGGACTGCGACGAGTTTGATGCACGCTGTAGCCATATCCTGATCGAGGATATGCGCTCGGCAGACCGGCTGGTCTGCTGCTTTCGGATGCTGACCATGGATAATGGCGGCGAGATCGGACAAAGTTATTCAGCACAGTTCTATGACCTGACCACGCTCGAAGGCTTCGAAGGCCGGATGGTTGAAATGGGACGATTTTGTATCCACCCCAATCACAGCGACCCCGACATCCTGCGTGTCGCTTGGGGGGCAATGACGGCCTACGTTGACCGGAACAACGTCGAGATGCTGTTTGGATGTTCCTCTTTTGCCGGAACCGAAACTGAGCAGTATCTGGATGCGTTTGCGATGCTCAAACACCACCATCTGGGCCCGAAACGTTGGTTGCCACGCGTGAAGGCTCCGGATGTGTTTCGATTTGCCGCGCGTCTGCGGCGCAGACCGGATGTGAAAAAGGCAATGCTGCGGATGCCACCCTTGTTGCGGACCTACCTGATGATGGGCGGTTGGGTCAGCGATCATGCGGTGGTGGATCGCCACATGAACACGCTGCACGTTTTTACAGGGGTGGAAATCGGTGCGATCCCCCCGGCACGCAAACGTCTGTTGCGGGCGGTGGCCGGGTAGATTGAGTATTTTTCAAAAGGTGAAGACGGGGCGTTGACGCAATGTGTCAGCCGGTTTAGCTGGCGCACATGGCGAGAATTCCTTTGTTGCAGATGTCCGGCATTTCCCTGACTTTCGGGGGTGACCCGGTGTTTTCCGAACTGGATCTGGTGGTTCAGCCCGGTGATCGTGTTGCGCTGGTGGGGCGAAACGGGTCCGGAAAATCCACGCTGATGAAAGTGATGGCCGGTCTGGTCGAGGAGGATCGGGGCGAGATTGTCGTGCCGCCCGGAAAATCCGTTGGCTATATGGAGCAAGATCCGACGATGGTGGGCTTTGCCACGTTGGGGGATTACGCGTCCAGCGGGTTGGAGCCGGGAGAACTTTACAAGGTTGAACGGGCCGGTGAAGGGTTGAAGTTCGATCCTTCACGGGCAGTTGAGACGGCTTCGGGCGGAGAGAGGCGGCGGGCTGCGCTGGCCAAGCTGATGGCCGAAGCACCGGATCTGATGTTGCTGGACGAGCCGACCAACCATCTGGATATCGAAGCCATCGCGTGGCTGGAACGCGAACTTGGCGCGACCCGAGCGGCCTTTGTGCTGATCTCGCATGACAGGGCCTTTCTAAGGGCGCTGACGCGGGCAACACTTTGGATCGACCGGGGGGCTGTTCGGCGACAGGAACAGGGCTTTGAAGCCTTTGAGGCCTGGCGGGACAAGGTATGGGAGGAAGAAGACCAGCAACGCCACAAGCTGAACCGCCTGATTAAGTCAGAAGCGAAATGGGCGGTTGAGGGCATTAGCGCCCGACGCAAACGTAATCAAGGCCGGGTGCGGGCCTTGCAGGCGTTGCGGGCCGAAAAGGCGGCGCAGATCAAACGTCAGGGTTCGGCTGCAATGGCATTGGAGGCCGGGCCAAAATCAGGCCGTAAAGTGATTGAGGCCAGGGCGCTGGCCAAAGGGTTTGGCGACAAGCAGATCGTTCGGAACTTTGATCTGCTGGTACAGCGCGGCGACCGGGTGGCCTTTGTCGGGCCGAACGGTGTTGGCAAAACAACGTTGCTGAAGATGCTGCTGGGGCAGGTGGAGTCGGACGAGGGCTCGGTTTCCTTGGGGACGAACCTTGAAATCGCGGTGTTCGATCAGACCCGTGCCCAACTGGACCCCGAGATGAGCCTGTGGGACAGTCTGACCGGCGATCCGGAAATGCGGGTGTCGGGCAAGGCCGATCAGGTAATGGTGGGCGGGCAGCCCAAACATGTTGTAGGGTATCTCAAGGAATTTCTGTTTGACGAACGGCAGGCCCGAGCAGCCGTCAAATCCCTGTCGGGTGGGGAAAAAGCCCGGTTGTTACTGGCCAAACTGATGGCGAAACCCTCGAACCTTCTGGTGCTGGACGAACCGACCAACGATCTGGATGTCGAGACGCTGGACCTGCTGCAAGAGCTTTTGGATGATTATGACGGCACCGTTCTGCTGGTGAGCCATGACCGGGATTTTCTGGACCGCGTGGCGACAACCACCATCGCGATGGAGGGGAACGGACGGGCGGCAGTCTATGCTGGCGGCTGGTCGGATTACATCGCGCAGCGTGGCGACGTGATCCAAAAAAGCGTAGAAAAAGCAAAAGCTTCAAAGCCAAAGATCAAGCAGGAAGAAAAGCCGAAATCCGGCCTATCCTTCTCGGAAAAGCACCGGCTGGAGAAACTGCCTGCCGAGATCGCGCGCCTTGAGGCCGAGATTGCCAAGCTGGAAGAGCTGATGTCCGACCCCGGGCTGTTCACGCGCGAACCGGTGAAGTTCCAAAAAGCGACCGAGGCGCTGGTTGAGCGGCAGGAGAAACTCTCGGCCGCTGAAGAGGAATGGCTGACGCTCGAAGAGAAGGCTGAAAGCGCTTAGCGCGCCAGACGTTTTGCCGGATTACCTGCCACGGTTTCTCTGGCGGGGACGTCTTTGGTGACGACGCTGCCTGCGCCGATTGTGGCGTAGTCGCCTATGGTAATGCCGGGCAACAGGATCGCTCCGCCGCCAACCCAAACCTGCCTGCCGATGGTGACGGGCAGGCCGATTTCCAACCCTTGTGCCCGATCAGCCGGGTCTTTGGCATGATGAGCGCAGTAAATCTGAACATTGGGGCCAAACATCGTGTCGTCGCCGACCCGAACGAGGGCCGTGTCCAGAACCACGCATCCGGCATTGAAGAAAACCCGGCTGCCCAGATGGATGTTCATTCCATACGCGCAGTGAAAAGGGGCTTCGAGAAAACAGTCCTCGCCGACATGGCCCAGCAGCGCGTGTAGTTCCGGGGCCATCGCGCCGCGTGTGTCGGGCGGACAGGTGTTGTGAGCGTGAACAGCCCGTCGTGCCCGCGCGCGCAGATCGTCCAACTCAGGATCGAGACAGCAATACCACTGCCCGGACTGCATTTTCTGGCGCTCCAACATAGAGCTGTCTTATCGCATCCGCAGAGCGCCGTCGATGCGGATGACCTCGCCGTTCAGGTAGCCCATTTCAACGATGAAACCGGCCAGCCGCCCGTATTCCTTAGGGTCGCCCAGGCGGGCCGGGTTCGGGACGTCGGCGGCCAGTTGTTTCTGCACGTCTTCGGGAAGGCCCGCCAGCATCGGGGTCATAAAGATACCCGGCGCGATGGTCATGACGCGAATCCCGGTCGAGGCCAGATCACGGGCCATTGGCAGGGTCATGCCAACAACCCCGCCTTTCGATGCAGCGTATGCCGCCTGTCCCTTTTGGCCGTCGAATGCGGCAATAGATGCAGTGTTGATGATCACACCGCGCGCCCCGTCCGGTTCGGGTTCGTTCTTTGCCATCTCGGCAGCGGCCAGCCTTGAGACGTTGAATGTGCCGACAAGATTGATGTCGATCGTACGCTGGAACGCGTCCAGCGGGTGGGGCCCATCCTTGCCGACTGTCTTGATTCCATAAGCGATACCCGCGCAGTTCACAGTCGCGGTGATCTTGCCCATCTTGTCCATGCCGTGGCGCACGGCAGCAGCGACCGAGGTTTCGTCGGTTACATCCGTCAGCGCAAAATATCCGCCGATTTCGGAGGCGACTTGAGCGCCACGGTCCGCGTCACGGTCCAGAATAGTGACTTGCGCGCCCTGCGCGGCAAAGTGACGGGCGGTGGCTTCGCCCAGACCGGATGCGCCGCCGGTGACAAGAGCGGCTGTGGTGGACAAGTGCATCGGAGCTCCTCCCTGGGATATGAACAACTGTTCAATAACTGCTTTGCAGGGGCGGTGTCCACATCTTTGAGCCTGAACGCCAAAAGGGGCGGGGCGGACTGACCGCCGCCGGGTCAATACGCATCTTTAAGGCATCTTAATCCGCGCTTCACGAAAACGCGCCTGTTCGTGAACGAAGTAATCACAGCCATTGCGTGTTTTTTCGTCAGGAGGTTCCGATATGGTAAATGGTATGAAACAAACACTGGGCGCTGTTCTGGCTGCACCTGTCTTTGGGATTGTGGTTGCCGGCAGTGCTGTTGCAGCGCCGGAAACGTGTAACTGGAAAACGGCTCGAAATCTTGCGAATGCAGGCGACTATGCCGGTCTTTGCGATTGTGTTCAGGTGACCCCGAGCTTTCTGGACAGACTTCAGAAGCGACCGGATTTTGAGACAACGCTGCGCGTTACCGGGGCGCAATGCCCGGGCCTGGCCGCTTTGCTGACAGATGTGCCAACGGCAAGCCAGTCCGGTCTGGCAGAGAATCGGGGTGAAAGTCGCGGTTCAGAACCCGGCGGGGCGGGATTTGCGAATGCGGTTGGTCCTGACGGCCCCGGTGGCGGAGGACAGCCTGACAACGGCGGCCAAGAACCCGGTGGTGGCGGTGGTGAACCCGGCGGTGGTGGTGGAGAACCCGGCGGTGGTGGTGGAGAACCCGGCGGTGGCGGTGGAGAGCCCGGCGGTGGTGGTGGAGAACCCGGCGGTGGCGATGGTGAACCCGGCGGTGGCAAAGGCAATAACGGCGGCGGCAAAGGTGGCGATAAGGGTAACAATGGCGGCGGCAATGGCGGCGAAGGCAGTAGTCCGGGTCGCGGAAACAACGCCAATGACGATGAAGGCGAAAGCGACCGGCCCGGTCGCGGAAAGGGACGTCAGTAGCCTTGCCCATTCCAAATTAGATACGGCCACCCAATCGGGTGGCCGTTTCCTGCTTTGCAATCAAAGGTGAAAAGGGGCGTCAGCCCAGTTGCACCAATGCGTGGCGTTTCTTGCCTGCACTCAGCTTGATCGGAGACGTCAATGCACCCGCGTCGATCATCAAGCCCGCATCCGTCAGCGGAGCGTCGTCCAGTTTGGCCCCGTTTTCGGCAATCAGGCGCTTGGCCTCTTTGCCGGATTTGGCGAGGCCTGATTTGACAATGATCTGCACGATGGACATGCCGTCGCCCAGCTCGTCCGCGCTGAGGGTCAGGGTGGGCAGATCGTCTCCAACGCCACCTTTTTCGAACACTTCACGGGCCGTGGCTTCGGCCGTTGCCGCAGCTTGCGCCCCGTGCAGAAGGGCTGTCACCTCATTGGCGAGGCGGATTTTGGCCTCATTGATTTCGGACCCGGCAAGCGCGCCAAGACGGTCACATTCATCCACGGGCAATTCGGTATAGAGCTTCAGGAACCGCCCGACATCCGCATCGGTGGTGTTGCGCCAGAACTGCCAGAATTCATAGGGTGAGCGCATCTCGGCGTTCAGCCAGACCGCGCCATCCTGCGATTTGCCCATCTTCTTACCGTCGCTGGTGGTCAGCAGGGGAGAGGTCAGGCCGTAGATTTCGTGATCCAGCACCCGGCGGGTCAGGTCGATACCGTTGACAATGTTGCCCCACTGGTCGCTGCCGCCCATTTGCAGAACACAGCCATAGCGACGGTTCAGCTCCAGAAAGTCATAGGCTTGCAGGATCATGTAGTTGAACTCGAGAAACGACAGCGACTGTTCGCGATCCAGCCTGGATTTCACCGATTCAAAGCTGAGCATCCGGTTGACGGAAAAATGCCGCCCGATGTCGCGCAGGAAATCGAGGTAGTTCAGATCATCCAGCCATTCGGCATTGTTCAACATCAGTGCCTTGTTTTCGGCGTCAGTGTCGTAATCGATATAGGCCGCGAACACTTTCTTGATGCCCGCGATGTTTTCGTCGATCTGTTCGGGTCCCAGCAGGGGGCGTTCATCCGCGCGGAACGAGGGATCGCCCACCTTGGTGGTGCCGCCACCCATAAGGGTGATCGGCTGGTGGCCGGTCTTCTGGAACCAGCGCAACATCATGATCTGGATCAGGCTGCCCACATGCAACGACTTGGCCGTTGCATCAAAGCCGATATAGGCCGGCTTGCACCCACTGATCAGCGCGTCGTCAAGGCCCTGATAATCGGTGCAGTCGGCGAGGAAGCCGCGCTCGATCATCGTGGCGATGAAATCCGATTTGGGGTGGTAGGTCATATCGTGCCCTCGGGGTTTGTGTTGCGCCGCACTGTATAGGCGGCGCTGCGGATGAGGAAAAGCCACCTTTTCACTCTAAAAGCGCGTGCCGTGATATGCGCGCGCAACTTGATAGCAGGGGTGTTGATCCTGAAGCGCGGCGTCGGAAAAAAACCGACGCCCCCAATCAGAAGGCTTGCCAAGGCGGCATAACAAAAGCACCTTGACCAAGCTGCAACCCAGAGGTGAAGTCCAGAGCTTCGGGCACGGCGGAAACATTGCCAGATCAGGAGGCGGGCGTGGGCCAAACCATCAAGAAACACGGAATGGTTCGGGCATTGGGCGCGATGTCCGGTACGTCGCTGGACGGGGTGGACGCTGCGGTGGTGGAAACCGACGGGCATTCCATCGCCGGATTCGGGAAAAGCGGCTATCGCGCCTATACCGAAGCCGAGCGCGAAGTGCTGCGGGCGGCTTTGGGGCAATGGCACGGCCCGCAGGTCGATGCGGCGGCTGAAATGGTGACCTTTGCCCATGCCGAGGCGCTGTCCGAGTTCGAAGATGTGGATCTGATCGGCTTTCACGGCCAGACGCTGGCGCATGAACCGCGCGGGCGTGGCACATTGCAGGTGGGTGATGGTCTTGGTCTGGCGCAGGCGCTGGGGCGCCCGGTGGTCTGGGACTTCCGAAGCGATGACGTGGCGATGGGGGGCGAGGGTGCTCCGCTGGCGCCGTTTTTTCACTTTGCTTGCGCCAAGTGGTTTGGCGCGGACCGCCCGTTGTGCTTTCTGAACCTGGGCGGTGTTGGTAATCTGACCTATGTGGACCCAAGCTTTGATGGTCCCGAGGCGCCGGGGGCGCTGCTTGCCTTTGATACGGGGCCGGCGAATGCACCGGTCGATGACCTGATGCAGGCCCGGCTGGGGCAGCCGATGGACCGGGATGGTGCGGTTGCGCGCAATGGCACCGTCGAAATGGGTGCGCTGGAGCTGTTCCTGGCTGAGCCTTTCTTCGCACGCATGCCGCCCAAGTCGCTGGACCGGAATGATTTCTCTGAGATGATCGACCTGGTGAAAGAACTGGGTGACGCTGACGCGGTGGCGACCCTGACCGGGATGTGCGCAGCGGGGGTGGTGCAGGGGATGGAACACTGTCCGCAACCGCCGTCTTGCGTGCTGGTTACAGGCGGTGGACGGCGCAATCCGGTGTTGATGGAGATGCTGCGCGTATCTCTCGACTGCCCTGTCGAACCGGTCGAGGCCGTGGGGCTGGACGGCGATATGCTCGAGGCGCAGGCTTTTGCCTATCTGGCCGTGCGCGTGGCGCGGGGATTGCCAACCTCGTGCCCCGGAACAACCGGGGTGAAAGCGCTGGTAGGCGGCGGTATGGTCAGTACAGTGAACGCTCAACCGGTGGGTTGAGGCTACATCCAGGTAACGGCTAACGCGTTATCGACACACAGGCTTGCCACTGCGACGGGCTGTGTCGAAGTGAAAATGCCCTTTGTGATACCGGTCAGCATCAGGACCAAGAACAGTTCCAAACAGGCCACAGGCTCCGCTGTGCAACTCTCGTAACACGGTGCTTTGATCGGTGTCGCTCCATCCGTTCTGAACGGTGATCTGCGTTCCGTCCTGCAACACGAAGGTCGAGATATCGATGGCCCGACCTCGCGCATGTTCGGAGATGCGCGCATAGGGCTGGTTGTTCTGCGTCTTGCAGGCATAGTGGCCAACAACGCGCATCCCCTTGAGCCCACCACCCAGTTCGGCGAAGGCGGGTTTGGCGACGTTTTCGATCCACGTTTTCAGCGTAACGGCTGTCTGACAGTCCATCAGCGAGAACTGGCTGAGCGCAATGTCCGAAATTCTGTAAATCCGGACCGGGTTGGCGATGCCGCAACCTTGCGCTTTTCCAGCCAAAGACGCGCGGGTTTCGCCCAAGATGGTCCAGTCACCACAGACCGCGCCGCGGTCGCGCATACGCTGACGACCCACTTCAAACTGGCGGAACTTGCAAGGGCGCAGCGCAGGGCGTTTCGAGATCAGCACCGCAGGTTCAACAGTCGCAGCAGGTTCGATGTGTTCAGTTGCGACTTCCTCCTCCAAATCGGGTAGTGCCAATTCGGATGAATGGGGGGATTCTGCACAGGCGGTCTCTGCGCTCGCAAGACAGGTGCTTGCGAACAGAAGCAGAAGGACCAGAAAGATGTGTTTCACAATCACCCGATGCTCCGATACCTGCGGTTGCGTTTACAGAATGATAAATGCGTAACTTTCTGTAAACTCACCTTTTCAGAGCATCCCCAGATCAACCTATCCCCGAGGGATATCAAACCCAGGTTCTGCCAGTTGGAACCCATCGAATTGAAATCCGGGAGACACTGTACAACTGACCAGCGTGTAATCACCGGTGCTGCGCGCGGCCTGCCAATGGCCGGTGGGAACAATCAGTTGCGGTGCGCCCCGAGACAAATCGGGTGACAGCACATGGTCAACCGCCGGGCCCTTGTCTGTTGCGCTCAAGGACAGGATTAATGGCGCGCCCGCGTGGTAGAGCCAGATCTCGGTCGCGTCGACCCGGTGCCAGTGGCTGCTTTCCCCCGCCTGCAGCAAGAAGTAGATGCAGGTGCCGGTCGGGCGGCCCTCGTTCTCGGCGCGCCAGGTTTCCGCGTACCAGCCGCCCTCGGGGTGAGGTTGCAGGTTCAGGCGGTCGATGATCTCTTGTGCGGTCATGTGGCCCTCGTGTGTTTGACGCGATTATGCACGGCAAGGTGTGATCCGCTATGGTATTCGTGCGCACGGGGAATATGTATGCCGCATGACACTGACCATTCCATTCGATAACTCATATGCCCGCCTGCCGGACGCGTTTTTCGCGCGACAGAATCCGGTGCCTGTACGCGCGCCCAAGTTGATCGCGTTCAATGATGATCTGGCACGGCTGTTGCAGGTCCATCCGGGCGACGTGCAAGAGATGGCGGAAGCCTTTGCAGGTAATCGCATCCCCGATGGTGCGGACCCCATCGCGCAGCTTTATTCCGGGCATCAGTTTGGCCAGTTCAACCCGCAGCTTGGGGACGGGCGCGCGGTGCTGTTGGGCGAAACTGTCGGAACGGATGGTGTGCGGCGGGATGTTCAGCTGAAAGGCTCGGGCCCGACGCCGTTTTCACGTAGGGGCGACGGCAGGGCGTGGCTGGGTCCGGTTCTGCGCGAATACGTGGTGTCCGAGGCGATGCACGCGCTGGGCATCCCCACAACACGCGCACTGGCGGCGGTAGAGACCGGTGAAACCGTGTTCCGGGAGGGTCCGATGCCCGGTGCGGTGCTAACCCGGGTTGCAACCAGCCATTTGCGAGTAGGTACCTTTCAGGTCTTTGCCGCGCGGGGGCAGTTGGACAATCTGCGGTGCCTGACAGACTACGCCATCGCGCGCCACTACCCCGGCGTCGAAGGGCCAATGGGCCTGCTGCGGGCCGTTCGGGATGCGCAGGCCCGCCTGATCGCTTGGTGGATGAGCGTGGGCTTTATCCATGGGGTCATGAACACCGACAATTGCTCGATCGCGGGTGAGACCATCGATTATGGCCCCTGTGCCTTCATGGACGTTTATCACCCCAATACGGTCTACAGCTCGATAGATCGGATGGGCCGTTATGCCTATGCCAACCAGCCAGATATTGCAGTGTGGAATCTGGCGCAGCTGGCAACCTCACTGATCCAGCAGATGGACAACAAGGACGCCGCTGTTGAGGAGGCGACCGAGATCGTGCATGCCATGCCGGACCTGCTGCAACAGAACTGGTTGACCCGGTTCCGGGCAAAGGTCGGACTGACGACCGCTGAAGAAGGCGATCAGGCGCTGATCACCGATCTGCTAAAACGCATGGCCGAGGGGCAGGCTGATTTCACCAACACCTTCCGTGCGCTGGGCAAAGATACCGCGCGCGATCAGTTTATCGACCCGCAGGCCTTTGACAGCTGGGCAGAGGGCTGGCGTCCACGCTTGGCACGTGAGGCGTTACCGCATGACGTGATGACCGCAGCGAACCCAGCCTTTATTCCGCGCAATCACCGGGTCGAGCAGATGATCCAATCAGCGGTGGCGGGGGATTACCAGCCGTTCCATCGGCTGAACGCCGTCCTCGCACGGCCTTACGACGATCAGGCAGATGCGGAGGACCTGAAACGGCCCCCGACCGATAACGAGGTCGTGCACGCCACGTTCTGTGGTACGTGACGGTCAAACATCTCTGGTAGTCGCTCGGTGCGGTATGGTTTCGCGGGGAGGGGCGAATTGTTTTGTCCGGTCTAAATCGGTGTTGGATGCGCTGAAACTGCGGCACTTCCGTTCTGCCGCTCCCGGATGAAATGAGGGGAAACCCATTTGTTTCCGGCCGCGTCACGTGCCGGGTTTTTAAGCGATATACCATGCCAAGGCGACTTCCCCGGTTGCCGTTGCTGCGAAGTGAAACTGAAGGGTTGCGTCCGGCGGCAGGCGTGTCACTTTGGGTCAAGCCCACTGGTCAGATCTATATGCAGTCATCTTCCACCCTTCGCATTGCCAGCTATAACATTCAGAAATGCCTCGGGCTGGATTTCCGGCGCCAGCCGCAGCGCATTTTGCAGGTCATCGAACATATGCAGGCCGATATCGTTGTGTTGCAGGAGGCCGACAAACGTCTGCCGCCGCGCCCGGCGGCCCTGCCGCATTTCATGCTGGATGAAGCCGGTTGGCAGATCGTCGATCTGGGCGGTGCCGGCAGTCTGGGCTGGCATGGCAACGCGGTGATCTGGCGTGGCGAGGGCCTTTCGGTCCGGCGGACCGGACATCACGAATTGCCCGGGCTTGAACCGCGCGGCGCGGTCCGTGTCGAATTTGATACCCCTATCGGGCCGTTGCGGGTGATGGGTATGCATCTGGGGCTGTTGCCCGCATCGCGACGTCAGCAGATCTCGCATATCAGGCGGTTTGATAAAGAGCTGGAGCAGATGCCGACTGTCTGGGCGGGGGATTTCAACGAATGGTCCCGACAGCCGATTCTGGATCACCTGGCACCCGAAATGCGTTTCCTGCCCCCCAAGCCAAGTTTTCCCGCCGCGCAGCCGCTGGGCGCGCTGGATCGGATCGCGCTGGGCGCGGGCGTCAGGGCCACTGCGCATGGTGTCCATGACGCGCGCCCCGCACATATCGCATCGGATCATTTGCCGGTTTGGGCTGATTTGGCGCGCGTGGCTTAACTTCAACGGAAAAGAAGAAATCCCTGTGGCGCAAAGTGCGCAGACATACTAAGACAGACACCCGAGCAATTCTGAGGGGCATCATGTCGGAAACGATTATTGGACGTTGTGAGGCCAAAGGTCTGCGCATGACCGGTCAAAGAAGGATCATCGCGCAGGTATTGGAACAAAGCGACGACCATCCGGATGTCGAAGAACTGTACGCGCGTGCTTCTGCCATCGACACAGGCATCTCGATTGCGACGGTGTATCGTACGGTCAAACTGTTCGAAGAGGCCGGTATTCTGGAGCGTCTGGAGTTCGGCGATGGGCGGGCCCGTTACGAGGATGCCGAGCGCGATCACCACGATCACCTGATCGACATGCAGTCGGGCGAGGTCATCGAATTTGTCGATCCCGAGATCGAAGCCCTGCAGGAAAAGATCGCCGCCAAGCTTGGGTACAAGCTGAAAGGGCATCGGCTGGAACTGTACGGCGTACCGCTCAAGCAGGAGTGATCCATCACAAATCGCGAACGGCCCCACCACGTTAATTCATTGAACGTTTCGGGAATTGGCTTGCCAGACGTCGCCGGTTGCGGTTCATGTGCCCGGACACTGCACCCCAAGTACCCTTTTCCTGTGGACGCGCGCATGAATAACGTAAACGGCATCCTTTTGCTGATCGGCTCGATGGCGGCCTTTTCGCTTGAGGATATGTTCATCAAGTTCCTGTCGGGCGCTGTGCCGACCGGTCAGATCATGGTGTGTCTGGGTGTGTTCTGCGGGCTTGTCTTTGCGGTGATGTCGGTGGTCACCCGCAAACGCATCTTCGATCCCGTGGCGTGGAAACTGCTGCCGATGCTACGCGCAGGGACAGAAGGATTCGGTGCCGTGACCTTTGTCACCGCGCTGTCGCTGATCGATCTGTCCACTGTCGCCGCCGTGTTTCAAGCCATGCCGCTTGCCGTGACCATGGGCGCGGCCCTGTTTCTGGGAGAGCAGGTCGGCTGGCGCCGCTGGAGCGCCATTGGTGTCGGCTTTGTCGGTGTTCTGATGATCATTCGCCCCGGATTGGAAGGGTTTCAGCCAGATTCACTGTTTGTCGTTCTGACCGTGTTTGCGATTGCGGCGCGTGATCTGATAACCCGCAAGCTGGATGTTCGGGTGGCTTCATCCGTTGTGGCGATGCAGGCGTATATCGCAGTGGCGCTGGCCGGGTTGCTGTTGATGGTTATTTCAGGAACACCCTTCGTGCCGGTACAAAGCGACCAGGCAGGTCCGTACCTGGGGGCGATCGGTTTTGGTGTTCTAGGGTATTACGGCATCGTCACGGCCATGCGGGTTGGCGAGGCTTCGGCCATGATGCCATTCCGTTACACGCGTCTGGTGTTTTCAATCCTTGCCGGAATGCTGATGTTCGGGGAACGCCCTGACGCGCTGACAATGGCAGGGGCGAGCCTCATCATCGGATCTGGCCTGTACACCTTTATCCGCGAGCGACGTTTGGCGCGCAATCTGGTCCCGGCGTGAACCTGTTGGCGCAAACAGCAAACTGTTAGCCCTAAAGGTCGGTAAATATGCGTGTTAGCGATAACGGAACCGGTTTACTTTTGGCCGGTTGCTGTTATGACGCGTGCAACCGACTGCAGCCATAGGGACAGACCTCATGAGCACCATTATTGACATCCACGCGCGCGAAATTCTGGACAGCCGGGGCAACCCGACAGTCGAGGTCGACGTGATTCTGGAGGACGGCACCATGGGCCGCGCCGCCGTACCGTCCGGTGCGTCCACCGGCGCACATGAAGCCGTTGAAAAACGCGACGGCGACAAATCCCGCTATATGGGCAAAGGGGTTCTGGAAGCCGTGGCCGCCGTGAATGGTGAGATCGCCGAGGAATTGGTGGGCTTTGACGCGACAGAACAAGTGGCCATCGATCAGGCGATGATTGAACTGGACGGAACCAATAACAAAGGCCGTCTGGGTGCCAACGCCATTCTGGGCGTCTCGTTGGCCACAGCAAAGGCAGCAGCCGATTTCACCACGCAGCCCCTTTATCGCTACGTCGGCGGCACCTCGGCCCGCGTACTGCCGGTGCCGATGATGAATATCATCAATGGCGGCGAACACGCCGACAACCCGATCGACATTCAGGAATTCATGATCATGCCAACCTCGGCCGCGAATATCCGCGAGGCCGTGCGAATGGGGTCCGAAGTGTTCCATACGCTGAAGAAAGAACTGTCTTCCGCGGGGCTGGCCACGGGCGTGGGCGATGAGGGCGGTTTTGCCCCCAACATCGCCAGCACCCGCGAGGCGCTGGATTTCATCCTGAAATCCATCGAAAAGGCGGGCTACAAACCCGGCGAAGAAATCCACCTGGCCTTGGATTGCGCGGCGACCGAGTATTACAAGGATGGTAAATACGTTCTGGCGGGCGAGGGGATCACCCTGACACCCGAAGAAAACGCAGCCTATCTGGCGGCTCTGGTCAATGACTATCCAATCATCTCGATCGAAGACGGCATGTCCGAGGATGACTGGGACGGCTGGGAAGCCCTGACCGACGCCATCGGCGACAAGGTGCAGCTCGTGGGCGACGACCTGTTTGTGACCAATCCGGCGCGCTTGGCCGAAGGGATCAAGCGCGGCTGCGCGAACTCGATGCTGGTTAAGGTGAACCAGATCGGATCGCTGACCGAAACCCTGCGCGCCGTCGATATGGCGCACCGTGCGCGTTATACCAACGTGATGTCGCACCGTTCGGGCGAGACCGAGGATGCCACTATTGCCGATCTGGCGGTGGCGACCAATTGCGGTCAGATCAAAACCGGCTCGCTGGCGCGGTCGGATCGGTTGGCCAAATACAACCAGTTGATCCGCATTGAGGAATCGCTGGGCGAGGTTGCGGAATACGCAGGCGCGTCGATCCTTCGCAAATAACGCGCTTGGCGCTAGGCTGGCCCCTGGTTTTAATCCGGGGGTCGCGTTGTGCTGAACATCATCGAACCGGAAACGCCGGACCAGATTGAAGCGGTTCGGCGTTTGTGTTGGGATTACAGGGATTTCCTGCTGGCACTGGATGAAAGAACCGCCCAGATTGTGCAGGCCTTCTACCCAAGCGAAAAATACGCCCGCGTGATGGACAACATCGACACGGAACACACACCGCCGACCGGTGGGATCAAACTGGCATTGCTGCATGGGGAACCGGTCGGCTGCGGTATGTTTCACACGTACGAACCCGGTGTAGCTGAAATCAAACGTGTATTTGTAACTGACGCAGCAAGGGGGACCGGAGCAGGCCGTGCCATCATGCTTTCGCTGATCGAAATGTGCCGAGATATTGGGTTCGACTATATTCGAATGGACACCGGCAAACCCCTGGAAGCGGCGACTCGGTTATACCTGTCTTTGGGCTTTCACTTGCGCGACGCCTATTACGAAACTCCTGAAATCGCACGCGACCACCTGCTTTTTTTTGAGATGCCGCTATTTGAGAATGGCACCCTCAGGCCAGAGAAAAGTTAAATTTTTCAGGGACATGTTCGTTTGCGGTTGAGGTGTTTGATAAAAAAAATGTGGCTTATCTATTCTTATGTGTGAACTTGTTACTTATCACGCCCGCACAGAATGCCGTAGTTTGTCTTCATTGCAGAAAGGAGACTACGATGTCTGTATCCAAATTCCTTCTGATAATCGTCACAGCGTCCATCACAGTATTGTCCGCCTGCGCGGGTCCGGGAACGTATCCGATAACCGGAGAAGAGGTTTCGTCGAATGACCCGGTTCAGCATATGAATCCGGCAAATATCTTCCGCGGCGAGTCGCGCTAAAGTACCTTGCTCATCAGCATATACCTGTCGCGTTGTCTAAACCCGGTACGCAGATAGAGCTTATGGGCAGATTCATTGTTTCGGTCGACTTCCAGATGAAGAGCCATCAGGCCTGCCCCGGCAAGAGCTTTGGGCAGATCCAAAAGAACCTCGGTGGCAATGCCGCGGCCCCGAACGGCGGGGCGTATATAGATTTCGTCCACGAAACCGTCCATGCCGCCAAACTCGACTGACCAGCCAAAGGTTAGGATGATATATCCCAAAGGCGCGCGCCCGGGCCCAATCAGATAGACACAGCCATGAGGGATACCATCCAGCATGGGGGCGAGGGCATTGCGTGTCTTGTCGGCGTCCTGTGTCAGCCCGGCCTCGGTATGAAAGGCGGTGACCAGCGTCATCAGGCGATCCAGATCTTCGGGGCGCGCAAGGCGGAGGGCGGCGCTCATAATCTGGCCAGCCTTTCTGTCAGCAAGGTGAAAAAGCCGTCAGCGTCGATTTCCCCCATGAACAACGCATTTGGTGCGCGGTTGGTGACACCCCACCAATCCGCAACGGTCATGCCCAGGGTCAGGTCGGACCCTGTTTCAATCTCGACATTCACGTGGCGACCCGAAAACAGCTCGGGGCGGATCAGATAGGCGGTGACGCAAGGGTCGTGCAGGGGGGCGCCTGCGCTGCCGTATTTCTCTTTGTCGAAGCGTTCAAAGAAATCCGTCATCTCGGCCACGGCATGTCCAACCTTGCTGTCCAATGCGCGGAACGCGTCGTTTCGTGATTTGGTCACCAGCGCTTTGTGTGTGACATCCAATGGCATGACAACGATTGGCCTTCCGGATTTAAAAACGATATCAGCAGCTTCTGGGTCGACATAGATGTTGAATTCAGCAGTGGGGGTGATGTTGCCGACTTCGAAATACGCCCCACCCATCAAGACGATTTCCTGCACGTGGTCGATGATATCGGGGGCCTTGCGAAATGCAGTCGCGATGTTTGTAAGCGGACCCAGTGGACAAAGGGTCACGGTCCCCGGCTCTTCAGCACGCAGGGTGTCGATGATGAAATCCACAGCGTGACCTTTGGCCAGGGGCATCTGCGGATCCGGCAGGACCGGGCCATCCAGCCCGGTTTTCCCGTGCACATGTTCTGCGGTGACAAGCGGACGGTTCAGCGGTTTGTCGCAGCCCGCATAAACCGGCACATCCGTACGTCCGGCCAATTCACAAACGATTCGGGCGTTCTTGGCTGTAAGGGCGAGCGGGACGTTACCCGCGACGGCCGTGATACCCAGAACCTCGATCTCGTCCGGGCTGGCCAGCGCCAACAGTATGGCGACGGCGTCATCCTGTCCGGGATCGGTGTCGATGATGATCTTGCGAGGGGGCATGGGCGTCTCCGGGGGTCGTGAAGGTGGGACACTCGCAAGTGTCGGATCGCTTGTCTACCCGTTTCTGGTCGCCGCCAGTGCATCCACCGGCGGGAGTTTGCCATTGGCGCGATGCTCTTCCGTTTTGACCTCGTCCCACAGCGCATCCATCTCGGCCAGATCGCTTTGCGTGGGGGTCTTGCCCCGTTCGGCCAGCCGGGCTTCGACCTTTTCAAAGCGACGGGTGAACTTGGCATTGGTGCGACGCAGGGCGGCTTCGGGTTCGATGCCAAGATGACGGCCCAGATTGACCATCACGAACAGCAGATCGCCGAACTCGTCTTCCAGCGCGTCGGCATCCATTTTGTCGCGCGCCTCTTCCAGCTCGGTCGCTTCTTCGGTGATCTTGGCCAGCACATGGCTGGCGTCAGGCCAGTCGAACCCCACCCGAGCGGCTCGTTTTTGCAGCTTATGCGCGCGCAACAGGGCGGGCAGGTTTGCGGCCACACCGTCCAGTGCACCTTTTTGTTCTTTGCCCGCCCGCTCGGCGGCTTTGATGGCTTCCCAATCTTTGGTTTGCTGGTCGGCCGACTTGTCGCGGGATTCATCGCCAAACACATGCGGATGGCGGCTGACCATCTTGTCGGACATGGTGCGCACCACGTCCTGAAAGGTGAAATGTCCTGCTTCTTCTGCCATTTGGGCGTGAAACACGGATTGGAACAGTAAGTCCCCCAGCTCTCCCTTAAGCTCGTCATAGGCTTCGCGTTCGATGGCGTCAGCGACCTCATAGGCCTCTTCGATCGTATAGGGGGCGATGGTCGCGAAATCCTGTTCGATGTCCCACGGGCAGCCAGATTGCGGATCGCGTAGGCGGCGCATGATTTCCAGCAGCCGTTCGATACCTGCATTGCTGTCATGGATCAGAGGATTTTCAGCCATTGCGAACCCTTTCATTCCGGTGTCAGATGCATCCATTCCGCAGTCCCGATCAGGAGTCCACCCCAGATGCCCGTCGTCAACCGAATTGCCGATTTCTCTGCCGACATGACCAGATGGCGCCAGTATCTGCATACCATCCCCGAGTTGGAATTCGAATGCCATGAAACGGCAGCCTTTGTGGCCGAACGTCTGCGTGAGTTCGGGGTTGATGAGTTGCATGAGGGGATCGCAAAGACCGGGATGGTCGCGATCATCAACGGGCAGGGCGACGGGCCGACGATTGGCCTGCGCGCCGATATGGATGCGTTGCCAATTACCGAGGAAACGGGCGTTGACTATGCCTCTCAGAACCCCGGAAAGATGCATGCCTGCGGCCATGACGGGCATACTACCATGCTACTGGGCGCGGCACGTTATCTGGCCGAGACGCGAAATTTCAGCGGTCGCGTGGCGCTGATCTTTCAACCCGCCGAGGAAGATGGCGGTGGTGCTGGTGTGATGGTCGAAGAAGGCATCATGGACCGGTTCGACATCTCGCAGGTCTACGCGCTGCACAACGCGCCGGGATTTGCCGAAGGGACATTCTATACAACGCCGGGGCCGATCATGGCGGCTGTCGATACATTCGAAGTGCATATTCAGGGTGTCGGCGGCCACGGTGCGATGCCGCATGAAACCCGTGATCCGGTTATGGCGGCCTGTGGGATTGCGCAGGCCATTCAGACCATTGTCAGCCGCAACCATTATGCGTTGGATGATCTTGTCGTCTCGGTCACGCAGATCCACACCGGCACGGTCAACAACGTTATCCCGGATACGGCCTATATCAACGGCACCGTTCGAACATTCGACCCGAACGTCCAGCAGATGGTGATGCGGCGCATGGCCGAGATTGTCGAGGGGCAGGCCAAATCCTATGGGGTCGAGGCGCGATTGGAATACAATGTAGATTACCCTGCCACCATCAATGATGCCGAAAAGGCGGGCTTTGCGACCGAGGTGGCGCGTGAAATATCCGGTGACGACCGGGTCACCGGCAATACCGGGCGCGAGATGGGGGCCGAGGATTTCTCGTATATGCTGCAAAAGCGCCCCGGTGCTTATTTGTTCCTTGGGCAGGGCGAAGGCGCAGGGCTGCATCATCCGAAATACAACTTTAACGACGAAATCGCGCCGGTGGGCGCGTCGTTTTTCGCGCGGATCGTGGAAAAAGCGCAGCCGTTGAGCTGATAAAGGTTCGGGAAAGGGACTACGGAAGACATGGCACTGGAAGACGCAAGAAACCAGGTGGATGAGGCATTCACCAATCCGGACCTCAAGGGGTTGTCTTATGAAAACACGTTCGGCGGGGCGACGTCTTTTTTGCGGCGGCTTTACACCAAGAACCTGAAGGGTGTGGACATCGCCGTTACTGGCGTGCCGTTTGATCAGGCGGTTACGAACCGGCCCGGCACGCGCCTTGGCCCTCGGGCGATCCGTGAGGCCAGCGCTTTGCAATCGCCTGATGCGCCCTATGGCTGGCCCTTTGATGCGCTGAGTGAACTGGCGATCGTGGATTATGGCGATATGGCTTATGATTACGCCAATATCCCGGCCTTTCCTGACACGCTGACCGACCACATCCGAACCATTCTGGCTGCTGATGTGGCGTCGGTTGCGCTGGGTGGCGATCACTATATCAGCTTTCCGATCCTCAAAGCCTATGCCGAGAAATTCGGGCCAATGTCCCTGCTGCAATTCGATGCGCATACCGACACATGGGCCGATGATGACATGTCTCGCGTGGATCACGGGACAATGTTCTACAAGGCTGTAAAGTCGGGCATTGTCGATCCGAAACGCTCGGTCCAGGTGGGTATTCGCACGACGAACGAGGATACGCTGGGCGTGAACATCATTGATGCGCGCGAGGTTTATGAATCGGGACCAGCTGCTGTGGCAGAGAAGATCAAGAACATTCTTGGTGACAGCCCCGTTTACCTCAGCTTTGACATCGACGGTCTTGACCCGGCTTTTGCCCCTGGTACGGGCACGCCAGTCTGGGGTGGGTTAAGCTCGATTCAGGCGCAAATCATCCTGCGCGACATTGCCGGGATCAATATCAAGGGCGGGGACGTTGTCGAAGTATCGCCGCCCTTTGACACCTCAGGTGCGACAGCGATTGCTGGGGCCCATGTGGCGACGCAGATCATTTGCCTGTTGGGGTGGAACAAGCTGGATAAAGAAGATGGGTAAACCCGCAAGGGTTCACGTTAACCAACAGTTAGCCATGCTTAGGGTATGTGCTGGATCAAGTGACGAACAGGGACGGGACCATTACGCACATGACCGAATACAACCAACCACTTAGCGGGAATGATCTGGCGCGGTTTTCCGGGCCGAACACATTCATGCGCCTGCCGCAGGCCTCCTCGCTTGAGGGGTTGGATGTGGCGGTGCTGGGGGTGCCGATGGATATCGGCACGTCGTGGCGGTCGGGCACGCGCTTTGGCCCCAAGCAGATCCGCGGCGAAAGCGCGATGATCCGGCCCTATAACATGGCCACCAGAGCGGCCCCGTTCGACAGCTTGCAGATAGCCGATATTGGGGATCTGGCGATCAACACCTTCTCGCTTGCAGACAGCCTCAGGATCATCAAGGAAAGCTATGACGCCATTTTGGCGAAAGGCGTGATCCCTGTGGCGATGGGGGGCGATCATTCGATCACCCTGCCGATCCTGCGAGCCATCAAGGCCAAACACGGTCCCGTGGCGCTTGTGCATGTGGATGCCCATGCCGATGTGAATGACGAGATGTTCGGTGAACGCGAAACCCACGGCACCGTTTTCCGCCGCGCCTATGAAGAGGGGTTGATTGTTCCCGACAAGACGTTCCAGATCGGCATTCGGGGCTCGGGTTATGCAGCCTCGGATTTTACCGAAGCCAAGGACTGGGGCTTCCGCCAGTTCCCCGCATGGGAGCTGTGGCAGCAGAATCTGACCCAGATCGGATCGCAGGTTCGCAAGATCATTGGGGACCACCCGGTTTACATCTCGTATGACATCGACAGCCTTGATCCCGCATACGCTCCGGGCACCGGCACGCCGGAAATCGCGGGTCTTTCGACACCGCAAGCGCTGCAACTGATCCATGCACTGCATGGGGTAAACGTAGTGGGATGCGATCTGGTCGAGGTCTCACCTCCTTATGATCCATCGGGCAACACTGCACTGACAGCAGCCAACCTGATCTATGAGATGCTGTGTATCCTGCCGGGTGTGACGTCGCGGTAAGACGCGGTGGAATGTCTTGCCGCCGGTTTTGTTCCGCTTAGGGTTCACCAAAAAGGATAGAGCGGGATGAAAAGGATGGTTTTGTGGGCGGTGGTTGCGCTTGTGGTTGGGGCGGGCGCCTATGTCCGGCTGGCACCGTCAGACCCTGCGCGGTGGCACGTCGCTTTGGTTTCGACCGAAAGCCAGAACTTGCCCGGTGGTGTGTTGCGCGTTGTTGAAACCGGTCCCGACGGGTTGCAGCGTCTTGATGAGATTGCCCAAGCCACGCCGCGCACCACGGTTTTGGCGGGTTCGGTCAGTGAGGGCATGATCACCTATGTTACCCGCACGAAATGGATCGGCTTTCCCGACTACACCACGGTACAGCAGGACGGAGACATCTTGCGCATCCATGGCCGTTTGCGGTTCGGTCGCAGGGATTTCGGTGTGAACAAGGCGCGGGTCGATGGGTGGTTGGCACAATTCTAGTCGTTGCGCAAACGGTCAGGACGCATCGTCCAGATCTATGGGGTCGAAAGGCTCACTCTGTAATTTGGACGACAAACACCCCTCCTGAACCTCGCGCCACATGGGAACGTTAAGGGACATCTGGCATTGCGCGGTGAACATGCGTCCGTCGACCTGAAGGCAGATCATCTCACCCAGTTCGATGCGAGACCCGGATGTGTCGGTGCAATAGCAATCCCGCGTCTTGCCATCAGGGCCGATGTAATCCGCGAATGCAGGCGTCGTTGTCAGCAGCAGAGTAATTAAAACCCGTTTCATGGCCGCAAGCTTAGCATGACGTTGCCCTTGACCAAAGCCCCCGGATGAGAGACACCGCCGGGATGATCCCCGAAGAACGTCTTGAACAGATCACCCAGCGTTTCCAGTACCTCGAGGCAGCCATGGCCGATGGCGCGTCGGGTGGTGACATAGCGGCGCTGGCCAAAGAATATTCCGACCTCAAGCCTGTCGTCGATCAGATCATGGCCTGGCGACAGCTGGTGGGAGATCTGGCCGAGGCGCAGGCGATGCTGACTGACCCGGACATGAAAGAGCTTGCCGAGGAGGAGATCCCCGAGTTGCAGGCCCGCATCCCCAAGGCGGAAAACGCGCTCCAACTGGCATTGTTGCCAAAGGACGCGGCGGATGCCCGTCCGGCGATGCTGGAAATCCGCCCCGGCACCGGCGGGGACGAGGCCGCTTTGTTCGCAAGCGACCTGTTGCGCATGTATCAGCGTTACGCCGAGGCGCGTGGCTGGAAATTCGAGATTATCGAAGAACAGGCCTCGGATCTGGGCGGCATCAAGGAAGTAGTAGCCCATATCAAAGGCGACAACGTCTTTGCGCGACTGAAGTACGAATCCGGCGTCCATCGGGTGCAACGCGTGCCCGAAACCGAAAGCGGCGGGCGCATTCACACCTCGGCGGCGACTGTGGCGGTTCTGCCCGAGGCCGAGGATGTAGACATCCAGATCGACGCCAATGATATCCGAATCGATACGATGCGAAGCTCGGGCGCGGGCGGACAGCACGTGAACACGACTGACTCGGCTGTGCGGATCACGCATCTTCCGACGGGATTGGTGGTGACAAGTTCCGAGAAGTCCCAGCATCGCAACCGCGAGATCGCCATGCAGGTTCTGAAGACGCGCTTGTACGATCTGGAGCGGCAGCGGATTGACAGTGAACGCTCGGCAGATCGTGCCAGTCAGGTTGGCTCGGGGGATCGATCGGAACGCATTCGTACTTATAACTTCCCGCAGGGGCGCATGACCGACCACCGGATCAACCTGACGCTATATAAGCTGGATCAGGTGATGCAGGGTGATCTGGACGAGGTGATTGATGCGTTGACGGCGGATGATCAGGCCCGGCTGTTGGCCGAGATGGCACAATGACGGCTCTGCAAACAGCGGCACAGGCGATGGTCGCGGCGACAGCGCGTCTGCGTGCGGCCGGAGTGGACGATCCGGCACGCGACGCGCGTCTGTTGCTGGCCCATGCTGCACGGATTGAAGCCAGCCGCGTGACGCTGATTGCCCCGGAAGAATTACAGCCCGAAATCGCCGAGCGTTATGACCAGTTGATCTCCTTGCGGGCCATCCGGGTTCCGGTGTCGCATCTGTTGGGTGAGCGGGAGTTCTACGGCCGCAGGTTCCGCGTCAGCCGGGATGTCCTTGATCCGCGCCCGGAAACTGAAACCCTGATCGAAGCAGCGTTGAGCGAACCATTTGATCATGTCCTCGACCTGGGGCTGGGCTCGGGGTGTATCCTGATAACCCTTCTGGCCGAACGCAGCAGTGCCACGGGCGTGGGTGTTGATCTGAGCGAAGCCGCCTGCCTGCAAGCCAGTGCCAATGCGGTTCAGCATCAGGTAGAGACGCGGATTGAGATCCTTCGATCAAACTGGTTCGAAAACATTGAAGATAAATTCGACCTGATTGTTTCCAACCCTCCGTATATCTCAGTGTCTGAGATGGAAGAACTTTCGCCCGAAGTGCGTGAGCACGAGCCGCGCATGGCCCTGACGGATGAGGGGGACGGGTTGGGCGCGTATCGTCGGATCGCAGCGGCGACCCCGGATTTTCTGTTGGCGGGCGGGCGAATTCTTGTCGAAATCGGTCCGACGCAGGCGGCAAAAGTGTCAGCCTTGTTCGATGCCGCTGGGTTGGTGGACGTCCGGGTAATCCCCGATCTTGACGGTCGCGACCGCGTTGTTGGCGCAAGAATGCCGGATTGAGTGGCGGGTTTGCGGCAAAAAACGCCAACCCGAACAAAAAAGCTTGTGAAAACCCGAGATTCCTCTTGTCTGCGCCGTCAGGACATGTTTACTCAGGATTAGTCGGCGAGGTTGACGCTGTTGCAGCGCACCCCTGACGCCAAGCCCAAAAAGTCGACTTCCCGTCACGGCAAACGCCTTAGAGCAGTGCAAAACACGGGTTGAGCGACAGCGCATTGATAAGGCTGACGTAAAGTAAGATGAGATCTTCCAAACCCCGTTCGCGGGCCAAGAATAACCGCAATCGTCCTTCTGGCGGCAACGTCGTAAACCGGGTTTTTGACAGCTCGGGTCCCGAAGGCAAGGTCCGTGGCACGCCGCAGCAGATTATTGACAAATACAACCAGTTGGCACGTGACGCTCAGCTGTCGAATGACCGCGTGGCGGCAGAAAACTTCCAGCAACACGCGGAACACTACCTGCGGATGCTGAGCGAAGCGCAGCGCGAGATTGACGCGCGCCGTGAAGAGCAGGAGCGCCAGAACCGCGAACGCCAGGCCGAGCGCGACCGTGAACGTGCCGAACGTCAGGAACGCGAAGCGACCCGCCAGGCTGATCCGGCCGAAGCACCGCAGCCTGATGTAATGGACCTGTCTCAGCAAGTTTCAGAGCCCGATAGCGGTCTGGTGGAGACCCCGGAAAACAAAGAAACCCCGGCGGCTGAAACACCGGAAGAGGCTCCGCGCAAGGAAAAACCCGCGCGTAAGCCACGCGCCCGGAAGCCCAAAGCTGCGCCCGAGGCAAAAGAGGATGCTCCTGCCGACACGGGGGACGCACCGGAGGCGGCAGAATAAAGCCGATGTCAAAAGAACCAAGCCCCGAGGTTTAACTCGGGGCTTTTTCGTTTGATCAGGTTTTCTTAACTTCGCGCGCCAAAGCGCAGAACGCTTCCAGCGGGACTTGCTCGGCACGGTCCGTGGGCTTGATACCTGCGGCCAGAAGGCGGTCTTCGATATCCGGGGCAATGCCTTTGAGTGAGGCGCGCAGCATCTTGCGGCGTTGGTTGAAGGCGGCAGCCACGACGCGCGACAGGGTGGCGGCATCGGCGGGATAGCGTGGCTCGGGCAAGGCGGTCAGGTGGACCACGGCGCTTGAAACCTTGGGCGGCGGAGTGAAGGCCCCGGGGGGAAGCAACATGGCGATACGTGCCTCTGCCCGCCATTGGGCAAGGATGGCAAGGCGTCCATAGGCTTTGCTGCCGGGTTGGGCAACAATACGCTCGGCCACTTCGCGTTGGAACATCAGCGTCAGGCTCTGCCAGAATGGGGGCCATTCGGGCGGTGTCAGCCAACGCACCAGCAGCTCGGTGCCGACATTGTAGGGCAGGTTGGCGGCGACGCGGATTGGCGGTGTCAGATATTCAAGCGGGTTGATCTCCAGTGCGTCGCCGTTGATCACCTCAAGCCGACCCGGATACGCGGCGGCGATGTCGTTCAGGGCGGCAATGCACCGTGTATCTTTTTCGACGGCCACGACCTTGCGCGCGCCTTCGGACAGCAGGCCTCGTGTCAACCCACCGGGACCGGGGCCGATTTCAAGCACATCGCATTCTGACAAATCGCCGGCTTGTCGGGCGATCTTGGCAGTCAGGTTCAGATCCAACAGGAAATTCTGCCCCAGCGATTTGCGCGCCGAAAGCTGGTGGGTTGCGATGACCTCGCGCAGAGGGGGAAGCGTGTCTATAGCGCTCATGATCGGAATACCTTGGCGCCTGTGAAAGGGGCTGTGCCCGAGATTTTTGTGCCTCCGGCGGGGATATTTTCAGCCAGGTGAAGGATCAAGAGCTTTTTACCATGCGTTGGGCAAGTTTCAGGGCTTCGATAAGGCTGGAGGGGTTGGCGATGCCTTTCCCCGCGATGTCCAGTGCTGTTCCGTGGTCGGGTGAGGTACGGATGAACGGCAGGCCAAGGGTGACATTCACGCCCCGGTCGAAATCCAGCGTCTTGATCGGGATCAGGGCCTGATCGTGATACATGGCGATGGCGGCGTCATAGCGGGCGCGGGCGGCTGCGTGAAACAGCGTATCCGCAGGGTGGGGGCCTGTAATCGTCGCGTCCTCGGGGTTCAGATCAGCCAGCATCGGAGCAATCCAGTCGAGCTCCTCTGTGCCCATCTTGCCGCCTTCACCTGCATGCGGGTTCAGGCCTGCAACTGCGATCCGGGGATGCGCGATATCGAACTGATCACGCAAACCGCGTGCAGTGATTTCAATCGTTTCGCGCAGAAGATCAGGGGTAAGTGCCGCGGGAGCTTGTGACAATGGAATGTGAATCGTCGCGGGAACGACGCGCAACTGCTCGCTGGCCAGCATCATGACTACCCGGCGGGTTCCGGAAAGGGCTGCCAGAAACTCGGTATGGCCAGGAAAGGTGAACCCTGCGCCGTCAATCAGGGCTTTCTTGTTGATCGGTGCGGTGCAAAGCGCTGCGGCCTCACCGGTCTGTACCAGTTCGGTACCGGTTTCGATGGCATCAACCACCGATGGCGCGTTGGCCGGATTCGGCTGGCCGAATACGTTCGCGGCGGGAAAATCCATCTGAAGAACGGGCAGGGCCCGGCCACAGGCTTCAGCAACCTGACTTGGGTGTTCGATTTTAGCAACGGGTGTGCCTGCTGGCAGGTGGCTGGCGTCCCCGATATAGAAGAACGGGCAGGCATCGCGCAGTTCAGCCCACGCCTTGGCCGCGATTTCCGGGCCGATACCGGCCGGTTCGCCGCAGCTGAGCGCGACGGGCCGTATCATTCCTGAGTAATGACAGCGTCAGCCCGCAGCTGCTCCACCAGACTGGCCGCAAAGGCCTGAAGACGTTGCTGCGCCAGCGCGTTGGCGACATCGCCCCGAGAGGTGTCTTCGCCCAGATCCCGCGTGCGGTTGCACAGCATCAGAAACACAAGCGTCTGACCATTGTTGCGGGTCAGAGTCGCCGACGCTTCGTTCCGGTCCAGCTTGGCCAGTTCCACGGCAATATCACCGGGCACCTCGGAAGGTGCGGCTTCGACCCGGTCCAGAACTTCGGCGGGCTGATCCTTGGCAATGCCATAGAGATCATCACAAGTGTCGATTTCTTCTTTCAACTTCGCGGCCCGCGAAAGGGTTTCGGCGCTGCGCCCGCCAGGCAGGTAATAGGCGGCATAATCCAACTTTGAAATGCGCGGAGCGCCGGTTGCGACTTCGCGCAAGCCCCGCATCTGAAACAGCGCAACCGCGTTCGGCAGGGTGATCGGGTCGGTGATCTCACCGGTCTGAAGCCCCAGGATGACAGGTTGAAGCGCCGGGGGCAGGTTCGAGATGTTCAGCCACTCCAGACGTCCACCCTGACCCCGTGTTGCGGCTGCGGAATACTGAGCGGCGGCGGCAGAAAACGCGTCCTGCCCTTCAAGGCGCGAGATTTCTTCGGCCAACAGCTCGGTCTGGGCAACCGTTTGCGGGTTTACCGGGATAATGATTTCGGACAGCAGGACCTGCAATCCGCCACCGCCCGTCTGGCCCAGCGCGCGATCAATCTCATCCTCGGTCGGGCGCGCCTGCGACAGATAGCGCGAGCTGATGTAGTCGCGCCATGCCAGTTGATCCGCGACATAATCCCGGACCGTTTCAGGGTCGACGCCCGCGTCGCCGAGAAGTTTCAGGAATTGTTCGGATGACAATTGTCCGCGCGAGGCGAATTCGTCGATGCCCAGCTGAACGGCCTCGGGCGTCGCTTGTACGCCGGCGCTGCGCATGACCTGCCTGCGCAGTTTTTCATCAATCAGGGCATCCCTGACGTCAGCTTCGTTACCACCGGGCAAACCCAGAACATTCAGGAATTGCAGGCGCTGTTCAAGCTCGTACCAGGTGACAATATCCTGATTGACGCGGATCGCGGGTGAGAACAGGCTTTGCGCGCTTCCCTGAAGAGGCGCGATTGCAAAAACTGCGGCAACCAGTGCCGGTGTGACCGGTTTAAGCCAACCGGAACGGAGAAACCTGGAGAAACCTGATATCAACTGCATGTTCTCTTGTATGTCTTGCCACCGCCTTCAAGGGCGTACCCTGTCAGAGAAAGGGTAAAGCCGAATTCTGTCGAAGGCTCAATAGTGGATGTTGAAGTAAAGCGCCGACTTACGGACATGTTAACCCGAACGCATTCGTTCTGATAGGTCACACCCAGACCCAACCGGATCGGTTCCGACTCAGCCAGATCGTAGCGCGCCAGAGCATTGGTCAGCCAGTTCTGATCGACCTGGTAGCGTCCGAGAAGCAGAATTTCCGAGATTTCTTCGGTGATGTTTTCCGCCGGGTCCGGTTCCTGCCAGATATAGCTGCCGGAAAGGCCGGCATTTTCGGATGCCCATGCGCCGCGCAGTTCGGCTTTGACAAAGCTGAAATCCCCGTCGATCAGACCGCGTCCGGCAAGTGACCAGCCATTGGCCGTGCTGATCTGCCCGGCCACCAGCAAATCCGACGATGTGCCCTGCAATCCCGATGTCAGCGTGAAGTTTGGATCGGCGTCGGCCCGAAACACTTGGCCCACAGTCGCTTGGGCCTGCCAGCCACCCGCGCCATACCGGGCCCAGTTCAGGCCAACCACACCAGTGGCACTGTTCTCGCGCTGATCTTCAGCAGGGAACCGCGAGAGGGACAGAAGGTTACCCTGATCGAATTCCTGAAAAGTGCTTTCATCATTCGGAACATCGGTGTCCGATACATGTGTCCATCCGAACTGCGCAATCGGTTCGAGGAACTGAACAGCCCCCGATTCCTCGCGCCGGGTCATTGGATAACGGAGAGTCAAAGCCGCGCGCGGCGTAGATCGGGTCACGTTGTCGGGGTAGTTGCTGTCGTGACGAATGTTGAAAGTGTCAACCGACGCCCCAAGCGTGGTATCGACCCGCAACCCCGATGAGAAAGTCCAGCTGCGTAGCCATTCGGCATCGAAGGTGGCCCGTGCCATGTCGCGACCAACAACATCTGTATCGCTGGTGCGTTCGTGCGCATGACCGATGAATGCCAGCCGAACCTCGCCCCCTAGCGTGCTGGGAAAATAGCGTTTTTCATAGTTGAGGTCGAAGACGCGGGACGGGATTTCGTCCTGATTTTCGCTGTCCCGAAGTGTTTTGTAGTAGATCAGGCCGGTTTTGAACGCACTATCGCGCTTGATCCGCTCCAGTGCGATTTCGCTGCGCAAGCGGTCCAGATCCGGCAAGCCGTAATCGGCTAGGTAGGCATCGTCGGATGTAGTTTCCAGATTGAAGGTCAGACGGAAATCGTTCTTCAGATTAAACCAGCCGGTGGCAAACAGGTAGCCGCGATCCTGATCGGGTTGCACATCATCCCGTGTATAAGCGCCTTCCACCTGAATGCGTCCGTTCACAAAGGCCTGACGATAGCGGTATCCCAGAGTTGTCGTCTTGGCTGAGATGTAAGGCGTAAGTGTCAGGTCCTTGTGATCGCCAAGTTTGAAGAAATACGGAACCTGAACGCCAGTGCCCAATTGCGAGGTGCTGCGGATCGAAGGAACCAGAAAGCCGGTTGCCCTCTCTAGCGTTGGGTCAGGCAAGCGCAGATAGGGAAAGTAGAATACCGGATAATCCAGGACCCGAAGCTGCGCGCCTTCGAAATATAGTTGCCGTTCCAGTTGATCATGCGTGACTTTGCGCGCCCTGATCTGCCACAGAGGCGGCCTGCCGTCGGTGCAGACATGACAGGATGTGGCTGAAACCTTGCTGAATTGCGTATAACGTCCTGCGGCCCGTTTCGCCTGAACCGAGGCGATCTGTACCTGCTGTTCAAACACCATGCGTGCACCGATCAGCAGTCCGTTCTGAATTCCGCTGTCCAGTTGCCCTGAATCCGCCAGCAGCGTGGTCTGACCACCCTGATCGATACGAATGGGGCCTTCCAGTATCAGCTCGCCAGTCTCGCGGTCATACGTGATACGATGGGCGGACAACTTGGTGTCGCCCTGAAAGGCTTCGACATTGCCTTCAGCCACAAGTTTGCGCTCAGGCGTGATGAATACCTTGTCGGCCACCAGCAAGGCGGGCTCTTGCTGCGCTTGTGTGCCCTGTGGTTGTGGCCGGCCTTGGGATGTCTGTGCTGCAGTTCCCGCCGGGACGGACAAAGCCAGTGCACTGGTAAGCAATACAGGAACGATGTGCCGCATCAGCCGTCCTCCGCATGCAGTAGCAGACCAAGAGACAGCAGAATTGCGGCAAAGGGCGGTGCCCAGGCAGCGATATAGATGGGCAATTGTCCGTTTTCCCCGAGGATTTGCGCGAAATTGCGCACGAAATAGATGGCAAATCCAAGCAGAACGGCTGTCAGGACGGCGATCCCTGTGCCGCCGAACCGAACGTGGCGCATGGTAAACGCGGCCCCGATCAGAACCATCGAGATCAGAAAGAAAGGCCGGGCCAGCTGTACCTGCAGCCAAACCTCATATTGTTTGGTCGAAAATCCCGCCTCGCGCAGGTCGCTGATCAACTGGGGCAGGTCATAAACAGAAACCGAATCCTGTTGCCCAAACGTATCCATGATCCGCTGTCGGGTCAGCGAGGTCGGCAGCTCCAGACGCTCGTGCACAACTGAATTGGATTCAGGGTTTTGCCCATCCTGCAAGGCCCAGGTTTTTGCCTGATACAGAACCCAGTTCCCGTCTTCCAACTCTGCCCGATCCGCAACAATTTGCTGGGTTGGTTTGCCATCCCGCCCAAAGGTGATGACGGTAACACCGTCCAGCCGCAGCTTGTCTTGGTTCGATGTTGCCCGGGCGTGGATAACGGCCTGCCCATTCTCGGCAGACTGGCGCAGCCACAGGCCCTCGCTGCTGATCGAAAGGGCCGAACTGCCGTTGTTTCGGTATGAATCCGACAAGCGGCGGAACTCTTCGGATGTGGCCGCCGCGATGGGATTCAACAGTGCAACGGCCAGAGCGCCGATGATCAGCGACAACAGGACAGGGGCGACCAAAGCGCGGATGCCCGAGCGGCCAGTTGCACGGGTCACCACAAGTTCGGACGTACGTGCCAGCCCAACGAACAGCGCGATGGTGGACAGGATGACCAGCAAAGGCAGCATTTCGCTGATGGCGGCCGGTGTATTCAGCAGTGTGAGGTGGAGCAGCTGGGCAAAAGACAGGTCGAAATCGTCAAAGCGGCGAATCTGTTCGATCAGATCGATGAGAATCATCAAGGTCAGGAAAATACCTCCGATGACCATGAAGCTTTGCAGAAACCGGCGGGCAAAATAACGGTCCAGGATCATAGGCGCGACCCCGCTGCGCCTGTAGTGCGGGGCGTCGGGCCGATATCGCGCCTGCGCAATGCTGTGCGCGACGGCGTATGCCTGCCCTCTCGTACCACGTCTTTCTCCCCCGAGCCTGCCGGTCATTTTTTCGGGACCTTAATGCAATTGAAAGGCGGGGAAAACTGCTATCTGGTCAATGCGTGCCCCGCGGGCTAGGTCTTGGGGAACAGAATTCGAGGAGTGTACAATGAGCAGTCTGATACCGATCCGTTTTCAGGAATTTGACCTGGAGGCTATGGCGCAGGCCGGGGGGCGCGTCGCTATCATCATTCCGGATGACGGTAAGATGAGCCCGGCAGCCCGCCGGGCAAACCGTCTGACGAAGGGCGGCTTGGCGCGGCTTGTTGAAAGCGAGAGTTTCAGAAAGTCGAAGACAGGTGATGTCGTCTCGATGGCATGGCCCACAGGGATGGCGGCAGAGGCGCTGGATGTTCTGGTTCTGCCACGTCGCCCCGAGGCCGGCGAAGCCCGCAAGGCAGGGGCGGCGCTGGCTAAGCTGGCAGGCGGCAAGGACATGCTGGTGATGGTGGGCAATCAGGCGCGGGCCGAGGATCTGGCACTGGGGATTGTTCTGCGCAGCTATGATTTCGACGCGCATAAGACCAAGGAAAGCCAGAAGGCGGGCACAGTGACAATCAGCCACGCAAAGCCTGCGGAGGCCGAGGCAGATTTTGCACCTCTCTATGCAATTGCTGATGGCGTTCGGATGACGCGCGATCTGACCAATGAACCAGCAAATGTTTTGACCACCACTGAATTCGCGGACCGCCTGGTTGAGATGCAGGGGCTGGGTCTTGAGGTCGAAGTACTGGACGAAGACAAGCTGGCCGAGCTGGGAATGCGCACGTTGCTAAGCGTCGGGCAGGGCTCGGACAGCCCTTCGAAAGTGGTGGTGATGCAGTGGAATGGCGGGGCCAAGGATGACGCGCCTTTGGCACTGGTCGGAAAGGGCGTGGTGTTCGACACGGGTGGTATCTCGCTCAAACCCGCTGCTGGCATGGAAGAGATGACCATGGACATGGGCGGCGCCGGCGTTGTTGCGGGCACCATGCGCGCGCTGGCCAAGCGCAAGGCAAAAGCCAATGTCGTGGCGCTGGTCGGTCTTGTCGAGAATATGCCATCAGGTAACGCCACCCGTCCGGGTGATGTGGTCAGGTCGATGAAGGGCGATACGGTCGAGATCATCAACACCGACGCCGAGGGCCGCCTAGTTCTGTGTGACGTGATGTGGTACGCGCAGGAACGATTCAAGCCGGTCGGTATGATTGACCTGGCAACTTTGACCGGTGCGATCATCATCGGGTTGGGCCATGAAAACGCTGGTGTCTTTTCGAACAATGACACGTTTTGTGATGCCTTCCTGAAATCTGCCAAGGCCGAGGATGAAGGCGCTTGGCGGATGCCATTGGGCGACGCCTATGACAAGTTGCTGAAATCGCGCATTGCCGACATGAAGAACGTGGGCGGTCGCCCCGCCGGTTCAGTCACCGCCGCGCAGTTCCTCCAGCGGTTCGTGAAAGAGGAAACGCCGTGGATTCACCTGGACATCGCGGGCGTCGCCTCGGTGGCTGAAGAGACCTCTTATGCGCCCAAAGGTGCCACCGGCTGGGGCGTGCGCGCATTGAGCCGGTTTGTGCAGGACAATTTCGAGTAAGCATATGGGCGCTGTCTATTTCTACCACCTGACCCGCCTGCCGCTGGAGCACACCTTGCCGGTGCTACTGGAAAAGGCGCGGCAAGCCGGGTGGAGGATTGCCGTGCGGGGTACTGACCCTGCGCGGATGGACTGGCTGGATGAAAAGCTGTGGCTGGGCCCCGAGGAGGGATTCTTGCCGCATGGTCGCGCTGGTGGCCCGCACGACGCGGACCAGCCGATCCTGCTGACCACCGGCGCCGTTGCGGGAAATGGCGCGACCTGCATCATGGCTGTGGATGGCGCGCCGGTCGAAGCGGAAGAAGTCGCCGCGCTGGAACGGGTTTGTATCCTGTTCGATGGCAATGACGACATGGCTGTACAACAGGCGCGCGGGCAGTGGAAAGCGCTGACGGATGCCGGATGTTCCGCACAATATTGGTCGGAGGAGTCCGGGCGGTGGGAGAAGAAGGCTGAAGCCTGACCGGCCCGCGTTTTTCAGGAGATACGACAATGCAGAAGAAGCCCTTGGGCCGTACCGGAATTATGGTGAGCGATCTGTGCCTTGGCACGATGACATTTGGCTCTCAAACATCTGAAACGGATGCGCACCGGCAGATGGATATGGCGCTGGACGCGGGGATCAACTTTGTCGACGCGGCCGAAATGTACCCGGTGAACCCTGTCGCGAAGGAAACGATCGGGCGCACCGAAGAGATTTTGGGAAACTGGAATGCCGCCAATCCTACCCGCCGGGGTGATTATGTTCTGGCGACCAAGCATTCCGGCGCGGGGCTGTCCTTTGTCCGTGATGGTGCGCCGATCACCGCCCGCACCATACCCGAAGCGATTGAGGGGTCTTTGCGACGATTGCAGACCGGGTACATCGACCTCTACCAGTTCCACTGGCCCAATCGGGGCAGCTATATGTTTCGGCAGAATTGGGATTATGCGCCGTCTGGCGAAAACACGAACGAAGTGCTGAGCAACATGCAGGAATGCCTTGAGGCATTGCAGGCTCAGGTGGACAAGGGCAATATCCGTGCCTTTGGCCTGTCGAATGAAAGCGCTTGGGGAACCGCGCAATGGCTGCGGCTGGCCGAACAGATGGGGGCGCCGCGCGTGGCATCGGTGCAGAACGAATATTCATTGCTGTGCCGCCATTTCGACACCGACCTGGGTGAGTTGAGTGTGCATGAAGATGTTGGGCTGATGGCGTTTTCCCCTTTGGCGGCAGGATTTTTGACCGGGAAGTATCAAAATGACTGCGTCCCCGACGGATCGCGTATGTCCTTTGTGCCCGAGATGGGAGGCCGGAAATCCGGTCGTGTTTTCGAGGCGGTTGCAGCTTATCTGGACATCGCCGCGCGGCATGGTCTGGATCCGGTGCATATGGCACTGGCGTGGTGCCGGACGCGCCCGTTCATGATGTCGGCAATCTTCGGGGCCACGACTGTTGCACAGCTGGATCATATTCTGGAGGGCGTGGATCTTGAATTATCCAAGGATGTCTTGGCCGAGATCAGCAGGGCACATCGGGCGCACCCAATGCCGTTTTAGGGGCTCTGCCCCCGTCGCCTTTGGCGACGCCCCCGGGATATTTTTGGCCAGATGAAGGCGGATCTGGTCAGTGATGGGTGGGATGCGCGCGTTCGTGTCTCAGGTCGCGGGCCGATTGACCGTGGGCGGTGCGGAAAGCGCGGGCAAAGCTGGATTGCGAGGCAAAGCCGGTGGCGAGCGCCACATCCATCAGTGGCATGTCGGTGTCGGTGACCAGACGGCGGGCCTCGGCCAGGCGCAGCTGCAGATAGTGGTCCTGCGGCGTCGTGTTCAGGCGCAGTCGGAACTGTTGTTGCAGCGTCCGTGGGCTGGTGCCCAGGCGGTCTGCGATGTAGGCCAGCGGCAGAGGATCATCCAGTGACGCCTGCATCATCGAGTTGGCCTTGGCGGTCAGCGCCGTGTGGCGATGTGGCGCGCCTGTGCGGCTTTGCGGTTTTCCAGGGTCGGGAGCACCATCGTAAAGGAACAGGCCCGCAACGCGCGCGGCGAAACTTGCGCCATGACGGGCGGCGATGATGTGCAGCATCATCTCGACAGCCGGAATTGCGCCACCCGAAGTCAGGCGGTTGCCGGAAACGGTGAAGCGATCGGTGCGCACATCAACTTCGGGAAACCGAGTGGCAAAATTTTCGAGGTCTTCCCAGTGGGTTGTTGCCAGATGGCCATCCAGTAGCCCGGCCTCGGCCAGGAGCCACGGGCCGCCATCAATGCCTGCCATCGTTGCGCCTGTGCCCGCGATGCGCCGCAGACCAGCCAGCAGGCTGGGGGTGGCGTGGCGGGCCAGTTGGAAACCGGCGACCACGATCATCAGGTCGCAGGATTGCAACCGGGCCAGTGGGATACCGGGCACTTGCAACGCACTGGTAAGCACCGCGGGTTCTGGCGTCGCGGTCACATAGTCCCAGTCAAAGGCCGGGCGGTCCGCCAGACGGTTCGCGGCCCGCATCGGGTCCACCGCAGAGGCAAAGCTGAGCGTGTTGCATTCGTCCAATACAAGCACCGCAGTTTTTAGGGCGCGGTGTTCCGGTTGCAGTATGTTTTTTGCGGATTTCATCAAGTTTGATTCGCATATTGCCAAGTGGGTTTCCCAAAGCTGCGCCAGAGTCGGGTCAGAACGCAAATCGGAATCCGGGGAAAAGCCTGGGGAAAACCCAAGGCAGAACCGGGTATAACTTGGGGAAAACATCATGCCTCTGGAAATGAACCGCGAAGTCTTCATTACCTGTGCCGTAACCGGCTCGGGCGGGACGCAGGACCGCAGCCCGCATGTGCCGCGGTCACCGCGGCAGATCGCCGACAGCGCGATTGCCGCCGCCAAGGCCGGGGCGGCAGTGGTTCACTGCCACGTGCGTGACCCTGAGACCGGCGTGCCAAGCCGCCGGCTGGATCTGTATCGCGAGGTAACGGATCGCATCCGCGACGCTGATGTGGACGTCGTATTGAATCTGACGGCCGGGATGGGCGGCGATATCGTGTTCGGCGGTGTTGAAAACCCGTTTCCAGTGGCCGCGGGCACGGACATGGTCGGAGCATCGGAACGCGTGGCGCATATTGCAGAATGTTTGCCCGAAATTTGCACCCTGGACTGCGGCACAATGAACTTTGCCGAGGCAGATTATGTTATGACGAATACGCCCGGGGCATTGCGCGCCATGGGCAAGATGATGACCGATCTGGGTGTCAAGCCCGAGATCGAAGCCTTTGACACTGGCCACCTGTGGTTTGCAAAGCAACTGGTGAAGGAAGGGATTCTGGCACCAAACGCTTTGGTCCAGCTGTGCATGGGGGTACCGTGGGGCGCGCCGGATGATCTGAATACCTTTATGGCGATGGTGAACAACGTGCCGGATGACTGGACCTTCAGCGCGTTTTCGCTGGGACGGAACGAGATGCCGTTTGTCGCGGCTTCGGTTCTGGCGGGCGGCAATGTGCGCGTTGGGCTTGAGGACAACCTGTGGCTGGATAAGGGCGTAATGGCCGAGAACTGGCAACTGGTGGAACGTGCAGGATCCATCATCGAGAATATGGGCGCGCGCGTGATCGGCCCTGACGAAGTCCGTGCGAAGCTGGGGCTGACCAAGCAGGCACCTGTTGCAAAATAATGGACACGCAGGTTTTTGGGGGCCAGCCCCCAAGCCCCCGGAGTATTTCTAAAAAGATGAAACATGAGCAGCCAGTAGGTGGGGAATCATGAAAACGGCGGCAATTATTGGGGGCGGAGTTATCGGCGGCGGATGGGCTGCGCGGTTCCTGCTCAATGGCTGGGATGTGCGGGTGTTTGACCCTGATCCCGAGGCGGAACGCAAGATTGGCGAGGTGTTGGACAACGCAAGACGGTCCTTGCCGGGGCTGAGTGACGTTCCGTTGCCAGCCGAGGGTGCGCTGAGCTTTCACAGCGACATGGCCGAAGCGGTTAAGGGTGCGCGTTGGATACAGGAGAGCGTGCCGGAGCGTCTGGATCTGAAACTGAAGGTTTACAAAGGCTTGCAGGAGGCTTGCGATCCGGGCGCGATCATTGGATCCTCGACCAGCGGGTTCAAGCCGTCCGAACTTCAGGACGGAGCGCTGCGCCCCGAGCAGATCGTAGTGACGCACCCCTTCAACCCGGTTTACCTGCTGCCTTTAATCGAGCTTGTACCAACGGACAAGAACCCGCCCGAGATGATCGAACAGGCCCAGGACCTGTTGAATTCGCTTGGGTTCTTCCCGCTACACGTCAAGAAAGAGATCGATGCGCATATTGCCGACCGGTTCCTGGAAGCTGTCTGGCGCGAGGCGCTTTGGCTGGTCAAGGATGGCATTGCGACGACCGAAGAGATTGACGAGGCCATCCGTATGGGTTTCGGCATCCGCTGGGCGCAGATGGGTCTGTTCGAAACCTACCGCGTGGCCGGTGGCGAGGCGGGGATGCGGCATTTCATGGCGCAGTTCGGACCTGCCTTGAAATGGCCGTGGACCAAGCTGATGGATGTTCCCGAGTTCACTGACGAACTGGTCGATTTGATCGCCAGTCAATCTGACGCACAATCCGGGATGCATTCGATCCGAGAGCTGGAGCGTATTCGCGACAACAATCTTGTTGGCATGATGCGGGCCCTCAAGGCGCAGAATTACGGCGCGGGTGCGGTGCTGAACCAACATGACGCACGGTTGAAACCTGGAGCGCTGCCGACGCTGGATCAGGCGGATTTGAGCCAGCCCATCCTGACCCTGTCGCGGGCCGTCCCGCTGGACTGGACGGATTACAACGGCCACATGAACGAAGCGAGATATCTGGAGGCCTTTGCCGCCGCCACCGATCGGTTCATGGAAATCATCGGATGCGATGCGGATTACATTGCCTCAGGCGGCAGCTATTTCACAGCGGAGAACCACATTCGCTATTTGGATGAAGCTCATGCCGGTGCAAAAATCGACGTGCGCACGCAGATGCTGTTGGGGCAGGGCAAGAAGCTGCATGTGTTCCACAGCATGTATGAGGACGACAAGCTGCTGGCCACGGGTGAAAGTTTTCTGCTGCATGTCAGCCTGGAAACCCGCCGCCCCAGCGCGCCATCTGCTGAAATCGAAGCGGCTATGGCGCGGGTTGCAGAGGCTCAGGCCGGATTGCCTTATCCCGAGGGCGCAGGCGCAGCGATCAGGAAGCCTTCATGACGCGCCGGGTTCTGGTGACGGCTGGCGCGTCAGGCGTCGGCCGGGCCATGGCCGAGGCGTTTGACGCGGTTGGCTATGACGTCCGGGTTACTGATATCGATCAGGCGGCGTTGGATACTTTGCCCGAACATTGGACCGGGCACCGAGCCGATGTTGCGGACGAGGCTGACATGCGCGCGGTATTTGACGCCGTCCGTTCGACAGGCGGGTTGGATGTGCTCTGCGCCAATGCCGGTATTGCCGGCCCGACAAATGACATTGAGAATATTGATCTGGACGCGTGGCGTTCTTGTGTCGCGGTCAATCTGGACGGTGCTTTTCTGGCGGCAAAATATGCAGCGCCGCTGATGAAAACGGCGCGGGCGGGCAGCATCATTCTGACCTCGTCGACAGCCGGGCAGTATGGCTACCCGTTCCGGGCGCCCTATGCGTCGGCAAAATGGGCGGTCATCGGGTTGATGAAAACACTGGCGATGGAGCTGGGGCCCTATGGCATCCGTGCCAATGCCATTTGTCCGGGCGCAGTTGAAGGCCCTCGGATGGAGGGCGTCCTGACCCGCGAGGCCGCAGCCAAGGGCATGACCCGTGATGAGGTCTATCGGGGCTATGCCTCGGGCACCTCAATGGGGCGCTTCGTCGAAGCGCAGGATGTCGCCAATATGGCAGTCTTCCTTGCCTCAGATGCGGCACGTCTGGTTTCAGGTCAGGTGATTGCGGTGGATGGCCACACGGTCAACCCGGACCCGAAATTGTAACTCAGCCCTGGTTTGGACCACGGATCTGGCGGATGGTCTGACGGACTGCCTGCCAGTCCTGGGCTTCTTGCCGGTTTCCGGCAGCTTCGCAGTCGCGCATTTTTTGCGCGGCTTCGGCCTCGGCTTGGTCTCCATGGGCGGCAAAAAGTGCACGTGCGTATTGAGCGGTTTGAATTGCGTCCATTCCTGTGCTCCTCCGTCTGTGTTCGGAATGCCTTATGGTTCGCGCCACAGTAGAATAGCACAGGTTGGATGGCGCTGCATCACCAGTCGCGGGAAACCGCCGTTCTGAGGCGACGCAGGTGGTTTGGAAAGTCCCGGGCGGCCACGTCGGCCTCGCGTACCAGTGTGTCGAAATGGCGTGAGAATGTCTCGATCCGATCCCGGTCGCGGAAGGCCATATAGTGACTTCCTGCGTAGAATACACAAAGCAGCGGGCCGAAAATCGTCACCGGTGCCGAATAAAGCCGTTTTGCGTCAAACAGATAGATGCGCATCCGCGGATAGAGCTGTTCGCACAGCGCCAACAGGTGATCGATCTGTTCCAGCCGAACTTCGGGGCCGAGACCCTGATAATACCCGGTCGCGTATGCAAAGCTTTCGATTTCGAATAACGGCATAGCGATCTCATAGTCCGACTGGGCGCTGCGCATCCATGCCAGACGATCCGCCGACGCGCCGATGGCTTGATCAGCGGTCCGACCCAGATGCGGGGCGTATTCCCATTCCAGTATCGCACGCGTCTTCAGCATGTCGGGCAGGGTGGCCGGGACATAGCGGATCTTGTACCCGGCGGCCTCCTGGTGCCACTCGAAGATACGTTCATCGACAAGGGCGCGGGGGGCCTCGGTAAAGGTCAGCGAGCTAGCCAGAAGCTCGGCCGCGCTTTCCGGCCTGTCAGAAAGGCTCAGCAACCAGTCAGCCGACACGCCAAGTGCCGCTGCGCATCCGCCAACGACATGCGCGTTGGGCAACCGCGCGCCATGATCTGTCAACAGTTGGGAAACGGTCGAGCGGTCAACGCCAATATTGCGCGCAAGGGCACTTTGGCTGACATGGCGCTCTTCCATCGCGCGGGCGAGGCGGAGACGAAATTGCGCGGCACGATCGCGCTTGTCGATATTTTCCTGCATGCCGTGATTTTTATCATATTTGATTAGTTTTGTTAATCATATTCAGAATTTTCAATGCCGGGGTCCGGATGTAACGCTTTGAGTAAGAAAAAAACGGGGTTCGGAATGGAAACGCGGCGAAGATCAGTCGTGAAAGCAATCGTTTGGAATGCGATGGGGTTGGCGATCATGACAATGGTGGGCCTGTTGGCAACAGGCTCTGCCGCTGTAGGAGGGGCGCTGGCGCTGGTGAACACGGCCATCGGCCTGACGATGTACGTGATTTACGAAAGAATTTGGGCGAACATTTCGTGGGGCCGAAATGGCTGACCCCACGACACCCAAATCGCCCGAATGGGGCACGTTTTTCCTGATCGTCTTGTGTTATGCTGCGTGGCTTGCCGGTCTGTTCTGGCTGGCAAACACATCCTTGTGGTTGGCTATCCCTGCTCTGGGTGTTGTTGCGGCTTTGCATTCGTCACTGACGCATGAGGCCCTGCACGGGCACCCATTTCGTGCCAAATGGCTGAACGAGGCGTTGATGGCACTGCCGTTGACATTGGCAATTCCGTATAACCGCTTTCGGGACCTGCATCTGGCGCATCATCAGGATGCCACCCTGACAGACCCTTATGACGACCCGGAATCGAATTATCTGGATCCGCATATCTGGTCGGGATTGCCGCGGCTGGCGCAGATGATCCTGAGCCTGAACAACACGCTGTTGGGGCGGATGGTACTGGGGCCTGTCCTTGGTCAGGTTCTGTTTATGCGTGACGAATGGCGTGGGTTGATGCGCGGGGACAGGGCGGTCCTGCTGGCATGGGCTGTGCACCTTCCCGGCGCGGTGGTGGTTCTGTGGGTAGTTGCGCAATCGGCCATGCCGGTTTGGGCCTATCTGGTCGCGGCCTATATGGGGCTGTCGCTTTTGAAGATCCGCACGTTTCTGGAGCATCGTGCACATGAAAAATCCCGCGCCCGCACGGTGATAGTCGAAGATCGCGGACCTCTGGCATTTTTGTTTTTAAACAATAACCTACACGTCGTTCATCACATGAATCCGGCGGCTCCGTGGTATCGCTTGCCTGCATTGTACCGCGACGGAAAGGACAGGTACTTGGCTTGCAACGAAGCCTATGTTTACCGGTCCTATGCACAGATACTCCGGCAGTATTTCGTTCGCGCAAAAGACCCTGTGCCACATCCTCTCTGGCCAAAGCCTTGAATTGACGACACAACGGGTGGCATGAGTCTCTGGATCCCCGTCACCATCGCCGCCGCCAGTTTTCAGACTGTGCGTTTCATGCTGCAAAAATCTCTGGCCAGCGTGAAACTATCTGCTGCAGGTGCAACTTTTGCGCGGTTTGCCTATTCCATGCCGTTGGCGGTTATCGGGCTATATGTTGCGTTGCAGATAACCGGGGCGAGCATGCCTCGGCTTGGCAGTTTGTTCTGGCTTTACGCGGTCATCGGAGGGACAGCGCAAATCCTTGCAACGATCTGCGTGGTGGCGTTGTTCAAACAACGTAATTTTGCCGTTGGAATTACCTTCAAGAAAACCGAGGTGATCCAGACTGCGATAGTTGGCTTCCTGATCCTGGGGGACAGTGTGTCGCGCGGCGCGTTGATCGCGATCCTGTTGGGGTTGATGGCTGTGCTTTTGTTGTCAAAAACACCCGGTGGGGACGGCCCCTGGTGGCGCCATCTGACCAATCGGGCCTCGCAATTGGGGCTTGGATCGGGTGTCTTGTTTGCGTTTTCCGCCGTCAGCTATCGTGGGGCTTCGCTGCAACTGGGCGATATCGATGCGTGGTTCCGGGCGCTGGTAACATTGGCAGCCGTGGTGACACTCCAGTTTACCGGCATGGGGATATGGCTGCTGTGGCGCGACCGGGCCGAACTGCGCGCAGTCTGGCAAACGCGAAAGACCGGGGTATTTGTCGGCCTGACCAGCCTCGGTGGCTCGTTTTGCTGGTTCTGGGCCTTTACCTTGCAGAATGCGGCTTATGTCAAAGCGCTGGGGCAGGTAGAGCTGATCTTTAGCCTGATGGCGTCGATCCTGTTCTTCCGCGAGACGATCACCCGGCGCGAAATCGCCGGGATGATGTTGCTTGGGTTTTCGATTTTAGCGCTTGTTCTGGCAATCTAGCTGGCGCGACGTTCGTCAAAGCTGAGCGCGATGAAGCTGGGCAGGTGATCTCCCATGCCCACGACGGCCGGGCCGGTGTCTTCCTTGCGCCCACGACTGCGCCCCTTCGGTTCGCGAACCTTTTTGCCTTCTTTCGGGCTCTCGGGGGCTTTGGCCTTTTTCTCAGGCTTTGGCTGTTCGGGTCTGGGGTCGTCCTGAACCGGGTTGTCTATGCGCGGGATGTCTTTCTGGATCAGCTTCTCGATCGCAACCAGTGCTTTTTCGTCGCGTCCCGAACAGATTGTGATGGCTTTACCTTCACGGCCGGCGCGGCCGGTGCGGCCAATGCGGTGCACATAATCCTCGGGGTGGCCGGGGACGTCGAAATTGAACACATGGCTGACGGCTGGCACATCCAGGCCACGCGCAGCCACGTCTGAGGCGACCAGCAGGCGCAATGATCCCTCACGGAAACCGTCCAGTGTTTTCATCCGCTGCGACTGGTCCAGATCGCCATGGATGGCGGCCGCGTTGTAGCCATGTTTTTTCAGGGATTTTGTGCAGATATCCACGTCAGTCTTGCGGTTGCAGAAGATGATCGCATTTGTGCATTTGTCGCCTTCAGCATCGATCAGCGCACGCAGAACCTTTCGTTTGTTGCTGGCTTCGCGGTCCCGACGGCCGCCTTTGAACATGACCACGCCCTGTTCGATGGTCTCGGATGCGGTCGCCTGACGGGCAACTTCGACTCGGGCAGGGGCCGACAGGAACGTGTCGGTGATCCGCTCGATCTCGGATGCCATGGTGGCTGAGAAGAACAGGGTCTGACGGGTGAAAGGTGTTAGTGAGAAGATGCGTTCGATATCGGGGATGAACCCCATGTCGAGCATACGGTCCGCCTCATCCACCACCATGATCTGCACGCCGGTCAGCAACAGCTTGCCGCGCTCGAAATGATCCAGCAGACGGCCCGGCGTGGCGATCAGAACGTCGACGCCACGGTCAATCAGGGCTTCTTGCTCTTTGAAGCTGACACCACCGATCAACAGCGCTTTGGTCAGTTTCAGGTGTTTGGTATAGGTGTCGAAATTCTCGGCCACCTGAGCGGCCAGTTCCCGCGTCGGGCACAAGACCAACGAACGTGGCATACGGGCACGCGCCCGGCCACGGGCCAGCAGTGTGATCATCGGCAGCGTAAAGCTGGCGGTTTTTCCCGTGCCTGTCTGGGCTATGCCCAAAACATCGCGCCCTTCCAATGCGGGCGGAATCGCACCTTCCTGGATCGGAGTTGGGGTTTCGTATCCGGCTTCCTCAATGGCTTTGAGGACCTTCGGGTTCAGGTTCAGTTCGCTAAACTTTGTCATGTAAGTCCGGTTGAATGCGGACACTTGACCTGGCCCGCGCGTATAAGATGTGCCGGGCCCGGATGGCCATGCGCATGATGCGACATTTCGGCTTGGACGCGGACATAACAAAAACGTTGGTCGGGGTCAAATGAAGACCGCTACATCAGGGTTTCATCGAGACAGGTTCGAGTTTTGCGCAACAATTCAGCAACTTCCGGGAAAGTGTTTCGCCAATTTCCCGTCCAGATTCAACACGCGGTGGCGGATCAGCCCTTTCTGCTCCAGCCGGGCGCGGACTTCTGGGTCAGCGCCGCTCATCTCGTTGAAGAACGCGCGCAGCCCGTCCTCGCCGTGTTCGCTTTCAATCCAGCTGAGCAATTCATTCTTGTTCAGCCCCCCCATCTCGCGCGGGGCATTCGGGGCCATGCCAGCCTGATACGAGCCGCGATCCAAGCGGAACGGATAATGTGCAATCCAGTGATCCCAGTCCGGCGCGTGGCGGTGGCATAGATCGACCTGCGCAAGTTCGTATTTACACGGCAGCAATTTCCCGTTCTGAAACAGGTTGTGGATACGAAAACTCAGACGTTTCAATCCCGTGCGCGCAAACAACTTGCCCTGTACATGGCTGAGGAACCCGCCAAGGACGAAAGCCCCATAGTTGGGATAAAGCATCTCAATCAGCTGTGTTCGGGCCGGGCTTTGTGGAACATGCGCCTTGTACAGGTCTTCACCGCCCGCCAGCGCCTCGATTGGGCGGACCCGGGCGGCGTGAACCTTGTCCCCGATATCGCGCAACACATCCGAGATTGGGGTCGGCGACCACAGAAACTCGTCAACATCGATATGGGCCAGCCAATCCAGGTGCGTTTCACGATAGGCATAGGTGGCGTTGACCGATTGGCGAACCTGGTGCTTGTCCGGTCGTGTGCGTTTTAGCTTTTGCCAATAGGCATCATCGCAAACCTGTACGCAAACACTGGGATGTGCCTTCAGCGCCTCGAACGTGCGCTGGTTCGGCTCATCCAGATAGATATAGATGGTCTCGGCACCCAGATCGAGGTGATAGGCTACGAACCGAAGGACGTCTTCGGTCGGTCCCCTGACCATCGACACGACACCCCATGTGGTCATGTGCGCTGCGCGCGCGCTTCGCGCATGAGTTTCAGGCGGCGAAAGACACCGCCGGGATCACTGTTGAGCTCGGTCATCAAGTGATCGACCAGCGGCGCGATGGTGGTGTCGCTTAGGGCCTTGGTCCAGACCGGAGCAATCAGATTGACGTCCAGCCCGCCACTTCCAAGGGAAAACCCTTTCATCTGATAGGGCAGCGGGACGCGTTTCAATTTTTGATACGGAAACGGTGTTTCCGGGGGCAGCCCGGAAAAGCGCCTCTCGAACTCATAAAGCTTCATCATGCCGAACAACATGCGCAACGCATGACCAACCTCGCGCTGGGTTGCAGTTTGGCCGTGGTCCGCAAAGGTCTGAACCGACGAGACCAGCCATCGCAGGTCAAGCGTGGACAAAAGGTGGTCAGACTGTTCGTCCCAAAGGCGGCAAAACAGAAGCGGGGCGTGGCGCGGGAAGGACCGCTTTCGCAGGTTCGAGATCAACTGGGCATTCAGGAAGGCAAGTTCCGAATTTCCGACAAATTCCCGCGCAATCTGAGCACGCTTGCGATCCCAGCTTGTATTAGGCTTCGGCGGGGGCACAGTCGCGCTTTCGGGCAATGTGCGACCGGCCAGTTCAATAAGGTCAATGTCAAGGTCAGGCAACGAGGTGGTGCCGAACTGAAACGGGCTGCGCCGGTTTTCATACCTGTCCAGCATGTCGGGCAGACCGCCGGGGAAAGTCAGTTCATCCTTGCTCATGCGCGCAGAATTGCACAGGCAGACTCGGCTGTGCAATCAGTCAGTTGGATCACACCATCATCTCTTTGGTGGCGGTCAGGTTCAGGGCGGGATAGTCCCGAACCACCCGGTCGATGTCCCATTGCAGCCGGGTCAGATAGACAATGTCGCCGTCATGGTCGTGCGCGATGTGCTGCTTGTTTGCATTCACAAACTTTTCGACCTCGGCCTTGTCACCGCTGACCCAGCGGGCCGAGGTGAACTGAGACGCCTCGAAACGCACGGGCAGGCCGTATTCCATCTCGATCCGGCTGGCGAGCACTTCGAATTGCAACGCGCCGACGACACCCACGATAAAGCCTGACCCGATCGAAGGTTTGAACACCTTGGCCGCGCCTTCCTCGGCGAACTGCATCAGGGCTTTCTCCAGATGCTTGGCCTTCATCGGATCACCCGCACGGACGCCTTGCAGCAGTTCCGGCGCGAAAGAGGGGATGCCGGTGACGCGCAGCGCCTCACCCTCGGTCAGCGTGTCACCAATGCGCAACTGGCCGTGGTTGGGAATGCCGATGATGTCACCGGCCCAGGCCTCTTCTGCCAGTTCCCGGTCAGATGCCAGAAACAGCACTGGGTTTGAAATCGCCATCGGTTTCTTTGACCGCACATGGGTCAGTTTCATGCCGCGCTTGAAATGGCCGGAGGCCATGCGCACAAACGCCACCCTGTCACGGTGCTTGGGGTCCATATTGGCCTGCACCTTGAAAACAAAGCCTGCGACCTTCTTTTCATCCGGCGATATCTGGCGGGGTTCGGCGGACTGAACCTGCGGCTGTGGGCCATAAGCGCCGATGCCTTCCATCAGTTCCTTGACGCCGAACGAGTTGATGGCCGAGCCGAACCAGATCGGTGTCATATGCCCTTCAAGCACCGCCTGCGGGTTCAGCGCGGGCAGCAACTCGCGCGCCATCTCAACCTCTTCCAGCAGCTTTTCCAGCAGGTGCGCAGGAATATGTTCCGACAGTTTCGGGTCATCAAGCCCGTTAATCTCGATGCTCTCTGCCACCTTGTTGCGGTCGGCGCGGTCCATCAGCTCCAGCCGGTCGCGCAGCATGTCGTAGCAGCCGATGAAATCACGACCTACGCCAATTGGCCATGCGGCGGGGGTGACGTCGATGGCCAGCATCTCTTGAATTTCGTCGATGATCTCGAACGTATCGCGGCTTTCGCGGTCCATCTTGTTACAGAAGGTCAGAATCGGCAGATCACGCAGGCGGCAGACCTCGAACAGCTTTTGCGTCTGGCTTTCGACACCCTTCGCGCCGTCGATCACCATCACGGCCGCATCCACGGCCGTCAGCGTGCGGTAGGTATCTTCCGAGAAATCGCTGTGGCCGGGCGTGTCAACAAGGTTGAACCGGAAATTGCCATAGTCGAACGACATGGCCGATGCGGAAACCGAGATTCCGCGATCCTTCTCCATCTGCATGAAGTCCGAGCGTGTCCGCCGGGCCTCGCCCTTGGCGCGCACCTGACCAGCCATCTGAATGGCGCCCCCGTAAAGCAGGAACTTTTCAGTCAGCGTCGTCTTGCCCGCATCCGGGTGCGAGATGATGGCGAATGTCCGGCGACGGGCAATCTCGGGCGGCAGGGCAGGTTGGTTCGAGGTATCAAGCATGACCGCGCGTATAGGCGGGGAATCCTGCCGAAGCAAGACAAAGGGGGTGGTTCGAATCACAGGCTTGTGGTTATAAGAACATATAGTGAACAAATTGTGGAGAAGACCAATGGATTTGAAAGAGATTGCCAATGAATTGGTGGCTGGCTGCCGTGAGGACCGCGCCAAGGAAAATCTTGAGAAATTGTATGCGTCGGACGCAGTTTCTGTTGAAGCGGTCGATTACTCAGGTATGGGGCGCGAAATACAGGGGCGTGACGCGATCCGTGGCAAACATGAATGGTGGGAAGGAGCCCACGAGGTTTCTGGCGCTTCGGTCAGCGACCCGTTTGTGCACGGCGAGGACCGCTTTGCGGTGATTTTCGAAGTGCAGGGTAAGGTAAAGGAAACCGGCGAAGCCTTTGATATGCGTGAAGTGGGTGTCTATCACGTCGCAGATGGCAAGATCGTACGCGAAGAGTTCTTCTACTGATCCCAAGCCATTTCTGGTCTTCCCTGTCTGGCCGATGCTAGACATGCGGCAATGACTGACAGGGAGGATCCGATGGACCTTGGTATAAAAGGAAAGCGCGCGCTGGTCTGTGCCAGCAGCAAAGGGCTGGGTTTGGGCTGTGCCGAGGCTTTGGCTGAGGCTGGCGTAAATCTTGTGATGAATGCGCGTGGTTCGGACGCTTTGGAGAGCGAGGCGGCACGCCTCAGGTCAGAGCATGGCGTCGAGGTACAAACAGTCGCGTGTGACGTGACGACTGCGGAAGGGCAGGCGCGGGTGATCGAAGCGGCGCAGGGCGTTGATATTCTTGTGACAAATGCCGGTGGACCGCCGCCGGGTTTATGGTCGGACTGGGAGCGTGATGATTTCATCAAGGCGCTGGATGCCAATATGTTGACCCCCATTGCGTTCATGAAGGCGCTGCTTCCCGGAATGATGGACAAAGGTTGGGGGCGGGTGGTGAACGTCACCTCACAATCCGTGCGCGCGCCAATTGCGGTGCTGGGGCTTTCAAATGCAGCCCGCACGGGTTTGACCGGATATGTGGCGGGAACTTCACGCCAGGTTGCACCGCATGGCGTGACCATCAACAACCTGCTGCCCGGCATTCACGCAACGGATCGTGCGGATGCGCTGGACAGCGGCGTGGCCTCCCAGCAAGGCATCTCGATCGAAGACGCCCGCGCAAACCGTTCGGCAACCATTCCCGCGCGACGCTATGGAACGCGTCAGGAATTCGGGGCTGCCTGCGCGTTCCTGTGCTCTCAACATGCGGGGTTCATCGTTGGTCAGAACATTCTGCTGGATGGCGGCGCAACCAATTTGACGATGTGACCATGGCGCAAGGGTTTTCGTTGAAAGATCAGATGTTCAACGCTGAGAAAGTGAATTATCTCAGCGGTTTGTTTTCCGGTTCTCATGCAGAATTTGATGCTCCGGCATTCCGATCTGCGGTCATGTCGCGATTGCTGGATCTAGAGCTGAAGGATCGGATCATCTGGATCGCCACTTGTCTGCAACAGGCGGTGCCCGGTGACTTGCCTGCTGTTGCCCCGACGATCCTGCGCGCCTTGCCCGCACCTTTGGATCCGACGAAAACGGATGACGATTTTGGCGATTTCATCTTTGCGCCGGTCGGTGAGTGGGTAGCGACCATAGGTCTTGAGCATGTTGATCTGGCTTTAGACGTGATGGAGGAACTGACACAGAGGTTTTCCATGGAATGGGCAATCCGTCCGTTCCTGAACCATGACCCGGACCGGGTGTTGCGGCGGATGCAGGACTGGTGCTCTCATGACAGTTACCATGTGCGCAGGCTGGTCAGCGAAGGGACGCGCCCCCGATTGCCATGGGGGCAGGCGGTCGCATTGGGTTTGCAGGACCCGCTGCCGTTGCTGGACAAGTTGCACATGGATTCGACGCGGTATGTCACCCGGTCCGTATCCAATCACCTGAATGACATCACCAAGAAAGACCCGGATCTGGTATTGGATCGCCTGACGGCGTGGCGCAACCAGGGTCATCAGACTCAGGACGAACTGGACTGGATGACGTCACACACCCTGCGCGGGCTTGTGAAAGCGGGGCATCCCGAAGCAATGAAGATGTTAGGCTATGACCCGGACGCGGACATCGAGGTCGCGGTCAACCTTAAATCGGAAGCTCGGATTGGTGACGCTCTGGCCTTTTCCGTCGCTTTGAAAGGGGTCGGAGAGCTGCCAGTTCTGGTTGACTATATCATTCATTTTCAAAGACCTGGCGGGAAAATCTCAGCCAAGGTGCACAAGTTGAAGCAGGCGGCTTTGAAGAACGGGAAACTGACGCTGGAAAAACGCCACAAGTTGAAGGGTGATGCCACAACGTTCAAACTGGTTCCCGGCGCACACCTGCTGGAGGTTCAGGTAAATGGCAAAATTCGCGCAGGCGTGGACTTCGACCTGCTTGGGTAAAACCGCGCGGGACCGCTCACGCTTTCGTCAATAACGCCTTCCCCGGATTGCGAACGCCCGGCGGCTGCATTAGCTCGGACATGACCATTTGCGAGGGAAAAGCGCGATGAAACATGAATCGGTGCAGAACTATTATGGTGAAGTCCTGCAAAGCAGTGCTGACTTGCAGACCAATGCGTGCTGCACGCCTGACGACATGCCCGACCATGTCAAAAAGATCCTTTCAAAGATTAATGACGACGTTCTGACTCGCTACTATGGCTGCGGTCTGATTGCCCCACTTGATCTTGAAGGCACGTCGATCCTTGATCTGGGGTGTGGGGCCGGGCGGGATGTATATGCCTTGTCCGCCATGGTCGGTAAGACGGGCCGGGTAGTGGGTGTCGACATGACGACCGAACAACTGGACGTCGCCCGCGCGCATCAGGAATATCACGCCGAGGCGTTTGGATATGCCCGCAGCAATGTGGAATTCCATCACGGCTATATAGAAAAACTGGATGAGCTTGATCTGGAACCCGGATCGTTCGATATCATCGTCTCGAACTGTGTCATCAACCTGGCCACGGATAAGAATGCGGTTCTGCGCGGCGCACATAGGTTGTTGAAAGAGGGCGGCGAGATGTATTTCTCGGATGTCTATGCAGACCGCCGTATTCCGCAGGCGATGGCCGAAGACGAAGTTCTTTATGGCGAGTGCCTGTCCGGCGCGCTTTATTGGAATGATTTCCTGTCAATGGCTCGAACGGCCGGTTTCGGCGACCCGCGCCGCGTGACACATCGTCCGCTGACGATCGAAAATCCCGTACTGGAAGAGCGTGTTGCGCCGTTGAAGTTCCTGTCCGCGACATACCGTCTGTTCAAACTACCTGCATTGGAACCGGCTTGTGAAGATTATGGGCAAGCCGTGATCTATAAGGGAACCGTGCCAAACGCACCGCATGAATTTGGTCTGGATGACCACCACGTTATAGAAGCCGGCAAGGTGTTTCCGGTTTGCGGCAATACCTGGATGATGCTGAAAGAAACGCGATTTGCCCGTCATTTTGACTTTATCGGCGATTTTTCGACCCATTATGGTATTTTCGAAGGCTGTGGTGGCGAAAGCCCGTTTGAAGCCATGGGTGCATCTGTCGCTTCTGGCGGGTGTTGCTGATCCCTTGCACCTGAGGGGCGGGGTTGCTATCCCCGCTCAAGCCCGATGGATTTGATCGGGAAAGGTAACGGGGTCCATCGGTGACAGGTAACGCAATTCCACCGCGTCTGGAAATTCGCAACATTATCCGTCGGTTTGAAGGCCGGGTTGTTGTGGATGATGTTTCACTGACCGTTCAGGCAGGCAAGGTGACCTGTCTGCTGGGGCCGTCGGGCTGCGGGAAATCCACTACGTTGCGCATGATCGCCGGGGTCGAAATGCAGGACTCGGGTGAGATTTATGTTGATGGCAAGCTGATCTGCGACACCGTCTTCCGGGTGCCTCCGGAACGGCGCGAGATCGGTCTGATGTTTCAGGACTTTGCGCTGTTCCCGCATCTGAGTGTGGCTAAAAATGTGGCCTTTGGTCTGAAGGGCAGTAAGGACGAAAAACGCGCCCGGGTCGAGGAGTTGTTGCAGAAGGTCGACCTGATGCGATTCATCGATGGTTTTCCGCATCAACTATCGGGTGGCGAGCAACAACGCGTGGCGTTGGCGCGTGCCCTGGCGCCGCGCCCGCGCATCATGCTGATGGACGAGCCGTTTTCGGGCCTCGACAACCGTTTGCGTGATGGTATCCGTGACGAAACGCTGGCCATTCTCAAGGAAGAAGATGCCGCCGTACTGCTGGTCACGCACGAGCCTGAAGAAGCGATGCGCATGGCCGACGAGATCGCCCTGATGCGGCGTGGCAAGATCGTGCAACAGGGCGCTCCCTATAACGTCTATACGCGTCCCGCAGACAAGGCAGCGGTGGCGTTTTTCAGTGATGTCAACGTTTTGCGAGCGCAAGTGAATGGCGCATTGGCGGACACGCCCTTTGGTCAGTTCCTGGCGCCGGGCATTCCGAATGGTACGGATGTCGAGATCGTTTTTCGCCCTCAGCACATCAAGCTGGACTTTGACCGCAACGGCAAGGGGCCATTGCCGACACCAACAGATGGTGTGGCAGCCCGTGGTGTCGTTGAACGTGCGCGATTTCTGGGCAATGAAAGCCTGGTGGAGTTCCGCATGGACTATGATGGTTCGATCCTGAGGGCGACGGTTCCGAACGTGTTTGTCCCCAACCAGGGCCGGGTGATGTGGCTGACCATCCGCCGCGACAGATGTTTCGTTTTTCCCGAGACTAGGCGCTGATCCTTCGATTTCCGCCCAAGTGGTGCGCGAAATCCTCAGATTGCGGGGCCACGTCGCTTGCCGCAACGCAGGCCCGGGTCTATCAAGAGCCAAACGCGGGGGTAAATCGGGCACATGCGAATTCTTCTGACCAATGACGACGGGATCAATGCGCCGGGCTTGATCACGCTAGAGGCGATTGCAGCTGAGCTGGCCGGACCGGATGGAGAAGTCTGGGTGGTCGCGCCCGCGTTTGAACAGTCCGGGGTCGGGCATTGCATCAGCTATACCCACCCGATGATGGTCGCCAAGCTGGGAGAGCGGCGCTTCGCAGCCGAAGGATCGCCTGCCGATTGTGTATTGGCAGGGCTTCACGATGTCATGTTGGATACCCCTCCCGATCTGGTTCTGTCCGGCGTGAACAGGGGTAATAACTCGGCCGAAAACACGTTGTATTCCGGTACGATCGGCGGCGCGATGGAAGCGGCATTGCAGGGCGTCCCAGCGATTGCCCTGTCGCAATACTTTGGCCCTCGCAACCTGGGCCTTGACGACCCGTTTGAGGCGGCCGCCCGGTATGGTGCAGATCTGGTGCGCCGGATTCTGGACGCAACTCCGGCAGAACAGGGTGACTATCGGCTGTTCTACAATGTGAATTTCCCACCGGTTCCGGCAGACGATGTTCTGGGCACGCGGATTGCGGCGCAGGGGTTTCGGCGCGATACGCGTTTTTCGGTCGAACCGCACAGTTCGCCTTCGGGGCGGAGGTTCCTGTGGATCAAGGGCGGCTATCAGCACAATCCGACCGCACCCGGAACGGATGCGGCTGTTAATCTGGAAGGCTATATCTCGGTCACGCCGATGCGCGCTGACCTGACTGCACATGACATGCTGGAGGCATTGAAGGCGGTCGAATGAGCGGACTGGACCCTGAAACCGTAATGCAATTCCTGTTTGCCCTGCGCAAACGGGGGGTCACGGATGCGCGCGTGTTGGCTGCGATGGAGCAGGTGGACCGCGGTCGCTTTGTCACCGGCCTGTTCGCAGGGCGCGCTTACGAGGACATGCCGCTGCCGATTTCCTGCGGTCAGACGATCAGTCAACCCTCGGTCGTTGGTCTGATGACGCAGGCCCTGAACGTGAGGCCCCGGGACACGGTGCTCGAGATTGGGACAGGTTCGGGTTATCAGGCAGCTATCCTGTCCAAACTGGCCCGCCGGGTCTACACAGTGGAACGCCACAGGCGGTTGGTGAGCGAAACAAGCAAGCTGTTTGCCGACCTGGGCCTGACGAATATCACTTCGATGTTGTCGGATGGGTCATTTGGCCTGCCGGAACAAGCCCCTTTTGACCGGATCATTGTAACAGCCGCAGCTGAGGATCCTCCGGGCCCGCTCTTGGCGCAGCTGAAAATCGGGGGTATTATGGTTTTACCCGTGGGCCAGTCGGACGCGGTGCAGCAGTTGATCAAAGTGACGCGCACCGAAGATGGTCTGGACTATGACGAATTAACGTCTGTCCGTTTCGTGCCCCTTCTGGAGGGGCTTGGAAAGGACGAGGCGTAATAGGCTTAAAGAATTGGTCGCCGGAACTCCGGGTAACAGGGGCAGGCGTTGAGGACAGAATTATGAGAGCAGTATCCAAATCAGCAATGCGCCGCTGTGCGACCGGGGTGGCCGCTCTGGCCATTCTGGCCGGGTGCGAGGGGCCTCTGGATTATGACCTTCGCGGGCAGATCGGTGGCTTTTCGACCACCAATGCAGCGCAATCCGCGACGGCATCCCGCCCGGCACCAGACAGCAGGGGTGTCATTACCTATCCGAACTACCAGGTGGTCGTGGCGCGCCGCGGCGATACGGTGCGGGACGTGGCCGCGCGGGTTGGCCTGCCCGAGGGCGAGCTTTCGCGTTTCAACGGCCTTCAGACAACGGACACGCTAAGAGAGGGTGAGGTTCTTGCACTGCCACGCACTGTTGGTGCTGGCAGCGGTGTGGACATCGCGTCGGTTGCCGGGTCTGCAATTGATCAGGTGCCGTCGTCGGGTTCGGTTCAGACCACAACACTGGAACCCGCGAAACCGGCACCAACACCCGCGCTGGTGTCAGCTGGGCCGGAGCCGGTCAGGCACAAGGTCAAGCGGGGTGAGACGGCCTATACAATCTCGCGCCTCTACCAGGTGCCGGTTGAATCTCTGGCGGAATGGAACGGGCTGGGATCTGATTTTACCGTGCGTGAAGGTCAGTACTTGTTGATTCCGGTCAAGAACCAGCCAGCGCCCAGGAAAAATGCGGCTAGTGTCGCGCCCGTTCCCGCCACGGAGGTGACGGAACCGGGACAGGGATCACCGACGCCGACGCCACCCAGCGCTACGCAGCCCTTGCCGGATGAAAAAGTTGCGCCTTTGGCCGAGGCCCCCGACGTGACCGCCGAAGCGCCAACCAATACGCGCACATCCGCGCTGTCCCTGCCGGTTGGCGGCACTATCATTCGCGGCTATGACAAGGGCAAGAATGAGGGCATCGACATCGCTGCCGCTCCGGGTACGTCGGTCACAGCTGCCGAGGCTGGTACTGTCGCGGCGATCACAGCGGACGCGGATCAGGTGCCGATCATTGTGGTCAAGCACAACAACGATCTTCTGACTGTCTATGCAAATGTCGACAAGATCACTGTCAAGAAAGGCGATAAGGTACGCCGTGGCCAGAAGCTGGCTCAACTGCGGGGCGGCGACAATGCCTATGTGCATTTCGAAGTCCGCAAAGGGTTCGAGTCCGTGGACCCCGAGCCCTATCTGAAGTGAAGCTGGATGGCCCGTACCGGGCCATGCCTTCGGCGAGAGTATTTCTGAAAAGATGAAGCCTGTCAGGCGTACGGGTCATAATCACTCAGGCGTTTTCCGGGTTCGTCGGCGAAGATCTCCGGAAGGGGTGAAACTGCTTCGATCAGGTCGATGCGAAAGACACGAAATCCATTGCGCAGCTCGCACCAGGCGGTAAGGGTCCAGACCCGCCCCCAGTATTCCATATGGAGCGGGCGGATGGTGCGTTCGGTCAAAACGCCGTCAATGCGGCGATAGGACAGGTGAAGTTTCTGACGTGATTTGATGGCTGCACGGATCGGGGCCATATGGGCAAGGCCCCTTGCGGCATCGGCAAATGGGTAGACCGCGAATTTCCAGCTGTCCGCCTCGGCCACGACCTGCGTTGGCAAAACAGCGTCGATCTTGTCGGCAAGCGACTGTGCGGCAGCCTTCAGGTCAGTATCCGCGGCCTCGGCCACGATGGCCATGCCAAGATTCAACGCCTCAAGCTCGGCTGTGGTCAGGTTCAACGGGGGCAGGGTGATCTGCTCGCGCACCATGTAGCCGACACCGCGCTCTCCCTCGACCGGAACGCCCGAGGCAACAAGCGTATCCATGTCGCGATAGATGGTGCGGACCGACACTTCAAGCCGGTCCGCAATGTCCTGCGCGCGGTGCAGTTTGCCATCGCGCAGGATCTGGATGATATCGAACAGTCGGTCAGTGCGGCGCATGACACGCCGTTCTGACTGCGTTTAGGCAGTCATGTTCCATAGGACTTTCTCGTGACGCATCTGGATACTATCGGGATTGATGACCGCCATCATGCCTGCCGCACATTCCTGTTGCGGAAACTGCGCAGCGGCGTCCTCTGCCGCTTTCAAATCGGTCCAGACAACATAATCGGTCCAGCGACCATCTTCGCCCTGGCTAAGCTGCCGATGGGCGAAGCCCGGCGCGCTGCGCACAAAGGCCTCAGAAGCCTGACTGAGTTTCACGAACTCTTCCGGCGTGGTGCCATTGGCCAGCGTGAAGGTGACGATTTCAGCAACGTGGGTCATTTAATTCTCCATTGACCTTGTTTCGATGCCAAAGCCCTAACGGATAACAACTGACATAAACCTGTCAGTTGAAAATTGCGACCCCTTAGGTTTCACGCGTTTTCCACAAATTTTGCCCGCAACCCGTTGCAGATCCCTTTTGAGACCAGCGATCGAGGCGTAAAGACTGAGTCAGTTCATGTTCCCGGCGCGCAAACGTGCCGACGAAAAAGGAGAGAAGACATGCTCAACAATATCGGCCTTCCTGGCCTGCTGCTGATCGCCGTTGTGGTTCTGGTTCTGTTCGGGCGCGGCAAGATCAGTTCGCTGATGGGCGAAGTTGGCAAAGGCATCACCGCGTTCAAGAAGGGCGTCAAGGACGGTTCGGAAGAGCTGGAAAAGGACGCTTCTGAGCTGGCCAAGGACGTCACACCTGAAGCCGAGAAAGACAAGGCGTAAGCGCAGATGTTTGATCTGGGCTGGACCGAGCTTCTGGTCATCGGCATCGTTGCCCTGATCGTTGTGGGGCCAAAGGACCTGCCGGTGCTGTTCCGCAATGTCGGACGTTTTGTCGGCAAGGCACGCGGAATGGCGCGCGAGTTCAGCAGCGCCATGAACGAAGCCGCCGATCAGGCAGGGGTGAATGAGATCAAGAAAGGTCTCAACGCTGCCGTGAACCCTGTGGGATCGGCCATGGACGGTGTCAAGCAAGCCGCGCAGGAGATGGCGAAAAGCATCGATCCCACAAAGTTCGATCCTGACAGCGAAACAGGGAAACTGGCGGCCGAGCGGGCCGAGCAGGCCAAAAAGGTTCAGGCGTCAGCCGCCCGGGCCACCGCCGAGCGCAAGGCCAAAGAAGCAGCCGATGCGCTGGCCAAGGCAGAAGAGGCCGAAGCCGCGCTGAACACTGAAAGCAAGACATGAGCAAAACCGACGAGATTGACGATTCTTCGGCCCCGTTGATCGAACATCTGGCCGAACTGCGCACACGGCTGATCCATAGCGTTGTGGCGTTTCTGGTCGGTATGATCATCTGTTTTTCAGTGGCGACGCCGACCTTTAATTTCCTGACCAATCCCCTGTGTGACGTTCTGGCTGAGCGCGGGCAGGATTGTGGCCTGATCTTCATCTCGCCACAGGAAGGGTTCTTTGTTGCGATCAAGGTTTCCCTATTGGGTGGGTTCATTCTGGCATTTCCCTATATCGGGATGCAGATGTGGCGCTTTGTAGCACCGGGCCTCTACAAGTCCGAGAAAAACGCGTTCCTGCCTTTCATGCTGGCTTCGCCCTTTATGTTTCTCCTGGGCGCAAGCTTTGCCTTCTATGTCGTCACGCCTCTGGCCTATGACTTTTTTCTCGGGTTCCAGCAATTCGGGGCTGAGGGTGAAGCCGTGGCCGACGGGGTCAACGCGGCACCGCTGAGTGTGGTGTTCCAGGGCTCAGCCCAGGAATATCTGAACCTGACGATCAAGTTCATTGTGGCCTTTGGATTATGTTTCCAACTGCCGGTTCTCCTGACCCTCATGGGTAAGGCAGGACTGGTCAGTGCCGAGGGGCTGGGCGCTGTTCGGAAATATGCGGTAGTTGGCATTCTGGTTCTGGCCGCAATTGTCACACCACCGGATGTCATCACACAGATCATTCTGTTTGTGGTGGTCTACGGCCTATACGAGATTTCGATCTTCCTGGTCGCGCGGGTGGAAAAGAAACGCGAGGACCAGTTGCGCGCTGACGGTTATTACGATGATGAGCCGGAAGCGGATGATGACCTGATGCAGGAATTCGACGACGACAAGTAAGTCTGCCGATGAAAACAAATGGGCGCGCCATCCAAAGGCGCGCCTTTTTTGTTTGAAACTCTTGTTGTGCCAATTGGAACGTGCTTTGACCCCCTCAAGACAAAACCGGAGGCCCACATGGATGACCAAGCCCTGAACCGTATCGCCGAGGCGTTGGAACGCATGGCACCGGCTCCTTTGGCGGCGCCTGATTTCGCCGCTGCTCCGGCTTTTGTGTGGCATGTCGAACCGGATCGACTGGAACCTGTTGCGCATGTCAACCGGGTCGATCTGGACCTCTTGGTCGGCATCAATCGCTCTCGCGACACGTTGTTGGACAACACGCGCCGGTTTGCAGCGGGGTACAAGGCAAATAACGCGCTACTCTGGGGGGCGCGGGGGATGGGAAAGTCCAGCCTTGTAAAGGCGGTGCACGGCTCTCTGAGCGTTGAGTACGCCAACCTTAAGCTGGTCGAACTGCAGCGCGAGGATATGGGCACGGTCGCGCGGCTGCTGAACCATCTGCGCGCAGCGCCCTACAGGTTCATACTGTTTTGCGATGACCTGTCGTTCAGCCACGATGACCAGCACTACAAATCTCTCAAGGCTGTTCTGGATGGTGGTATTGAAGGCAGGCCAGAGAATGTGGTCTTCTATGCCACTTCAAACCGTCGCCATCTGATGCCGCGGGATATGATCGAAAACGAACGCTCCAGCGCCATCAATCCTTCCGAGGCGGTCGAAGAAAAAGTCTCGCTGTCGGATCGCTTCGGCCTGTGGCTTGGGTTCCATCCCTGTGATCAGGACGAGTATCTTGCGATGATCGACCGCTATTGCGCCGCCTATAGCGTTTCTGTTGATGCAGAGATCTTGCGCGCCGAGGCAATTGAGTGGCAAGCCACGCGCGGGTCGCGCTCTGGCCGTGTCGCCTGGCAATTCTTCGTCGATCTGGCTGGGCGCAACGGCGTGCATATCGCCTGATCCAGGCTTCACCTGGCTGCAAATATCCCCGCCAGAGGCATGGCCCGTCAGGGCCATTTCCTAAAGCAGTGCCAGAATCCGCGCAGCTTCATCCTTGGTGCTGTTCAACACGCTCCGGTCTTCCCCGGGATGAAAACGCGCACGGACGGCCGTGGGCATCGGCGCGGGTTCGACAACCGAAACCCGAGGACCGGTGCGTTCGGTTTCGACGGCCCAACTGCGGGCCAGAGCCATCTGCGCGGCCTTGGTGGCACCGTAGATGCCATAAAACTTCTCGCCAGCTTTCGGATCGTCAAAAAACACCGCATGGCCACTCTCGCCCAGAAGGGGTGAGACATAGGGGATCAGAACCGAGGTCGCGTTTGCATTTGTGTTGATCGCCTTGGCCCATTCCTTGGGGTCAACAAAATGCACTGGCGTCAGTGCTGATGTGTGGATGGCTGTGTGCATCCACAGGTCAACCTTGCCCCAACGGTCATGGATGCCACGACACAGGGTCGCCATGGCGTTTGGATCGGTGATGTCCATGGGGGCCAGAGTGGCTGACCCGCCCCTGGCCTTGATACGATCGTCCAGCTCTTCCAGCCCGCCGGTGGTCCGGGCGACGGCGACGATATGGTATTCAGGTGCCAGCGCTTCGGCCAGCGCAGCGCCCAACCCGCGAGAGGCCCCGGTGATAAGGGCGATTTTTGTCTGATCGGTCATGGCTGCGGTTTGAACCCCTGCGCGAGGGGCGTCAAGTCGCGATTAGCTTCCGGGAATGGCGATCCGCTTGGTCTGGCCGCTTTGTCGCAGCATGATGCCCTGTTCGTCGATTGCTATCACCGTACCCGAGGCGACACGGCTTCCGGGTTCAACCTCTTTCACGCGGCCCGATGACAGGCGTACCAAGGCGTGCAGTTCGGTTTTGGGCCCGAACACCCCCAGAACAGAAACAGAGTTCTTGTTTAACGCGCCCTGCTGTGTGGCCGCGCTTTTGACATTGGTGTTTGACATGGTCCGTGGCCCGGCATGAGTTCCGAACCCCTTATTTCGAGTGAGTGGTTGCCGCCCGATATCAAAACGATCAGGTGAGCAAAAGACCCACACAGACTCCACGCTTCACGACGTAGCGACCCATTTGTTAGTCCCTGTGATCGTGCAAGAATCGCCGCCGGGTTGTGGCAGATTTCCACTCATCGGTGGAACAGTATAGATGCGAGCCACCCTGAATAGGGTTGTCCTATCTGCATGCCGAACGGATTGATTCGCGGTCTGAATAGAAGCTGGACGTGCACTCGGTGGGCGGAGTCTTTCAGCCTGAGGCGAGTTTAGCCGCATTCCACGACCCGCCCGGAACCTGCATATCCGCGCGTTTCTGGCTGACACGGCTGCTGTTTTCCAGACTGTCCAGGTAATCCGCGCTAACGCTGCCTGTAATGTAATTGCCATCAAAGCAGGAACAATCAAATCCCTGGATGTCCGGGTTGCCTTCCTGGGCCGCCCAGATCAGGTCCTCCAGATGCTGATAGAACAGTGCATCGGCGCCCAGCTCTTCACGGATCTCTTCGATCTCTTTGCCATTTGCGATCAGCTCGGCCTTGGTCGGCATGTCTATGCCATAGACATTGGGGTATTTAACCGGCGGCGAGGCGCTGGCCACATAAACCTTCTTGGCCCCGGCATCGCGGCACATCTGAACGATCTTTTTGATGGTGTTGCCGCGCACGATGGAATCGTCGATCAACAGAACGCTGTGGCCTTCGAATTCCAGCGGAACGGCGTTCAGCTTGCGGCGGACGGATTTCTGTCGCTCGGCCTGGCCTGGCATGATGAAGGTACGCCCGACATAGCGGTTCTTCACCAACCCCTCGCGATAGGGGATGCCGGTGATTTTTGCCGCTTCCAGTGCCACGGGGCGGGCGCTGTCGGGTACGGGAATGATCCGGTCGATTTCCAGGCCGGAGTCCTGAATTTGTTTCGCCAGCGTCTGTCCCATACGCATCTGGGTTTTATAAACCGAGACACCGTCCAGCAGTGAATCCGGGCGCGCCAGATACACATACTCGAAGATACAGGGCGTCAGCTTGCCTTCGACCGCCTGAAACTCGTGCATGTTGCCTTTCAGGTCGATCAGGATGGCCTCGCCCGGGCGCAGATCGCGCAGCTTTTCAAAACTGTTGATACCAAAGGCTACGTCTTCCGAAGCAAAGGCATAATCGTCCCCCTGACCGTCGACATTGCGTTTTGCGACCGAAAGGGGCCGAATGCCAAATGGGTCGCGGAACGCCAGCATGCCAACACCTGCCACCAGACAGATGACTGAATAGGCGCCCTGAACCCGCTCCATCGTCATCTTCACACCGGCAAAGATGTTTCGGATCGGGTCCGAATTGCCGTTCACCTTGATGGCGTCAGCCACTTTGTCGGCCAGCACGTTCAGCAGGATTTCCGAATCCGATGTGGTGCGCAGGTGGCGGCTGTATTTCCCGGTCACCTTCTCGCGCTGTTCCGCTGTGTTGGTGATGTTGCCGTTGTGAACAAGATAGATACCGTAGGGTGCGTTCACGAAGAAAGGTTGCGCTTCGGCCGCGCTGAGTGATCCGGCCGTGGGATAACGAACATGACCCATGCCGATATGACCCAGAAGGGTTTCAGCATCCTGGGCGTTGAACACGTCCTTGACCAAACCATTGGCTTTCTTTTCCCGGAAGAATTCGCCGTTGTAGGTCACGATCCCGGAGGCATCCTGACCCCGGTGCTGTAACATCAGCAACCCGTCATAGATCTCAGCAAAGACATCATGTGTCCGGCTTGCGATTCCTAAAATCCCACACATTCAAGGGGCTCCAACTTCTATGACGATATCATTCGAGGATTGACCGCAGTTCGGCACCGAACTTTCTGCATCTTCAGCGCGGAAATGTTCGCTACACAGGAACAAGACGCCGTTAGGGCGACCATCACTGCGATCAGCGCGCATTCATACAGAAAGTACAAGATGGGTGGCTCCGATTCCGTGGCAGGTTGGCCCCCACATAATGCCTATTGGCGTGGCTGTCATCAAAGGATCACAATAGCCAAATGCCGCAGGCCAAGTTTGCGTATGTCGACGTAGAAAAACGAAGATGGTGACATGCGCAAACATATGTGCTGTCATGCATTTGATTGCATACATTAACTGCTAAAACTCAGCACCTCGGGGGGACCTGAATGTGGCAGCATAAACCTCCTCACAAAAACCAGGAACGGATCAGGCAGCGGTGCCATCGGTGCCGAGGATTGGGGCGCGCATCGTGCCAGATCTGTAACGGAGCGGGTGAGATCGCCAAAAGCAGAGATATCTTTGGAAAACCGATCTTCAGTCGATGTGACGGGTGCTTTGGTTTGAAAACAATCCGCTGTACCGTGTGCGGTGGCGAGGGGTTTGTCTGATCTGCAACAAAAAAGCCCGGCAGGGCCGGGCTTTCATGAATTGGTGATCTGCCTCTATCAGCCGTTGGAAGGTGCAGTTGTTGCCGGTTCAGCGTTTCCTGCCGTGCAACTGGCGACCAGCTGTTCATACTGAGTCGTAACCCACCCCAGAGCCGCCTCGGGGTTTTGTTCCTCAATCTGGCCGCTGAACTGTTCAAACACCTTGGCCGACCGGCTTTCATCAACAATTGTGTAAGACTGGCCGGTCATCACGGTGTCGTAAACGAAGAATGCGATCGCAACCAGAAGAATGCCACGAGCGATGCCGAAGAACAGCCCCAGAGCCTGATCCAGACCGCCAAGGGCCGAGCGCTGGACCAGTGATGAAAACAGCGGTGTGAAGATACTGACCACGATCAGCGCCACCGCAAAGACCGCTGCAAACCCGGTGATCACGGACAGTTCGCAACTGTCACGCAGGAAATCTCCGACGACCGGGATTTCCTTGACCAGAGGTACAGCCTGCGGGGCGAAGATGAACGCCAGAACGGCCGCCGCAACCCAACCCGCGATGGCCAGAACTTCGCGCATAAAACCGCGCGAATAGGCCAGCAAGCCTGACAGCACGATGATCAGGGCAACCACCCCGTCGATTATTGTAAAACCTTCCATGGCCCTCGCCTGTTCTTTTCTGCCCCTCAAGGCGCGACTTTAACCTGCTCCGAAGGTTTCGCCAACAAACCCCACCAAATCAGAGGGCCGGGTGAGTGTCAGACCTGCCACAGTACCGGTTTTGCCACCTGCCGGAGCAATTGCTGCTGTGAAACCAAGTTTTTGTGCTTCTTTCAACCTGTTTTCTGTCTGCGGAGCCGGTCTAAGTGCGCCGGATAGCGAGATTTCCCCGAAAACGACGGTGTCTGAGGGCAGGGCCGTGTCCTCGCGTGCGCTCAGCAATGCAGCAGCAACGGCCAGATCGGCGGCGGGTTCACTGACTTTCAATCCACCGGCCACGTTCAGATAGACATCGAGACCCGCAAATGGAATGCCGCAACGCGCTTCGAGAACGGCAAGGATCATTGCCAGCCGCCCGCTGTCCCATCCCACCACTGTCCGGCGTGGTTGTGAATGGGGGGACGGGGCGACAAGGGCCTGCAATTCGACCAGAACGGGCCGTGTGCCCTCAATCCCGGCAAAGACGGCAGAGCCAGGGCTGGGCGTACCACGTTCCGACAGGAACAAGGCCGAGGGGTTGGTGACCTGTGCCAGCCCTTTGCCTGTCATCTCGAATACGCCAATTTCGTCGGCGGGACCAAAGCGGTTCTTGACCGCCCGCAGAATACGAAACTGATGGCCGCGCTCGCCCTCGAAATACAGCACCGTATCAACCATGTGTTCGACAACACGGGGCCCCGCGATCTGACCTTCCTTGGTGACGTGGCCGACCATGATGATCGACACACCATGCCGTTTCGCAAAGGCGGTCAATTCATGAGCAGCCGCCCGGACTTGCGACACGGACCCCGGCGCGCTGTCGACATTGTCCGCCCACATGGTCTGGATCGAGTCGATGATCGCCAGACCGGGTTTCTCGGCTTCAAGCGTGGTGAGAATGTCGCGCAGGTTGGTTTCGGCAGCAAGTTGCACCGGCGCATTCTCCAGCCCAAGGCGGCGCGCCCGCATGCGAACCTGCGCACTGGCTTCTTCACCCGAGACATAGATCGTCTTGACGCCAGCACGGGCAAATCGGGCAGCCGCTTGCAGCAGCAGGGTGGATTTACCGATGCCGGGGTCGCCGCCCACCAACAGGGCAGATGCGGGAACAAGCCCGCCGCCAAGCACCCGGTCCAGCTCTTCCACTCCGCAGAGTGTGCGGGGTGGCGGGGTTTCCTCGGTCGACAGGTCGGTGAGCGTCATCGACCGGCCGCGTTTCGAGCCCAGCGATTTCTTGGCTGGGCCTGCCGACAGAGGTACGTCTTGGATGATCGAGTTCCACTCGCCGCACCCGTCGCAGCGGCCCGACCAGCGAGAATGGGATGCGCCGCAGGCGGAGCAGGAGAAGGTTGGTTTTGCCATGACGTCTTGGTGCCCGAGGACGGGCGGTTCTTCAAGCCCTTGCTGGGCTTTCCTCGTCGTCAGCGCCCTATGTCCGAGCGATGGATTTGCAGTGGCGTTCGGTGAGAATGCCCAAAGCGATGGAGGCAAGGATGCAGGCCGTGAACAGGTAGAGACCCCATGCGGTCTCAACAGTGGCGTAAGAGATGCCCTTGGCCAATGTGATGTAAAGCGCGATCAGGAAGATATCCGCCATCGCCAGCTTGCCTAGGATACTCAGCGCAGGCTGCACACGGGCATCTAGCAGGTTCCACTGTATCAGCGCGGTGCCAATGGTTTTGATGTAGGGCGCGAAGAGGGCAAAGATGGTGACGACCAGCGCAAGGAAGATGTCGGATTTCCAAAGCGACTGGAGGCCGGTGATGACGCTGATTTCGCTAAGGCCAAAGATCGGCAGGAACCCCGCGCGCATCAGCGGGGCGAACCACGCGACGGGGTAGAAAACCAAAAGTGACAGTGTTGCGAAACGCAATATCATGGCGGCCAACGCTATTAAGTGTGACCGCATGACATTACGGTGTTGGATCGTGGGTTCAAGGATGCTTGTTCAAAAGCTTATCCTGCGCGCTTCATACGAGCCATCAGGTTGGTTTTGAGAATGAACTGATGGAACAAGGCAGCCAGAAAATGCAAGACAATCAGAACAAGCATTAGCGTTTTCAGGATCTCATGCACTTCGGCGGACGCTGCTATCCCACCAAACCAGGCCAAGGCACCTGAGGCGGGCACCAGCACCATCAACGCATAGAGTGAGAAGTGCGTGATATGTGCGGCGAGCTTCATCGCGGCTGTTTCTTTTTCCGGTAGCGGCGGCGCGCCGCGGGTCAGACGTAGTGCAATCCGCCAAATCGCGAGCGCAAGGACAAGCAATCCTCCGAATACATGAAGAGCAACTGGTGCTTGAAAAGAGACAGGCAATCCGCGTTCGAATTGATCCCAGGCTTCAGACATCGGCTCGTGAAAGAGAAATTGAATTGCGATCAGAACGAAAATGACCCAGTGAAGGGCGATTTGCGCGCGAGAATACGAAGTAGGCATGGGGAAGCTCCGACAAACTTTAACGTTGCGCTGGTTTAACGCAAAACTGTCAGATTTCCGTCGATGATTTTTGATTTATTTGTCCAGCATCACTGCTATCAACGCACCGCCTCAATCGGCCCCTCAGCGCTCCCGCTGATGAACTGCTCCACATAGGGATCACCTGAGGCATCCATCTGGCTGACCGGGCCCGTCCACTGGATCACCCCTCCGTGCAGCATGGCCACGTTGTCAGCAATCGCGCGGACGGAGCTCATGTCGTGGGTGATGGTCATCGCGGTGGCGCCCATCTCGGTCACGATTTCGCGGATCAGGTCGTTGATGACGCCGGACATGATCGGGTCGAGGCCGGTGGTGGGTTCGTCAAAAAAGATAATCTCAGGCTCGGCGGCGATGGCGCGGGCAAGGCCCACACGTTTTTGCATCCCGCCTGACAGCTCTGCCGGAAAGCGGTCGGCCACGTCGGATTTCAGGCCTACGCGGCGCAGTTTTTCGATGGCGATCTCGCGCGCTTCCTCGGTTGGGCGTTTCAGGGATCCACGCAGCAGGCGGAATGCGACGTTCTGCCAGACGGTCAGCGAGTCAAACAGGGCCGCACCCTGAAACAGCATCCCGAACCGGGCCAGAAACGCGTCGCGGTCGCCTTTGGTTGCGTCCTTGCCGTCGACATAGATCATGCCGCTGTCGGGTTTGATCAGGCCCAGGATACATTTCAGGGCAACAGATTTCCCCGTGCCGGAACCCCCGATGATGACCATCGAGGTTCCTATGGGTATCTCTAGGCTCATTCCACGCAATACGTGGTTGTCGCCAAAGGCTTTTTCTACGTTCTCCATCCGGATCATAGCGAGAAGAACACCCCTGTGAGAACAAAGTTTGCGGCCAGGATCAAAACGGCTGCGGCTTCGACCGAGCCTTTGGTTGCGCGGCCGACGCCCTGTGCGCCGCGGCCCGAGTTCATGCCGTAATAGCAGCCCATGATAGCCGCGATCACACCAAAGGCTGCGCCCTTGACCAGAGACGATACAATGTCGCGCATCTCGAGGAAATCGACGGTGTTTTTCAGATAGGCCGCCGGGTTGAAGCCCAGGTTCTGCGTGGCGACAGTGTACCCGCCCGCAATCCCGATAACGTCACCCACCGCGACCAGCGCAGGTACGGTGATCAGGGCGGCTAGCACACGCGGAGCAGTAAGATACTTCATTGGGTGGGTCGACAGCGTGACCAGAGCGTCGATTTGCTCGGTCACTTTCATCGTGGCGATCTCGGCCGCGATGGACGAGGTCACGCGCGCGGCGATCATCAGGCCGACCAGCACGGGGCCAAGCTCTCGCACCATGCCGATGGCGACAATCTGGGGCACGACGGCTTCGGCGTTGAACCGCGCACCGCCCGCATAGATTTGCAAGGCCAGCGCGCCGCCGGTGAAAATGGCGGTCAGGCCGACGACGGGCAGGGACAGCCAGCCGATATTCAGCAGGGCCATCCCGAATTCGCGCGGATAGAAGGGTGGGCGCAGGATGTGCGACGCTGCATCAAGCGCAAACAGGGCCACCCGGCCAAAGGCCGCAAGCAGGCCCAGCACGGTGCGGCCCAGCCCCCCCAGCGCGCTGATTGGGTTCATTCCACGTAGCCCCGCGAATAGCGATTGCCCATTGATGTCAGGATTTCATAGCCAATTGTACCAGCAGCCTCGGCCAGATCATCAACGGTTTGATGACCGTTGAGAATGCGCAGGCGCTCCGGGTCTTTCGGCAGGTCCGTGACGTCCACGGTGATCAGGTCCATTGAGATACGTCCAACAACCGGGCAGGGTTGGTCGCCCGCAAATGTGTCGATGCCGCCGCCAATGGCGCGATGCAGGCCATCTGCATAGCCGGCAGCAACGGTGGCGATCCGGGACGGCCGTCGCGCCACCCAGGTGTTTCCATAACCCACGGTCTCGCCCACGGCCAACTTGCGCACCTGGATGACAGGAAGGTCTACGGTTACGACAGGCTTTGCACCGACAAAGGGCATTCCGCCATAAAGACCAATACCCGGGCGACAGAAGTCAAAATGAAACTCAGGCCCCAAAAGCATCCCGCCCGTCGCTGCCAGGGAGCGCGGCGCAGCGACCCCATCAGTCATGTCGCGGAAGGTTTTCAGTTGTTGCTGGTTCATCGGGTGTTCCGGCTCGTCCGAGCAGGCCAGATGAGACATGATGAGTGCCGGGTTCAAGGCTTCGGCCTTGGAACGCAACTCAGCCCAGTCAGCAGGTTCAAGACCAAGCCGGTTCATACCACTGTCCAGTTGGATACCAAACGGGTGGTCGGGCAGGGTCTCTGTATGGCGTAGAAACTGTTCTGGCGAGTTGATCAGCGGTATCAGGTTGTTGCCGCGCAGCAGATCGGCATCGCCTTCCATATGTCCCGAAAAAACGAAAATCATCGGGCCGGGGCCAACGGCCTCGCGAACGGTTGTGCCTTCTTCTGCAGCAGCCACGAAAAACTTGCGAACACCTTCTTCTGCCAACGTGTCGCTGACAGGTCCTGCGCCCAGCCCATAGGCATCTGCCTTGACCACGGCGCCGGTTTCGACCCCGGTTTTCGCGTCGAGTGCCCGCCAGTTTCTGGCGAGGGCCTGAAGATTGATCGTCAAACGTGCAGTACTCATGGGACTGTTCATGACATTGCGCCGTCCAAGGTCAAGAGGGAAAGGGCTTTTTCCGCGACAGATTGCGCCCACCAAGCGACAGATACGGCGGAAAACACCCAAAAAAGCAGACATTTTGGCGACTTACTGCTGTATTAAGCCGTTTTCGGGATTGTCTTCACATAGGTGTTAAAGTGATGTTGAGAACAAGATCGTCCCATCGCTGCAATAAACGGTGCTGCGGCATATCCCGAGGAAATCATGGATTTTTATACCGATCAAACGCCAGATCCGTCCGAAACAGCCCGGTTTTTCGCAGAAGTATTTTCGGCGTCGGAAGGCCCGGACGAGGGGGCGATTATCGAAGCTTTCGTGCAAGAGATGATCGATACCACCCCACCACAGGACCTGATGGTGTGCACCGCGCGACGCGATCAGGTGCTGCTTGGCTGCGCCATCTTTTCCCGAATGCTGTTTCCACAGGATGCGCGCCGGGTATTTATCCTGTCGCCTATGGCTGTCCGAACAGACAGGCAAAAAGCCGGGGTTGGACAGGCTTTGATTGCCTATGGTCTGGATTGCCTGCGGGCATCAGGCGTGAACGTGGCACTCACCTATGGTGATCCCGCTTACTATCGAAAAACAGGTTTTGAGCAGATTTCTGAGGCCACTGCACAACCGCCGCTAAAGCTGAGCCATCCGCATGGCTGGCTGGGGCAGTCGCTGGATGGTCAGGCGCTTGCGCCACTTAGCGGCCCGTCGCACTGCGTGTCTGCGTTGAACAATCCGACGCTTTGGTGAGTGCGGGGTTCAATCTGTCAGAATACAGGCGGGCGGACCTCATTCTTGGTTCGCGCACCAGATCCTGAATCGCGCGACAGGTTCACAGAACCTTTTTGCTTTGCCAACAATCAAAGGAAAGTCGGGAAAACCCAAGTAAGTCTGTCCTTTCGCGATCAATAACCTTCAATCTCGCCACCCTGCTGCCACGGCTTGACCAGATTGCCAAACCGGGTGAATTGCGCCTCGAATGACAGCTCGACCGTGCCGATTGGACCGTGGCGCTGTTTGCCAACGATAATCTCGGCCTTGCCGTGCAGGCGTTCCATGGCCTGCTTCCATTCTTCCATCTTCTCAAGCTCGTGATCGCCGGGTTTTTCACGTTCTTTGTAGTATTCTTCGCGGAACACGAACATCACGACATCGGCGTCCTGTTCGATCGAGCCTGATTCCCGCAGGTCAGACAGCTGCGGACGTTTGTCGTCGCGGTTTTCGACCTGGCGGGAAAGCTGCGACAGGGCAATCACCGGAATGTTCAGTTCTTTGGCGATTGCTTTCATGCCCATTGAAATCTCAGCAATCTCGTTAACCCGGTTGTCGGACATGCCGCGGCACAGTTGCAGATAGTCGATCACCAGCAGGTCCAGCCCATGTGTGCGTTTCAACCGTCGCGCGCGTGCGGCAAGCTGAGAAATCGGAAGGGCGGGCGTGTCGTCGATAAAAAGCGGGCAGGCTTCAAGTTCTTTGGCCGCATCAACGAAACGGCGGAATTCGGCCTCGGTCATGTCGCCCTGACGGATCTTGTGGCTAGAGATTTCGGACGCCTCGGCCAGAACGCGCCCGGCCAGCTGTTCAGCGCTCATCTCAAGTGAGAAAAAGCCGACGACCCCGCCGTCAATTGCGCCTTCGGAACCATCCGGTTTCAGACCGCGTTTGTATGCTTTGGCCACGTTGAAGGCCACGTTGGTCGCCAGCGAGGTTTTCCCCATCGACGGACGACCTGCGAGAATGATCAGGTCCGAGGGGTGAAGACCACCCAGTTGTTTGTCGAGATCGACCAGACCGGTCGAGATCCCAGCCATGCCGCCACCGCGCTGGTAGGCTTCGTTGGTGACATTGACGGCTTCTGTGACCGCCTTGAGGAAGGACTGGAACCCCTGTTCGGTCTGGCCCTGCTCGGAAAGCTGATAAAGCTGTTGTTCGGCCTCGACGATTTGTTCTTTCGGTTCGCTGGCTACATCGACCCGCGCGGCCTTGTCGGAGATGTCGCGGCCCAAACGGATCAACTCGCGCCGGATGGCGAGGTCATATATCATCTGGGCGTAGTCATGTACCGCAAAGGCGCTGATCGACGCGCCGGCAAGCTTGACCAGATAAGCTGGCCCGCCCAATTCCTTCAGGCCCTCATCCTCGGCCATGAAGGATTTCAACGTCACAGGCGAGGCCAGCGCGTTCTTTGCAATGCGTGCGGCGGCGACCTCATAAATGCGGGCATGAACCGGGTCATAGAAATGCTCGGACCCAATGATCGAAGCGACCCGGTCGTAAAGGTCGTTATTCGTCAGAATTGCACCCAGAAGCTGCTGTTCAGCCTCAATGGAATGCGGCATGGTTTCGGCGTTCTGAATATGCGCCGCTGCCTGCTCGATACTGCTGATCTCGTTCATCATGTCCCCGCTGCCCGTTCCGAGGTTCTACACGCCACACCCCGGTTCAAGCTATCTGCAAATGAATGGGGGTAAGTTGGTATAACTGCCCCCCGCCTTGGGATAACTGCCCACCCCAATGGGGATAACTTAGCCCTAGTTTTACACGGGCGCAGCGTTACCGCAACATTTGGTGTGTTGGCTGGATATCTTGACTAGATAGGCGCGCTTTGATGCGATTCGAAAATCAACTATCCCCAAGCCATCCACAGGCTGAAAATCACGATTTTCGCGCGTCCTGCCAGCCTCGCGGGTCGTTCAGAAACGCCTCGACCCCGTCAAGTGTTTCCTGATCAAAGGCTTTTTGCGCCTTGGCCTCGGCCAGAACATCCCACCACGTGCAAAGGTGATGCAGCTTTACACCATGGTCGCCCAGCGTCTTCTCGGTTTCGGGAAAGATACCGTAGTAGAAGATCACAGCCGTATGCCCGCAGGTGGCACCAGTCTCGCGAATTGCATCGACGAAGGACAGTTTCGAACCGCCATCGGTAGTCAGGTCCTCGACCAGCAACACGCGTTCACCTTCGCTCATCGCGCCTTCAATACGGGCGTTGCGCCCGTAACCTTTGGGTTTTTTGCGCACATAGGTCATCGGCAATGCCATACGTTCGGCCACCATCGCGGCAAAGGGGATGCCCGCAGTTTCGCCGCCCGCAATGTTGTCAAAGGCTTCAAAACCCGCGTCCCGCATCACCGTAACGGTCAGAAAATCCATCAGCGTGGAACGAATGCGCGGGTAGGAGATCAGCTTGCGGCAATCGATATAGGTCGGGCTGGGAAGGCCACTTGCCAGCGTGAACGGCTCGCGCGCGTTGAAGTGGACGGCCTTGATCTCCAGCAGCATCCGGGCCGTCAGGCGAGCGATTTCAGTGCTATCGGGAAAAGAACTGGGGATCATGGCGGGACCTCGGCGATGAAATGATGTTTCGGGCTGATAGCCCGACCCTTGGCCCGGAGTCGAGAGCTGTTGGAACAAAAGAAAAGCGGACCCCCCTAAGGTCCGCTGTTTCCGGGCATACTGCTATGCGAACACCATCGTCGCTGTGTTACCCTTGCCCGAACATGTTGACCCACCGGATCAGCATTGGTGCCAGACAAATCAGCAATAGGACAGGCATCATGCACATGGCCATCACGGCAGACATCTGCACAGGCAGACGGTTTGCCTTTTCCTGGGCGCGAAGCTCTCGGTCAAGCCGCATGTCAGTGGCGAAGCGGCGTAACGATGCGGATATGCTGGTTCCGTACTGGTTGGATTGCAAAAAGGCGTTCGCGAACGAGTTCATCTCGTCGATACCGACCCGGTTCGCCATGTCCAGAAAGGCGGCCTGACGTTCTTTGCCTGCCTGCAACTCCAGTTGAAGAACCGAAAACTCCTGCGAGATTTCCGGAGCTGCCTTGGCCATTTCATGCGAGACCCGGATCATCGCCGCGTCAAAGCCCAGCCCGGCCTCGATAGCGACTTGCAGCAGGTCAAGCGCGTTAGGCAGGCTGTGTTCGATGGCCTGGCGGCGTTTCTTTATGCGGCGCCGCAACCACAGTGCCGGGCCATAAAAGCCCAGGGCCATCAGTGCCGTCACGATCTGCATTGTGTTTATCCAGGTAACACCCTGCAAAAGGTCGGCGATCCCTAACTGAACTTGCGTTTCGATCGGCAATGCCATGGTTGCGACGAACGCGGCAGGCAACACAAATCCCAGGACGACCCGAAAGGTATAATAGGTGCGAATGGCGTGCTTTTGCCGAATCCCGGCCTGTTTCAACAGCTTCCCGATCCTGGAGCGTTCGCGTTTTGACGACGGGACGAAGGCCTTCAGCAGCCCGTGCGGGTCGCTATTGTCACCCTGGATAAGGTCAAAATCCTGCCCATGCCCTTGTGAAACCGACCCAACGCGCATACGGCGTGCTGCCGTGTTTTCACTTGCCGTAAATCCGGAAAGGCCCATGACGACAAAGAAAACACTAAGGGCAATTCCGACCAACAGGATCAACTGCGGTGTGATGCGCGGATCGTTTAGAATGTCCTGAAATATATCCATACCCCAATTCCCCTTAGAATCTGAATTTAACCAGCCGCTTCAGGATGAAACCCTGGGCAATTGTCAGGCCAATGATCACCTGGGCGAAATACGGAAACAGCGGATCGCTGCGTACGTCGCCGTAAAATGTTGGGGAGGAGACCTCGATCGAAAGATAAATGATGACCGGCAAAATCGTGAGGATAAGGCTGCTCAGGCGACCTTCGGCGGAAATTGCCTTGATCTTCTTTTGCATCGTGTGCCGGTCCCGGATGGTCTGGGACAGAATGCTTAGAACGCGGGACAGGTTGCCGCCAGTTCCATGCTGAATGCCGATACTTACAGCAAGGTATTTTGCATCCTCTGTTCCGACGCGGTGCGCAAAGTCGTGAAAGGCGGTCGCGACGTCATCACCATAGTTGATCTGGTCTTTGATGATGCCAAACTCTGACCCGATCGGATCCGGCAGATCAGAGGCAACGTTTCCAACCGTCACTGCAACGGGATGCCCCACCTTCAGCCCCCGGGCCATCAGGTCTAACGCGTCTGGCAGTTGTTTCGTCAGTTTCTTCGCGCGGGCGTCTTTCATGGCGACCAGCACGATAACCGGGCCGATGAGGCCGAACACAGCGCTCAGAATGACTGCCAGTTCCGGTGCAAGGAACCGGGAGGCCCCGAAAAAGATCATCAAAACCAGAAGGGAGACGGCGAGAACCACCCAAACCGGGTTGACCGCCAAACCGGCTTGCACAAGCAGACGACGAAACCGCGTAATCAGCCCGGCTTTTTCACCAGCAGCCAGCATTGCGGGATCGCGAAGCAGCTGCAACACCTGATCCGTCGAAGCCCCGTTCTGGATCAGTTTCATGCGGCGGTTTCTGGCTTCGCCATGCGTTTCCTTGCGCGCCAGAAGCTGGTGAACGCCTTCGTAGGCAAGCAGAATACCCAGAAAAATCGAAATATAGATCAGGATGTTCAGTATGTTGGGCTGAAGGTCAATCATGATGTCGTCACCCCATGAATAAACATGTTGGTGTCCACATCGACACCCGCCGCCACCAGCTGGTCGAAGCATTTTGGCCGTATTCCGGTTGGCAGGAACTCTCCCAGAACGTCGCCGTTTTCAGACTTGCCACGGCGCTTGAAGACAAAGATGTCCTGCATCGTGATCGTATCGTCTTCCATGCCCGTGATTTCGGAAATACTGACGACCCTGCGTGTCCCGTCGCTCAGACGGCTGAGTTGCAGGACGATCTGAATGGCCGAGGCGATTTGAGACCGGATGGTTCTGACGGGCAGGTCCGCCCCCAGCATCGTCACCATCTGTTCGACCCGGCTGAGCGCATCGCGGGCCGAATTCGCATGTACGGTCGTCATGGAGCCGTCATGTCCCGTATTCATGGCCTGAAGCATGTCAAAGCATTCGGAACCACGGACTTCGCCGACAATAATGCGGTCAGGCCGCATCCTGAGCGCGTTGCGCACCAGATCGCGTTGCGTGATCACCCCTTGACCTTCCGAGTTTGGGGGGCGGGTTTCCAAGCGTACGACATGGCTTTGCTGTAACTGAAGTTCCGCTGCATCTTCGATTGTCACGATACGCTGCTTGCCGTCGATATAGGATGAAACGGCATTCAGCATTGTTGTTTTGCCCGAACCGGTGCCCCCCGAGATCAGAATGTTCAGCCTGGCTTCGACCAACGCGGCCAGAAGCTTGGCTGCCTGTTCGTTCATGCTGTCCCGTTGAACCAGCTTGTCGATGGTCAAAGGATTGCGCGAGAATTTGCGGATCGACAGCGCAGGCCCATCAACCGAACACGGGCGGATAATCGCGTTGACCCGGCTTCCATCTTCCAGACGCGCATCGACCCATGGCTGGGATTCATCAATACGGCGGCCGACCCGGCTGACGATCTTGTCAATGATCCGAAGCAGATGGCGTTCGTCGCGGAAGCGTACGGAGGATTGTTCCAGCAGGCCAAATCGTTCCACATAGACCTGATCATAAGAGTTGACGAGAATGTCGTTGATGGTCGGGTCTTCCAAAAGGGGTTCCAGCGGGCCCAGACCCATCACTTCGTGAATGAGTTCATCAACAAGGGCTGTAAATGCCTCGGACCGTAAATGAAGGCGTTCGGCCTCGATCAGCCCGGTAACCAGCGCGGCGATCTGACGTTTCAGTTCGGACCGTTCGACCTTGTCGATCACCGACAGGTTCAGACGGTCGAGAAGCTCGCTGTGCAGACGGCTTTTAAGCTCCAGATGCGCTTGCAGGTCAACGTCCACCGGCTCTGGTGTTGCTTTGGACTTTGACACCTCGATCGGCCGTTCCAGAACCAACACGTTCGACTTGGACGCGGCCCGGCGTGATTTGTACTCGTTAAACACGGCGATCTCCCATTATGCAGTTTTTTGTGTGGCTGGCCGGGTGCCTTCGGACATGGACGCAGCCAGTTTCGTCAGGGCCTTGCCAAGATCCGAATGCGGCTTCATGTCCACAATCGGTCGTCCCAGATCGACTGCGTTTCGCGCAATCTTGGGATTGTCCGGCAGCCAGTGCTTCAGTTTCGTTTCCAGCACTTTTTCGGCCTCGCGAACATGTGCAGGTTTGATCATCGTCTTTCGTTCGCGGTTCACGACAACCTCGACCGGTAGGGCTACGTTTGCCTCGCGATAGAAATCGATCAGGCGCCGGGTCTGGCGAACGCATGGAACCGTCGTGTCAGTAACCAGTGCAAGTTGGTTCGCGCGTTTAAAGATGGGTTCGACCCATTCCACAACGGCACAGGGCAGGTCGATGACAACATAGTCGTACCGGCGCTGAAGCAGGTCGAGCACCCCCTCGATCAAGCCCGGTCGTATGGATTGAAGCGGAACCAGCGGCACGGGCGCGCACAACACATCAATGCCGAGCGTATGGTTCTGAAGGATCGACGTCAGGAAATGATCATCCGGCTCTTCCTGATTTTCGATGAGTTGGAGGCATCCCCCGTTATCTTCTAGATCCAGAAACACGTTCGCGTTTCCGAATTGCAGATCAAAATCCAGAAGCGCGACGCGGTTTTTCGCCTTTTTCCTCAGGAAGGATCCTTTCCCGCCCACCAGTGAGCAGGCAAGGTTGACTGCGACCGTTGACGCTCCGATTCCACCGCGGGATTTTGCAACCGGGATCACCGTGCCAAGGGCAGAGGGGCCATTTCGAATGAACCCTTGCGGAAGTGATCGGGAAGAGATTTTTTCTGCTACTGCAGCTTTCAGCCCATCCTCGTCAATGGACAGGGGCAGAACCTCGTCGATGCCGATTTTCCGCAGTTCGCGGGCGACCGAGATCGAAACATCATTCTGCGTCAGCGCGACAAACAAGGTGTCGTCTTGTCGATGGGTCAGCAGGTCTTTGACAGCCAGAACCTCGCCCGCGTCGCAGGGGTCGATTTCGAAAATAACCAGGTCATGCTTGAATGCCAGATTGCGTGCTGTTCCGTTCAAAGCTTTGAAAGAACCCGCATTCTCTGAGATTTCGTTATTTTGACCGGCGGGAAAGGCATTGGCGACCACCTGAGCGACGGTTTCGCTTTCAGATACAAGCATGACAGAATGTGAATTGAGATTGGAAACGTTCTTAACCATTAACCTGACTCTCCTGATGCCAGGTCTTCGGCAGGCAGCGAAACGCTGAAATTGGAAAACCCGGCTGTTGAAGGAATTGTGCTGCTGGTCGCGCCCGCGGCATTTGCAAGCGCGGCCAGCGGCGACACGAACTGAAAATCATTCAGGTTCAGCTCAACCGTGACCATGGGCGTGTAAGGGCCACCCAGGAAGCCCAGATTGGAATTGAAATCATAGGAAAACTGCAAGGCGTCAATCGTCGTGCCGGGGGGCAGCAACGGGTTGATGCGCCCCCAGATTTCAGATGCTGTGGTGTTGGTGGCGTCACCCACACAAGCTGGCGTTACGGGGTCGGCACATACGCCAGCCGACGCACTGCATGGGGTGCCAAAGCGAGGGGACAACGCGGATGTTCCCCGCGTGTGGGTTTGTGGCACACCCGGACAGGCCGCAGGGCGCACCACAGCGATGCGCGCCGCCAACTGTGCGGCTTTTTGCGCGTTCACTCCGCTGTATGATAGCCGACCAAAGTCCAGCAATGCCAGGAACAGGAAGGAAAACAGGGACACCACCAAGGCAAACTCAACAAGAACCCCACCATTCTGGTCGCGCAGCATCTTGTCCGCGACCTGGCGCAAGATAGCGCGGTTATTCCGCAACCGTGTCATTGGCCAAATATCCGCGATGTGTCAGCGACGTCGGTGGTTATCGATGACGCGCCGCTGCCGAAAAGCTTCAGAATGCCCCCCAGCGGGAACTGAACGGTGATATTGGCGCTTACCTGACCGACGGGTGCCGGGTTCATGCGATACGTGCCCGACACGCAGGACAAGCTGGGCGTTACTGAGTTGACGGTTATACTGGGTGGAAACAGGCTGTTGCCATGAATGTCACGCTCGACAATCCCTTTCAGAGTTGTGCTGAGCCCCGCGACAGTTCCGCCAGACGAACAGATATCCGAGGGCGTGACGCGCGACATATAACGGCTGGCATCACGGACCCCGGCAATGACCGACTGGTACGACCACATGAGGCGTGCGGATTCCAATGTCACCGCCAACAGCAGCAGCATAATCGGCATGACGAGGCCGAACTCGACAAGGATCGCTCCATCGTCGCTTTTGGCGAAGCGCTTGAAAGGGAATTTTAGGCGAATACACATGAACCCTCAGCCCCTACCGATACAACTGTACGACGTCGCGAAAGATGCCGCCAAACCCGTTGCCGCCGCTGCCAACTCCGGTCACATCGGGGAAACCGACGACCTCTCCGTGGATGTCGAAACTGGGGGGTGAGCCACCGTCATCACCCACCGGTTCAGTCAGGAACACGGCTACGAATTTTGTGACTGGAACTCCGGTAGTCGAACCGGACACCGGGTTCTGCGCGCAATCGACACCAGCAGCCGTAACAACGCGTCGCGCCGGGTCCTCGGACATCTGGCTGGAACACATTGGACGACCGGTTTCGGCAAGCGAAGGGTCCAGAATGGAGTTTGCATTCGGTAGCGCGTAAGGGTTTGTATTTCCGTAGGCTATTTCCCTAAGATACATTCCGTACCGCGTTCCTGCGAAAACGGTATCCGATCCGGACAGTGCAGGCAGATGCGCGTCGCTGCCTATGCCGTCGGCAATCCCATCTGCCAGATCGTGGTTTCGATTAAGGTACCCGGTTCGATCCCAGTTGCCGTCGCCGAAGCGGTTGTTTCCACCGCAGGTGCCCGCCGTCATGCACAGGTCGCGCCCCAAACCGGTTGTATCAGGGGTCGTCTGTTCATTACCCTGAATGCAAGCGCCGCCACCGTTGCTTTCAATCCCCTTGATAACATTCGGTGCGGGCGCGAAATCGATGTTGTTCTTCTCACCGTTGAGAACCGAGCGGTAGATGTCAAAGCGGACGTTGAATGCAGCGTTGGTAATGCCGTTTTTCTGGCCGGGTTCGGTGTTCAGACCATTGGTCAGAACACATTGGGTGATCTGGCTTTGCGCCGCGATCAGACAGGCCAGCTTATTGCCCCCTTCGTCGGCACATACACCCGAGCTGTCTTGGAAATTCGCCAGATCAATAAAGCCGAAATTACCCGGACCCCAAGCCGTTCCGTTGCCGCCGCTGCGCAACAGAATCTGGTCGCCCACAGTCAAAGTGGATTCCCAATTCGGGGGCAGGCAGAACATCAGGGGTGAGATATCGCACGCCGCTTTCGAGTATCCGGCCACTGCCTCGGCTGAAACGCTGGCAGCAGAAAACCCAGCCCCACCAAGCATTTTGTCCAGCGCCGAAGCCAGGCTCATCGTCAGGGACTTGGGTGTCAACACGATCTGCGCGAACCTGGCCTTTCGTGGATCGGTTGTAATATCTGCGCCAAGCGGGGTCAGATCCGATGCCGGAAGCGCCGAGTGAAACAGGAGGGTATAATCCGAAGATCCTGAAAGCGTGGTCGCCCCGTTCGCGAATGTCTGGCTGTCGCTGACAAGGTTTGCTGCTGCATTTGTGGCGCGTGTAATCGCGTCCGGTTGGCCGTCCAACTCTCCCGCTGCGGCCAAAGCTACATTGTCGGCGAATGACTGAAGCTCTGCATGTGTCGAATTCAACCGGCCAACGTCCAGTGTGATTGCAAAGAACCCAAGGAATGCGACCAAAGCAGTGCCCCACAGGATCGCGACGGTGCCGTTCTCCTCTTGGGCGAATGCGGATATGATAGAGCGAGTTGGCATGGCTGAACTTATTGACCGGGTGTCTGACTGACTTTGATTGGGCGAATGCGGGGTTTGACGCGCGGAGTCGCGGACGCCGGCGCAAGCTGCGCATCTTTTTGGGTATCAGGTTGCAATTCGGCGGCGGGCGCAGTTTCTGTTGCCTGTTCCGCTTCTTCCTGTTGCCGCTGGATGGTCACAACCTCAGTCTCGGTTCCCCGGCGCAGCTTTACAGTGGGTTGAATATCAACCTTTTCCACCGGTCCTTCCTCCTGCAACAAATCGCGCAGGCGAACCATCTCCATGGGTTCATCCTCGACGCTGTCCAGGGTGCGAAGTGTCAGGCTCAGGGTTCCGGCCTTTTGAGCCAGGGCCAGACGTTGACCTTGCTGCGGGGTCACTTCCACCGTAATCGTGCGGGCGACCTCCGGCTGATCGCTTAATTCTTCCGACTGCTGGTCCACGCCAATGACGCGAATGTTCTGCAAGATGGTGACCGCGCGCAGGTCCTGCTTGGCACCTTGGGTCAAGACGATATCAACGTGATCGCCTGGGGTAACAAAACCGCCCACGGCTGTTACAGCATCGACCTCGATCGCCATGGCGCGTGTGTTTTCACCCAACTTCTGAACAAGGGTGACTTTTTCTCCAAAGTTCGAAACCTTGGAAAGAAGCATTACTTCGCCGGGATAGAACCGACCCTTGGCGCGCCGCAGCTGACGGCGATTGTTTGGAACAAGTACATCGATGTCCGTGAAAACTCCGGCCGGGAGCGCCTCGCGCGGCCAGGGGTGAATTGTGACGTCGTGCGCTTCGATCGTTTGGCCAAAAGCGATTTCTGATCGGGCCACGTAGATCTCAACCAGATCGGCATCTGGTGAGATACCTGCAGTGCTTGTCTTAAACTGAATGTGATCCTTCGCCAGGTAAACGGAACCGGACGCTATCGCGATTCCAAACAGTGTAGAAATGATTGGCCTGATACGCATCACTCTCTCCAACAATTACGTTCTGAAATATGGAACTTCGGTCGTCCTGCTTTCGCGAAATTCCTGGCGGTGAACTCTGCGCCGCAACAGTGGCGCGGCGGCACAGAGCTCTGTATTTTGGTAAGTGTGTTTGGGTCAGCAGGTCGCGCTACCCAGAGCAGCGCATGCACCAGTCACGTTTGTGTTGGTAGTGGTGCCCAGATACGAGAATGCGCCAACTGCAATCGACGCCACGACCAAAAGAGCCAGGCCATATTCGACAATTGCTGCACCGCTTTCATTCTTAACAAACTTCTTCATGAATTTAGTCATTATTTCCCCCAAATAGGTTAGACGTTATCAGCGCTCCGTATTCTTGAGCGCAAGCCAGGCGAAAATGCATTAGCTCGGGAATCAGAATAGGAACGGGGGAAATGCGTGCCTTCCTTCAAAGGTAATTGAAATACACCTTTTGGTTGAATCAATTGAAGAAAATCACCCTTTTGGGCGAATACATTTAACCCTGCGTTAACAACGTATTAACGTTCAGCGAATCGCCCTTTTTCGGAAACAATGAATTGAGCCGGGTCGCAATTGTGAGCGGGATGGTGGTTGATTTTTACTGACCGGTCTGGCGTTTGCGGATTGGCATCGTGCGGTTCAGTGATGACAAGACTTAGAAAAGCATATTAAAAACAGATATATAAAGTTTCTTAAAAGCCTTTGTTTGAAAACTTCCCGCGCAGACAAGCCGATAATTCCGGTTGCTGTGACTTCGAAAGGAACACAAATTTGTTGTAGTAACCCGAACCTGTTTGTTTGGTCGGTCTGTTTAGTTGAATGGTTAATTGTTATGAGTGTGAGTTTTTTAAAGAGCGCTCAGGCGAGGGAGAGTCTGGACTTTGTAGTGGAGTGGACTCAGGCCCTATGCGGTAATGGCTCCGTGTCTCGATCCGTAAATTGTTTAATGCGCCTGGCAAATGCTGATGCGGTTCTAATTGTCAGAATGCAGAAAAAGGATTGGAAGGCAAAGCATATTGCGCGCTGTTGTGTCCAGCAGGGGAAAATCTGGCCTTCACAGCCGCAAACGCAGGCAGAGTTGGTTATTGGAGAATGTATATCAACGGCAAGGCCGGGTTCAGTCTGGAAACTATCAGACTTGGTGTTATCCGACGCATCACCAATCTCCCATTGTCGGCCCCAAAGGCCTGAGGGGCTGGTGGAGGTTATCCTGATTCCGCTGGACGTAACCGGGGCGCAGGTTGATTACATTGAGCTTCACTACAGTATTCACCCGCAGACCTTCGAACTTGATCTGATAAGTGCGCTGGCTCCAACATTATCGTCTGGCTGGAGCAAACGCTTGCCTGGAACAGTTGCTGCCAACTCCGAGGTTCTTCGGAGTCACCGGTCCAAGTTCAACAGCAACAATCGCTTTGTTCCGATCCTTGATCCACATAATCCGGCCGACCTCAGCAGATGCGAGTTTCGGGTATGTGCGATGATGAAAGAGGGAATGACAGTGAAGACGATTTCGGAGACTCTGTCCATTGGCCCGACAACAGTTCGCTCGCACCTAAGTTCCATATTTTCCAAAACAGGGGCGACGAGCCAGGTCGAGCTTTTGCATCTATTGAACCGAAGCGTTGATGCTGACAGGGGTTTTGCTCAGATCGCGGGTTAGCGAACCGAATGGATTGCTATCAGGACGGTCTGAAGACCTTTTCTTGATCTTTTAAGGATCCATCTGTCGTCATGGTCCTACCCATTGTTGTTCCATGACGGTCGAACAACTGCTGAACTTAGTCGCAATTTCGTCGGCTGTCTTGTAAGTTTCTAAATTTCGGCCGCAATTTTGCTCTCTATAGCAATGTAGGGAATCTGACTCGTTCGCCATGACCAACTGCCGCTTTCGTGGGGAGGAAACAACCCTACGGAGTGGGGAGAACGCGTCAGATTTTTATGCTCTTCCAGTTTGATTGTATCTGTTGACGAAAAAATATCCTGTTTTGTTAGCTACTTAGTCGTTGTTCATGATTTCGCGACAACATTAACATAATGTGAACAATGTATTCTCTGAGTGTTCAACTGGCTCGGGGCATACTGATCGCACAGGCCGGGCAAACCACGTCCGGTTGAATGGAAGGGGAACAGCATGATCAAGACTGCTATTGAGGTTGCGCCGTATGCATGTACGACAATGCAACCCCATGATCCCGTCATGAACGGTGAAGTTTCTAGTAATACAAATTCGAGCAGCAGTCGCTTCCCTCCTATCGAAAATGCACTGACAGAAATCGTAAATAACAAGCGACTAGAAGAGGCGAACCGGGACTTCTGAAAATCAGACGTCCGATGGATTTCCGGATCAACTTGATCAGGGAAAGATAAAGCCCGCTCCGAATTGGAGCGGGCTAAATTTTTTCTCAGTAACCTTTGCCAACTTGCGTCGGGCATAAGCGCAATACAACCTGGCGGTCAGGATCTTAATGAGAAAGTCGGGCCAGCCAAACGGCTGGTAATCACTTAGCTGGCCCGGTCTTCTGCCCACTTCATGAGAATGAAGGCAAAAGCTATTAGCTATCCAATCCGAGCATTGCCTTTACAGCAGCCTCGACCTCGTCGGTGACGGGTTTGTTCGCAGCGTCTTCCAATGCCGCGCGCTCATTGAGTGACTGCTGCTCAACGGCGTCTGCCAGGTCTTCGACGTCTTGCACGGCTTCCTCGTACTCCAAGGCTGCCTGTTTTTCGGCATTCAGGCTGTCAGCGGCATCTTTGGAAGCTTGCAGATCATCGTTTGCGTCCTGAAGTGCGTCCTCGATGTCAGGATTGGTGCCTCCCGCATCTGCCAGTTGCTGTTCGAGATCATCGACGATGTCCTGCTTTTCCTGAACATCGGCCAGCGCATCCTCAAGGTCGTCATTGATTTCAGCGCTGGAGCGCTCCGGCGGGGTCATATCATCCAGAAGGTCTTGTTTTTCGGCAAGCTCAGCTCGGATGCTGTCGCCAGCCAAAACCGTGTCGCGATAGGTTGCAATGCGACCGACGCGCGAATTCGGGGCAGCGTTCTGGAGGGCCTTCTCACTTGCGTTGGCTGCGTTCAGTGCGCCCAGTTCCGAAGGGTGGACGCCCAGCGCGGCAGCCAGTTTATTCCCCTTCTTGTGGGAATCGGTCAGGTCCGTTTCCTCGACCTGAACCTTAGATTTTGTCGCGTGCGCTGACGGTGCGGTCTTGGTCTGAGTTTTCGTGGACTTCTTACCGGTAAACAGTTCTTTCAAAGAGAACGATTTTCCCTTCGAAGATTTTGACTTCGAACCCTTTGCGCCAGAGGTAGTGCGCCCTGACTTGCCGGCGGATTTTGAGCCGCCACTTTTGGTCGCGCCATTACCGCCGCTGTTGCCTTTGCCCTTTCCGGCACTGTCGCTGTTTCCTTTGCCACCACCGTTACCACCGCCGTTTCCGTTACCACCACCATTGCCACCGCCGTTTCCTTTACCGCCGCCTTTGCCATCTTTTGCATAAGCCACGTCAGGAAATGCAATCGCGCCAACAATTGCGGTGGAGCCTAACATTGCGATTGCGAGTGCAGAGGCTTTCAGCAAGCCGGTCATATTGGTTTTCATAGCGTTCCTCGTAAATCGAAGGCGTGTTTCAGTGGTCCGACATAGTTTTCCAAGATTCGCACACAGGCAAACCGCTTGCCGGAATCAAGATCTGACAGGTGCTATCTAAACCGATCATCATTGAACCCACGCCAAACTGGTCGTTCATCCCCAGTTCATGTTGAAATCGGTAGATTATGTAGGTGGTTGCGCAGTAAAGAGTGCCGAAGATGAGAAAGCTCTTAACCATTATGTTTCTTATTGTCTTTCTCCAGCCCGGAGAAGGCAATGCAGCCGTTCGTGAGCTGAAGCAGGCAGAACTGCGCAAAGCAACAACCTCGGGCAACGCAATCCGGTTGCAGAAAGTCATCAAAGGGGTCGAACAGGTCTTTGGCGGTACGCCTATTGATGCGCGAGCTTTTCAGGCCGACAAAGTTTACTACCGCGTACTGGTCAAAAAGCCGAACGGGAAGATTGTCAGTGTTATTGTTAACGCAAAAACCGGCGTTGTCGTTTCCAACGGGTCCAAGATCGGCAAACAAATCTCAGAAGCGGCCAAATCTGCGCCCGGAAACTCGGCCAATGCGAAATCTCAAGGCAAGTCTTCAGTCAAAGCAAATGGCGGTCAAAGCGGCAACCGCGGGAACAGCGGTGGCGGTCGCGGCAACTCTGGTGGCAATGGCGGAGGCAACTCCGGAGGTAACGGCGGCGGCAACTCCGGTGGTAACGGTGGTGGCAATGGCGGTGGTAACGGTGGTGGCAATTCTGGTGGCAATTCTGGCGGCAACGGTGGTGGAAACGGTGGCGGCAACGGCGGTGGTAAAAAGTAATGGTTAAACTGCCATTCGCACGCCTATAATTCCCAAGTATGAGAGTCTTACTGGCAGAAGACGAACCGCACCTTTGCGAGCAGATCAAGAAACTGTTGAACGCTGAAGGTCGGGTCGTGGACATTGTGAACAGCGGCCTGGAAGCTTTGCATCTGGGTGCAACAGAACCCTATGACATGATCATCCTCGATATTGGATTGCCGGAACGCGATGGCATTTCAGTTCTGCGGGAATGGCGCAGTGCGGGCATCAAGACTCCGGTGCTGATCCTCACGGCCCGCGATGGCTGGAGCGAAAGGGTCGACGGATTGGACGCAGGCGCGGACGACTACATGACCAAGCCGTTCCATATGCCCGAACTGGCAGCGCGGGTCCGTGCCATACTGCGGCGGCAGAGCGGTCAGTTGAATCCCGTCGTCGAAATGGGAAATGTTGTGCTGGATACCCGCAACGGGCGTGTAACGGCGGATGGCGTGCCCATCGACCTGACCGCGCAGGAGTTGGCTGTTCTTACATATCTGGCCCATAATGTTGGGCGTATGATCTCAAGGACCGAGTTGTCGGAACATATCTACGAATACGATGGAGACAGGGACTCGAACACCATTGCGGTCTTCATAACCCGTCTGCGCAAAAAACTTGGCCCTGATCTGATCACAACGATTCGGGGCCGCGGATACATGATCGACTCTGCCTGATGTTATCTCTGCGTCAACGGGCTCTACTGGGGGGGATCGCGTCGGGTGCCCTTTCAGTGGGTGTTGGTACGCTGGCCGTGTTCTCGTTCATCAATGCCCGCGTTTCGGACAGGTTTGATACCGCACTACTTGATCGTCACACGCAACTGGTCGTTGGGTTGAGCGTTACGACCCATGACCCGGATGCGCTGCGCGATCTGATGTTCGATCCGGCCTATGGCACACCGTATTCTGGCCGATACTGGCAAGTCAGCAACAGCGAAGGCGAAATCTTTACGTCGGCTTCCTTGTTTGATGAAGTCATTGCCGAACCCCTTGGCACCCCTGATGTAACGACGCTTTGGAACACTCCCGGTCCGGAAAGCGAAGCTTTACGAGGAGCCTTTCAGAAAATTACCTATGAGGATGGCACGGTCTGGGGGGTCAGCGTTGCCGAAAGTCAGGCCCAGCTTGTCGCGGAACGCCGCGCTGCACAACAAAGCCTGCTTCCGGTTTTTGCGCTGGTCGGTCTGATCGGTGTCGTTGGGTCACTACTTCTGACGTCAATCATCCTGACGCCACTCAGAAAGCTTCGGTCAGATGTGGCGCATCGTTGGGATCGGGACGAAGACCTTAGACCAGGCGATTATCCAGAAGAGGTGTCTCCTCTGGTCGAGGATCTGAACCAGCTCTTGCGTCGAAACCGGGAAATCGTATCGGGATCACGTCGTCAGGCGGCAGATTTGGCCCATGCCCTGAAAACACCTACTGCAATCATGCGCAATGAACTGCTGCTGTTGTCCGAAGCGGGAGGTTCTACGGAAACCGCTGTGGAAGCTCTCGACCGCATTGACGCGCAGCTGGGCCGGTCGCTTGCCCGAATGCGGGCGCTGAATACTGCGGACTTGACCCATTCTCGTACCGATCTGTCTCATTCGATTGATCGACTAGCGCGTCTGTTCACCACCATGGCCGAGCGCGAAGGAAAGTCATTGGAAATCGAACGCGACCCGGGTCTTTGGGTGCGTATGGACGCGCAGGATATCGAAGAAGTTTTGGGCAACCTGCTGGATAACGCGGTCAAATGGTGCAAACATAAGGTCCGCGTGACGGCTATGAGAACCTCGAACGGGATCGAAGTTGTGATTGACGACGATGGTCCGGGAATTCCTCAGGGCGCTCACCGCGAGGCACTGCGATCGGGGGGGAGGCTGGATACCTCTGTTTCGGGCAGCGGCCTTGGGCTGGCCATCGCGGTTGATTTGTTAAAGGCCTATGACAGTCGGCTTGATCTGGGTGCATCCAGCTCGCTTGGCGGTTTGGAATGCCGGATCGTAATTCCCAAGGGAACCAATGCGCATCCTGCGACGGGCTGATCATTTGCCCTGAAGGTTCAGGGTGCTTTGGGTGTGTCGTAAGTGGACAAGGCACGAAAACAAGAAAAGCGGACCCATGACAGGTCCGCTTTTGCCCTTGCGGGCGATAGGCAGCCAAGGTGGGCTTAGCTGCTCATGTCATAGGCCCGCTCACCATGTACCGAGAGGTCGAGGCCATTTGTCTCGGTCTCGGCGTTTACGCGAAGTGGTGTGATCTGTGCAACCAGTTTGACCAACACAAACGTGACAACTGCCGTGAAGGCACCCACGATAACCAGCCCGCCCAACTGGGCGGTCCATGTGCCAAGGCCAAACAAGGCGATCATGATGGTGCCAAAGATGCCTCCGACGCCATGTACCGCGAACACGTCCAGCGTGTCGTCGATATTCAGCTTGTTGCGCACCAGACTGACGGCTTCCTGACACAGAATGCCCGCGACAGCGCCGATGATAAGGGCCTGAATCGGCCCCACAAAACCCGAAGCGGGCGTGATCGAGGCCAGACCTGCAATTGTCCCGGTGACAAGACCCACCATCGAGGCTTTGCCAAAGCGGATGCGTTCCCAAAGCGCCCATGTCAGTGACGCAGTTGCGGCGGACAGGTGGGTAACGGTCATCGCCATCGCAGCGCCACCGTCCGCGGCCAGTTGCGAACCGCCATTGAAGCCGAACCAGCCGACCCACAGCATCGCGGCGCCGACCATGACATAGCCGGGATTATGCGGCGGGGTCGTTCGGTTTCGGCGCGGGCCAAGGATGACGGCGATGATCAGGGCTGCCAGACCAGCGGTTTCGTGCACCACGATACCGCCAGCGAAATCACGCACGCCAATGTCACCCAAAATACCACCATCGGACAGCATTCCACCGCCCCAGATCCAGTGAACCACCGGCGCATAGCACAGCAGCATCCACAGCGCCGAGAAGGTGAGCACAAAGCCAAAGCCCACCCGTTCAACATATGCGCCCACGATCAGGGCCGGGGTGATGATGGCAAAGGTCATCTGAAAGGCAAAGAACAGGATTTCTGGGAGAGTGCCAGCAAGGCTGTTCACATCAACACCGTTGAGGAAAGCCTTGCCCAAACCACCCCAAAGCCCACTTTCACCGGGTCCAAAGGCGATGGAGTACCCGGCCACCAGCCACAGAATGCTCATCAAACAGGCAATGGCAAAGCAATGCATAAAAACGCTGAGCACGTTTCGGGCACGTACAAGCCCGCCGTAAAACAAGGCCAGACCCGGTAATGTCATGAAAAGGACCAGTGCTGTAGCAACTATGATCCAGGCTGTATCGGCTCCATTCATGGGCCGCTCTCCTTTTCCCTGCATGGTTTCCCGGGCAGGTCATCTGACAACGCCCGGGATCGAGTGAGTGTATGTGCAGAGCCTTGAAGCGGAGGGCAGGTGAGGAAAAAAGAGGCAATACCCGAATTGGTCGCCTATTTTGTCGCCTTTTGTTCAAGTGATGACAGTTTTGGCGGCTATGGGCAGATAATGCCTAAAAAAGGTGCGCGTTATGAAAGCCCGGTCAGAAGCAACGCCAGCGCATGATCCCGCGCGGCGCGGCGCACCGCATCCCGCCCTTGCGCGCCAAACTCAATCGTTTCTGTTCGGGTTTCCCGGCCTTCTCTGGCCAGTCCGAAACATACGCGCCCTTCGGGTTTGAATTCAGACCCGCCCGGCCCGGCAATGCCGGTAATCGCGACGGCAAGCTGCGCTTGTGAGTTGCGCAATGCGCCTTCGGCCATTTCGCGAGCGACCTGCTCGGACACTGCGCCGAAAGCCTGCAGGGTTTCTGCCAGCACACCCAGCATGTCCTGCTTGGCCCCGTTGGTATAGGTAACAAAACCCCGATCCACGACGGCCGAGCTGCCGGGTATATCCGTCAGGGCCGCAGCGACCATACCGCCGGTGCAGCTTTCCGCAGTGGCGATCATAACGCCCTGCGCTTTGGCGCGGTTCAGCAGGTCGGGCACGTTCATAGGCCCAGAACCCCGTGCGTGATGCCAGCCAGAACCATCACGCCAACGGCTGCGAAAATACCCGCAATCACGTCGTCCAGCATCACTCCCATAGGATCGCCGCGACGATCTGCCCAACCGACGGGGCCGGGTTTGGTGATGTCGAACAGGCGGAACAGAGCGAACCCGGCAACCCAGCCGGGCCAGAGGGCGGTAATGTCGATCCCATGCGCCCAGGACGGATATGAGATCGCCCAGAGGGCAATGAACTGGCCCGCGACCTCATCGATGACGATTTCCGACGGGTCGTGATCGTCCTGGCCGTCGGTCATCACGCGCGTGGCCCACAGGCCGCCTGCGAACACCACGAGCGTTGCGATTGCCAGCAATGGGAATCCGCCCAGCGTGTGCAGGACCCAAGCCATCGGCAGCGCGGCCAGCGAACCCCAGGTGCCGGGGGCAGGGCGTATATATCCGACGCCGCCAACGGTGCCAATCAACTGCGCCGCGTTCATGATTTCACCAGACAGGCCGTCGCAATCGATGCGATGCCTTCACTGCGACCGGTGAAGCCCAGACGCTCGGACGTGGTGGCCTTGATCGAGACCTGATCGGCACGCAAGCCCATGATTTTGGACATTTCTTCGCGCATAACAGCGGCGTGAGGGCCAATCTTCGGGTATTCACAGACCAGCGTACAATCCACGTTCGAGATGCGATACCCCATCTGTCCAGCCAGTTCGACCGCGTGACGCAGAAAGATCTCGCTGGCGGCCCCTTTCCATTGCGGATCCGAGGGCGGAAAATGCTGTCCGATATCCCCTTGCGCCAATGCGCCATAAATCGCGTCGGTTACAGCATGCATCCCGACATCCGCATCCGAATGCCCCTGCAACCCGCGATCATGGGGAACCTTCACACCGCAAAGGACCACATGATCCCCGTCGCCAAATCGGTGCACGTCATAGCCGTTGCCAAGTCTTACATCCATATCCATTCCCATGATATGTTCCGCCCGGGCAAAATCCTCGGGGCGGGTGATCTTCAGGTTGTCCGCATCGCCCGGTACGATGCAGACATCTACCCCCGCCGCGCGTGCAACCTCAACATCATCAGCAGCACCGCCCGGATGCGCCGCATGGGCGGCGGTGATGGTGTCATAGTGAAAGCCTTGCGGTGTTTGCGCCGCAAACAGGTTGCTGCGGTCTTGTGTGCCAGTCACGACCCCGTCTTGTCCTATCCACAAGGCGTCAGTCACCGTCAGTCCGGGGGCGGCGGCCTGATGTGCATCCAATGCGTTCAAGACGTCCTGAATGGTGCGCGACGAAACGCAGGGTCTGGCAACGTCATGAATCAGGACGCGCTTCACGTCGAGGTGCGCCAGGGCCTTCAAACCGTTGCGTACAGAACCCGTGCGATCTGTGCTGCCCGAGGCGAGGATCAGATCGGTATCACGAAACTCCTCCCAGACCAGAGTGTCTTCGTCGGATAAGACCAGAACGATATGGGCGACCTGTCCGCGGAACCGATCGATTGTCCAGTCTGCCACGCGGCGTCCTGCAAGGCCGCGCCACTGTTTTGGGACGTCGCCCCCTGCGCGCAGGCCGCGGCCTGCGGCGACTATGATGGCAGCTGTGGTCATGCCGCGCGCCCTCCATTTTGTTGCGTTTGTTTAGGCGGCGGTGATTGCAGTGGCAATCACCTATGGTCTGGTGATTAAAAAATAGGCAGATGATGGTTTTGCGGGCTTGTTGCGCGTCGTTTTGTTGTTCATATGCGTGGAATTCGATATCAGAACTGCAATTGCCCAAGGATTAAGCACGTTGACTTTCCGCTTCGCTGACAAACTCGTAACATCGCCGGTTTTGCTGGCCCCGATGGCCGGAATCACAGATCGCCCGTTTCGGGATCTGGTTATGCGCTTTGGCGCCGGCATGGTCGTCAGCGAAATGGTCGCCAGTCAGGAGATGGTGCAGGCCAAACCCGGAGTGCGGGAACGCGCCGAACTGTCCGCCGATGTGGAAAACACAGCTGTGCAACTGGCAGGGCGCGAGGCGCATTGGATGGCCGAGGCCGCCCGTCAGGTTGCTGATCGGGGCGCGCGGGTGATCGACATCAACATGGGGTGTCCCGCCAAGAAGGTGACAAATGGGTATTCCGGTTCGGCCCTGCTGAAAACACCGGACCACGCACTGACGCTGATTGAGGCCGTTGTCAGTGCAGTTGACGTTCCGGTGACATTGAAAACCCGTCTGGGGTGGGATGACACCCTGCTGAATGCCCCCGAGGTTGCGCGCCGTGCACAAGAGGCAGGCGTTCAGATGGTTACGATCCACGGACGCACGCGATGCCAGTACTACAAGGGGCGCGCTGACTGGAGCGCGATCCAGGCCGTGAAACAGGCCGTGTCGATTCCGGTTATTGCGAACGGAGATATTGTAGACACAGCTGCCGCACGAACCGCTTTGGAACAATCTGGTGCAGATGGGGTCATGGTCGGGCGTGGCGCACAGGGTAAACCCTGGCTTCTGGCGCAGATCAGTCACGACCTTTACGGGGCGGATGCGCCGGATATTCCGGTCGGGAATGACCTGATCGACATGGTGCGCACGCATTATCAGGCGATGCTGGGGTTCTACGGTGCCGATCTGGGCCTGCGTGTCGCCCGTAAGCATCTGGGATGGTATATGGATCAGGCCGCAACCCCTGCGCCGCTGCGCCGGGCGGTTCTGACGTCGCGCAACACGGATGATGTCCTGCGCCTTCTTGGGGATGCACTTGCCGAAACGGGCGAGGCGGCGGCATGAACTCCAACGCCAACATCTGGAACTCTTTGCCGGTTCCGGCTTTCATTATTGATGAAAACGACCGCATCGCAGATGTGAATTCGGCGGGCGAGGGGTTTTTGAATGCCTCGCGCCGGTCGGTAATCGGGCATCCGGTATGGGACCAGATCGCCGTTGATGCGCCGCTTGAGGAAGCATTCCTGCGCGCCCGGTCGCAAGGCACGCCACTGTTCGTTAATGACGTGGATGCGGGTTCTGGGAATCGTGCACCCTTGCAATGTGCGTTGCAAATCGCGCCTCTGGTCGGGCATCCGGGGTCGATGATCATGATCATATCGCCTCGTGAACTGGCGGGCCGGATGACCTTGGGCAACACGGTCAAGTCAGCGGCGCAGTCGGCGATTGGCATGGCCGAGATGCTGGCGCACGAAATTAAGAACCCACTGGCCGGGATTACCGGTGCAGCGCAACTGCTGAGCATGAATATTTCGTCACAGGATCTTGAACTTACAGACCTTATTGTGGCCGAAAGCCGCAGGATCGTGAAGCTTCTGGAACAGGTCGAGCAATTCGGCAACTTGCAGAAACCGGACCTCAGGCCGGTCAATATCCACGATGTACTGGACCGTGCAAGGCGGTCCGCGCTGCTGGGATTTGGCGCGGATATGACAATCATCGAGGATTACGATCCGTCATTGCCGCTGGCCTATGGCGATCCGGACCAGTTTCTTCAGGTGGTTCTGAACCTGCTGAAAAACGCATCCGAGGCCGCGGGGCCTCAGGGCGGAACAATCCGTCTGCGCACGTATTTCGAACATTCCTTCCGCCTACGCCGAAGTGATGGATCGGGTCATTCCCTGCCGTTGCAGATCGAGATCATCGATGACGGTCCGGGCCTGCCCGAGGATATCCGCGGTGACATTTTTGACCCGTTCGTGTCGGGCAAGGAAAACGGCACCGGTCTGGGACTGGCGCTGGTCAGCAAGATTGTTTCCGACCATGACGGCTGGATTTCAGCCGACTCCGTGCCCGGTCGCACCGTTTTCAAACTGTCGCTGCGCCGCGCGCCGCGAGATGCAACAGAGCACAAGAAGGAGAGCACCTGATGGATGGCACCGTACTGGTTGCGGATGACGACCGCACAATCCGCACCGTTCTGACTCAGGCGCTGACGCGGGCCGGATGCAAGGTGCACGCAACGTCTTCGCTGACCACCCTGATGCGTTGGGTCGGCGAAGGCAAAGGCGACGTGGTCATCTCGGACGTTGTCATGCCCGATGGCAACGGTCTGGAGATGCTGCCGAAGATCGCAAAGGATCGCCCTGGATTGCCGGTTATCGTGATTTCCGCGCAAAACACGATCATGACGGCGATTCAGGCGGCTGAGGCTGACGCATATGACTATCTGCCCAAACCGTTTGACCTGCCGGATTTGATGAAACGCACGGCGCGGGCGCTGGATCAGAAGCAGCGCGCACAGCCGGAACCCATACAGGCAGGTGGTGAGCGTCCGGATGAGCTGCCGCTGGTCGGTCGCACGCCAGTCATGCAGGCTTTGTATCGGTTGGTCGCCCGCGTGATGAACACCGACCTGCCAGTTATGATCTCGGGTGAAAGCGGAACGGGTAAGTCGCTGATTGCCCGGGCAATTCACGACTTTTCGGACCGGCGTACATTACCCTTTGTCACAGTCACCGCAGCCGACCTAAGCGATCTGGAGGGCCCGGCCCGCGTGATGGCGCGGGTGCGTGGCGGTACGCTGCTGATAGATGAAATCGCGGATATCGGCGATGAAATTCAAGCCCGCGTGGTGCGTATGATGGATACGCCCGGCGATCATGTTCCGCGTTTCATGGCAACCAGCCAGACAAACTTGACCGATGGAATGGAAAACGGCCGTATCCGGCAGGACCTGTACTATCGTTTGTGCGGGGCAACGATCCACGTGCCCTCGTTGCGTGAAAGGGTCGACGATATTCAACTGCTGGCCGAACATTTCCTGGCCCGGGAAGAGAAGGAAAGCGGAAACAAGCGGTGGCTCAGCCCGGAAGCGGTTGAGTTGGTGCGGCGCTATTCATGGCCAGGGAACGTCCGGCAACTGGAAAACGCCGTTCGCCGTTTGGGGCTGACCAGCCGGGCAGATGAGATTTCGAAGGCCGAGGTGGAAATGGTGTTGGGCAGCCAGCCCGAGGCTGCGCCTGTTCTGAGCGGCGGCGAACGCGAGAAGCTTTCAACCTCGGTCGAGCGTCACCTGCGACGGTATTTCGATCTGCACGGCAATATTTTGCCGCCGCCGGGCCTTTATCAGCGGATTTTGCGTGAGGTTGAGGCCCCGCTGATCGAAATCGCACTGGATGCAACTGGTGGGAACCAGGCAAAATGTGCTGATTTACTGGGGATTAACCGAAATACGCTGCGAAAAAAGATTACAGATCTCGATATACAGGTGACACGGCGCCGCAAACTGATGTAATATCGCCACACAAACCGTGGCATCCCGGCATCTGTCGGGAAAAGATCACGATATATGGCGGTAAGCCGCACAAGCGGCACTTCAGGATGAGGGCAGACGGTGGCAACCCGAGCACAGAGCGGGATGATCCCATCGATTGGTCGATGGCGTAAATCACGGAAACTTCGCAATTTCGGCACCTTTGGGCTGGTCCTCATGGGGCCAGTTCTGGCGCTTGCCACATACCTCGTCATTGGTCCTTTTGACCTAGGTGCGACCGCGCCGACATTGCGGCTGATTCTGCTGGCTGATCTTGTCTATGTTCTGGTTGTGGCAGCTTTGGTGCTCAGTCAGTTGGGCAGCCTGATTGCTGCAAGGCGGGCCAAGTCGGCGGGCTCGCGCCTGCATTTGCGTCTGATTGGGGCGTTTACGCTGCTTGCGCTGGTTCCGACCGTTACGGTCGCCATTTTTGCCGGCCTGACCGTGAATATCGGCCTGGAAGGCTGGTTTTCGGATCGCGTGCGCCAGGTTGTCGGGTCTTCCCTGACAGCAGCAGAGGCTTATGAGCAGGAACATCGCAGCGGTCTGACGCAGGACGCTACGGTTCTGGCGCGGTTCCTGAACAATGCACGTTCGGTGGAGTTCTACATTTCTGATGCCGAACTCCGCGAGGTTCTGGCGCAGGGGCAGGCCCGGATTCAGCGCGGGTTGCGCGAAGCCTATGTCATCGACGGCACGGGCGAAATCCGGTCGCGCGGGGATCGATCCTATCTGTTCAACTATGAGGAACCAACAGCCGAGCAAATGACGGAAGCGGCAGATAAGGGGCTGCTGATCATTGCCGACTGGCCGAATAATGAATTCCGCGCGCTTGTACCTCTGACCGCTTATCTGGACCGCTACCTCTATGTCAGCCGCGAGGTGGATGGGCAGTTGTTGACACTGCTGGATGACACCAAGGAAACGGCGCAGTTCTATCAGCAGCTGGAAAGTGAACGGGGCAGGGTGTTGTTCGAATTCGGTCTGCTTTATCTGGGCTTTGCGCTGATCCTGATCCTGGCTGCGATGTCGCTGGGGATGTGGTTTGCCGAACGCCTGTCGCGCCCGGTCGGACGTTTGACCACAGCGGCGCAGCGGGTCGGCGCCGGAGACTTGAGCGTTCAGGTCATCGAAGAGGCCAGCGACGACGAAATTGCGATGTTGGGCCGATATTTCAACCAGATGACCCGACAACTAAAAGGGCAGCGGGACACGCTGCTGGAAAACACCCAGCAAATCGAAAGCAGGCGTCGCCTGTTTGATTCCGTGCTCAGTTCGGTCACGTCCGGTGTTGTCGGCGTGGACCCCGATGGATGCGTTACGTTTGTCAATCGCTCGGCTGAACGCTTGCTGGACTGGTCGCGAGGTGAAGAACACCTGGCTATCGGCATTGCGGTTCCCGAGTTTCTGCCTTTGTTTGAAAGCCTCAAGGACAGCGGGCAGGAGGCTGTTCAGGGTGAGGTTAAGGTCACACGTAAGGGGCAGCTTGAAAACCTGCTGGTTCGCATGGCTATCCGTCGTGGAGAGGATGGCGGGCTGGAAGGCTATGTGGTTGCTTTTGACGATGTAACCGATCTGGTCAGTGCGCAGCGAATGGCGGCGTGGGGTGACGTGGCCCGCCGCATTGCACATGAAATCAAGAACCCATTGACGCCGATCCAGCTCAGCGCAGAGCGCATCAAGCGCAAGTTCGCCCGCAAACTGGATGAGGAAGACAGCGGCAGCCTTGAATCGATGACCGGCGTCATCGTGCGGCAAACCAATGACCTGCGGCGTATCGTGGATGAGTTTTCCAAGTTCGCGCGGATGCCCGAGCCCGTTCGCCGCGAAGAGGACCTTGTCGAACTGGTGCGCGAAGCCGTACTTTTGCAACAGGCGGGACAGCCGGACGTACAGATTGATGCCGACCTGCCGCAGCAGCCGATCATGGCGGATGTAGATGCGACCATGCTTAATCAAGCGTTGACGAACCTGATTAAGAATGCCGGAGAAGCCATTGCAACTCTGAAAGAAAAAGGGGCCCCGGACAACCTGGTGCCGCAGATCAAGGTGGCGGTTTCAAGCGATGATGCGGGTACAGTCATCACCATTGCAGACAATGGGATCGGTCTGCCGGAAGACCGGGCGCGTTTGTTTGAACCTTATGTAACGACACGCGACGAAGGTACCGGGTTGGGTCTTCCGATCGTCAAGAAAATCATAGAAGAGCATGGCGGCGCGCTGACCCTTGAGGACGCGCCCGTATTTGACGGGCAGGACCATTTTGGCGCAATGGCTGTGATCCGTTTGCCTGGGGCAGGTATGTCCCCAACCGTTGCGCCGCAGAAGCAGGCAATTAGAACCAACAAACTGAAAGCAGGCCAAAGATGAGCGACATTCTGATCGTAGATGACGAGCGCGATATTCGCGAGCTGGTGTCCGACATTCTGGAGGACGAAGGCTATTCAACCCGGCTGGCAGCCAACTCGGACGAGTGCATGGCGTCGATCAATTCCGAACCGCCGGGGCTGTTGATCCTAGATATCTGGCTGAAGGACAGCCGTATGGACGGGATTGATATCCTCAAGTCGGTAAAACGCGATAACCCGGATGTGCCGGTGGTGATTATTTCGGGCCACGGCAACATCGAAATCGCTGTTGCTGCTATCAAACAGGGTGCTTACGACTTTATCGAGAAGCCCTTTAACATTGACCAGTTGATGGTGGTGATCCGCCGCGCGATGGAGACGTCTCGTCTACGGCGCGAGAACGCGTCGCTGAAGCGGAAAGAGGTCAACAACTCCGACATGATCGGCAAATCCGCGTCGTTCCGGGCGATGCAGGGGCAGTTGGACAAGGTTACCAAGTCAAACGGTCGCGTCATGCTGCGCGGGCCTGCGGGTTCTGGAAAGGAAATTGCCGCGCGCTATATCCATGCCCACTCCAACCGCGCAAACGCTCCCTTCGTGACCGTCAACTGTGCCGGGATTGAGCCTGAGCGTGTGGAAGAAGTTCTGTTTGGCCGGGAATCGGCCGAACGTGGTGTGGAATCCGGATTGCTGGAAGAAGCCCACGGCGGCGTGGTCTATTTTGATGAAGTGTCCGACATGCCTTTGGGTACACAGTCCAAAATCCTGCGTGTGCTGGTGGATCAGCAATTCCAGCGCGTGGGTGGCTCGGACAAAGTGCGCGTGGATCTTCGGGTGATCTCATCGACCAACAAAGATCTTGATGATGAAATCGCGGCCGAGCGGTTCCGGGAAGAGCTGTATCACCGTCTGAATGTGGTTCCGATCACCGTTCCATCACTCGAGGACCGGCGCGAGGATATTCCGGTTCTGGCCCAGCATTTCATCGAAATGTGCAACGAAACCCAAGGGTTGCCTATGCGGGAGCTGTCGGACGAGGCGGTCGCTTTGCTTCAGACAATGACGTGGCCGGGTAACGTGCGCCAGCTGAAAAACTTGATCGAACGTGTTTTGATTCTGGGTGACGGCACCGGCCCAATTGAGGCGCGCGAGCTGCCAAGCGAAGAAGACAAGGCCGAAGAGTCGGGCCGCGTTGTCTTGTCGGGGGCGCTGGCCACTTTGCCGCTGCGCGAGGCCCGCGAAGCGTTCGAGCGTGAGTATCTGCTGACCCAGATCAACCGCTTTGGCGGCAATATCAGCCGCACCGCCAGCTTTGTCGGGATGGAACGCAGTGCGCTGCATCGCAAGTTAAAGTCGCTGGGTGTTGTGACCTCGAACAAATCTGGTGCGCGGGTCGCGCAAATCGACGAACCCGAACCAGCAGAATGAGTCTGGGGTCATAGTTCACGGGCAGATGGATGTGTGGAAGGGATGGCGAGAACGGTGAACTCTGATCGGTCTGGCCGGTTCGTCGAAGGCTACCCGGCTTTTGGCAGGCGGTTAAAGCGACTTCGACGGTCGATCGGATTGAAACAATCCGCGCTGGCAGAGGTTCTGGAGGTCGATCAGACCACGGTTTCCAGATGGGAAAACGGGATTCAGATTCCGACAACTGATCTGCAACACTCGGTGTTTGCTGCGCTGGCTCCTTTCAGGGCGGATGACAACGCGTTAAGACGGCTTGTCGTGAACTCGGCCGACTGCATCCATCTGGTTGAGGAGGCCAGCCATATGTGCCTGGCCTATTCCCGCCGGCGGGCGCGGGACTGGAAAACCACCCAACGGGCACTGCTTGGCGTGTCCCTCTGGCAATTTGCGACGGACGAAATCCGTCAGGCTGAGGCCGAGCTACAGGACGAGGGATGGTGGGATTTGCAAGCGCCCAACCCCAAGTCGTTTGTAACCTCCGAAGCGCGGCACGACCGTATCCGGATCAGTGCCGGACAGATCACCTGGGAACGGTTGTACCTGTCGGATGGAACGCCGGTCCGGCTGGTCAGTGGGGCACGGTCGGGACGCGCATAATTTATGCGTATTCCTGTGCGGTCGGGTGCAGTAGAACCGGCTTATGCCCCATCCATTACGCATCTTGTTACAGGTTTTGTTGCTTTGGCTTGCCGGGCTAGGTGCGGCGACCCAATTCGCCAAGATTGCGGTTCCTTTTGCTCAGGTCGCAGCCCTCTATCCTGCGCACGCGGACAAGATTGGCTGGCTTTTGTCAGTCATCAGCCTGATTGGCGCGATTCTTGGTGCATTGTCCGGCGCGATAGCCGGGCGGGTTGGGCCTGTCCGGTTGCTGATGTTTGGCTTGACCCTTGGCGGGGCGGTGTCCCTGTTTCAGGCCAGTATCCCCGGTTTGGGCCTGATGCTGGTCAGCCGCGTTGTCGAAGGGGTCTCTCATCTGGCTATCGTTGTCGCAGCACCAACACTGATTGCGCAAATCACGATTGGAAAATGGCGCAACGCGGCAATGGTTTTGTGGAGCAGTTTCTTTGGCGTCGCCTTTGCCCTGAACGCATGGCTTGGGCTTCCATTGATCGCTCAGGTCGGGCTGCCGGTTTATTTTGCTACCCATGGCGTTCTGATGTTTCTGATCGCCGTCCTGATCGTATCTTTCCGTCCCAACAGTGCATCGGCTTTGGTGAACAATCCTTTTTGGAGCGTTCGAACACTGATTGACATACACGTACAGACCTATCGCTCTGCATTTGTGTCGGCTCCGGCGCTCGGATGGTTCTTTTACACGCTGACCTTTGTCTCGCTGCTGGCCATTCTTCCGGGAAGATTGCCGGAAGATGTCAGTGCGATGATCGCAGGTTTGATGCCGTTGGCCGGGATCGTGATTTCCTGGCTTACCGTCCCAGTGTTGCTGAACGTTTGTTCTGGCGTATTCGTTGTTACCCTTGGTTTCGGGCTGTCTATCCTGACGATAGGCGCCCTGTTTCTTGGTGCCCCGTTGCCCGTTGTCTGCGTTGCGCTTTTTGCGGTGCTGGGGCTTGTTCAGGGCGGCAGCTTTGCAGCGGTACCGCAGTTGAACTCGACACCCGAAAACCAGGCGCTTAGCTATGGTGCGATGGCGCAGATGGGGAATGCGGGTAACCTTTTGGGCACACCTGTTTTGCTTGCAATTCTGTGGCGGACCAGTGAAGCAGGCATGTTGATTGCCGTGGTCGGGTTCTATGCTGTTGCCATGGCGCTGCATCTGTGGCTAGCCGCGCGGCGCAAACGCGCTTGAACCGGACTGGAATGATCAATCGCGCGGTACCGTGGTTTTGCTTACCCGGCTTGCCCCGGAGTGATGATCTGAAACGACCCGTCATCGAATTTCACAAAGCATGAGGCACTGTTGAGGGGCGGCAATGTTGTTGTTCGCGCCAATGGTACCCGCGATTTCACATTTTGCTTGCAGGGCGGCAAACTGACAGGGCGAAATCCCTTTTCGGCCATGCATTGCGCCTCAACCGTGTTTCGCAGACCCTGATTCACATCGACGGTATAGACCCTGCCGGGCTGCCACCAGCCCGGGGATTGATAGCAACGACCTCTGCCGTCGCAATACGTGCGCCCGGGCCAATATGTCGGCGGGCTTTGGCGGATCTGATTGGCAACTGGCACCTCTTTGACCGCCCTAAGCTGGCACTGGGTGGTCTCTTTTTGCAGACGTGACACGGTTTCACCCTCGCGATAGTAAAGCGAGAGCGGCCCGCACGAGGACAGCACCATCAGCGGCACAAGCATAGGAAACAGCGTTTTCATATGCTTATCTTGCCGCAGCTGATCGGCGATGACAATTCAATTGACCGCTTTGGGGGCATCTGTCATTCAATCCTTTCAGGCAGAAGGGCCAGAAACATGAAGGTCATTATTTGCGGCGCGGGTCAGGTCGGCTGGCAGATTGCGCGGCACCTTTCGGGTGAATTGAACGACGTCACCGTTGTCGACAACAATCCCGACCTGGTTCGGCGGGCGACCGAAACGCTGGACGTGCAGGGGATCGCCGGGTTTGCAAGTTATCCCGATGTGCTTGAAAGGGCAGGCGCGCGCGATGCGGACATGATTATCGCTGCGACCCATTCGGATGAAGTGAACATGGTCACTTGCCAAATGGCGCATTCGGTCTTTTCGATCCAGCGCAAGATCGCGCGACTGCGGTCAAAATCCTATCTTGAGGCGATCCACTCGGACCTTTACCGGCGCGATCATCTGCCGATTGATGTGGTGATCAGCCCCGAACGCGAAGTGGCCGCAGCCGCGATGCGCCGACTGTCGGCCCCGTCCGCCTTTGACACCGAGATTTTCATGGACGGCAAGGCGCAGCTTTTGGGTATTCGCGTGGATGAAGACTGCCCGATTGTGAACACACCCTTGCGGCAATTGACCGATTTGTTCTCGACGCTCAGTTCGATCGTAGTCGGGGTGCGTCGCGATGGCACGCTGTTTGCACCAGAATCCGAGGATCAGCTGTTTGTGGGCGACGAATGCTACGTCTTTACCAATGTAAAAGACGTGGATCGCACTATGGAGGTGTTTGGCAAGACCCAAAAGCGTCAGGATCGTGTGGTGATCGTGGGCGGGGGCAATGTCGGGCTTGAAGTGGCGCGAACTCTGGAAGAACAAAAAAGCCGCGTGCGCGCCAAAATCGTCGAGCGGGATCGCCGATGCGCCGAGATCGCCGCCGAGGCGTTGGAACGAACGATTGTGCTGCACGGTGATGGCCTTGATGCCAGTTTGTTGAGCGAAGCCGGTATCGACAGAGCGGATGCAATGCTGGCGGTTACGGATGACGACCGCACGAACATGCTGGCCGCTGTACGCGCCAAGGCCGAGGGTTGTGCCCTGGCGATCGCTTTGATCAATGATCCCAGTATGGTGGCCCTGATGGGACCTTTGGGGATTGATGCGTATATCAATCCGCGGGCAACCACCGTCAGTTCGATCTTGCGCCACATCCGTCATGGCCGGGTGCGACAGGTCTACTCGATCGGAGATGCTGAGGCCGAAGTGATCGAGGCTGAGGTTCTTTCAACCTCTCCCATGGCGGGTCAAAAGCTGCGCGATATCGATTTTCCCGAGGGCGTACTGGTGGGGGCCGTGCGCAAAGGAGATGAGGTTATGCGACCGACGGGCAGCCTCAGGATCGATGAAAAGGATGTCGTCGCGATCTTTGCCATGGCCAACGACGTGCCTGAGGTCGAACGCCTGATGCAGGTTTCAATCGATTTCTTCTGATGGCGCATGCGGGGATACAACAGATCGGGCTATTGCGGCGGTTGCCGCTGTTTCTTCTGATCTGGGCTATTGCGTCACTGGCCATGTGGATTCCGGCAGTTTACGCGCTGGCGCTGGATGATCACGATACATCGCGGTCGTTTTTGTACTCCGGTATCATAGGGTTGTTTCTGGTCGTCAGTGTCGCACTGGCCTCGTCCAACCGTGTGCCAAGGCGCGGAACTTTGGGACAATTGGCGGTGATGCTTGCATGTTTCACCATTCTGCCTGTCTTTCTTGCGATTCCATTTCACGATGCGCTGGGAACGACCACATTCCTGAACGCCTATTTTGACATGGTCAGTGCCCTGACAACCACGGGGGCGGATCTGTTTCCGGATCCAGACCGCCTGACGGCCCCGCTGCACCTGTGGCGCGCCTTGGTTGGATGGATGGGCGGTTTGCTGATGTGGATTGCCGCCGCGGCAATCCTTGCGCCTTTGTCGCTGGGTGGGTTCGAGGTCACGGCCCGCGGTCAGCCGGGTCGCCCGGTATCGGGTGTTGCGCAAAGCGAACGCGTTGATCCGCGCGGTCGACTGATCCGTGTGGCAAAGGGACTGACCCCGGTCTATGCCGGGTTGACGGCTGTGATCTGGATCCTTCTTCTGATCGCAGGCGAAACCGGACTGACAGCCGTTTGCCACGCAATGTCGGTCATGGCGACGTCCGGAATTTCTCCGGTGGGCGGCATGGAAGGCGCGCAGGCGGGCTTCACGGGTGAGGCGATCTTGTTTTTGTTCCTGTTCTTTGCCCTTTCGCGCCTGACATTTTCGACCGACACGGCGACATCCGGTTATTCCCGACTGGATACGGACCCGGAGTTTCGCATTGGCCTGATGATTGTTCTGGCCGTTGCGGCGTTATTGTTCTTTCGCGTTATTGCTGGTGTTACGGAAATCGGTGGGCAAATCGAGCCTTTACAGGCATTGCAGGTCATTTGGGGTATGCTGTTCACCGTTCTGGCCTTTCTGACAACCGCCGGGTTTGAAAGCGCAAACTGGGATGATGCGCAGCAATTATCTGGTCTGGGAACGCCCGGATTGTTGCTGATGGGGCTGGCCCTGATCGGTGGAGGGGTTGCGACCACGGCTGGCGGCGTGAAACTGCTGCGGGTTTTTGCCCTGTACTTGAACGGTGCGCGCGAGATCGACCGGTTGATCTATCCCTCATCCGTCAGCGGGGTTGGAGGTGGCAACCGACGCATTCAAAGGGACGGCGCGTTTATCGCCTGGATCTTTCTGATGCTCTTTGCGCTGACACTGGCGGTGTTCAACCTTTTGCTGGCCGCAATGGGGGCTGGGTTCGAACAGGCCATGGTGCTCAGCGTCGCAACGCTCAGCACGACGGGTCCGCTGATTGAATTGGCCACTGATGTTCCAATCCGGTTGATCGACCTGTCCGCAGGGGCCAAGCTGACGCTGTGCGCGGCGATGGTCATTGGCCGGCTCGAGACGCTTGCGATCATCGCCCTGATCACCCCTTCGCTGTGGCGGGATTGAACCGGTTGGATCCCGTCGTCTTTAGTGCTTAATTTTTCGTCTGGAATATCTTACCGCGGCACTCCATACTCACCGGGAGGGAGCGCGTTGGTCCGCAACGCGTAGCAAGAACAATGGCGAGATTATCATAATATGGCTTCGGACAGACAGAATCTTCAGGATGCTTTCCTGAACAATGTACGGAAAGCTAAGGTTCCGGTTACAATTTTCCTGATCAATGGCGTGAAATTGCAGGGTGTGATCACCTGGTTCGACAATTTCTGTGTATTGTTGCGCCGCGACGGACAGTCGCAGCTGGTGTACAAGCACGCGATTTCAACCATCATGCCATCACAGCCGATCAACCTGTATGAGGGCGAAGACGCCTCTTGATGGAACATGACCGGACGCGCACCCGGGCCTGGGTGCTGCATCCCGAAATCAAATCAGTTGAACAGCGCCGCGTTCCCGAACCTGCGCTGGCTGAGGCGGTTGCGCTGGCCGCCGCTTTGCCCGATCTGGATGTGATCGGGTCTGAAATCGTACGCCTGCAACGCGCCCAACCCGGCTATTTGTTTGGCAGTGGCAAGATCGAAGAACTGGGTGAGCGGCTTCGTGAAAACGAGGTTGAGCTGGTTCTGATCGATGGACCGGTAACACCGGTTCAGCAGCGCAATCTGGAAAAGGCATGGAAGGTCAAGATCCTCGACCGGACCGGGCTGATCCTTGAGATTTTCAGCGACCGCGCACGTACCCGTGAAGGGGTGTTGCAGGTCGAAATGGCTGCGCTCAGCTATCAGCGGACACGGCTGGTGCGGGCCTGGACCCACCTTGAACGTCAGCGTGGCGGCTTGGGATTTGTCGGCGGACCCGGCGAGACCCAGATCGAAGCCGACCGCCGCGCCATTGACGAACAACTGGTGCGTTTGCGCCGCCAATTGCAGAAAGTGGTCAAGACCCGCACCTTGCACCGTGCCGCGCGCGCCAAGGTGCCCTATCCGATCGTTGCATTGGTTGGATATACCAATGCCGGGAAATCTACCCTGTTCAATCGGCTGACCGGGGCCGAAGTGTTGGCCAAGGACATGTTGTTTGCCACGCTGGATCCAACTATGCGCCGCGTGCAACTGCCCGATGGCCCAGAAGTGATCCTGTCGGATACGGTGGGTTTTATCTCGAACCTGCCGACCGAGCTTGTGGCGTCTTTTCGAGCCACGCTTGAAGAAGTGTTGGGCGCTGATCTGATTGTTCACGTGCGCGATATCAGCCATGAAGAAACCAAAGCACAGGCGCAGGATGTCGAAGCAATCCTGACCTCGCTTGGTGTCGACGAAGAACGCCCCCGGCTTGAGGTTTGGAACAAGACTGACTTGCTGAGCACGGAAGAAAAAGACGCCGCGTTGGCGAGGGCGGATCGCGATCCTGCTATATTTGCCATTTCGGCAGTTACCGGCGAAGGCGTGACCCCTTTGCTTTCCGAGATTGCAGCAATCCTGCAAGGGGCCCGGCACGAGGTTGTTCTGAACCTGACCTTTGCGGAAGGGAACAAGCGGGCGTGGTTGTTCCGGCAGGATGTTGTACAATCTGAAGAGCAGACCGAAGAAGGGTTCCGTATCACTGTCCTTTGGACAGATAAGCAGGCCGCCCAATTCGACACACTATAGATACAGTGAAATTGCGGAAGATGGCTGATACATTGGATCAAAGAGTATTCCTGACCGGATTTATTGATGTCCCGGCGGACCGCCTTGAAGATGTGCGCGCCGCTCTGCCCACGCATATCGCCCTCACAAAGGCGGAAGAGGGTTGCCTGTCGTTCGACGTTGTCGAGGATCAGATCACACCCGGACGGTTCACTGTTTCAGAGGTTTTTGTGAATCAGCAGGCCTTTGATGCGCATCAGCAGCGGACGAAGGCATCCGAGTGGTTTCTGATTACACAAGGAATACCGCGGAGTTACAATATTGAAACCGCTGGCAAAAAGACGACCTAAGTCACACGCCTTCAAGTTGTCGCTGTAAGTCATCGGTGTCGAACCAGCCGACTGACGACTGTACAAGATGATCGGGCGCAAGTTCCCATTCATCCCATCCGCGTGCGATAACATGGTTGCCGGTCTGAGCATGATGCCCCTCACGTGTCCAGACAAATAGGGCATGAGATCCGGCCCATCGCATCATGTCGCAGCGCACCTCCAGATCAGGAAAATCGGCGTAGAAACCCCGGGCCATATCGGCAATCGCTGCGCGCCCTTCGATTGGGTCACCTCTGTTGATTGTAATCTGTCCGTCCAGCGAGAAAAAGCTGGCGACGGCATCTGCGTCACCTGAACTCCAGGCGATTGCGTAATCCCGGGCAAGGTTGTTCAGAGTATCCCGAATGCTGGCCATAGTTTCCCCCTGGTCCGAAACAGTTCGCTCGGTGATGGTAGGCGAAACTGCCGCATGTCGTCCACGGTCCGGGCAAAAAGGGGCGGGGAGTCGCCGAAACCCTGATGCTTAACGTGGGATCAGATTGGTCACTCCGACAGCAGCGGCGCGGGCAAGGTCAAGGTCCAGCGACATGGGAATATACTCGCCACGCCGCCACAGCTGCGCCTGATCGTCGTAATAGCGCGACAGGAAATGGCCCGATTGGCCGGTAGCGGTGATAAAAACCGAGCTGTTGGGATCGGCAAAGTCATACACACCGCGATACCCGGCCCCGTGGACGTTCTGAAACGGGTCGAGCCCTTCGCCCGACGTGCGCCCGCGCAGCAAGGTGTTGTCGCCGCCACTGGTCGATTGGCGAATGTTCACAAAATACCGAAGTATAGGCACGTTCCCCAGAACCGGGTGGTCGTGGGTTGCCTGATGGGCATCACCCCAGCGCAGGGATTCCAGTGCGCTGCCGTAGCGTTCGGTGATCCAGATCAGCGCGTCATCCAGCGCAAGTCGTGCCATTTCGGTACAGGTTTCAACCGGCGCGCTTTGTCGTACATCGCACCAGACACCGGCGCCATCAATGTCACGATAGACCCGTTCGATGAACAGGGGCTCGACATGTTTGAATTCGCTGGCCAGCGGCCCAAGCTCGTCCGAAATCAGGCGGATCTGAAGCGCCCGCACCCAGGCTGCATAGATCAGCGGTTCGGGCAGGTGCTCGTTCATCTCGCCGTTCCAGTCCGCCAGCAGCGACAGCGCAATCTGGCGCTGTCGTTCGGGCGTCCCTTCGGGGGCCGAGGCACCGGTGTACCAAAGGTCAGCGCCGATCAACGGCAGCAGAGAGCGCGCGGTGAAACTGACCGTATCCAGTTGCGCTTCGATGAAACTATCGCGGGTATGCACCTCACGCGATTGCATCAGACGTTCCCAGCGATGCACGCGCTGAGTGTCGCCCCATTCGTAGGACACATGATCCGGGAACGGGCGGTCGATGATCTTGTTGTTGGTGTTGCCTAGAACACCGCCGACAGGGGCCACGAATTCCGGGTTGTTGGCGTAGGGAAGGCGACCTTGCCAGCGATTGGCCTCGATCCAGCCGGGTGTCGGAATGCGTCCGCGGCTTTGGTTTTGCAGATCACGCCGGGGCATGGCGCCAATCAGTTTCATCCCTATTGTCATTTTGTCGACCAGTGACAGGTTTTGCGAGGGCGCAATGAATTGCCGCGCCACGGTTACGGCGTCCTGCACGTTGTCCGCGTTCATCAGGGCCATGGACGCCGTCATCGAAGTGTCTTGCGGGCTGAGCGCAGTCCAGGACAAAGACGCAACATGGCCCGGCGGTGTGATGGTTTCCAGCTTGTAATCCGTACCGGGCAACACAGGCCCGTTCTCAGTCCAGCGCAGCGTCAGTGTAACCGGAGCTTCCCCTTTGATTTCAATGATCGAAGGACGGGTCTGGAACTCCTTATAGCCATCCGGGGTCAGGTATTCTTCGGGGTTTTCCGGGTTCAGCTGCTCAATATGAATGTCCTGATCGTCAAGATAGGACGACGTCACCCCCCAACCCAAACGGTCACTGCGGCCGGTCATGATTGCGGGAATACCTGGGATCGAGGCCCCAATGACGCTTCCCTTTGCCAGACCAAGATGCGCCAGATACCACACGCCGGGTGCTGTGAAGCCCAGATGTGGGTCGTTGGCCAGCAACGTCCCACCGCTTGCCGAGCGCGAAGGCGCAGCGGTCCAGGCGTTTGATGCGCCCGCCAGCCCGCGTTTGGGAAGGGGTGACAGAGGCGTTTCGGGAAAACTTGTACCAGCGGCATAGCGCGGCAGGTTGGGAAACAGCGAAGCGTATTCAGGCAGCGCAGCAATGCCGGGGCCGGGAACATCGGGCAGAATGTCTGCCAGTCTGTCAGGGTTGCTTAGCATCAAAGACGTACGCGCCCGCAGAACCTCGTCTGTCAGGTGACCGGACAGTTGCAGTGCCATAAGCTTGATCACGGCAATACTGTCACCCGGTTGCCAGGGCGAGACGGGTGCATTGAACAGGAACATCTCAGGCGCGCCGCGCCCCAAGGCCTCGTCGTTGATCTCGGTCAGGCGTGCGTTGACCCCGGCCGCATAAGCACGAAGGGCAGCCTTGGTATAGTCGTCCTGCACTTCGACCGAGCGATGGGCAAGGCCGTACAGATCCAGCCGGCGCAGCAGCTTGTCAACGCGCAGGGTGCGCGGTCCAAAGATCTCGGACAAGCGGCCCTGTGCAGTGCGGCGCATGACTGTCATCTGCCACAATCGATCCTGCGCGTGGGCATATCCAAGACCGAAAAATACATCCGGGTCATTTTGGGCCAGAATGTGCGGCACATTGGCGGTGTCGCGCACGATCTCAACCGGTGCGGTCAACCCGTTGACTTCGAGCGTCTGGTCATAATCCGGCAGGGATTGGCTGGCCAGAAAATAGACAAGGCCCATTGCGGCGAGGATCAGCATGATCAGACCCGACACGATGCGCACCAGCCAGCGGAAAACAAGACCCATTACTGCCCCAAATTCTAGTACATGAAGGTTGCGCGGAGATTAGTGGATGGCGGGTCCAACCGAAAGAGGAACGCGGCAAGAACCTGTGCAGAAAGGATGAAAACAAATACCCCACCGCAGCATTCCGCTGTGATGGGGTTTGTCAGAAGAAGTGGGAAGCCCGAGTTATGGAATAATGCGGGTATATTTCGTGCCTTCCACGGTCGCACCGATCTGAAGCCCAGCCTGTCCGAAGATGGCGGCCAGAACGGGTGAGCGCAGCGTCGTTGTGTCTGTCGACAGGGAATCGCCCTGATCGCTGACCACATAGCCAATATCTGCTCCGGCTGTCCAACCACTGGAACGACGGAAATCGTTCAGGGCGTCTTCGGTCATGAAAAACAGAACATGCGCATATTGCTGCGCGCCGATCTGTAGCCCGGCCGTGCCCTTGACCGCCGAGTAGAAGTCAACTGTTGCACCGCTGATGCGCAGTGCGCCGCGACCGTAACCGCCACCGAACACGAAACCGGCTTCGGTAATCAGCGGCATGACCAGCATGCCGTTGGCCTTGTTCGCAATTTCAACCGTATTGGGATAGCGGCTGTACATCTCGGTCAGCGTTGCGTCGACACGGGCATCGATTGTTGCTGCGTTGGAATTGCCGACACCGTTGCCGCAGGCGGCGGTCAAGCTCAGACCTGCCATGCCCAAGGCAAAGCCGCGACGATTCAGTCGGGGGGAGTTGGAACTGCTCATGGTTTTATATCTCTGTAACTGTGCCTGATATGCCGGGTGATCCCGGTCTTGGCGGCAAGGATACGCCGATCAGGGCGATGTGTCACGGGAAAGCTGCCCGATCGGGCAATCTTATCGGCGAAATATCGCGAAACTTGCGGGCTTTATCCCTGCAGGATGCGCGCAACCTGAGGAGAGAAATAGGTCAGAATTCCATCGCAACCGGCGCGTTTGAAGGCCAGAAGGCTTTCTAGCATCACCTTCTCGCCATCGATCCAGCCGTTCTGAGCTGCGGCCTGAATCATCGCGTATTCGCCCGATACCTGATAGGCATATGTCGGCGCACCGAAACTGTCTTTCACGCGGCGGCAGATATCCAGATATGGCATGCCCGGCTTGATCATCACCATATCCGCGCCTTCAGTCAGATCGCGTTCGATCAGGCGCAAAGCCTCGTCCGAGTTTGCGGGGTCCATCTGGTATGTCTTCTTGTCGCCCGTCAGGGCCCCCGATGCACCGACCGCGTCGCGAAAGGGTCCGTAAAACGCACTGGCATATTTTGCGGCATAGCTGAGGATCATCACGTTGTGATAGCCTGCACCTTCCAGCGCGCGACGCATTTCCCCGATCCGGCCATCCATCATGTCCGACGGGCCGATGATATCCGCACCGGCGTCGGCCTGTGCCAGCGTCATCTTTACCAGTGCCTCGACGGTCTGGTCGTTGACGATTTCGCCGTCAACGACATATCCGTCGTGACCGTTGATGTTATACGGGTCAAGCGCCACATCCGTCATTACGGCAATGTCCGGAGCCGCTGCCTTGATTGCCCGAATGGCCCGGTTTGACAGGTTGTCGGGGTTCCATGCCTCGGCACAGTCTTCGGTTTTCAGTGCCGGGTCGGTGTAGGGAAAGATGCAAATCGCAGGAATCCCAAGGGCCTGGGCCTCGACCGCCGCTTTGGCAATCAGGTCAACCGATCTGCGAACCACACCAGGCATCGAGGGCACGGGCTCTTCAATGCCTTCGCCATCGCGTACGAAAACCGGCCAGATCAGGTCATCCGTTGTCAGAGTGTTCTCACGCACCAGCGCACGAATTGCCTGTGATTGACGGGCGCGGCGAAAGCGGGTCATGGGAAATGGGGCAATGGTCGGTTTCATGGCGCGTTCTCCTTGAACATTCGTGCATTGGGTGGCATGAATTCACAAAGGTCTCAAGGGTATCAATGGACGCGCGCCTAGATGGAACCCCCCTGAGTAGTGTGAATAAAGGGTTGGGTTTGGACTGGTACTCTTCGATCTTTGAACTCATCGACATGCGCAGCTTTTCGAATCTGTGGTTCTGGATCGTACTGGCGGTACTCTGGTCGTCGGCCAGCCACTGGGTGATGGGCATCCCATATGATCTGGTTGTCCGTGCCCGCCGGATCGGAGGTCAGGTCGAAACCGATCTGCTCGACATCGTTCGCATCCATACAAATCGGATTCTGCTGATTGTCGAGATGTCTGGCACCATCCTTTTGGCGTTTGGGTGTTTTCTGTTTACCGGGATGGCCACGCTTGGGTTCTATTATGACGTCGAATTCGCGCAGGCCCTGTTTTTACTTTTGTTCCCAATGACCTTGGTGCTTTTGATCAATATCGTGCATGCAAGGCGTCTTCGGCGGCAGGAATTGACGCTTGAAACTGTCTCAAAAACAATTTCCCGCTGCCGACTGTATACCCAGATCATTGGCATGATCTCGATACTGGTCACTTCGTTCTGGGGCATGTATCAGAACCTTTCGATTGGCGTTCTGGGATAGAAGATTCTGAAAGGCGAGGCGATGAAGGCTCCGAACCACGTGACAGTTGGCGGCGCCCCCGAAGGGTTTGACGCGCAGCTGGTGCTGAACGAGATTGCCCGCAGCAAGGGGCCGGTGGCCCATGTCGCACGCGATGACAAGCGGATGGAAGCGATGCGTTCCGCACTGGCGTTCTTTGCGCCTCAGATGCCTGTCTTTGTGTTTCCGGGCTGGGATTGCCTTCCTTATGATCGGGTCTCGCCCAATGCGGATATCTCGGCGGCGCGCGTCGCCACACTGGCGGCGCTGGTTCACCAGATGCCCCAACAGTATGTATTGCTGACCACGCTGAACGCCGCGACCCAACGCGTCCCGGCACGAGAGGTTTTGCGAGAGGCGGCGTTTACTGCCCGAGTTGGCCATCGCATAGATGAAACCGCTCTGCGAAACTTTCTGGTGCGTATGGGGTTCACACAAAGTCCAACGGTGATGGAACCCGGCGATTACGCCATCCGTGGCGGCATTATCGACATCTTCCCTCCGGGAGAGACGGGCCCGGTTCGGCTGGACCTGTTCGGTGACGTTCTGGACGGTGCGCGACGCTTTGATCCGGCGTCCCAGCGAACAACCGAAAAGCTGGACATCGTTGAACTTGCACCGGTGTCCGAAGTCATCCTGGACGAGGCCGCCATAACCCGGTTCCGTCAGAACTATCGCATCGAGTTTGGTGCCGCCGGTACAGATGACCCATTGTATGAGGCCGTAAGCGCGGGCCGCAAACATCAGGGGATCGAACATTGGCTGCCGTTCTTCCACGAAAAACTTGAGACGTTATTCGACTATTTGCCGGATGCGGTGATCACTGTCGATGATCAGGTGACGCCCGCGCGTCTGGCGCGTTGGGATACGATTGCCGATCAGTACGAAACCCGGCGACTGGCGCTGGAAAACCGATCCCGTATGGACACGGTCTATAAACCCACACCTCCGGGGTTGTTGTATCTTGACGATACCGCCTGGGAGGCGGCGGTCGCGGATCGTCGGGTTTTGCAGTTCAGCCCGCTGCCGCAAGCCTCTGGCCCCGGTGTCATAGACGCGGGCGGACGTATCGGACGCAACTTTGCACCGGAACGCCAGCAGGAAAGCATCAGCTTGTTCGGTGCTTTGGCCAGTCACATCACTGCAAAGCTCGACAAAGGACCGGTGCTGATCGCCTCATATTCCGATGGCGCGCGGGAACGCCTGACCGGCCTGATCGAAGACGAAGGGTTGGCCGAGGCGATACATGTGGCCAATGGCACCCGCATTGGAAAACGCGGCTTGCACCTTGCCGTCTGGGCGTTGGAGCATGGGTTCGAAACTCCTGATCTAACGGTGATCGCTGAACAGGATGTGCTGGGCGACAGGCTGATCCGTCAGCCCAAAAAACGCCGCAAGGCCGAGAACTTTCTGACCGAAACCCAATCACTCAGCCCCGGTGATCTGGTTGTACACGTGGATCACGGCATAGGTCGTTACATGGGCATGGAGGTCGTCACCGCAGCCGGTGCTGCCCATGAATGCCTGTTGCTGGAATATGCCGAGCGGGCAAAGCTGTACCTGCCGGTCGAAAACATAGAATTGCTGTCGAAATACGGACATGACGAAGGTCTGCTGGACCGTTTGGGCGGCGGCGCGTGGCAGGCAAAGAAGGCCAAGCTGAAAGAGCGCATCCGCGAGATGGCCGATAAGCTGATCCGCATCGCCGCTGAACGCGCGCTGCGCAAAGCCCCGGTCATGGATCCGCCGCCCCACGCGTGGGAGGAATTCAGCGCGCGATTCCCGTATCAGGAAACCGAAGACCAGTTGCGGGCGATCTCGGATGTGATGGAAGATATCCATTCCGGCGCACCAATGGATCGTCTGATCTGCGGTGACGTCGGCTTTGGCAAGACCGAGGTTGCCATGCGTGCCGCATTTGTCGCAGCCATGTCGGGCGTTCAGGTTGCGGTTGTAGCGCCCACCACCCTGCTGGCCCGCCAGCATGCCGCGAGTTTCAGGGAACGCTTTCGGGGGTTCCCGCTGGAGGTGCGGCAATTGTCACGCTTTGTTTCGGCGAAAGAAGCCCAAAAAACCCGTGACGGGCTGGCCCGCGGGACAGTGGACATCGTGATCGGAACGCACGCGCTTTTGGCCAAGAACATACGGTTCAACAATCTGGGGCTTCTGATCATTGACGAGGAACAGCATTTTGGCGTGGGTCATAAGGAACGGCTGAAACAGCTGCGCTCAGACATTCACGTGCTGACCCTGACCGCGACACCGATCCCGCGAACGCTGCAACTGTCGTTGACCGGCGTGCGCGACCTGTCGATTATCGGAACACCTCCAATCGACCGACTGGCAATCCGCACCTATGTCAGCGAGTTTGATGCAGTCACAATCCGAGAAGCGCTGCTGCGTGAACACTATCGTGGGGGGCAAAGTTTCTATGTTGTACCGCGCATCTCGGACCTGCCTGAGATCGAAGAATTTCTGAAAAATCAACTGCCTGAGCTCACTTACGTGGTTGCCCATGGCCAGATGGCAGCGGGTGAGCTCGATGATCGGATGAACGCGTTTTATGACGGGAAATTCGACGTGCTGCTGGCCACAACCATTGTCGAAAGCGGGCTGGACATCCCGACCGCAAACACGATGGTCGTGCACCGTGCGGACATGTTTGGCCTTGCCCAGCTCTATCAGATCCGGGGTCGCGTTGGGCGCTCGAAAACCCGTGCCTATGCTTACCTGACCACCAAACCGCGCCAGAAACTGACCGCTGCCGCCGAAAAACGCCTGCGTGTTCTGGGCTCGCTGGACACGTTGGGGGCCGGGTTCACTCTGGCCTCGCAGGATCTTGACATTCGTGGTGCGGGCAACCTGTTGGGTGAAGAACAATCCGGCCAGATGCGCGATGTGGGCTATGAGCTTTACCAATCCATGCTGGAAGAGGCGATTGCCAAGATCAAAGCCGGCGAGATGGAGGGGTTGTCGGATGCGGACGATCAATGGGCTCCGCAGATCAATCTGGGTGTGCCGGTTCTGATCCCCGAAAACTATGTGCCAGATCTGGATGTGCGCTTGGGGCTCTATCGCCGCCTGTCGTCTCTATCGACAAAGGTCGAACTGGAGGGCTTTGCTGCGGAATTGATCGACCGATTTGGCAAATTGCCGAAAGAGGTGAATACCTTGATGCTGGTTGTGCGGATCAAGGCCATGTGTAAACGCGCCGGGATCGCAAAGCTCGACGGTGGGCCGAAAGGTGCGACCATCCAGTTCCACAATGACAAATTCGCCTCGCCGCAGGGACTGGTTGAGTTCATTCAAAATCAACGTGGTATGGCCAAGGTCAAAGACAACAAGATCGTCGTGCGCCGGGACTGGAAAAAAGACAGTGACAAGATCAAAGGGGCTTTTGCAATTGCCCGGGATCTCGCTGAAAAAGTGGTCGCGGCGCAAAAAAAGGTCAAAGCAGGTTGAGATGTGAGAGGGGGCTCTGCCCCCGCTGCGCGTTCCGCGCATCTCCCCCGGGATATTTATGGCCAGATGAAGAAGCGGATCCCTGCTTCATCTGGCTAAAAATATCCCCGCCGGAGGCATCGTGCGTCAGCACGATCAGGACACTTTAGCTACGCATTGCCGCCTGCGCGCAGAAGCAGGACGCAGCCACCATGCGGTCGGCACGGGCCAACGCCAGGTCAAGCCGTTGTTTGATCTGCAGGACTTCGACCTGTTCGCTGCGTGCCTTTAGACAATCGTAAAGGCCCTTCAAACTCCAGACGTTGTCAGGATGTATCGAGGCGCGACTTAGCGTGCCGCCAAAGCCCAAATCTTCACGATAGGCTTCTTCCGCTTCGGCCAGCCGTCCTTGCTCGAATAGAAGTGCCCCAAGCGCGTGGCGGGTGGGCTGCATCCATCCCCAGGGTTCGTCATAGGGCAAGGTATCGTCCAGCTCGACCGAGCGGCGCAGATGGGCAAACGCGATTTCCAAGTTGCCTTTGCGGTACTCGATCTCACCGCGCAGCATTTCCCGCGCAATTTCCAGCAGGTCAATCACACGGTTGTTGTGCAGCCTGCGTGTTTCCGGAACGCATTCTTTGGCGGCAAGAAACAGATTTTCTTCGGCCTCGGCATTGGCGATATCACCGGTTGCTGCATGAGCGATGGCGCGCGCGTAGTATGTCGTGGCCGTCAGGGTGCGGAACAGGTCTGGGTCTGAGGGCAGTTCCAGTGCCTTGGCCTCGTCCCAGCGGCCAAACCGGATCAGGATGTGAGGGCCCATGGACATGTAGCTTTCGAAGTAATCGGCCATCGGGGGGCTTTCGATGCGCAGCAACTCTTCGGGTGTTGTATCCCACAATCCCTGATTGGCACGTAGGGCCGGTTCCATCTGTCCAAGAAAAAGCGCACCGTAGATGGCAAAGTGATAATTGTGCTGGCGATAGCCTGTGTAAATGTTGAACGCGCCTTCGCGCTCGTAATATTTCAGGTCGGCTTCCGAGGCTTTTTCGTTCCAGTGCACAACGTTGTGGTAATGTCCGCAGAGCACATCGATATGTGTCGGCATATGTACCAAGTGGCCTGCATCTGGAACCAATGTGCGCAGGATGTCCCCTGCTTTCAGGGCTTTTTCTGGTGTTGGAGACATCTCCATCAGATGAACATAGAGGTGCAGCAGGCCCGGGTGTGACATCGCAGCCGGATCGTTCGCCATGGCCCATTCAAGCGCATCTTGCGCTTCCTTCGTTGCCGCGCCCTGGGCGGGTTGGCCCGTTTTCAGATCCCACATCTGCCATGGCGTCAGGTTCAGCAGCGCTTCGACATAGATGGTACGCAAGTCGAGGTGGTCCGGGTGCGCCGCAAATGCCGCGCGCATCGCGTCGGCAAAACCGTGGTCCCATTGGTGCATGTCCTGAACCGGATCACGTTGCGGGTAACGCGCAGGCAGGGCCTGAATCAGGGCCTGTTCGACGGCAGTGCACCCTGCGAGCAGACCAAGGGCTTTTTGCATCGCGTCGTAAGCCTGTGCCAGCGCTTCTTCCTGACCCTTCTCATCCAGCAGGTCCCACGGGAGGTTGTAATTGGGACCGGCTGCATAGGCGACACCCCAATGGGCCATTGCGCAATTCGGATCATGCTCGGCCGCGCGTTGAAAACAGGCTACCGCCTCTTCGTGATTGTAGCCGTATGTCCAGTTCAGCCCGCGGTCGAACCACAGCTGAGCTTCGGGGCTGGAAGTGGAAACCGGGCAGGAATAGCTGCCCAGATCGTAGTAATCGTTCATCACAGTTCCTCCCCCTAAGTTCGGGGTAGGATAGCGTGTTTCACCCGAGATTCACAGGTCAGGCTGGCAGCCGTTCTTCGATGCGACCCATGTGGATCATCAGGCTGAATGCCAGAATGCACATACACAGAATACCAATCGTCAACGGCGCGATGGATCCGTTGAACAGCAACCCGACTGGCGCGGCGATTGCCGCGGCCAGTACGGTTGAGATCGACCCGACAACCGACGCGGCCATGCCCGCGATGTGGCCCATGGGTTCCATGGCAATGGCATTCAGATTGCCGATGGTTACACCAGCCATGAAAAAGACCATCGTCTGCCAGAAGACAAACAGGGCAAATGACATATCGGGTGAAAGGTTCGCCATGTTCAGGATGATGACGACAGACGTGATGGCAATCTGCGCGCCGAAGGCAAAAGTCACCATCCGGCGCATCCCGACACGCACCACCAAAGCCGCGTTCAAAAGGCTGGCCGAACCTGACATCAGGGCGACAAATCCGAACCAGAAGGGAAAGCTGTCGGCCCGATCATGGATCACATCATAGACCGGTTGCACCATAGTCAGCATAGTGAACAAGGTCCCCATGCACAAGGTTTGCACGAAGATAGACAAGCGCACAGTCGGATGCGCAAACATTTCGTTCACAGCCGCAATCATCAGATGCAGACGGAAGGGACGGCGGTCCTCGACAGCCAGAGATTCGGGAAGTCGTGTGCTCATCCACAATACGACGATCAGAGCAAACAGGATGAAGGACACGAAGATCCCGCGCCAGCCGAAGAGGGCGATAACACCAGCGCCCAGCATCGGAGCCGCTGCTGGTACCAACGTAAAGATCATCATGGCAATCGAGATGATGCGTGCCATTTCCCGGCCCGAATACAAGTCACGCGTGATGGCCATCGCCACGACACGTGGCCCGGCAGCGCCCAGACCCTGCACAACACGCGCAATCAGTACCAGTTCCAGCGAAGAACTGGCCCAGGCAACAGCCGAAGCCGCAATGTACAAAAGCGCTCCGCAAAACATCACCGGCTTACGCCCCAGCGCATCCGATAGCGGGCCGGTAAAGAATGTACCGATGCCCATTCCCACAACGAAGGACGTCAGGATCAGTTGGGCGCGATTGACGTCATCAGGGCTGAGCTGCGCGCCGATTTCGGGCAGGGCGGGCAGCATTGAATCGATCGAAAACGCGATAGTGGCGAACATCATTGCGATCAGCGCAATGAATTCCGCCTTCGACATTCGGTTGGCCATGAAGCACTCCTAACCTGTTCGCGCTACCATGGCGGGTCAGGTTAGACCAGACTGGAAATTCGCACAGACCTCTGTGCTATTCTGCAGGATAAGTGTCAAGTTGAGACATGATTTCAGCGATCACTTTTTCCCACATTTCAGGCGGTTGAGCACCCGGAACGGCATGTTGATTGGCAACAATGTAGGTCGGGACCGAACTGACGCCCATTTCGCGTGAGTGGGTATCGCGGTTTCGAATATCCTCGCGGTCAGCGTCGGATTTCAGCAGCTTCATGACCACCGCAGCATCCATTCCGGCACTGTCTGCAATGTCGGACAGGACCTCGGGGTCGCCGATATCGCGGGCCTGAACGAAGTAGGCATCGAACAGCGCATCGACGACAGCATTCTGTTTGCCTTCGATCCCGGCCCAATGGATCAGGCGATGTGCATCCAGTGTATTAGGTGTGCGTTTCATGCCTTCGAAGTCGATCTTCAGACCGGCGTTTTCAGCGTGTTCAACCACGGGCGCATAAGCACGTACGGCACCGTCCTTGCCACCGAACTTGCGTTCCAGATATTCGCGACGATCCATACCTGCGTCCGGCATATCAGGGTTCAACTGAAACGGATGCCATTCGATGACAAAAGGGTGCTGGGGCACATTGGCCAATGCTTTGTCCAGATGCGTTTTGCCGATATAGCACCACGGGCAGATCGGATCGGACAGGATGTCGAGCTTGACGGTCTGGGTCATGTGGCTGGTGCCTCGAAATAGGCCGGCAACGCCCGGCGCAGGAGTTTGCCATTGCCGCCAGTTGGTAGCGCAGACAGGTGGATGAAGGCGCGTGGTTGTTTGTAACGTGCCAGATTGGCCTCGACATAGGCGCGCAGGGCCGCATCGTCCAGCTTTTCCGGGCCGGTATAGAAGGCTCCTATCACAAATGTGTCCGGTTTGACCTCGACCGCGGCCGCGCCGACCTGCGTGATACCGGGAAAACGGGACAGGGCGGCTTCGACCTCGACCGGGGATACGCGGTAGCCTCCGGCATTCATCATGTCGTCGTCCCGGCCCAGATAACTGATCTGGCCGTCCACAGCCATTGCCCCTTGATCTCCGGTCAGGAACCATTCGCCTTGCATCCGGGTTTCAACTTCATCCGGTGCATTGAGGTAGGTCAGCATCAATCCAGGGTCAGACTGATGAATGGCGATGGTGCCTTCTTGCCCCTGCGGCACCGGGCCGTCCGGGCCCAGAATGGCCACGCGACGGCCCGGTTGCGGGTGCCCCAATGCGTCGCCGCGCGCAGGGTGGGCCGGGCTGGAGGATATGAAGGTCGAGCATTCGGACATACCATAGGCTTCGAACAATTCCGTACCGGTGGCGCTTAGCCATTTCTCGTGCAGTGCGCGCGACAGCTTTTCCCCCGCGCATAAACCGTGGCGCAGGTCAGGTAAGCTGATTTGCTCATACTCTTGCACCAATTTTCGAAAGACCCCCGGTGCCGCCGCAAAGATCGTTGCGCGATGCTGGCGGAGCAGAGCGGGCAGGGCGGAGATGTCCGTGCCCGGTTCCGGGATCAAGGCGGTTGCGCCGATGGTCCACGGGTCCATCAGACCGGTGCCAAGTGTATAGGTCCAGTTGAACGCTCCGGCGTGACACAGCCGATCGGACGCGCGCAGACCATACCAACCATCAACCATCATCTGCCGCGCCCAGATTGCCCGATGGGCGTGGGCCACGGCACGCGGACTGCCCGAGGTTCCCGAGGTGTAGACGACATATGCCATGCGCTCGGGGTCGCCCAGGTCATAGCTGGCGGGTGGAATGTCGCGCATGGCCTTTAATGCATCCAACTCGATCTGTCTGGGATGAGGCGCGCATGAGACAGCGGGATCACGAAGAACCGCAGCCGGGGACAGATCGTCGATCATTCTGGCGGTTTCGGGTTCCGTCAGTTGCGACGAAGTCGGCACCGGAATGATACCCACTGAAATCGCGCCCAGATAGGCAATCGGGAAATCCACCGTATTGCCGAGCCGCATCAGAACGGTATCGCCGGGTGTCAGACCTGATTGCAGCAACCCCGCGCCTGTGCCCAACACGGCAGATTGCAGGTCGCGATAGGTCCAGTCCTGCGCGCCGTGGGGCATTAGTACCGACAACGCCACTTTGTCAGGGACCTGATCGGCACGGCCAAGGACATGCGCCGCCAGATTGAACGGTGCGGGGCAGGGCGCGGGCGCCCCCTGATCGAAGACAGATAACATGGCCATTGGCTAACGCGGTGTCTGGCGCGTTGCAAGCGCGGCTGGCCAAGCCTATAGAGAATGGCATGAGCACCCAAGATCCCAAATCCCTGATCCGAATTGCCCGCGATTCCGGCGATCACACCGAAGTTGAACCGCTGGACCTTGGCGCGCGCGTGCGCGAATTGCGAAAAGCGCGGAAATGGACGCTGGAGCAGGCCGCCAGTCAGGCCGGTTTGGCCCGTTCGACGCTCAGCAAGATCGAGAACGGGCAGATGTCACCTACCTATGACGCGCTCAAAAAGCTTGCGGTTGGGTTGGAAATCTCGGTGCCTCAGCTTTTCACACCGCCGCAGCGGGACCAGGTCATCGGACGGATGGCGATTACCCGGATGGGCGAAGGGGCGGCCCACGCGACAACGACCTACGAGCATGAGTTGCTGGCCGAAACCCTGACCAAGAAGCACATGCTGCCCTACCGTGCGCGGGTTCGGGCGCGATCCATGGACGAATTCGACGGCTGGGTGCGCCACGATGGCGAAGAGTTCATGTATGTTCTGACCGGTGTTGTCCGGCTCTATACCGAGTTCTATGAGCCGGTCGAAATGCGTAGGGGTGACAGCGCCTATTACGATGGCAGCATGGGCCATAACGTAATCTCCGTCAGTGACGAAGATGCGACAATCCTTTGGGTCACATCACTTGCTTAGCGACGCGCGGCAGAATTCTCTGTTCAGACCTTCGGTGAACAGGAAATCTTCGACCTCTTCATGAGCTTCGTTCATGGTTAACTGGTGACGCTCTGCCAGATAGGCTTCGAACCCTTTACGATCTTTTGATACGCGCATCATGTCCTGGTCACGCAAATTCGGAAAACGCCGCTTTGCACGTGCGTAGGCCGCATTCCAGTCTTGTGTCAGATCCGTCCAGTTCATCATGTATGAGCTTTCCTTATGTAGCGTTTAGGACTGCTCTCCCCCTCTTTAGGGTACGTAATGGGTGCCGTTAGGGAAGACATGACAAAATGTCGCAGCATGCCACTGCATTCCTTTTACAAGATTGTGCCTCTGCAATACCTGCCGCAACAGGGCGGCAGGCTTGAAACTGTTTAAAGCACCTGCGGATCAGGAGATCTGTTTGGTGCGGAACCGGGTATTCCCGGCGCGCGAGTTGTAAAGGCGACCTCCATCTTTGGGCTATGTCTAAATACCGCGATTCAATGCAGCTTTTGACGTTGACCGAAGCAGGCTGAAGGTGCGTCTCATGGGATCATCCGGCATCCGATATGGCCTGCATCTGATGCTGCGACCTGCTGTCGCCAAACGTAGACCTGAGTGTGATGGCCATGTGCTGAATTCCGCCGACAGGCGTAGTTTTCCGGGGCCAATCGTGCAGGGAGCGTAAAGGAATCGCGTATTTCAAGGGGTCCGCCAACACCCCGCGGTGAACAGCCGGTGTCGTGTAAAGCCCGGCTGTCCTGATGTTCAAGTGATTACCCGGCGTCGTACCACCACACTTCCGGCATGTATTGTGGTCCGTCGCCATAGATTGGCACAGTCTCAGGGAACTTGAGCTCGCGGATGTGGGCAACCCGCCCGACATCAAAACTCCAGATCGGGATGACATAGCGACCAGTCGTCAGAACCCGGTCAAGTGCGCGGGTTGCAGCAGTGAAATCTTCACGTGTTTCCGAGACAAGCATGGCGTCAATCATCGCATCAACAGCGGGCGAGGCCACGCCCATCAGGTTGCGTGTGCCGGGTGTGTCCGCGTTCTCGCTTCCCCAATACAAACGCTGTTCATTGCCGGGAGACAGTGAAAGAGCACGCCGGAAAGGCGTAACATCAAAATCCAGTTCCCCGGTGCGCCCGACATACTGCGCGTTGTCGACCTGTTCCGTCGTAACCTGAATGCCAAGCCGTTCCAGAGCGCGGGAATAAATCTCGACCACCGACGCCATCTCGCTGTCACCCTGCTGCAGCAAGACCGTCATTTTGAACGGGTCACCATTCGTGTTGCGCAAGACCCCGTCCTGAACGGTCCAGCCCGATTCGGTCAACAGTTTGGTGGCTTTGCGAATATTTGCGCGGTTGCGGGCTGAACCGTCGCCCTTCGGCAGTTCATACCCTTCCATCGTGCCGGGGATCAGATCCGAGGCAAAGGGTTCCAGCAGGGCTTTTACCTGCCCTTGGGCCGGCCCGGGCTGCATGGCCAGGTCCGAGCCCGAAAAGTAGGACGTGATCCTTGGCTGCGCCCCACCAGTGATCGTGTCGTTGATGAACTCGAAGTTGAAGGCCAGCGTCAGGGCCTCGCGAACGCGCCAGTCGTCGAACGGGGCTTTGCGGGTGTTCATCACAAACCCGGTCATGCCTGACGGTTTGCCATGCGGGATCTCGGTCTTGATGACATCGCCGCGCTGAACGGCGGGGAAGCTGTATTGCGTGTCCCATTTGTCGCCGTTGAACTCACGCACCGCTGATAGCTCGCCGGCTTTGAAGGCCTCGAACAGGACGCTGCCGTCGCCGTAGAACTCGATCCGCATTTCATCCAGATTCATGGTGCCGCGACGGAACGGGATATCCTGCCCCCAATACTCAGGGTTGCGACGAAGGTTCACATAGCGCCCCGCCTCGTAGCTATCGATCACATAGGGGCCGGTGCCGATTGGGACATCGTGCAAGGCGGCGTCGGCAAATTTCTTGTCCTTCCACTGCGCCTTTTGGAGGACCGGACGCATCCCTGCGAGCAGGGCAAGTTCGCGATCCGGCACGTTGAAAGTAATCCGAACCGAACGCGGGCCGGTCTGTTCGATCCTGTCGATTTTGTCCCAAAAACCGCGATAGCGCAGATGCCCCTGAGTGCCGAGCGTCTCGTATGACCAGATCACGTCGTCAATCGTGACCGGGCTGCCGTCGGAAAACCGGGCCTCTTCCCGCAGGGTAAATTCAACCCATGACCGGTCGGGAGCCGTCTCAACTGATTCGGCTAACAGCCCGTAAAGTGTGAAAGGTTCGTCCCAGGATCGCCCCATCAGGCTTTCATGGGTCCAAAATGGCAATTGCCAGGGCGAGGTGCCTTTTTGCAAAAACGGGTTCAGGCTGTTATAGCCGCCAGTATTTCCGAAAACGACTTTGCCGCCTTTGGGCGCATCGGGGTTGGCATAGGGTAGGGACACAAAATCCGGTGGTAGGGCCGGGTCTCCATACATAGCTATGCCATGAGACGATTCTGCATGGGCGGACGAGATCATGAAAATGCTGGCGATTCCCGCCGCAAGTGGTCGAAACGGTCGGAGAAAATCCGGGCTCATTTTGGAAACAATCCTGCTCTGGCCTTATTTTGTTGGGATTCACCGTAGTGATGATTTTTCATATTATCAAACTTTTAGCTTGGACGAAGGCGTGGAATTGCTTATAAAGGATGCACTGCTCGATAGGTTTCTTGCCTGTATGAAACCTGCCTCAATAACTTAACGCCCGCTTCGTGCGGGCGTTTTTTTTGGCTGCTTGAGAAGTGTCAGGCTGGGATTTCAGGCAGGTGTGTTTCCCCGTTTTCTTTGCAGGTGCAGCATGGCATTGTGCACCAAATCATCGCTTCAGGGAGAACGGTCATGAGCCTTTCCGGCAAAACAGCAATCATCACGGGGTCTAATTCTGGCATCGGACTGGGGGTCGCGCGCGAACTGGCGAAGGCCGGAGCTGATGTTGTCCTGAATTCCTTTACGGACCGAGACGAAGATCACGCGCTGGCCGCTGAGATTGCCAAAGAGACCGGAACCAAAGCGCGTTACATCAAGGCGGACATGTCAAAAGGCGAAGAGTGCCGGGCGCTGATTGAGCAGGCCGGAGCTTGCGACATACTTGTGAACAACGCGGGCATTCAGTTTGTGTCCCCGATCGATCAGTTTCCGGCGGAAAAATGGGATGCGATTATTGCGATCAACATGAACTCGGTCTTTCACACGACCGCTGCCGCGCTGCCGATGATGCGCAAGGCAGGTTGGGGTCGTATTGTGAACATCGCCTCGGCCCACGGCCTGACGGCGTCGCCGTTCAAGGCAGCCTATGTTGCAGCCAAGCACGGGGTGGTGGGAATGACCAAGACCGTTGCGCTGGAAACCGCGCAAGAACCTATCACCTGCAACGCCATTTGCCCGGGCTATGTGCTGACACCCCTGGTTGAGGCCCAAATCCCGAACACGATGAAAGAATACAATATGAGCCGCGAGGAGGTTGTAAAAAACGTGCTTCTGGAACGGCAACCTTCCAAGGAATTCGCCACGGTTGAGCAACTGGGCGGGACAACCATTTTCCTGTGCTCGGACGCAGCGGCGCAGATCACGGGAACCACGATTTCTGTCGATGGCGGCTGGACCGCCTTGTGATTGGCCTTGGGGGCGCTGCCCCCAAACCCCCGGAGTATTTCTGAAAAGATGAAGGGTGAAGGCGGTGGTACGGATCAATCTGGCTTTGCAGGGCGGCGGTGCGCATGGGGCGTTCACCTGGGGTGTGCTTGACCGACTGCTGGATGAGGAAGACATCGAGGTTGCCGCGATCACCGGTACATCCGCCGGTGCGTTGAACGGTGCGGCGTTCAAATCGGGGATGGTTCATTCAGGACGTGAGGGTGCGCGTGCGCAGCTGGACGGGCTTTGGAGGCGTATGGGTGCGATTGGAGACATGCGTATAGCCAATTGGTTTCGCGGGTTGGAACCGGCCGCAATCGCGCAGGCGATGGAATATTCGGTGCCGTTTTCAATCGGTGATGCCTGGTCGCGGATGGTGTCGCCTTATGCCTATGGTCCATTCTACAGCAATCCGCTGGAGCCGGTGGTGGACAGGTTCAATTTTGCGGAAGTATGCGCCGATGCGGGACCCCGCCTGTTTGTGTGCGCCACCTGCGTGAGAAGTGGGAAAATCCGCGTCTTTACTGGCGAGGAGGTCTCGACAGATGCCATTCTGGCTTCAGCTTGCCTGCCGACCCTGTTCAAGGCAGTCGAGATATTTGATCCAAATACTAACCGGGTCGAAGCCTACTGGGATGGCGGTTATACTGGTAATCCGGCGCTCTATCCGCTGTTCAACAATGACCTGCCGGATGACGTAGTGATCGTGAATATCAACCCGTTGGAGCGCGACGCGGTACCGGTCACACCGCAGCAGATCCAGAACCGGATCAACGAGATCAGCTTCAATTCCTCCCTGTTTCGCGAATTGCGGGCAATCAGCTTTGTTCAGCGGCTTCTGAAAGAGGGCAAGCTGAAGGCCGGGGACATGAGCCGCGTTCTGGTGCATATGATTGCGGATAACGAGTTGATGAGCAGCCTGTCTGTTGCCACCAAAACCGTGCCCAACCCGGTTATTTTGCACAAGCTGAAACAGGCGGGGCGGGCGGCAGCGGATCGTTTTCTGGCCAAGCACAAGAGTGATCTGGGCCAGACCAGTACAGTCGATCTGCCGACCATGTTCGGTTAATCACTCGGGTGGTTGCGTAGGGTCTTTTTCGTTAGGATAAACGAGCCCGGCCGAGATCACCAGTTTCGCGGCATCCTCAATTGTCATGTCCAGCAAAATTACGTCTTCCGCCGGGAAAAACAGCAAAAAGCCCGAGGTCGGGTTGGGGGTGGTCGGAACAAAGACGCTGAGCAGCTCTCCTCCGGTCTCTGCGCGTTTGCTGATTTCGCCCCTGGCGGTTGTCGAGACGAACCCAATGGCCCAGATCCCGCGGCGGGGGTACTGGATCAGGCAAGCCTTTTCAAAAGAGCGTTCGGTTTGGGCAAATACGGTTTCCGAGATTTGTTTGATCCCGGAATAGATCGAGCGGACGACCGGCATCCGATCTACCACGCTTTCGGCGAACAGGATCAGGGACCGGCCCAGAATGCCTTTGGCGATCCACCCTACAATCACGGTAAAGATCAGGAAGATCACGACGCCCACACCGCGCAGGTTGATACCAACGTATTGTTCCGGTTGGAACTGATGAGGCACCAGTGGCAAAACGGCACTGTCGATCCAGCCGACTACCGACCAGATCAGCCAAACCGTCAGCCAGACCGGTGCAATGACAACGAGGCCGGTCAGGAAAGATGCGCGCAGCCGTGCCAGCATGCCAGGACGGCGATGATGCGGTTCTTCGTCGAACGGTGTATTCATCTTGGTTCCGAGTGGTTATCGGGATTTAGGTAGTCAATCGGTAGCCATGGCACAATAGGCTTGCGTTATCCCTGTTCTGCCAGTGCCCGTGCAATCGCCGCAGCAAGGCGCGCATTGTTGCGCACGAGGGCAATGTTGGCGGTCAGCGAACGTCCTTCGGTCTTTTCAAAGATACGTTGCAGCAGATAGGGCGTTACATCTTTTCCGGTGATCCGATGCGCATCTGCATCAGCCTGTGCCTCGGCGATGATGGGGGCCAGTATTTCGGCAGGGATCTGATCCGAGATCGGGATCGGGTTGGCCACCAGCTGCCCGCCGGGCAGGCCCAACGCGCGACGGGTTGCATGGGCCTTGGCGATAGCCTCTGGAGTGTCCATGCGCAGGGGGGCGGCATAGGGTGATTTTGCAGACCAGAAGGCAGGAAACGCATCCTGGCCATGGGCGATGACGGGCACACCCAGCGTTTCCAAAACCTCAAGAGTTTTGGCCAGATCAAGGATGGCCTTGGCCCCGGCAGCGACGACAGTGACTGGAGTATGGCCAAGTTCGTGCAGATCAGCCGAGATGTCGAACGTGGTTTCGGCGCCTTGATGCACGCCACCGATGCCGCCGGTGGCAAATACCTCGATCCCGGCATAATGCGCGGCGATCATGGTGGCGGCGACGGTTGTGGCTCCGGTACCACCGGTCGAGATGCAGGCCGCCATATCTGCGCGCGAGATTTTGGCAACGCCTTGCGCCTGACCCAGCCATTGCAACTGGTCAGGCTCGAGCCCCACGTGCAATTTGCCTTCAATCACCGCCATGGTCGCCGGAACCGCCCCCGCATCGCGGATGTCCTGTTCGACCTGCGCCGCAACTTCGACGTTTTGCGGGTAGGGCATGCCATGGGTGATGATGGTGCTTTCCAGCGCAACGATGGGATGACCCGCGTCCTTGGCAGCTCGGACCTCGGCTGAATATTGAATGTCGATCACAGTGGGGTTTCTCCGGAAACGTAGGTTGCTGCGGCATGTAGAGCGCGGGTCAGAGCCTCATCACTCGATGCGCCGCCGGATTCTGAGGCGATATGAGCCGCCATGAAGGTATCCCCGGCGCCGGTCACACGGGTGACCAGAACGGAGGGGGGTGTTTGGGTCAGAATTTCGTCCGAACTGCCGACCGTGGCCGAGCTGCCGCCATCGGTGACCAGCACGCGCAGTGCGCCACGATCCAGAAGGCCCTTTGCGGCAGATTCAGAATCGGTGAATTCACGCTGGCACAATATTCCTGCTTCTTCGAGGTTCACATAAAGCGTGGCGCGGGCATGTTTCAGGAAGGGCAACAGGCGCTCGGCCTTACCGGGCGAGGCCGGGGCAACACGCAGATCGGCACGGGCAAATGCAGGGCTTTGGGCGATTTCTTCCAGCAGGTTCAGGGTCAGGTTGCCGTCAAGCGCAATGGGCCCCTCAAAGGGCGTGTTTTCATAGCCAAGCGGGCCGTGCATCAGCGGACGCAGTATCTTAGCGCCAGCGGCTTCCAGCGAATGCGCGTCGGCAATGGCCGCGATCAACCCGTTGGCACCTTCGACGGCCATATATCGGTCGGTCGGCAGGTCCTGCGAGCGATAGATGTGATCCGTGATCATACCGAGGCGGGAACAGGCATGAATCAGCTCGTCGCCCTCGGGGTCGCGGCCAATGGCGGTCAGCAGGGTGGGCGTCATACCAAAACGCACCAGCGTCATGGCTATGTTCATCGCAACACCACCCGGCAGGCGGGTAATCCGGCCAGGCACGTCCGAGCCTTGCCGCATGGCACTGGCCGATCGTCCGATCACGTCCCACAGGACCGAGCCGATACACAGGATATTACTGTTCTGAGTCATAAAGGACGTCATGCCGCAGCGGTGATGCCCATGCAAGTCAGAACGTTACCGCAATCAGAGATTTGCGGTGCACAGGTCCCATATGCCCTTTGGGCTTGCGATCTGCGGCCTTCGCGGGAACAATCGAAGGCAATGATTGGTGATTTGATTTTCCTGTTGGAGCTTTTCGTATGAATGGCCCTGTTTTCCGCGCCATCTTTCGAACCCTCAAAACCTGTGCCCTGAGTTTTTTTGTTCTTGTAGCTTTGCATCCCGGATCCGGCAGAGCGCAATCCGCCCCGCCGACCGTCGTTGATTTCTGGGTCAAGTCCGACACTTTGTTTCTAGAGTTGAAATGGAATGCCGAGGCCATATTAACCGGGAACAATCCCGCGCAGCCCGCTGCGTTTTCCGACGATCCAAACTACAAATCCTTGCGGCGACTGGTTTCCTCTGAGCTGGAACCCCAGATCAGAGAGTTCGTTCAGCTCTGGAAACACAATCTTATCGTGGAGGCACCAGAGCGATTGAGTTTGTCTTATGAAGGTGTGCGTATTCCTGTTGTAGGAGAAACGGAGAAAGTGCGGGTTTCCAAACTGTTGCTGACTGCTCCTTTGCCCGATCAGGCGTCAAACCTGCGTCTGACCTGGCCGTCAGAAAGCGGACCCATCGTTCTGCGACAGCAAAATGTCGCGGCCCCATACACCGGGTATTTGGCTGCCGGTGAAGCCAGCCCGCTGATCCCCTTGCAAGGCGGGGCGTCTCTGACAACGCAACAAACATTGCAGACATATTTCACAAAAGGGGTCGATCAGTTTCTCCGAAACCCAATTAAGCCATCCATTCTTGTTTTGGCGCTAGTGTTTCTGTCTTTGAAATTGCGCCCAGTGGTATCTCAACTGGTGTTCCTGTCAGCGGGCGCTCTGATCGGGCTTGGGCTGGGTTTGCATGGCGTATTGGATGCAGGAAAAGTGAGCGAGGCCCCGGTTCTGGTGGCTTCGACCATCGTTCTGGCGCTGTGGAACCTGGTTGCCCGGCGATTGCAGGTTTGGCGTTTGTTGGCGGTTCTCGCCATTGGCGGTCTTCAAGGTCTGGTAATTGCCTCGGCCCTGGTCGGGATCGGAGTGCCGCCAGATCATCTGCCCCCGGCCATCTTGGGCTTTGGCGCCGGGAATATTCTGCCGCTTGTTGTAGTAGCCTTTGCCGGGCTTGCTCTGGCGCTTTTGTTTTCTGGCGGCTCACACCGTAAACGAGGCCGGGTATCGGTTCTGGCCTCGATGCTGATTGCAGGTGCCGGGGTCTACTGGATAGTCGAGCCTTGGGTGCAGGGTTAAGGCAACGCGGCCAGCAGCGTTTTCAGTGCGCCAAGCGGATCGTCATTGCCCCAGATCTCATCGCCAATGCCAAAGAAATCGGTGCAGGGGGCCAGATCGCGGATCAATTCGGGCGTCAACCCACCTTCGGCCACAACCGGAACCTCGATCATCTCGGACCACCATTGGAACAGGTCCTTTTCGGCGCGGGTCCCGTCCCTCAGTTTGGCCGAGCCGACAGGACCGAAGGCCACATAATCCGCTCCGTTTTCACCAGCAGTCATACCATCATGGCTGGACGCGCCGCAAAAGCTTCCGACGATTGCATCGGCGCCCAGTTCCTTGCGCGCGGTGCGGACCGAGCGTGCAGCATCATCCAGGTGCACCCCGTCCAGCCCCAGACGCTGCGCCAGCAATACATGGTTCGAGATTACGATGGCCACGTCGCGCGCGTGGGCGATTTCACGGCAAGCGTCGGCCGCGCGAGCGATGGTATCTTCGTCACTTCCGGCCAACGCGAGGCGGACACAGGCAATCTCGACCCCGTCCAGCACAGTCGCCAGCTTGTTCGTGAACGTGCTCAACTCGATAGTCGGAGGCGTGATCAGGTAAATCTGCGGCTGCTCGGGGGTGTCCATGGGCGCGTCCTTCGGCTTTCAGTCTTTGGCGCGGTTTAGCGGATTGCGGCTGGGAAGCAAACTTTTATGGTCAAGAGCCTGCAAATAACGCCCCTGCGCCTTGCCCTGCAAGAGCCTGCCAATTACAGCAGGCCAAGTTTTCTTAAGGTGAGCCATGCCCAGCGACAAACCCCAGCCTTCCTTCGTGCTTGTGCGCCCGCAGATGGGTGAAAACATCGGTGCTGCTGCGCGGGCGATGTGGAACTTTGGGCTGGATCGGATGCGTATCGTGGCCCCGCGTGACGGCTGGCCGAACCCCAAAGCGGTGGCAATGTCCAGCGGCGCAGGGCGCTTGCTGGATGAGGCGCAGCTGTTTGACGACTTGGCCGGGTCGCTGGCCGACAGCACGTTTGTCTTCGCCACGACAGCCCGTCAGCGGGGCTTGACCAAACCTGTCTACAGCCCCGAACACGCAATGAAGATTGCCGCCGAAAAGATCGCTGCGGGCGAGAAGGTTACCGTTCTGTTCGGCCCTGAACGCGCGGGGCTAGAGAATGAAGACATCGCCAAGGCCAACGCGATCATCTCGGTGCCGGTGAACCCGGAATATGCCTCGCTGAACCTTGGTCAATGCGTATTGCTGACCGCCTATGAGTGGATGCGCCAGACCGGCGATGTGGTGCATGAATCGACCGACCTGGGCAAAGGTGACTGGGCCACTGGGATCGAAGTTGAAAAACTTGTCGAACATTACGAGGGCAGACTGGAGGAGGCGGGGTTCTTCTACCCTCCCGAAAAGGCCGAAGGGATGAAGGTTAACCTGCGCAACCTGTGGTCGCGGATGCGTATGACACGGGCCGACGTGCAGATGTTGCACGGGATCATGCGTCAGATGGTCCGCTGGAAGGATAAAGGCTGAGGCTGGACCTATCTTCACCCAAGCCCTAGCTTGCGACAAAATCAGGACATGAGGACAGCATGAGCGGTAAGCGCAGCATCTTCGAAGAGGTCACGGACACCAAAAAACAACAGGCGGTTCAACCCGGTATGATCGACCGGGGGCGCGGCGGCGCGCGCAATGCGATCCGCGTCTGGTTGATGATCCTGTTTGCTCTGGTCGTTGTGATGATCGCGGTTGGCGGCTTGACGCGCCTGACCGACAGCGGCCTTTCGATCACTGAATGGCGCCCGATCACCGGAGCTTTGCCACCGATGACCGAAGCGGACTGGCAGGCAGAGTTCGACAAGTACAAGCAGATTGACCAATGGCGCATCCAGAACCAGTGGATGGAACTGGGTGATTTCAAATCCATCTATTGGTGGGAATGGGGCCATCGTCAGTTGGGCCGCATGATCGGTCTGGTCTGGGCCGCTGGATTTCTGACCTTTCTTCTCACCCGCAAGATCCCGGCAGGGTGGACGGGAAAGCTGATGGTTCCGGGTCTTCTTGGCGGTTTGCAGGGCGCTGTTGGTTGGTGGATGGTGGCTTCGGGTGTCACTCAGGGTGAAGGCATGACGGCCGTCGCAAGTTACCGTCTGGCAACACACTTGGGGCTGGCTTTTGTGATCCTGGGATTTTTGGCCTGGTACATCTTTGAACTGGGCCGCGAAGAACGCGACCTGATGCAGGCGCGCCGCGCGAAAGAGGCCAAACTGTTCTCACTGTCCACCGGTCTGATGCATTTCGCCTTTTTACAAATACTCATCGGCGCGCTGGTTGCTGGGATTGACGCCGGGCGGTCTTACACCGACTGGCCGCTGATGGGGGGGCAATTGCTTCCACCGGATGCGACTATGTTGGAACCGATGTGGCGAAACTTCTTTGAAAGCCCCGGTCTGGTACAGTTCATCCACCGGTGTGTAGGGTATCTGCTGTTCATCTTCGCTGTTGTCGTCTGGCGACGTGGCAGCGGCAGCGCGCATCCGCAGACGCGTTTTGCCTTCAACGCTGCTTTCGCCGCGCTTTCGTTACAGGTCGTCGTCGGCATCGTGACCGTGGTTTACGGCGCGCCATGGCAGGTCGCTATCTTCCACCAGTTTATGGCCGTCATCGTTTGGACGCTGATCCTGCGCGCGCGGTTCCTCACGGCTTATCCAATCGCAACATCTGTGCGCGGAGTTTAAAATTATGACCGCTTTCAATGAACTGATGACCTTTCAGCGGGAAACTTCGGCTTTGGGCCAGATCGCCGGTCGGCTTGGCTGGGATCAGGAAACCGTCATGCCGCGCGGCGCAGCGCCACAGCGCGCCGAAGAAATGGCAGCTATCGAATCTGTCCTGCACGCACGTCGTTCTGATCCTCGTGTTGCCGAATGGTTGGATCAGGCCGCGCCTCAGGATGAGGTCGGCAAGGCGCAGATGCGTGAAATCCGGCGCGCATATGATCGCGCGGTGAAGGTGCCTGCCGATCTGGCGACGGCGATCGCCCGTGTGACGTCCGCTGCGCAGGGAAAGTGGGCGCAGGCGCGCGCGGACGAAGATGTCTCGGCCTTTCTTCCGGTTCTGGAAGAAGTCGTGTCGCTGAAACGACAGGAAGGCGAGGCGCTGGCGCAAGGGGGCGACGTATACGACGCCATGGTCGAAGATTACGAGCCCTACACGACCAGCGCACAGATTGCGGATATCTTCGACCAGATGCGCCCACGACTGGTGGCCCTGCGCGCCGCTGTGCTGGAGCGGCCCGAGCCCGCTGCCCTGAACCGCAGTTTTGATGAGCAGACCCAGATGCGTCTGACACAAAAACTGGCGATCGCCTTTGGCTATGACCTGAACAATGGCCGCGTGGACAAGGCGGTTCACCCGTTCAGTTCAGGCAGTGGTCTTGACGTCCGCATCACCACGCGAACCAGCGAAACAGACCCGTTCAATTGTTTCTATTCCACCATTCACGAGGTGGGCCACGCCGCCTATGAACAGGGGATCGACAGGAAATACCTGCTGACACCGCTCGGCTCTGGTGTGTCGATGGGCGTGCATGAAAGTCAAAGCCGGATCTACGAAAACCAGTTGGGTCGGTCGCGGGCCTTTACCGGTTGGTTGTTCGAACAAATGAAAGAGGCGTTCGGCGATTTCGGCATTGTCGATCGGGACGCGTTTTATGCGACGGTCAACCGCGTCCATAACGGCTATATCCGCACCGAGGCGGATGAGGTCCAATACAATCTGCACATCATGCTGCGGTTTGATCTGGAACGCGCGCTGATGGCCGGAGACTTGCAGGTCGGCGATCTGGAGGCCGCCTGGAATGATCGGTTCAAGGTAGATTTCGGTTATGCGGTCGACAAGCCCTCGAACGGTTGTTTGCAGGATGTGCACTGGTCGGTTGGGCTGTTCGGTTACTTCCCGACATACTCGCTGGGCAATGTCTATGCTGGGTGCCTCTATCAGGCCTTGCGCGGCTCTGAGCCCGATCTTGATGCGCAACTGGCCTGCGGTGACACCACCGGCGCGACCGGCTGGCTGCGTGAGCATGTGCAGCAGCATGGCGGCCTGTATGCTCCGCGCGAGGTGATTGCCCGTGCCAGCGGCATCGAACCCGGACCGGACCCATTGCTAAGCTATCTTGAGGCCAAGTTCGGCGCGCTCTACGATTTGTGAGTTTCCGAACTGCCTCCCAAGCGTTAGAATCGGTGTACCGATACCATCGCCTGGGAGGCAACGATGACCGGAAAAGCCCGCAAGAAAGCCAGTGATTTTGACCCGCGTATCCTCGAGATATTCGACGGATATGTGCACGGCACGATGTCCAAGCGTGAGTTCATCTCAAAAGCCGGTAAATACACGGCTGCCGGAATGACAGGCGCAATGATCCTGGACCAGTTGCAACCCAATTACGCCTGGGCGCAACAGGTGGCCCCGGACGATCCCGCGATCCAAACCATGGTGGTCGCATATGACAGCCCGGATGGGCATAGCGAAACCAGCGGCCTGATGGCGATGCCGGCAAATGCCGCGGGTAAACTGCCAGCGGTACTGGTCGTGCACGAGAACCGGGGTCTGAACCCTTATATCGAGGACGTTGTGCGCCGCGCGGCCAAGGCCGGTTTCCTTGCTTTTGGACCTGATGGGTTGTCCCCCCTTGGCGGCTATCCCGGTACTGATGAAGAAGGGCGCGAGATGCAGCGCTCGATGGACCGGGAAAAACTGATGGCGGATTTCTTCGCCGCCTTTGAATTCCTTCGTGATCATGATCTTTCAACCGGCAAAGTTGGCGCTGTCGGCTTCTGCTATGGCGGAGGTGTTTGCAACGCGTTGGCCGTGGCCTATCCGGACCTTGCAGCCTCGGTGCCATTCTACGGTCGGCAACCACCAGCCGAAGATGTTCCGTCCATCGTAGCACCCCTTATGATTCACTATGCCGGTCTGGACGAGCGTATCAACGCTGGATGGCCTGCATATTCAGAGGCGTTGAAAGCCAATCAAAAGAAGTTCAGCGTGCACTTCTATCCGGATGTCAATCACGGTTTTCACAATGATACGACGCCCAGGTATGACGAAGCTGCGGCAAATCTGGCTTGGAGCCGGACCATTGCATTTTTCAATGCCTACCTGACATGAACTGAACCCCGGGAATCGTCGAACCGGTGCCCGGGGTTACTGTCATTCTTCCTCGTCGCCCTGATCTGCGATCCACGCGACGCTGACGACTTCTTCGCCCTTGCCGGTATTGAACACCTTCACGCCACCTGCGGATCTTGAGCGGAAAGAGATACCATCGACCGGCACCCGGATAGATTGGCCTTTCGATGTGGCCAGCATGATCTGATCGTCGATCTCGACCGGGAAGGATGCAACCAAGTCCCCGCCGCGCATGGCCTTGTCCATCGCCGCCACACCCATGCCGCCACGTCCGCGCACAGGATAGTCGTGGCTTGAACTCAACTTGCCTGCACCACCAGCGGTGATAGTGAGGATAAGGTTTTCGGCAGCCGACATCTCGGCGTATTTTTCCTGGCTGAAATCGCTGCTTGCTGCGGCTTCCTCGTCTTCACCAGCGTCTTCTTCGGTAAGCCCCGCGACCGCACGCCGCATCTTGAGATAGGCTACACGATCTTCGGGTGTCGCCTCGAAATGACGGATCACGGACATCGACACGACGCGGTCACCGTTGGTCAGCCTGATCCCTCGGACACCTGTGGATTCGCGCGAGTTGAAGACACGCACGTCAGTTGTCCGGAAGCGGATCGCGCGGCCGGAATTGGTGACCAGCATCACGTCTTCGTCTTCCGAACAGATGCGCGCATTCACCAGTTCAATGCCGTCGGGCAGCTTCATGGCAATCTTGCCGTTGCGCCGGACATTGGTGAAGTCCGACAACCGGTTACGACGCACGTCACCTGCGCTGGTGGCAAAGACGATCTGGAGGTTTTCCCATTCCTCGTCCGGTACATCCACGGGCATTATCGCGGCGATGGAAACGCCAGTTGGGATCGGAAGGATGTTGACGATGGCCTTACCTTTGCCGGTGCGTCCGGATTGGGGCAAGCGCCAGGTCTTGAGCTTGTAGACCATCCCGTCCGTCGTGAAGAACAGCAGCTGTGTATGGGTGTTCGCAACGAAGAGGTTGGTCACAACATCCTCTTCCTTGGTTTGCATCCCCGACAGGCCCTTGCCACCGCGTTTCTGGGCGCGGAAATCTGCCAGCGGCGTGCGTTTGATGTACCCGCCCGAAGTGACGGTCACGACCATGTCTTCACGCTCGATCAGGTCTTCGTCTTCCATGTCACCGGACCAGTCGACGATCTCAGTGCGGCGGTCGACTGCGAATTGTTCACGCACGCTGCGCAGCTCATCAGCGATGATGCTCATGATCCGTTCGCGCGAGGACAGAATATCAAGGTATTCCTTGATCTTGGCCGCCAGTTCTTCCAGCTCGTCCGTGACCTCTTTGACGCCCAGTTGGGTCAGGCGTTGCAAGCGCAACTCCAGAATGGCACGGGCCTGAACCTCGGTCAGATTATAGGTGCCATCGTCATTCATCTTGGACAGAGGATCATCGATCAGGCGCAAATAGCCTTCGATGTCGGAGGCAGGCCAGCGGCGGGTCATCAGTTTTTCGCGGGCCTCGGCGGCGTCAGCAGACGACCGGATCGTTGCGACCACTTCATCGACATTGGACACCGCCACAGCCAGACCACACAGGATGTGACTGCGTTCGCGCGCCTTGCGCAGGTCGTAGGCGGTGCGGCGGGCAACGACATCTTCACGGAAGTCGATGAACGAGGTAAGGAACCGGCGCAGGGTCAACTGCTCTGGGCGGCCACCATTCAGCGCCAGCATATTGCAGCCAAAGGAGGTCTGCATCGGCGAAAAGCGATAGAGCTGGTTCAGCACCACCTCGGGCGTCGCGTCACGTTTGAGCTCGACCACAACGCGCACACCGTTGCGGTCGGATTCGTCTTGTACATGGGCCACGCCTTCGATCCGCTTCTCGCGCACGGCCTCGGCGATCTTTTCAATCATCGCGGCCTTGTTCACCTGATAGGGAATCTCGTCGACAACGATGGCATAGCGGTCCTTGCGGATTTCTTCTACTCGGGTCTTGGCGCGGATAATGACGCTGCCACGGCCCTCCAGATAGGCCTTGCGCGCACCGGAACGCCCCAGCATCAGGCCACCGGTCGGAAAGTCGGGACCGGGGATGTATTCGATCAGCTGTTCTGATGTAAGGTCGGGATCGTCGATCAGCGCCAGAGTCGCATCGACTACTTCGCCAAGGTTGTGCGGCGGAATGTTCGTCGCCATCCCCACGGCGATACCACCGGCGCCATTGACCAGCATGTTCGGGAAACGGGCCGGCAGAACCGTCGGTTCCCGGTCCTTGCCGTCATAGTTATCCTGAAAATCGACCGTTTCTTTTTCGATATCAGCCAACAGGGAAGCGGCGGGCTTGTCCATCCGCACTTCGGTGTAGCGCATAGCCGCCGGGTTATCGCCGTCCATCGAGCCAAAGTTGCCCTGACCGTCCAGCAGCGGCAGCGACATCGAGAAATCCTGCGCCATCCGCACCAGTGCGTCATAGATCGCGCTGTCACCATGCGGGTGGTACTTACCCATCACGTCGCCCACCGGACGGGCCGATTTGCGGTACGACTTGTCGTGCGTGTTCCCCGTTTCGTGCATCGCATACAGAATGCGGCGGTGCACCGGTTTCAGCCCGTCGCGCAAATCAGGGATCGCGCGGCTAACGATGACCGACATGGCATAGTCCAGATAGGATGTGCGCATTTCGGATTCGATGGAAACCGTCGGGCCGTCGTAGACTGGGCGCTCGGGCGGGGTTTCATCCATGTTTTCAGGAATTTCTGGCGTATCGCTCACGTAAACTGCCCGTGTCTTGTTCTGGGTCTATATCTTGTGGGTGTATCTTATCAGACCCGGCACATAAGGTGCAAGCAAGCAGCGCCTTTACGGGGATTTTCCGCGGTAATACTCAAGTAACATATTGTTATATAAGTATTAGAAGTTTTTCGTGGTATCTTGAATGGACCTTGTATCAAGCAGGAGGTCTGCATGAACCCAAGCGAAACCGAATTGATGCTCAAGGGGTACGGGCTGACAACGGCTGAGTTTTTCTATCATATGCCCGACTATATCCACGTCTTGAACACGTTCATCTGGCAGGATTACGACCTTGCGCCGGATCATCCGAAACTGTTCAAATTCATCGACTTCTGGCAGCGCGAAATCGAAGGCCCGCTGCATTCGGTCAAATTCACCCATCGCAAAATGATCGCACCGGGTGAGTGGCGCAACATGGTGGGCGAGTTTCGTGTGAACTGAGCGAGAGGCAGGTACGAGTTCCGTTGGTGCATGCTCTTCAATCATTGAAGCGAAATGGTCGGCGCGTGTCTGATGATCCGTCCGAAGCGAAATCAGGAATTCCTGAATCGTTCAGCCAGAGCAACTGGCACCGCCCAGCACGCAGAATTTGGCACAATGGGGGTGGTTCAGGTGAACGTCAGCCTCGGATTCGGCCAGAGAATGCCCCATCTCGAACTCCGACTCGTAGGGCAGCAGGGTGCAGGCCAACACGGCAGGCCGGTCAGCGCCTTTCCGTTTCACCACCATGCGGGCGCTGGCGCACATCAATGCATCGGGTGATTTGTTCAGTATTCCCCAGCAAGCCGTTGTAATCTCGGGAACTTCGACAGTTTCGTCCATTTCCGGGAACAGGACGGTCCGAGCCGGGTTATGCGGGTCAATGTCAAAGCCGTGCTCTGTAAAGAATGCGGCATAACCCGCGCGACTTTCCGTGTCAGACTCACCCCAAACGGTGCGCCCGGCAACAGCCATGTTAAAGCCGTGATCGCGCAGCCACTTCATACCCGTCAGGGTTTTTTCAAAGCTCCCCTTGCCGCGTTCAAGGTCGTGCAGTTCTGCGCGGTAATGATCGACGGAAACACGCAGGGTCAGCTTGTCATTGAAAGTCCTTTGCAATGCCAGTAGCCCGTCGCGCACCTTGCGGCGCATCATCGGGGCCATCGCGTTGGTCAGGATCAGAACTTCGTATCCACGCTCCAGCGCGGCGCGGGTCATATCGATCATCTCGGGGTTCATAAAGGGCTCGCCGCCCGTAAAACCGATTTCACGCACAGGCCAATTGCGGGCTTCGATCTGATCCAGGTAGTCACGAACCTCGTCTGCAGTGATATAAACCAGTGCGTCATTGGTCGGGCTGCTGGCGATATAGCAGCTTACGCATTCAATATTGCACAGCGTGCCGGTGTTGAACCACAGGGTCTGAGGGTTGGTCAGGGAAACCTTTGCGCGGGTCTGGCCATCGGCCGTTACCAGTTTACGCTGAAACTTGCCGATATTGGCAAGCTGAGGGGCGTTGTCTTTCATTCCCGCATCCGGTTCGTTGAAGTCATCAAACTGATCTAGCCCTTTGTCGCGGATTTGGTAAGTCTGGTGCAGGGGTTCTGACAGAGTTTTGATCAACAAGATTTATTGAGCTTTGGTTGCGCTAACATTGGACATGCCGGAAGGGTCAGGGTAAGGACAACTCATGGTTTCACGTGTCATCCCTGTTGATCCATTTGATCTGATCATTTTCGGCGGCACCGGTGATCTGGCGCAGCGTAAGATCCTGCCTGCGCTTTTCCGTCGGTATTGTGCGGGTCAGTGGCACGAGGATGCCCGGATTATCGCAGCGGCGCGCGCCGGTCATTCGGCGGACGCCTTTCGTAAGATGGTTGCTGAGTCGCTGCAACGGCACGCTTCGGAACGCGCCCGGGATTCGCAAGCCCTGACCCGGTTCCTGCAACGGGTCGACTATGTATCGCTGGATGCCTTGACGTCGGAAGGTTGGGATGTACTGGGCGAAAAGCTCTCGCCGGACCGGGTTCGCGCTTTCTATTTCTCAGTCGGTCCCAGCCTGTTCGGGCCATTGGCCGAGCGGGTTAGGGCGTATGATCTGGTGACAGAAGAAACCCGCATCGTGGTCGAAAAGCCGTTTGGACATGATTTGGCAAGCGCGCGGGACTTGAATGCCACGCTGGCCGCGCATTTTAATGAAAATCAGATTTACCGTATCGACCATTATCTGGGCAAAGAAACCGTCCAGAATCTGATGGCGGTCCGCTTTGGCAATATGCTGTTCGAACCGCTGTGGAACAGCCAGTATGTCGACCATATCCAGATAACGGTTGCGGAAACTGTCGGTATCGCGGGGCGCGAAGATTATTATGAGCGCGCGGGTGCGATGCGGGATATGGTGCAGAACCACCTGATGCAGCTGCTCTGCCTGATTGCGATGGAACCTCCGGCCAAGTTTGATCCTGACGCAGTTCGGGATGAAAAGCTCAAGGTGATCCGGGCACTTGATCCGGTTGAACCGCACCACATCGTGCGGGGGCAGTTTGCGGCCGGATCGGACGGTCCGGGATACCGGGACTGCGTTGGTAACCCGCGATCAACCACCGAAAGCTATGTGGCGTTGAAGGCCCACATCAGCAATTGGCGTTGGGCAGGTACACCGTTCTACTTGCGCACCGGTAAGCGTCTGGTGGCGCGCTCGTCGGTGATCAACGTGATGTTCAAGGACGCGCCACATTCGATATTCGGGGAAGAGGCGGGGCGCCATGCAAATACATTATCGATCCGGTTGCAGCCGAACGAGGGGATCACGCTGAAGGTGACGATCAAGGAACCGGGGCAGGGTGGGATGCGTCTGATCGACGTTCCCTTGGACATGAGCTTTGCCGAAGCCCTGGGCCCCGAAAATCAGGACCCGCCAGATGCGTATGAACGCCTGGTGATGGACGTGATCCGCGGAAATCAGACCCTGTTCATGCGTGGGGATGAGGTTGAGGCCGCGTGGGCCTGGACCGATCCGATAATCGCCGGATGGTTGGCGCGCGGGGATGTGCCAAAGCCTTATGACAGCGGCAGCACGGGGCCGGGCGACGCTGAACTGCTGATGAAACGTGACGGACGCCACTGGCAAGGGATAAAGCCATGAAAATTCAGGAATATGCTGATCGCGAAATGCTTGCCATCGACGTGGCCAACGTGCTGGCGGGCGACCTTGAGGCCGCATTGCTGCACCATGATACCGTTGCAATGGCTGTTCCGGGGGGAACAACTCCGGGCCCCGTTTTTGACAGCCTGTGTGCTGCCGATCTTGAGTGGGATCGCGTGCGTGTGTTGCCCACGGATGAACGCTGTGTGCCAGCGGACCATGAGCGCTCGAACGAGCGTTTGATCCGCGAAAGGTTGCTGACCAACCGGGCCTCTGTGGCGCAATATATTCCGCTTTATGTCCCTGGTTCAGAACCTGAAGCAGCGTTGCCCGAAATCGAGTCACTGATTGCGCCGGTATTGCCATTGTCGGTGCTGGTGCTGGGAATGGGCGAAGACATGCACACGGCCTCATTGTTTCCGGGAATGGAAGGGCTGGACGAAGCTTTGCGCAGTGATGCCCCTACGTTGATCGTTGCCCGGACTGAAGTGCAGCCAGAGGCACGAATTTCCCTGACCGCTCCGGTCCTGGACGGGGCGCTGTCGAAACATCTGATCATCTATGGTCAGGCAAAACGCGCCGTTCTTGAAAAAGCTATGTCGCTACCGCCGGAAGAGGCACCGATCGCCGCGGTTCTTGGTGGCATGACCGTACATTGGGCGGAGTAAGGCAATGCATCTGGATGCTTTGAAAACACTGGTTCAGACGACAAGTGACCGTCGTATCCCTGACCTGTTTGCGACAGATGCAAACCGGGCCGAAGGATTTTCAGCCTCAACCGGGGATATGGTTTTCGACTATTCAAAGACACAGATTGATGATGCGGTGCGATCCGCGCTCATTCAATTGTGTGAAGAGGCTGGTCTGGCGTCTCGGCGTGATGCGATGTTTGCGGGTGAGAAGATCAACGAGACCGAAGGCCGCGCGGTGTTGCACACGGCCTTGCGCAACCTTGATGGCGGGCCGGTTGAAGTGGACGGTCAGGATGTCATGCCCGAGGTTCTGGACACGCTGCAAAGGATGCGCGTGTTCGCTGAAGAGGTGCGTGGCGGCGCCATCGCTGGGGCAGGGGGCAGCTTTACCGATGTGGTCAATATCGGCATCGGCGGTTCAGACCTGGGCCCGGTCATGGCCACGTTGGCGCTGGCACCTTATCACGATGGGCCGCGGGTGCATTACGTCTCGAATGTGGATGGGGCGCATATTGCGGACACGTTGCGGCAGCTTGACCCGACGCGCACGCTGGTCATTGTCGCCTCAAAAACCTTTACCACAATCGAAACGATGACCAATGCGCGCACCGCCCGCGCGTGGATGTCAGAAGGCGGCGGCGATCCGTTGCGCCAGTTCGCCGCCGTTTCCAGCGCTCTGGACAAGACGAAGGCCTTCGGTATTCCCGAGGCGCATGTATTTGGTTTCGCCGATTGGGTCGGTGGGCGTTATTCGGTTTGGGGGCCGGTCGGCTTGCCGGTCATGATTGCTGTTGGTTCAAACGCATTTGACGCGTTTTTACGCGGCGGGCAGGCGATGGACCTGCATTTCCGCTCGGCTGACTGGGATGAAAACATGCCTGTGATGCTGGCATTGGTTGGCATCTGGCATCGTCAGGTTCTGGGGCATACCAGCCGTGCGGTGCTGCCTTATGACCAGCGGCTTTTGCGCCTGCCCGCATATTTCCAGCAGTTGGAAATGGAATCGAATGGCAAATCCGTGGCGATGGATGGCTCAACCCTCGCCATGCCTTCAGGTCCTGTCGTCTGGGGTGAGCCGGGCACCAATGGACAACACGCGTTTTATCAGCTGATCCATCAGGGTACTGATGTCATTCCCTGCGAATTCATGGTTGCGGCCGAGGGGCATGAACCCGAACTGACCCATCACCACCGTCTGCTTTTGGCCAATTGTCTGGCGCAGTCCGAGGCCCTGATGCGTGGCCGTTCGTTCGAAGAAGCGCGTCAGCGTATGGCGCAGCAGGGGTATCTGGGGGATGAACTGGATCGACAGGCCCGGCACCGGGTTTTCCCCGGCAATCGTCCCTCGACAACATTGATTTACCCCAAACTCACACCGTTTGTGTTGGGTCAGATTATTGCGCTTTACGAACACCGGGTGTTTGTCGAAGGCGTGTTGCTGGGCATCAACTCATTCGACCAATGGGGGGTTGAGCTGGGCAAGGAACTGGCCAACTCGCTTGGTCCCATCGTGGACGGTGAAGAAAGCGCCGAGGGCAAGGATGGGTCGACCGCAGCATTGGTCGCCTACGCGCTGAAACACCGGGATTAAGCGGTGGAAATGTAGTCCGCTATCGGTGTGGGCTGCATTCTTTTATTGTCAGACAATTAAATGATTGGCAGGGTTCCGTCTTAGGAAACGGCTGGACTGACGGTACGGGAGACACCCCTGCTTGTCAGTGCCAGACAGAACAGGCAGGGGCCAGGCAAGGCCCCGCCCATGACGGGAGGATGTCCATGCTGGGACAGATGATGACGCAGCCTTTGCTGATTTCGTCGCTGATTGATCACGCACAGCGTTACCACGGTCAGACCGAGATCATCTCGGTCGAAACGGATGGAACGGTGACCGAAACCAATTGGTCCGAGATAGCTGTGAACGCCCGGCGTTTGGCGTCGGCCCTGACGCAGCTGGGTCTGGAGCCGCAGGACAGGGTCGGGACGCTGGCCTGGAACAATCGTCGGCATCTGGAGATCTATTATGCCACCTCGGGTGCGGGATATGTCTGTCACACGGTCAATCCGAGGCTTTTTCCTGAACAACTGACTTACATTATCAACCATGCTCAGGATCGGGTGTTGTTCTTTGATGCAACCTTCGTCCCGCTGGTTGCTGCCTTGCACGGTGCGCTGACGGATGTTCGCCATTTTGTTCTGATGGGCCCCCGCAACGATGACGCTGCAGCAAAGATACCCGACCTGAAATTTTATGATGAGCTGATCGAAACCGGTGACGCGGCCTTTGATTGGCCTGAACTGGATGAAAACACCGCGTCAGGGCTGTGTTACACGTCGGGTACAACCGGCCATCCCAAGGGGGTTCTTTATTCCCACAGATCGACGGTCCTGCACAGTTTCGCGTCGAATACGCGCGACGTGATCGGCTTTTCGGCGATGGATGTCGTGATGCCCGTCGTTCCTATGTTCCACGTTAATGCATGGGGCTCGCCTTATGCCTGCGCCATGTCCGGATCGCGACTGGTTTTACCCGGCCCGGATTTGCATGGCGAGGCGCTGGTCAATCTGATCGACACCTATGGCGTGACGCTGGCCATGGGGGTGCCTACAATCTGGCAGGGACTGTTGGCGCATGCAGCCAAATGCGGGACGAGTTTGAAAAGCCTCGAACGGACCGTGATTGGAGGTGCCGCTTGCCCACCTTCGATGATGGAGACTTTCCGGAATAAATATGACGTCGATACGGTACATGCGTGGGGAATGAGCGAGATGAGCCCGCTTGGTACGGCCAACTACCCATTGGCCAAACATCTGGTGCTGCCGCTTGAAGAACAACACCTTATCCGTCTGAGTCAGGGTCGGCCACCGTTTGGGGTTGAACTGAAAATCGTGGATGATGACGGCAAAGATCTGCCACATGACGGTGAAACGCAGGGCGATCTGATGGTGCGGGGGCATTGGGTACTGGACAGCTATTTCCTGATGCAGGATCAGGAGCTGTTGCAAGACGGTTGGTTCGCCACAGGCGATGTCGCAACGCTGGACACCGATGGTTACATGACCATTCGTGACCGATCCAAGGACATCATCAAGTCCGGAGGGGAGTGGATCAGCTCGGTCGAACTTGAAAACATCGCTGTTGCGCATCCGAAACTGGCAACTGCCGCCGTGGTCGGTGTTCCGCATCCGAAATGGGACGAACGCCCCTTGCTAGTTGCAGTAAGGGCTGATGGCGAGAATCCAAGCGAAAAGGAACTTCTGGCCTTTTTCGAAGGGAAAATTGCCAAATGGCAGATTCCGGACAAGGTTGTTTTTGTTGACGCGCTGCCGCTGAACGCAACCGGAAAGGTGCTGAAACGCAACCTGCGTGCAGATTTCAAGGATGCCCTTGCGGGGTGAGATGTGATCTAGCGGGGTAAATTGGCTCCGGCGGTAGGGATCGAACCTACGACCAATTGATTAACAGTCAACTGCTCTACCGCTGAGCTACGCCGGAACGGTCCGCGCCGTATAGCAACCGGAGTATCCGGCGTCCAGAGGGCGGATATTATTTTTTCAACGAAAAAGCCCCAGAATACCGATGTGGTTTCTGACCCTGACAAAAGGTTGAATATTGGGAAGTTTTGGCTCCGGCGGTAGGGATCGAACCTACGACCAATTGATTAACAGTCAACTGCTCTACCGCTGAGCTACGCCGGAACTGAGGGGCGTATAGCAATCCGGATTCCCGGCGTCCAGAGGTTAAGCACGCGAACTTAAATTTTTTTTCGGGCGTCAAGGATCTCTGCGAAAAATTGCGGTGGCAGATAGTTCGCCGTGTGGTGACACCTGTTTTTTTCCAGTCAGATCAACGAGGTGGGCAAAAACGTTCCGCTCCGCGGCTGGCAGCAGGGTTGCGGGTGTGTCGGTGTAGATACGCTTGGCCAATTGCCGCGCCGTTCCGTCTGCATCCTCCAAGGCAGTCAGAATCTGAGCTTCGCGGTTTTGCCTGTGTCGGATCAGCCAGTCCAATCGCGCGGCAGGGTCTGAAATTGGCGCACCGTGGCCCGCGTGAAAAACCGACCAGTCGCGCGCGCGCAGGCGGTGGCAGGCTGTCATGAAATCGGTCAGGTCTCCGTCCGGTGGTGACACCAGCGAACTGGCCCATCCCATCACATGGTCGGCGGTGAAACAGGTATCCTGCCATGCCAGGGCAATGTGGTTTCCCAGATGCCCCGGAGTGTGAATAACCTCAAGCTGCCAGTCATCGCCAAAGATGACCTCACCATCCGCAACCTCGATATCCGGACGAAACGCGGTGTCGATGCCTTCGCCACCTCCGGCCAATCCACGCGCTGCAAGGGTCGCCATAACAGCGCTGCGACCGGATTCGGGACCACCAAACGCATAGATCGCAGCTCCCGTTCGCGCGGCAAGGGGTGCTGCCAAGGGTGAGTGATCCAGATGTGTGTGCGTGACGACTATGTGGCTGATTCTCTGGCCAGGTCGCAGTTCATTCAGGATCGCGTTCAAATGCTCTTCGCTTGCGGGGCCGGGATCAATGACGGCAATGTCACGATCGCCCAGCAGATAGGTGTTGGTGCCGCGATAGGTCATCGGAGACGGGTTGGGGGCCAGAATGCGCCGAAGACCCGGTTGCAATTCTGTCGCAACACCCGAAGGCGGATTGAATTCGTCAGGTGCCTGCATTCTGTGCTCTTCCTCTTGTACGGGCAGCCCGCTAGGTTTAGCGCATGTCCACGCACTGGCTCAAACCCTATATGCCACGCAGCCTTTACGCCCGGGCAGCATTGATTCTGGTTCTTCCTGTGATCGTGCTGCTTCTGGTCGTTGGAGTTGCTTTTCTTCAAAAGCATCTGGAAGATGTCACTGACCAGATGACTCGCGCAGCCTCAAGGGAAGTGATGCTGATCACCACCATGATGGATGGGGCCGAGACGCAGCACCAGGCATTGGCCGAAGTGCGCCCGGATCTTCTGGCGCTGGAAATGCAGGCCAGATTTCTGCCCGCCAACGAAACTCCCAAAATTGACCGTCCACGGTGGTACGACTTCATAGCACCGCAGGTCGAGGCCGAACTTCGTGCAAGGTTGCCAGAGCTGAGTGCTGTAGCGTTGCCAAGCAGCCGCGAAGCGCGTCTGTACCTGGATACACATCTGGGGGTGCTGGAACTGACCTTTGACCGGCGCAGATTGTCGCCAGCGGCGCCGCATCAGTTGATCGTGACGATGCTGTTTTTCGCGATCATAATGACCTCGATTTCATTTCTGTACATGCGAAACCAGTTGCGCCCCATCACACGGCTGGCCAATGCGGCGCAGGCGTTTGGACGAGGGCGGAGCGTACCATACTCGCCGGGCGGTGCCATCGAAGTACGCGCGGCGGGGAATGCGTTTTTGGATATGCGGTCACGGATCGAACGTCAGATCGAACAACGGACGCTGATGTTGTCCGGCGTCAGTCATGACCTGCGCACGCCTCTGACGCGCCTGAAACTTGGACTGGCAATGTTACCCGAGGATGAGGCACGACCTTTGCTACAGGACGTTGCGGAAATGCAGTCCTTGGTTGATGCATTCCTCGAGTTCTCACGCGGGGCGTCCGAAGGATCGCCCGAGGAAATCAATCCGGCTGAGTTTGTTCGACAGATTGTAGATGACGCGACACGAGCCGGGCATCAAGCCGAACTGGTCGCTGTCGAGGGGCAGGGAACGGCAATGCTGCGCCCCATGGCTGTTCGTCGGGCCGTTGAAAACCTCATCGGCAATGCCGTGCGCTACGGCAGCCGGGCCGAGGTCAGCCTGTCACTGAACACCAAGTCATTGCGCATCCGTGTTGAAGATGATGGCCCTGGAATTCCCGCAGAGCAGCGCACAGAGGCGGTCAAACCCTTTACGCGGCTCGACCCAGCGCGCAATCAGAATCAGGGTAGTGGCGTGGGTTTGGGGTTGGCGATCGTGGCGGACGTTGCGCGCGCCCATGGTGGCACTCTGCGACTGGCCAAAAGTGAACGCTTGGGTGGTTTGTGCGCCGATATCATAATCGGCCGGTAAACTGACACCTTCAACGGTTCAAAGCCGCGCCAACATGACGATATTCTGAGCCGAGGGGCTTCAATTCTCGCGAAAAGATTTCAGAGTTATTCCGCAGGACCTGTCATCCCACGGCGATTAAATCGAAACTGGAAATCTGCGAACTGAACCAATGCCTTTGAATTCGAACCGCATATGGACTGGTTGCACAGGTCAGGATGAATGCTTATTTTCAAAAACGCAAACAAAAACAGTGGGATGTGCGGGGTGTTCAAGGCACGTGGCGGTGATTTGGTAGGCCCGGAGGGACTCGAACCCCCAACCAAAGCGTTATGAGCGCTCTGCTCTAACCAATTGAGCTACAGGCCCGCCTAGGCGCATTGCGTATCACGGTGAACAGCCGCGTCAAGCCTGACCGTTGCAACAAACGCCACAATCGAATAACCCGCCCGCAAAGCATTCAAAAGGAACTGGCCATGACAGCGGGCAAGAACGGAATCACCTATGCCGATGCAGGCGTGGATATTGACGCGGGCAATGCTCTGGTTGACCGGATCAAGCCCGCAGCAAAGCGAACCAACCGCCCCGGCGTGATGAGCGGTCTGGGCGGTTTCGGCGCACTGTTCGATCTGAAGGCTGCCGGGTATCAGGATCCCATTCTGGTTGGTGCCACGGACGGGGTTGGTACAAAACTGCGAATTGCGATCGATACCGGCGTCGTGGACGGGGTTGGCATCGATCTGGTGGCCATGTGTGTCAATGACCTGATCTGTCAGGGGGCCGAGCCCCTGTTTTTTCTCGACTATTTCGCGACAGGCAAGCTGGACACGGATACAGCCGCACGGATCATTGAAGGAATTGCCGAAGGGTGTGCACAATCCGGCTGCGCTCTGATTGGTGGCGAAACTGCCGAGATGCCAGGCATGTACCCTGATGGCGATTTCGATCTGGCCGGCTTTTCGGTCGGGGCAATGGAACGCGGCGCTGACCTGCCTTCCGGAGTGCAGGCGGGGGACGTGCTGCTTGGTCTGGCCTCGAACGGAGTGCATTCCAACGGGTATTCACTGGTACGTAAACTCGTCGAACTGTCTGGTCTGGGCTGGGATGCACCGTGCCCCTTTGGTGAAGGTTCGCTGGGCGAGGCGCTGCTTACGCCAACGCGCCTTTATGTCAAACCGGCCCTGTCCGCGATCCGCGAAGGTGGAGTTCATGCACTGGCCCATATCACCGGTGGCGGTCTGACCGAGAACCTGCCGCGCGTACTGCCGGAAGGGTTGGGGGCCCAGATTGATCTGGACAGCTGGCAATTGCCGTCTGTTTTCAGCTGGATGGCGCAGATTGGCGGTATCGCGGAAGCTGAGATGCTCAAGACCTTCAACTGTGGCATCGGTCTGATCATGGTGTGCGATCCAGATAAGGCCGATCAGCTTTCGACCTTGCTGGCCGAGGCTGGCGAGACGGTGTCGCGGATCGGTACGGTCACCGAAACGCCCGGAGTTGCCTATTCGGGCAAACTGCTGTGAACCACAAGCGCGTCGCGATCCTGATTTCTGGGGGCGGGTCCAACATGGTGTCGCTTGTCGACAGCATGACCGGTGATCATCCGGCGCGGCCCTGTTTGGTCCTGTCCAACGATGCGCAGGCGGGGGGGCTGAAAAAAGCTGCGGACCGTGGCATTCCGACCGCAGTGGTCGATCACCGGCCATTCAAGGGCAATCGCGCAGCCTTTGAGGCTGAGTTGCTAAAGCCTTTGGAAGACGCGCGGCCGGATATTGTCTGTCTGGCCGGGTTCATGCGGGTCCTGACCGCGGATTTCGTAACGCGCTTTCAGGGGCGAATGCTGAACATCCACCCCTCATTGCTGCCCAAATACAAGGGGTTACATACCCACGCCCGCGCAATTGAAGCGGGCGATACGGAGCATGGCTGCTCGGTCCATGAGGTGACGGCGGCTCTGGATGATGGCCCAATTCTGGGTCAGGCACGGGTGGATATCGAACCAGCGGATACCCCGGAAACTCTGGCTTCAAAAGTTCTGATCCGGGAACATGAACTTTATCCAGCGGTGCTGCGCCGCATTGCCGAAGGCAACAGGTCACCCGTTCTCATGCAGTGAGGTTCCGAGGGTGATTTACACTCGCCTGAAAATCGTCCTATGGTCGTCGGTATCGCTTGGGGGCGAGGGAAATTACGGGCACTCACAAGAGCAAGAGCAAGAGCAAAACTAGTACGGCGCATGAAAACTCTGACGACGACGCAAGAACTGGCTGATTTCTGCAAGGCGGCCGCAAGCTATCCATACATCACAGTCGATACCGAGTTTCTGCGCGAGCGGACCTATTATTCGAAACTGTGCCTCGTGCAACTGGCGCTTCCCTCTGATGATGAAGACAGCGCGGTTCTGGTTGATCCGCTGGTTGATGGCCTGTCTCTCGAACCGCTGTATGAGCTTTTCCGAAACGAGAACGTGGTCAAGGTGTTTCACGCCGCGCGTCAGGATCTTGAGATATTCTGGGTCGAGGCCGGTGTTTTTCCCAACCCGTTGTTCGACACACAGGTCGCCGCAATGGTCTGCGGGTTTGGCGAGCAAGTCGGCTATGAGACGCTGGTGCGGAAAATCTGCAAGCAGGGCGTCGACAAGACGTCGCGGTTCACCGATTGGTCCCGTCGTCCCTTGACGGAGGCGCAGAAAACATATGCATTGGCGGATGTGACGCATCTTCGCAAGATCTACGAATATCTTGCTGCGGAACTCAAAAAGACGATGCGCAGCCACTGGGTGGCTGAAGAGCTGCGTACGCTGACGCAGCCTGCCACGTATGACATTCGCCCCGAAGAGGCGTGGAAGCGGGTCAAAACGCGAACGAATTCGGCCAAGTTCCTGGCTGTTGTGCGCGAGCTGGCGCAGTTCCGCGAAAGGTATGCGCAGGAAAATAACGTACCGCGCAACCGGGTCTTCAAGGATGACGCCTTGATCGAACTGGCGTCGACCAAGCCCAAGACAATCGCCGATCTCGGTGGATCGCGCCTTTTGTTGCGCGAGGCACGCAAAGGTCCGATTGCCGAAGGTATTCTTGCTGCGGTGACGAAGGGCACAAATTGTCCGCAGGAAAACCTGCCGAAGATCGACAATTCCCGTGACAACCTGAAGGTCAACCCGGCTTTGGCCGACTTGCTTCGGGTTCTGTTGAAATCCAAAACCGAAAGTTCGGGCGTTGCGGCCAAGCTGATCGCAACAAGTTCCGAGTTGGACCAGATTGCCGCGGGCGAGCGAGAATTGCCCGCGATGTCAGGTTGGCGTTACGAAGTCTTTGGTGAAGACGCGCTGAAACTGTGCGAGGGGAAAATCGCGCTGGCGGCCAAAGGGCAGGCGGTCAAGGTCGTCTCACTTTAACGGCGATTACCGCCGCCGCGATTCCAAGGTGTTCTGTTGCCCGACGACACGGATCAGGCGAATGCCTTCAAGATCCTGAGTCGAAACATTTATGGCATCCGACACCATTCTTGTTCGTTCAGATCCTTGCGGGGTCTCTGAGTTGGGGTAGTTCACGCGGAATACAAATTCCAGAATTCCCTTTTCTTTGTTTTCTTCTGAATTAACCGAAACCAAGCGTGCGTTATAGGCACCCTGCCGAAGCGCGGTGCCAGAGGAATAAATGATCGCGCCTGACGGTATTGGCTCGATCCGCAGCTCATCGATTTTGGCGATTGGAACACTGGTGTCTTCGGCATCTGGGCGCGAAAACAGGCCGCTTCCCTCTCTTGCCTTGGGAACCAACGCATCGGCGGCATTTGGGTCCGGCGGTGTTTCAGACTTCACAGACTTGCTGGAGCCAAACCAGTTTGACGGATTCACCCGCGAGTCGCGCCAGCTGCCGCAGGCAGTCAGGGTCAGCATGGCGATGATAAGAACGAACAGAGACTTTTGCATAGACCCACTGCTTTTCACACGAATTCAGACAATGGGTTAGCGTATATTCTTCGCGTTGAAAAGCCACAGCTGGGGCTGGACAGCAGGTGGTCGTCGGCATAGGTCACATTGTGATTTCAACGAAAGGATCACTGCGCCATGGCCACGCCTGCCTTTGAAGACATTGTCGAGGATTTCGAGTTTCTCGAAGACTGGGAAGACCGGTATCGCCATGTCATCGAACAGGGCAAGGCGATGGAGCCTTTGGATGACGCGTTGAAGGTTCCGGCGACAAAGGTTCACGGCTGCGCCAGTCAGGTCTGGCTGCACCCGATGATCGAAGCAGGTGTGTTCAAGTTTGATGGTGACAGTGACGCGCTGATCGTTCGCGGGCTGATCGCCGTGCTTCGGTCCCTATACAACGGTCTGCCGGTGTCCGAGGTGCCGCAGGTCGATGCGGCAGCGGAACTGGCCCGATTGGGCTTGAACGATCATCTGTCAGCGCAGCGGTCCAATGGTCTGCGGGCCATGATTGAACGCATCCGCCAGGTCGCACAGGAAAACGCCTGAGGTCACTCAGGGCGGTTTGCCCAGTCTGACAAAGTGGTTTCCAGATCGCCGTAGCCGGTGAAACGCCGTTCGAACGCCAATCCCATGCGGTCCGCGCATTCCCGTGCGCGTTCGGTCAGTTTCGGATCGTCGATCTGGGCCTGATAAATCAGTTTGGTGTAATTGCCGAAATACATGTCCCGCAGTTCCGGGTGGCGATCCAGACCCAGTGGTTTCCAGACAAATGCGTCGAACTGGCGGGCCAGAAAATCAGTCAGGTAGAAGGCAGTTGTTTCGTCCTCGCCGCGTTCCTGAAAGGCCTGATTGCCTTCGAAGAACGAATAGCAATGAGGGCCTTTTACCATCTCGACGCCCAGTTTTTCACAAGCGGATTGCAGCAGACCTCCGGTTCCGCAATCGGCGTAAACCACATAGATTTTTTCGAACCTGTCGCGGTGTTTGGCCACGCTGTCTTCAACTGCTTGGGTGATCCGTTCCGGATGAACATGCAGGATTGCAGGCAGGCAGGTCAGCGCCATGTGATCCCAGCCGTTGCGCGTTTTGATATCCAGAATTTCGCGCGCAAGCGCCCCGCAGGCGATCAGCAGGATGCTTGCGTTTTCCACGCCGTCATAGCCTTTGGTCGTCAGGCTTGCATCATCTGGTAACGTATCGCTTGGCATGGATCGGCATCCTTATGGGCTCATAGCACAAGAGAATGAAAACAGCTTGCAGGCAAGCCTTCTTCCGACATCTCGTGTCAGGCTGCCGACGTTCGTGTTTCGAATGCCGATAACAGAGGCCGAGCGGGCGGGCCGTAGGCGACAGTACCTTGCTTTGATATCTCGGGGAACAAGGACAGGATCTCTTGTCGGGCTGACTGTTCAAGGGCGTTCCAGCTTTGGGCACCGGGATGAAAGCTCTCGCTCAGGCAGCCTTCCGACCAGAGCAGCTCATGCTGATCAAACAGAATGTGAATGTAGGTTACGACCCCGCCGGGTTTGAGGATGATGTCATGTCCGTTGATCAGGTGTTTGGCGGGGGCCAGTGCTTCGTTTTGGCCGGTATGCAGTTCCAGGCGCCAGCTCTGGATCAGCATCCTGTGTTGCTGCGACACCAGCAGATCGCGGGTGTTCCCAAGCGCGCCTGCCTTGAACAGGACCGGCGCGAACACGCCAACCGCCTGAACCCGCCGCTGCCCGACCCAGCGCACCGTTTGAAACCCGTGATCAAGGGTTTCCACCCAGTCGCCGGGGCGCAGCGTTTCCACTGGGCGTTCCCCTTTGCGGGTTCTGATCAGCGTGCCAGAGGTAAAGCAGGGGACCAGGTCCCAGTCTTCACGGCTGGACACCATGCCTGAATATCGATTGCCAGCAAGGCTGTTGAAGGTGATCGAATGTATAGGCCCCGCTTCCAGAGCGGCTTGATCTGCATTGGCCGAGAACTCAGGCACCAAATATGTGTTGCCATCCACATCCTGCGCGACAACGGCAGTAATGTTTGCACTTGTGCCGTCAAAATAAGTGACGGTGGCGTGGTACACTGATGTGCCATCAAAGGTTTGCGGCGCGCCGCCGTCGATCGAAAACCGATCATTGGCAGATATGTTGTTCATGTCATAGGCAGAGCCGGAGTTTCCAACCACGTTCCACGTCACGCTGTTATGCGCCAACGGCGCGTCCGCGTGACCGAAGGTTTGCCCAACCAGGGCAGAGGCGTTTTCGGCGACATTGTTGCCCTCGGCGATATCGATATCGGCAAGTTTGCCCAACGAAATGGCTGTGAAAGACTGCGGCACGGAACCCCCGAAACTTGGACGTTTCGGTTTTTTAACCGCACTTTCGTTTACAAACGGATAAACGATACACCTCATGAAGGGGCGGAGCGCTAAAACGAAAAAGACCGCCCGAAATGGGCGGTCTTTTAAGAAAAACCTTAAAGGTCTTAGCCAGCCAGTTGGTTGTGCTTGCGGCCCACGAAATCCTTGGCGGTTTCCACTGCAACCGCAGCGTCACGGCAGTAGGCGTCTGCACCGATGGCTTTGCCGAACTCTTCGTTCAGCGGCGCGCCACCGACCAGAACAATGTAATCGTCGCGCACGCCCTGTTCGACCAGGGTGTCGATAACGACTTTCATGTAGGGCATCGTGGTGGTCAGCAGGGCGGACATGCCCAGAATGTCGGGCTGTTCCGTCTCCAGTGCTTCCAGGTAATTCTCGACCGGGTTGTTGATTCCCAGATCGACAACTTCGAATCCTGCACCTTCCATCATCATCGACACAAGGTTCTTGCCGATATCGTGGATGTCACCCTTCACGGTGCCGATGACCATCTTGCCAACACGCGGAGCACCGGTTTCGGCCAGCAGCGGCTTGAGGATCGACATGCCGCCTTTCATCGCGTTGGCTGCCAGCAGAACCTCGGGAACGAACAGAATGCCGTCGCGGAAGTCATGGCCCACAATGGTCATGCCGCCAACCAGAGCTTTGGTCAGGATGTCATACGGCGTCCATCCGCGTTCCAGCAGGATATTGGTGCCTTCTTCGATCTCTTCTTTCAATCCGTCATAGAGATCGTCGAACATCTGATCGACCAGTTCGTCATCATTCAGTTCGGACAGGACGATATCTTCTTCGTCGGACATGGGGTATTCCCTGTGCTGGGCGGGCCATCGGCCCGTGGTGGCATTTTTTCCGTTTTGGCCAAAACGTCGCATTCTGACTGTGACGATTGCGACGTTGGTCGTTTCGGGACCGACCTATATGCCAAAAATGGCACCGGCTCGATTGAAAAGTCTGCAATATTATCCTGTTTATTTTTCATCAATGCTTCCCGGTTTCTTCGCGGTGCTGGCTTGCACAGGATTCGTTTCAGGCTTATCGTGCGATAAGAACAAAATGGGAACATATGTGCCGTGAGCATCGGGCATATCATCAAATCAAGGGGGGTGACGTCCAATTCGACCGGGCGGTTTGAACGGTTTGCAACGCAGGCTGTTGATGACGGGTGGGACATCGATGAAGACTTGCCGCCCTTGCGAACCGAGACGCGGGATGAGGTGGCGCGCAGTGCCATCACCTTTAACCGTTCACCTGATTTGCCTTTTGATCGTTCGATCAACCCATATCGGGGGTGTGAGCATGGCTGTGTCTATTGTTTCGCCAGACCAAGCCACGCCTATCTGGGCTTGTCCGCAGGACTGGATTTCGAAACCCGCCTTGTTGCGCGCCCCAACATGAGCATTGTTCTGCGCCAGGAACTGTCGGCAAAGTCCTACAAGGTCGCCACGCTCGCGATCGGGACAAACACTGACCCTTACCAGCCCGTCGAAAAAAACCGCCTGATTACAAGGTCGTGCCTTGAGGTCTTGCAAGAATTCAACCACCCGGTCGCAATCGTGTCCAAAGGAACATTGATCGAGCGTGATCTGGATATTCTGGCTGACATGGCTAGCCGGGGATTGGCGCGGGTTGGTATATCGCTCACCACGCTGGATGCAGGTCTGTCCCGGCGGATGGAGCCTCGCGCACCGTCTCCGGCGCGTCGGTTGCAGACGATCAAAGCGTTGACCGATGCGGGCGTTCCGGTTCGCGTAATGACTTCGCCTATTGTGCCCGGGCTGACAGATCATGAGTTGGAGAACCTGTTGGGTGCTGGAAAAGAGGCGGGCGCAGATGCGGCAAGCTGGATCATGTTGCGATTGCCCCGCGAAGTCTCTCATCTTTGGCAGGACTGGCTGGCAGAGCACGAACCCGCCCGTGCAGAAAAGGTCATGTCCAAGCTGCGTGAAATGCATGGCGGGCGCGACTATGATCCGCGCTGGGGGCACAGGATGCGGGGTGAGGGGGAATACGCCGAGCTCATCGCCCTGAGGTTTGCTAAAACCTGCAAAAGACTGGGGCTTTCGATCAAATCCGCTCCGTTAAGATGCGGCCTGTTTGCAGTTCCGCCGCAACCCGGGGATCAAATGAGCTTGTTCTGAAACCAAATGCCGAACCGTCCGCTGCTTCAGTAACGAAAGCAAAAGACCCCGGTTTAACCGGGGCCTTCTGGATTGATTGCGAACCCTAATGGCTCAGCGGTTTTCGATGTCCACGTAGTCGCGCAGTGTCTCACCCAGATACAGCTGACGCGGACGGCCGATTTTGTTCTGTGGATCTTCAATCATCTCTTTCCACTGGCTAACCCAGCCAACGGTCCGTGAAAGTGCGAAGATTGGTGTGAACATTGAGGTCGGGAAACCCATCGCCTCGAGGATGATACCCGAATAGAAGTCAACGTTCGGGAACAGCTTTTTGTCGGCGAAATACGGGTCTTCCAGCGCTTCGCGTTCCAGCTCTTTAGCGACCTGCAGTTTCGGGTTGTCTTCAATGCCCAGAAGATCCAGAACCTCGTCGGCCGACTGCTTCATCACCTTGGCCCGTGGGTCAAAGTTTTTGTACACGCGGTGGCCAAAGCCCATCAGGCGGAACGGGTCGTTCTTGTCTTTGGCGCGGGCGATGAATTCGGGAATGCGATCAACGGTACCGATCTCTTCCAACATCTCCAGACATGCCTGGTTGGCGCCACCATGGGACGGTCCCCACAAGCAAGCAATGCCGGCGGCGATGCATGCAAACGGATTTGCGCCCGATGACGATGCCAAACGCACGGTAGACGTTGACGCATTCTGCTCGTGGTCCGCGTGAAGCGTGAAGATACGGTCCATCGCGCGGCTGAGGATCGGGTTGACCTCATATTCTTCGGCGGGAACGCTGAAACACATGCGCAGGAAGTTCGACGCATAATCCAAATCGTTGCGCGGATACACGAAAGGCTGCCCTGTGTGGTATTTGAAAGCCCATGCTGCGATTGTCGGCATTTTGGCGATCAGGCGATGCGAGGCGACCTCGCGCTGGTGCGGGTCCGCGATATCGGTCGAATCGTGATAGAAGGCCGACATTGCGCCGACAACACCGACCATGATGGCCATCGGGTGCGCGTCGCGGCGGAAACCACGGTAGAAATACTGCATCTGCTCATGCAGCATGGTGTGGCGTGTGATTGTGGTTTCGAATTTCTCCAGATCTTTTGCGACCGGCAGCTCTCCGTAGAGCAGCAGGTAGCAGACCTCAAGAAAGTGCGATTTTTCGGCCAGTTGGTCGATTGGATAGCCGCGGTGCAGCAACTCGCCTTTTTCACCATCGATAAAGGTTATGGTGCTGTCGCAGCTTGCTGTCGAAGTGAAACCGGGGTCATAGGTGAATACACCTGCCTGACCGTAAAGCTTTCGAATATCAATGACATCCGGACCGGCGGTCGGGGAATGAACCGGCAACTCATACTCTTTGCCGTGAACGGTCAGAGTGGCTGTTTTGTTGCTGTCAGTCATGGTTATCCCTTCTTCATTCATGCGCACGCCAAAGAAACCTCGGGCAGTGCGGGCAACGACTGCGCGCTTTGGCGCAGTCCGGGTGTTAGCGGAGCAGCGTTACCCGTTTATGAAATTCGGGTTACTTCGCTGCTTCTGAAAGCCGCGCCAGGGTTTCATCCCGTCCCAGCACAAGCATCATGTCAAAAACCGAAGGCGTGACGGCCCGACCAGCCAAGGCGGCTCTGAGCGGGCCAGCCAGCTTGCCGAACGTGAGCTCCTTTGTCTCGGCAAAGGAATTCAGGGTCTCCTCCAGTTCGTTCCGAGACCAGCTAGCATTTTGCAACTGCGGCGTCAATTCTTCCAGTATACCGTCGGATACAGATGCCAGCGCCTTTGCCGCTTTCTCGTCGGGAACAATCGGGCGTTCTGTCAGAACAAAATGAGCCTTTTCAAGGAGTTCAGGAAAAGTCCGCGCCCGGTCCTTGAGGCAATACATCGCACGTTCCAAATCACTGGATTGTGAATCTGTCAGGGGCGGTAAAGCGGCTGCGGCCAAGTACGCTTCGATTTCACGCCGCAGTGCAGCATCATCAGAGATGGCGATGTGTTGACCACACAGGTTTTCCAGTTTTTTCAGATCAAACCGGGCAGGGCTTTTGCCGATGCCGTTCAGATCAAACCAGTCCTTTGCCTGTGCATCCGTAAAGAATTCATCGTCACCATGACTCCACCCAAGGCGGGCCAGATAGTTGCGCATTCCAGCGGCGGGATAGCCCATGGCCTGATATTCCTGCGCGCCAAGCGCGCCATGGCGTTTGGACAGTTTCTTACCGTCTGGCCCGTGGATCAGCGGAATATGGGCCCAGACCGGAACATCCCAGCCCATCGCCTCGTAAATCATCATCTGGCGCGCCGCGTTATTGAGGTGATCGTCGCCGCGAATGACATGGGTAACACCCATATCATGATCGTCGACCACCACCGCCAGCATGTAGACCGGTGTCCCGTCGGAACGCAGCAAAACCATGTCATCCAGTTGGTCGTTGCGAATGGTCACGTTGCCCTGAACCTGATCGCGGATCACTGTTGTGCCGTCCTGCGGAGCCTTGATGCGAACGACAAATGGCAGGTCGGGATGTGCTGAAGGATCAGCGTCACGCCAGGGGCTGCGGAACAGGGTCGACTTGCCCTCCGCCCGTGCCTGTTCACGAAAGGCGGCAATTTCGTCCTGCGTCGAGAAGCATTTATATGCCTTTCCCTCGGCCAGAAGCAGGTGCGCGACTTCAGCATGCCGGGCAGCTCCTTCGAACTGGCTGATTACGTCGCCATCATGGTCCAGTCCCAGCCATTCCATGCCCTGAAGGATCGCGGCGGTCGCCTCGGGGGTCGAGCGTTCCCGGTCGGTGTCTTCGATCCGCAGCAGGAACTTTCCACCACGTCCGCGGGCGTAAAGCCAGTTGAACAATGCGGTGCGCGCGCCACCGATGTGCAGAAAACCTGTGGGCGAGGGGGCAAAACGTGTGACGACCTGTTCGGACATGTTGAGGATTAACCTTTTGGTAACCGTATCTGGCATAGTTTGACGCCTGTCTAACGAGCCCGAAGGACGGGGGCAACCATGCGTGTTCTTGCACGGGTCGAGGCCGCGCTGCTGCACCAGACAGGGTACCTGTTTCCGTGGACGCCAGTCATGCTGGCAACGGGGATCGGTCTCTATTTCGGTGCCCGGAGCGAGCCCGGCTGGCCGGTATACGCAGGTCTGTTTTGCTTGTTCCTGGCTCTTTTTGCCTTAAGCCGCCGGCTGCCACCGGGGGTGGGAACGTTAGCGACCGGGGGGGCGCTGATTGCGGTCGGTGTTATACTGGCAGGTACTCGCGCCCATATGGTGGCAGAACCGGTTCTGTCCTGGCGGTACTATGGCCCTGTCGAGGGGAGGGTCGTCGCCATGGATCGGTCTGCCTCGGATGCGTTGCGGTTGACGCTCGATCAGGTGCGCGTAGGGGACGTACCGAATGAGCGCAGGCCGCGACGCATCCGTCTTTCTGTTCATGGCACGACAGACCCTTTTGCGCCTGGCCAACGGATCATGACCACAGCGCATCTTTCGCCGCCGCAGGGCCCGGTTGAACCTGGCGGGTTCGATTTTCGTCGCCATGCCTGGTTTCAGGGGCTGGGTGCAGTCGGGTATACCCGCGTTCCTGTTTTGACGATTGCGCCAGCCAAAGACGGTATTGGCGGTGTTCGGATTACCGCAATCCGAATGGCGATATCGCGGCGAGTGAAACAAATCCTGCCCGGAGAAATCGGTGGGTTTGCTGCTGCCGTCACCACAGGTGATCGCAGTGGTATGGGGCAAGAGACTCTCTTGTCCCTGCGCGCGTCGAACCTGGCGCATTTGCTTGCCATTTCCGGGCTTCACATGGGGTTACTGACGGGTTTTGTTTTTGTGGCCTGTCGCATTGGTTTGTCACTGATCCCCTACGTGGCATTGAGGCTACCTGTTCGAAAAGTTGCGGCTGTGTTCGCGCTGATCGCGGCAACGCTTTATTTACTGCTATCCGGCGGGAATATTGCAACCGAACGCGCCTATGTCATGGTCAGTGTCATGCTGGGGGCCGTGTTGATCGACAGGCGTGCGATCTCGTTGCGTGCGGTTTCTGTTGCTGCGCTGATCGTTCTGGTTCTTTGGCCCGAGTCGCTGCTGAGCCCGGGGTTTCAGATGTCCTTTGCAGCAACGACAGCCTTGGTCGCCGTCTTCGGCGCATTGCAAAAGGTGGGTCCGTTACCGGGCCCGAATTGGTTAAAGCCGATTGCTGGCGTGGTAATGTCCTCGGCGATAGCTGGGCTTGCCACGGCCCCAATTGGCGCTGCGCATTTCAATACGATGTCTCACTATGGATTGCTGGCGAATCTGCTGTCAGTGCCCGTGATGGGCCTTGTTGTTGTACCTGCGGCAGTTGCCGCCGCACTGGCGGCCCCTTTTGGGTTGGAGGCTGTCCCGCTGACCGTAATGGGCTGGGCTCTGCGTTGGATCCTGTGGGTGTCAAACTGGGTGTCGCATCTCGGCGGTGCTCAGGGTTTTGTAGTCAGTCCGCCCTGGTATGTATTGCCACTTGTTGCTGTTGGGGCTTTGTGGCTGGCCTTGTGGCAAGGGCGCGCGCGTTGGTACGGGGTCGGGCCCGTCATTCTTTCATTTTTGCTTTGGAATTCGGGCCACAGGCCAGATGTTCTGATTGCAGAAAACGGGGGGTTGGTCGGCGTGATGACCTCTCAGGGTCGGGCCCTGAGTAAAAGCAAAGGCAGTGGGTTTGTCGCCAGCGTCTGGCTGGAGAATGACGGTGACGGTGTTGATCAGATTGCGGCAGCAGGCCGATGGCCGGATAGCAGCACCGTTCAGCGATACCCTTATCAGGATATGGAAATCATCCATATTTCGGGCAAAAAGGCTGCGCGCGCGTTCGACGAATGCAAACACAACCAGATCATTGTTTCGACGGTCGCGCTGCCCCTTGCGGGCGCGTGCGCCATCTTCGATCCGGATCACCTGAGCGAAACCGGCAGCCTGTCATTGTCGGACGGAAAGCTGACTTCCAGCGCAGAACTGACAGGCCAACGGCTCTGGTCCCCGAAGCCCGCCGGGGACCGTCGTTTGAAGCAAGATTAATAGGTCCGGATCAGACCGACTAGGCGACCCTGAACCTTGACCATTTCTTCGGGAAGAACGCGCGTCTCATAAGCCGGGTTGGCCGCTTCGAGTGCAATAGCGTTGCCGCGGCGGAAAAAGCGTTTCAGCGTCGCTTCCTGATCTTCTACCAGTGCAACCACGATATCACCGTTATCAGCAGTCGCGGTTTCGCGGATGACGACCACATCCCCGTCATTGATGCCCGCGTCGATCATCGAGTCGCCGCGAACCTCTAGCGCATAGTGCTGGCCTTTTCCGGAAACCATGGGGCCGGGGACCGCTACGTGATGAGACACGTGGCTGATCGCCTCAATGGGGACACCCGCCGCGATCCGACCCATCACCGGCAATTCCAGCGCATCCACAGCAACTGGCTCAATATTGGTCGGGCGGGGGCCCTTGGGCCTGTCACCCTCGATCACGCGGGGTGAAAAACCGGCAGTTGGTTCGCCGCCAAGGCTTTCGGGAAGTTTCACAATTTCAATCGCGCGGGCACGATGCGCGAGGCGACGAATAAAGCCACGTTCCTCCAGTGCAGTGATCAGCCTGTGGATGCCGGATTTCGACCGCAGGTCAAGCGCGGCCTTCATTTCATCGAAACTGGGCGGAACACCGTCCGCCTGCACGCGTTTTTGGATGAATTTCAACAAATCCAATTGCTTCTTGGTCAGCATTGCTCACACCTCGTCGCTCATGCGTTTTCTTTTGTTCTACGCATGTTCACGTTTTGTGTCAATGAATTTGGGAGAAGTTCAGATCGGCAGGTACTGAACCGTTTCCCCGGTCTTGCGGGCGGGATCGTTCGGGGGACGGACCAATAGGGCGTTTGCCTGCGCCAGAACGCTAAGGAGAGAGCTGTCCTGATCTGCACAGGCCCGGATACCCGTTTCGCCCAGAACCGCGCGCATGTAATGCTCGCGCGGGCCGTTTTCTGTCAGTGGTTCGGTCAAGTGGGCAGACCGAAAGGGCGGCAGAACCAATTCCAACCCCAGCATCCGGCGCACCATCGGGGCAAGGAACAGATAGCCACAGACCATCGCGCTGACCGGGTTCCCAGGAAGTCCGACCATCGCGGTGCCACCCATGCGACCAGCCATCAGGGGTTTTCCGGGGCGCATTCGGATCTTGTAGAAAGACCGGTCCATCCCCAAACCCTGCGATACATCAGACACAAGGTCGTAGTCACCAACCGACGCGCCGCCAATCGTCACGATGAGATCGGCCCCTCGCGCCAGATCAAACGCAGTCTCAAGCGATGAAACCGTGTCCCGTGCAATCGGAAGGACACGAACCACAGCACCGAGCCCTTCGAGTAATGCCCGCAATCCAAACGTGTTAGACGCGATAATCTGGTCCGGTCCCGGTTCTTCGCCGGGCATGACAAGTTCGTCGCCGGTCGAGATCAGAGCAATGACGGGTTTTCGAGAGACCGGGACCCACGCGATATTCATCGCAGCCATCAGGGCAACGTCTTCGGCGCGGATCAAACGTGGTGCCGTGATGGGCGTGCCTGCCATAAAATCCACACCGGCAGGGCGGATGTTCGTTTTGGGGCCAGGGTGGTCTGTGATCGTGATCAGATCGCCACGCCGGTCGGTATCTTCCTGAATCACAACGAAATCCGCGCCATCGGGAACCGGAGCGCCGGTAAATATACGCACGGCCTGACCGGGGCCCACCGAGCCGTCGAAACGACGACCCGCAGCGGATTCGCCCACCACTTTGAACATGGCATGAAGCTCGACTTCGTCGGCTTTGACGGCATAGCCATCCATCGAAGATGCGGCGAAAGGAGGTTGGTCGCGCGTTGCCACAACCGCGTGCGACAGAACACGTCCCGCGGACTGGGCCAGTGGAACCTGTTCCGAAGGTAGAGGGCCGACAAGATCGAACAGCAGGGCGCGCGCTTCTTCGACGGTAATCATTTCGCCTCGTAACGTCCTGATTTTCCGCCGTCTTTGAGGCTTACATGAATGCCGCCAATTTCCATCGCTTTGTCGACGGCTTTGGTCATATCGTACACAGTCAAGGCTGCGGTGGAAACGGCGGTCAGGGCCTCCATTTCAACTCCGGTTTGACCTGACGTCTTGACTGTCGCTTCGATCTGAACACCCGGCAGATCCGGGTCGAGGGTCAGTTCAACGGCAACCTTGGTCACTGGCAAAGGATGGCAGAGCGGGATCAGATCCGGCGTCTTCTTTGCACCCATGATACCGGCCAGGCGGGCAACGCCCAAAACATCGCCCTTTGCTGCGCGTTGTTCTGAAATGATTCCATAGGTTTCCGGCGCCATTTTCACGTGACCTACAGCTACGGCTATGCGATCTGTGACCTCTTTGCCCGAGACGTCGACCATGTGCGCCTGACCTTGAGCATCGAAATGGGTCAGCGGCATCACATCACTCCGGGGATAAGCGGATTGGACAGGATGTGGCGCGTGGCCGCTTCGACATCGTCTTGGCGCATCAGGCTTTCGCCGATCAAAAAACACCGGGCGCCATAGCGCGCAATATCCCGCAAGTCTTCTGGCGTGCCCAACCCACTTTCACACACGATAGTACGGTCCGCTGGCACCAGTTTGGACAGGCGGCGTGTTGTGTCAAGAGTGGTCTCGAAGGTCTTGAGATTGCGGTTATTTATGCCAATCAATGGGCTTTTCAGTTGGGCTGCGCGTTCAAGCTCGGCTTGGTCGTGAACTTCAATCAGAACATCCATCTCCCAATCGAAAGCGGTTTGTTCCAACTCGGCTGCCTGATCATCGCTGACGGATGCCATGATGATCAGAATACAGTCGGCTTCCAAAGCACGTGCCTCGACCACCTGATAAGGGTCATACATGAAATCTTTGCGCAAAGCGGGCAGAGATGTCGCGTTACGCGCTTGTGTCAGATATTCCTTGGCACCTTGAAAGCTGGGCGTGTCGGTGAGCACGGATAAACACGCAGCACCGCCTTCTTCATATGCCTTGGCCAAGGCAGGCGGATCAAAATCAGGCCGGATCAAACCCTTGGAGGGGCTGGCTTTCTTGACCTCAGCGATCAGGCCGTAACCTTGCCGGGACGCAGCTTGAAGCGCTGCGGCAAACCCGCGGGTTTCCGAAGCGGCACGTGCTTCACTTTCTAGCGTTTCCAAGGACTTCTGAGCCTTGTCTGCTGCGATTTCTTCCAGTTTGTAGGCTTTGATCTTGTCCAGAACGGTTTCGGTCATGCGGCCTCCTGAGTCTTGGCGGCCAAGGCCGTAATTTTGTTTTTGGCTTCACCGCTGTCGATGCTCTCGGCGGCCATGGCCACACCTTCGCGCAGATCACCTGCCGCATCAGCGACAACCAATGCCGCGGCAGAGTTCAGCAACACTGCGTCACGATACGCGGACGGGGCGCCGTCCAGCAGCGCACGAAATGCGATGGCGTTCTCTTCAGGGGTTCCGCCGAGGATGTCTTCGAAAGGGTGCACAGGCAGGCCAGCATCCTCGGGGTGCAGCTCGACCTCTTTGATCACGTCATCTTCCAAAGCGGCGACCCAGCTGATACCGGTGATCGTCAACTCGTCTGTCCCGTCCGATCCGTGTACCAGCCACGCGCGGTCTGACCCCAGCAAGCCTAGTGTTTCAGCCATGGGGCGGATCAGCTCGCGGCTAAAGGCACCCGTCAGTTGCCGTTTGACACCGGCAGGGTTGGTCAGCGGGCCCAGGATATTGAAAATCGTGCGCGTTCCCAGTTCCTGCCGCGAGGGCATAACATGCGCAATAGCCGGGTGATGCATCGGTGCCATCATGAAACCGATACCGACATCTTTCAGAGCACTTTCAACAACTTGTGGTCCAACCATAACGTTGATACCCATTTGCCCCAGTGCATCCGCTGCGCCGGATTTGGAGCTTAGGTTGCGGTTGCCGTGTTTTGCGACTGTCACGCCAGCACCTGCGACGACAAATGCAGTCGCGGTCGAGATGTTCAGGGTGCCTTTCCCGTCTCCGCCCGTGCCAACGATGTCGATCGCCCCTTCGGGCGCCCGCACGGCATTGCACTTGGCGCGCATCACAGCCGCGGCCGCGGCATATTCATCAACCGTTTCCCCCCTTGTACGCATGGCCATCAACAGCCCGCCAATCTGGCTTGGCGTGGCTTCGCCGTTGAACAGGATGCCAAAGGCGGTCTCGGCCTCTTTACGGGTCAGCGGACGATCGGCGGCTGCTCCGATCAACGGTTTCAGCGCGTCGCTCATGCGGGGACTTTCAGTTCTTGCAGGAAGTTCTTGAGAAGGGCGTGACCATGTTCGGAAGCAATCGATTCAGGGTGGAACTGAACACCGTGAATAGGCAGTTCCTTGTGTTGCAGCCCCATGATCGTGCCGTCTTCCAGCTCGGCTGTGATCTCAAGACAGTCGGGCAGCGTCTCACGCTCGACCACCAGCGAATGGTAGCGTGTGGCTTCAAAGGGCGATGGAAGGCCAGCAAAGACGCCTTTTCCGGTGTGGTGCATGATGCCCATTTTGCCGTGCACAATTTCGTGGCACCGAACCACCTTGCCACCGAACGCCTGTCCAATGGTCTGATGCCCAAGACAAACCCCCAAAAGGGGTGTTTTGGTCTCGGCCGCCGCTTCGGTCAGAGCCAGACAGATGCCCGCCTGATCTGGGTCGCAGGGGCCGGGACTTAGCAGGATCCCAGCCGGGTTCATGGCCATTGCTTCTTGCACATCCAGCGCATCATTGCGGCGAATGACCATTTCGGCACCAAGTTCGCCCAAATAATGTACCAAATTGTAGGTAAACGAGTCGTAGTTGTCGATCAGCAGCAGCATATGGGCACTTATCTTCGCTTGGGCATTTCGGGCTGGCGATGCAACCCCGGGCCACGGTATAATGTCCGCACATACATGCTCAGGCTTGGACGGCAGCGTCAAGAGGACATACGGTTTCTGACGCCTCCAATTGACCGAGCGCCACACCAGATGGCGCAGAGCAGGGCGAGGCAGGGAAAAGAGGCGAAAGGCAGGAAATATGGGCGGATTTTTCGGAGGAATGGTCGCAGGGGCGATCGTTGTTTTGATCTTGGGTGCGGTCGTGTCGCTCAACACGCCGATGGTCAACACACCGGTTGTTGCGACCGAAGCACCAGCGCCGACGATTTCAGAAACACCAGAGGCGCCTACTGAACTTGCCGAGGATGTTTCTGATGCCGATCTGGCGGAACTGGCCCCGCGTGCGCCAGAAGCCGCCGATAATGCCAGCGAAGATCTGGCCGATTTGTCCGGGTTGGAAGCGTCATCCGAGCCGCAGCCCGAGGTTGGCAAAGCGGCTGAGGCCCCGAACGAGCCCGCTGCATCGGTCGCGACCGAAGTGTCTGTCATGACCGAAGCCCCCGCTGCGCCGCCCGAGCCCAGCAAGGTGCCCGCAGTTCAGCAGGAACAGTCCTTGCCGGTTGTAATTGATGAAACGCCCGCACCTCCATTCGAGCCTGACACAACCGAGGTCGCGGTTCTTGAGCCCGAACCAAATCCGTTGCCACAGGTCGAGGCTGATCCACAAACAAAAGACACTACGACTGATAATTCATTTGAAAGCAGTCCGATTGCGGTGGAAGGGGATGAAGATACCTTGCCCCGTGAGCTTCCGCGTATTGCTGCGCTGCCTCAGATCGGGGGAGAACAGGAAGAAAGTGCCAGTTCGATTGTCGGAAAACGTATCCTGCCGTTGACGGAACGCGATGATGAGCCTGTTGCAGAACAGGCGATTTCCGAACAGCCATCTGTGGAAAAACCGATTGAACGTTTTGCCGCCAAGTTCGAGAACCCGGAATCTAAGCCGCTGATGTCGATCATTCTGATTGATGACGAAGGCGCGTTCGGCGCCGAAGCGTTGCAGGATTTCCCTTACCCGATCAGCTTTGCCGTGAACCCGTCTGATCCGGATGCGGCGGAAAAGATGGCACGGCACCGCGCGGCTGGGTTCGAAGTTCTGGCCCTTGCGGACCTGCCCGAAGCCGCGAGTGCGCAGGATGCCGAAGTTTCCCTGTCCGTGTGGCTGGATACATTGCCTGAAACAGTGGGTATTCTGGAAGGCGTGAACAGTGGCATTCAGGGAAACCGCAAGCTGGCCGATCAGGTCGCGGCAATTGCTGCCGGAACCGGACGCGGGTTGATCACACAGGACAATGGGCTGAATACTGTCCAGAAGTTGGCGGTTCGCAATGGCATTCCGTCCAGCGTTGTGTTCCGCGATATCGATGGGGCGCGACAGGATCCCAGAATCATGCGCCGGTTCCTGGATCAGGCCGCGTTCCGGGCAGGTCAGGAAGGAACCGTTGTCATGCTGGGGCGGGTGCGGCCCGAGACAATCTCGGCCCTGTTGCTGTGGGGTCTTGAGGATCGCGGCAGCCGGGTAGCGATGGCGCCGATCTCGGCCGTCTTGATGAAACAGGTACAGTGACAGCTTGAAACAGGGCGGTGATCAATTGATCAGCCGCCCTTGTTTTTTTAACTGTTGCCGTTTCCGGTGAACCGAGCGGCATCTTCCGCCGCGCGCCGTATGGCGTTTGACTTATGGACAGTCTCCATAAACTCGGCCTCGGGGTCGCTGTCATAGACAACACCGCCGCCAGCCTGAATATAGAGTTTCTGATCCTTCACGATGGCCGTGCGCAGGGCAATGCACATGTCCATGTCACCGCCTGCGCTGAAATAGCCAACACCACCGCCATAGACGCCGCGTTTTTCCGGCTCAAGCTCGTCAATGATCTCCATCGCCCGCACTTTCGGCGCACCCGAGACGGTGCCCGCAGGCATCCCGGCAAAGAAGGCGTCCAGCGCATCTTTGTCTTCCGCCAGCTCACCCACCACGTTGGACACGATGTGCATCACATGGCTGTAGCGTTCGATGATGAACTCTTCGGTCGGGCGAACCGTACCGATTTTGGACACGCGGCCGGTATCATTGCGCCCGAGGTCCAGAAGCATGAGGTGTTCGGCCAGCTCTTTCTTATCGGCCAGCAGGTCAAGCTCGTTCGCTTTGTCTTCCTCGGGGGTCGCGCCACGGGGACGGGTGCCTGCAATCGGGCGAATGGTGACTTCGCTGCCGAACACACGCACCAGAATCTCGGGGCTGGCCCCAACGACCTGAAAACCGCCGAAGTTGAAGTAGAACATAAATGGCGAGGGGTTGGTGCGCCGCAGCGAACGATAAAGCGCAAAAGGCGGCAGCGGAAAATCCTGCGTCCAACGCTGAGCCGGAACAACTTGGAAGATATCGCCAGCGCGGATGTATTCCTTGGCCTTTTCAACCGCTTCCATATAGCCCGACTTGGTGAAGTTCGACACCGGTGCCGCAACTTCGCGCGCGTCGCCCAGATCACGGGTTTCGGCGGGCATCGCGCGTTCCAGATCGCGGACCGCATCCATCACACGCTCGGCCGCCTGTGCATAGGCAGCTTTGGCAGATTGACCGTCGCTTGCCCAGGTGGGTGAGACCACCGTCACCTCGCCTTTGACACCATCCAATACTGCGACAACAGACGGGCGCAACATGATCGCATCTGGCAGCCCCAGCGGATCGGGGTTCACGTCCGGCAGGTATTCGACCAGCCGAACCATGTCATAGCCCAGATATCCAAACAGCCCGGCAGCGGCCTGAGGCAGGTCGTCTGGCAACTCGATACGGCTTTCGGCCAGCAAGGCACGCAGGTTGTCCATTGGATTGCCATCCTGCGCTGCAAAGGCGTCGGCGTCGAACCGCGCCGAGCGGTTCAACTCGGACGTTTCACCGTGACAGCGCCAGATCAGGTCCGGTTTCATGCCGATGATCGAATAGCGGCCACGCACCTCACCGCCCGTAACCGACTCCAGCATGAACGCATCTTTCTGCGCTCCCGTCAGTTTGAGCATCAACGACACGGGTGTGTCCAGATCGGCGGCGAGACGTGTGTAAACCACCTGGTTTTCGCCCGCTTCATAGGCGCGTGCGAAGGTATCGAAATCGGGTGTCAGGGCCATCTTGGTCTCGCTTAAAAGCTCGCCTGCACGGCGTTCAGCGCCTGCTGATCCACGACCGGGCGGGCGCGGGTCTGAGCGTCCCGTACGTATGCGTCAAAAATATTCTGTGACAGCGCCTGATCCATCTGCGTTGCCAGTGCGTCGCGCAACCGGCGCAGTTCGTCGGAATCCTCGGGGGGCAGAACCTCGTCCAGACGCACCAGCAAGGCTGCACCATTTCCACCAATGACACGCAACTCACCGAGTTCCATCTGAAACACTTCATTCATGAAACTGGCGGGGACGTCATCAAGAAACGCGGTACGCGTCAGTGCGTTTTCAACGCGGAAGGGCAGGCCAGTCGCTGCGAAGTCACCATCAGTGGCCAGTAGGCTCAATGCGGCGTTTGCTTTGTCCAACAGGGCTTTATTGGTCTCTGCCTGTACCCAAGCCGCAGCGACACTGTCGCGTGCGCTTTCCAGCGGTTCGGGGCGACGCGGCAGAACGTCGTTCAGGCGCAAGGCAAAGATCGATCCGTCTTCGAGAAATGCGATTTCAGGGAAATCTCCTTCTTGCACGGCTTCGGCGGCCGTGCGGAACCCGTCATAGGCCGCTATGTCCTCGGCGCTGTCTCGGGTCCAGTCGATCTGACCCAGTTCCATTTCGGTTTCATTTGCCAGTTCTTCGAGAGTCGCGCCGCCAGCCAACATGTCGTTTATGTCTTCGGACTGTGCCTCGATCAGGCGGCGGGCGCGTTCTGTCGCCAGTTCTTCGCGCAGGGCCGGTTCGGCCTCCTCAAAGGGAACGCTGTTTGCAGCCAGGGATCCGTTGACACGGAACAGGGCGGGGCCAAATACCGAAGGCAGAGGGCCAACAACGGCGTCAAGCTCTGCCGCGAACACGGCGTCGGCGGCCTCGCCCAGATCCTCACGTGCCAGGTCGCCTAGATCGATATCGGAAAGTTCCAGATCACGATCGCGAACCAGTTGTTCAAAGGTCGTTCCGCCGACCTCAAGTTGCGCCTTGGCGTCGTTGGCTGCTTGTTCATCCGGGAAATTCAGGCGCTCGACCAGACGGCGTTCCGGTTGATTATATTCGTCCGACCGCTCTTCAAAGAGCTTGCGAAGGGATTCTTCGTCAACCTCAACCGTGTCCACCAACATGGCCGGAGACAGAATCGCATACGTCAGTTGTTTCGTGCGGGGCAGGGTGAACTGTTCAGCGTTTTCGTCATAGTAGGTTTGAATCTGTGCGTCAGTCGGCTCGGCCACGGGCTCTTCCAATGCCTCGGCCCCGGCGGTTGCAACGGTAAAGCTGCGACGGGCGCTGATATAGTTGGCCATTGTGTCTGTCACGGTTGAGGGCATTTCCACACCCCCCATGATCGCACCTTGAACGATCGTACGGGCAGATTCTTTGCGCAGGTCCGACTCGAACTCGGAATCCGTCATGCCGACCTGTTCAAGCTGAAAGCGGTATGCCTCGCGGTCGAAATTGCCGTCTACGCCCTGAAAGGCCGGGACAGACACGATCTCTTTTTGCAGGTTTTCATCCCCTATGGAAATCCCAAGCTGGCTCACCTCGTTGTCCAGCGACGCCAAGGCCGTCAGGCGGGCAAGCGCGTTTCGGTCCAGCCCCAGATCGCGTGCCTGCGACATTTGCAGGGGCTGACCCGATTGCGCCTCAACCGCGCGGATCTCGCGCTGCAACTCGCGGACAAAATCATCGATCGAGATGCTTTCATCACCAACTTGCGCCACGGTACGGACTGTGCCGCTCAGGTTGACGGCGCCGAACCCCGCGAGCCCCAGCATCAGCATGCCCATCAGAATCCAGACAAAGGTTTTCGAAAGACGTTTAGCGCCTGCGGCCATGGTGCCCTCTTGTTATTACGGCAGCGTTCTGCCCTGTCGGTTGCCGCCTTGAATACGACGCACACCGCCGGGGGGCAAGCTTAGAAGGACAGGCCCTGCAACCGTTCGAACAATTGGCCCAAACCTGTGCGGTCGAGGTTGGCGAAGGCAATGCGCACTTGCCGTTTCCCGTCCGGGTGGTGATCGGGCGTGAACATGGTGCCGGGCAATAGCAGAACACCGGCTTCACGCACCAAACGCCGGGCAAGTTCGTCGGACGGAATGTCAAACGGGTGCTCCAGATAGGCGAAATACGCCCCAAGTCCCAAAAGACGCCAGCCTTTAGCTTCCAGTGCGGGTATCCTCTCAAGGATGGCAGCGCGACGGTCGAGTATTTCGTCGCGTTCGCCTGCCAGCCATTGCGACAAGTTCTGCATACCCCAAAGCGCGGCGAACTGTCCGATCTGACCGGGGCAAATGGCAACAGTGTCGAGAAACTTCTCGACCTCAGCCAGAAGTGCGGTGCCCGTTGCAATTGCGCCGACCCTGTGGCCCGTCAGCCTGTAGGCCTTGGAGAAGGAATAAAGGTGGATCAGCGTCTGATCCCAGTCTGGTTGCTGGAACAGGTCATGTGGTGGCCCGCTGCGACTGTCGAAGTCACGGTAGGTTTCGTCGACGATCAGGTGAATCCCGGTTTCGCTCGCAAGCTCAAAGAAGGCGCGGACAAGGTCTGCCGGGTATTCAACGCCGCCGGGATTGTTGGGCGTGACCAGAGTGATGGCGCGTGTTTTGTCCGTGATCAGCGCGCGTGCGCGCTCAGGATCGGGCAGCAAATCGTCGCCGGTCTTCAGGTCCACAGCGTGGACACCCGACATATCCAGCCACATTTTATGATTGAAATACCACGGGGTTGGTAGAATGACCTCATCCCCTTCGCCGGTGATGGCCGATATCACTGCTGAAAACGCCTGATTGCAGCCTGAGGTGATAGCAACCTGAGGTGCCCCAACCCTTGCTGCGTAGTGCGTGCTGATCTGCGCAGCCAGTTCCGCGCGAAGATTGTCGTTTCCCAGCACAGGGCCATAAAGATGCGCATGGTCTTCGCGCACGGTAAATTCGGCCATAGCCTCGCGCAAGGCCAGCGGCGGCGGGTCAACCGGCGCCGCCTGGCTTACGTTGATCAGCGGGCGTTCGGGTGGGAACGTAACGCCCTCGAGCCATCGGCGCGCTTCCATCACTGGCGGCGCGAATGTTGCGGCGGTACGGCTGAGCGTCATGTGCTGCCTACTGATCTGATTTCAATCGGTGCCGCGATAGGGCTCGACATATTGAAGGGCCATGTCCCACGGGAAAAAGATCCATGTGTCCTGACTGACTTCGGTGATGAACGTATCCACCATAGGGCGTCCCTTGGGCTTGGCATAAACCGTCGCAAAATGCGCGTTCGGATACATCTCCCGAACCAGTTCCAGGGTTTTCCCGCTGTCCACAAGATCGTCGATGATCAGAATTCCGGTTCCGTCGCCCATTAACTTGGCATCGGGTGCTTTCAGAACTTCCGCCTCACCCTGAGCTTGATGGTGGTAGGATTTCACACTGACCGTATCGACGGTACGAATATCCAGTTCCCGGCTGACGATCATCGCAGGGGCCATGCCGCCACGGGTGATCGCCACAACAGCACGCCAGTTGCCATCATCGGGGCCTTGCCCGTCCAGACGCCACGCCAATGCGCGCGAGTCGCGGTGGATCTGGTCCCAGCTGATGTGAAATCCTTTTTCGTGCGGCAGGCGGTCCTTAGCGCTCATGTTCTTAACCTTTTTCCACGTCAGGGGCGTCAACGGCCTTCATTCCGACAATATGGTAACCCGAATCCACGTGCAGATTCTCTCCGGTGACGCCGCTGCTGAGGTCCGACAGCAGGTACAGGGCCGACTTGCCGACATCGTCAATGGTCACGTTGCGGCGCAGCGGAGAGTTGTACTCGTTCCATTTCATGATGTAGCGAAAATCGCCAATGCCGCTGGCAGCCAGGGTTTTGATCGGGCCGGCCGAGATCGCGTTCACGCGAATACCGTCCTTGCCCAGGTCCTCGGCCAGGTATTTGACCGACGCTTCCAGAGCGGCCTTGGCAACACCCATCACGTTATAGTGGGGCATCACCTGCTCGGCTCCGTAATAGGTCAGTGTTATGGCACTGCCGCCTTCGGACATCATCTTTTCCGCGCGCTGCATAACCGCGGTGAACGAATAGACGGAGACATCCATTGTCAGCGTGAAGTTGGCCCGGCTGGTATCCACATAACGTCCACGCAATTCGTTCTTGTCAGAAAACCCGATGGCGTGAACGATAAAGTCCAGCTTGCCCCATTTCTCTTCCAGCGCCGAGAAAAGCCCATCAATTGAAGCCTCATCGCTCACGTCGCAGGGCAGAACAATTTCGCTGCCCAATTGCGCAGCCAGCGGGTCCACACGTTTTTTTAAAGCGTCACCCTGATAAGAAAAGGCAAGTTCAGCTCCGGCTTCGGACAAGGCGCGGGCGATTCCCCATGCGATTGATTTGTCATTGGCCAGTCCCATGATGAGGCCACGTTTGCCGGCCATCAACTGATTTGACATGTTTGGTTCTCCGCCTGTCTTCGCGTTAGATTGGCATGGTTTATGCCATTGGTAGCGCTGCATCAAGGCCGTGCGCTCTTGCTCGCAGCGGGTTCTCGCCTTAGGCTCGTCATTAATACTTTCCAGGGGATGGAAATGACCGAGCGTGATGGCATCTTTGCTGGCTCCGATCCGTTTGAAATTGCGGCCCGGTGGTTAGCTGAGGCTGAAGAAACTGAATCGAATGATCCGAATGCGATTGCGCTTGCAACCGTTGACCCGGATGGTTTGCCAAATGCACGCATGGTTCTGCTGAAAGAAATCGAAGCGGATTCATTTGTATTCTATACAAACTACGAAAGCGTCAAAGCGAATGAGCTGGATACGTCGGAAAAAGCTGCATTTGTAATGCATTGGAAATCTTTGCGGCGTCAACTTCGTGTTCGTGGTACAGTATGTCGTGAAAACGGGCCCCAGGCTGATGCGTATTATGCATCAAGGTCATTGAAAAGCCGGTTGGGTGCCTGGGCTTCAAAGCAGTCACAACCGCTTTCAAGTCGGACAGCTTTGATGGCAGAGGTCGCGAAAGTGACCGCTAAACTTGGGCCGAATCCACCTCGTCCTCCATTCTGGGGCGGGTACCGATTAACGCCGACAGAGATTGAGTTCTGGGCTGATGGAGCATTTCGCTTGCATGACCGGTTCAGATGGAAACGAATTGAGCCGGGATCGGCATGGCATGTTGAAAGGTTGAATCCATGACGTTCACGTGTCGTGAAATGCAACAGGCAGAAAGTAAACGATTTTTTCAGCTTGAATTTGCCCGCCAATCCCATAAACAACAGACCCTTAACGAACTGCTAAAATTCGCGATGGGAAAACCGTGCCAGAAGACCTGAACAACATGTATCGCGTCCGTGGACACGTGAAATGGTTCGATCCCGCCAAGGGATACGGCTTTGTTGTGTCTGACGAAGGCGGCCCGGATATTCTGTTGCATGTGAACGTATTGCGCAATTTCGGCCAAAGTTCCGTCGCGGACGGAGCGGGTATCGAGATCATGACACACCGCACGGACAGAGGTGTTCAGGCGGTTGAGGTTGTTGCAATTGACCCGCCAGCGCGCGCCGAGTCGATGATGTTGGCCGATTTCGCCGAGTTGGATCCGGACGCTATTGCAGAAGCCCCTCTGGAGGCCGCGCGGGTGAAGTGGTTCGACAAAGGCAAGGGCTTCGGGTTCGCAAATGTTTTTGGGCGCGGTGAAGACGTGTTCTTGCATATCGAAGTGTTGCGGCGCTCGGGGCTTGCTGACCTCCAGCCCGGAGAGGCGCTTGCGATGCGCGTAATTGATGGCAAGCGCGGCCGAATGGCGGCGCAGGTTCTCGCCTGGGAAGCCGCGCTGGACGGCTGACACTTCGATGACTCGTTTTCTGGTATTCTGGACACTTCTGATCACACTGTGGACAGGGGGGGCGTTTGCTGCGTGCAGCGTTGATCATATCACTCTCCGAAACGACAGCGCGACAATCCGATTTGACGTGGAAATTGCGGTTACGCCTCAGGAACGGTCAAAGGGGTTGATGTTTCGCGAGTCGTTGCCGAATCGATCCGGTATGCTGTTCGTGTTCGATCCACCGCAACCTGTCGCGTTCTGGATGAAGAACACACTGATTCCGCTCGACATGATATTTTTGGACCGTACGGGCACAGTGTCACACGTGCATGAGCGTGCGATTCCCGGCGATCTGACACCGATTGAAGGTGGGGATGCCGTTTTTGCGGTGCTGGAAATCAATGCCGGATTGTCCGCGCGCTACTCTATCGGCGTCGGCACTCAGATGCAGCACGAAATTTTTTCGCAAGGTCCTGCGATTTGGCCCTGTTAGGGCTTTTCAAATCAGATTGTCATCGTTAGGAAGGCGCACGGTCCGGGGCGTGGCGCAGTCTGGTAGCGCACCTGTTTTGGGTACAGGGGGTCGTAGGTTCGAATCCTGCCGCCCCGACCACTTCCTTCACATTCTCATGTGGGCGTTCCGCCCATCGCCAGATACAACGAGCTGATCGCCTGATCCAGCGCGTCACTTTCCAGTGGAACCTCGACGATTGCTCCGGTTTTCTGCGGCACTTTATAGTACGATCGTGCGTCGACGCGATAGCCGGAACCTGTTTTTGACGATGTCAGGCGCATGACACTTTGGGGCAGGTCCTGCGGAAACCCGTCATAGTTCAGAATCAAATAGGCTGCCGCTTTTGGGGGCAGGTATTCGCTGCACTCAAAAGCCTGTTTGCCGATTTTCTCAAATACCTTGCCGGGTCCAGAACAACTGGATTCAAATGCCTCAAACAACCTTTGAGGCTGCGTTTCGAACAGCGCGCTACGTGACGGGGTGGGCGTTTCTTGTGGCGTGCAGGCCACGATACAGGCCAACGCGGGGATAAAGCGAAGCAACTTCATTCATTTGGCCTTTCTCATTCCGAAGTGAACCTTTGGTCGTTCAGCGTGGGTTCGACAGACCCGGCGAAGATGATTCCTTTACAGCCTAACCAGCGCGGCGTTGGTTGATCAAATACAGATAACTATGCTGGTAAAAACGGTAATTCGATTTGAGACTTCGAGTTGTGACCGAAAATTTACCGAAGGCGAGCCTGTGGAGGAATCGGACCTTGAGTTTCACACTCCTCGTGTCTGGGTCTGGTCAACAAAAAAGATTTCAAATTTGGCTGAAAAAGGGCGTTGACCTTCTATGGCAATATACGTCAAATTGTATGAGCCGAAGAGATTGCCACAATATCTGGTGTTCAAGCCGGGACGGCAACAGGCGAGGGTCGGATAAGCACAGTCTATTAACGTGCAGCCGTTGTAACGGCTTTTTCGCTGTCCAAAACAGCGACCAGTACCTTTGTGCGCTTCTGTCGGCGTTGCGGGTGGTGCTCCGCAACTCAAAATGTAGTGCCGTGAACCGAAAATTAAGCGGAATTTAACTAGGGCTGCGGACATGAAGATTGAAAGAAAATTCACCAAACCAGATCAGGATGCCTATTCGGAACTGGATTTTGTGTCTGCGACATCTGAAATCCGAAACCCCGATGGAACCATTGTGTTCCGCCTGGAAGGGATCGAAGTTCCGTCAACCTGGTCGCAGGTGGCAAGCGATGTGATTGCCCAGAAGTACTTTCGCAAGGCTGGTGTCCCGTCCAAACTGACCAAAGTTAAGGAAAAAGACGTTCCTGAATTCCTGTGGCGGTCGGTTCCCGCTGAAGATGCTGAATTCGAAGGCGAAATTTCCTCCAAGCAGGTCTTTGACCGGCTGGCCGGTGCGTGGGCATACTGGGGGTGGAAAGGTGGCTACTTTTCGACCGAAGAGGATGCACGCGCCTATTTCGACGAAATGCGGTACATGCTGGCGACTCAGCGCGCCGCCCCAAACAGCCCGCAATGGTTCAATACTGGCCTGCACTGGGCTTATGGAATCGACGGTCCGGCGCAAGGGCACCATTATGTCGACTACAAGACCGGCAAACTGACCAAATCCAAATCCGCCTACGAACATCCGCAGCCACATGCCTGCTTCATCCAGTCCGTCGATGATGATCTGGTGAACGAAGGCGGCATCATGGATCTGTGGGTGCGCGAAGCACGGTTGTTCAAATACGGCTCGGGCACCGGGACCAACTTCAGCCATCTGCGTGCGGAAGGCGAGGCACTGTCGGGTGGCGGCAAATCCTCGGGCCTGATGGGCTTTCTCAAGATCGGCGACCGCGCCGCCGGCGCGATCAAATCAGGCGGGACAACCCGTCGGGCAGCAAAGATGGTTATTGTCGATGCGGATCACCCCGATATCGAACAATTCATCGAATGGAAGGTAATCGAAGAGCAGAAAGTGGCCTCGATCGTTGCCGGATCGAAGATGCACGAGAAGATGCTGAACGGTATTTTCGAGGCCATTCGCTCTTGGGACGGTGCTGCCGAGGATGCCTATGATCCCAACAAGAACGAAGCGCTGAAAAAGGCGATCCGCGAGGCGAAAAAGGTAGCAATCCCGGAGACTTACATCAAACGTGTGCTGGATTATGCCAAGCAGGGTCACGACAGCATCGAATTCCCGACATATGACACGGACTGGGACTCAGAAGCCTATAGCTCGGTTTCGGGCCAGAACTCGAACAACTCCATCCGCGTGACCAATGCGTTTCTGACCGCTGTTGAGAAAGACGCCGATTGGGAGCTGATCAACCGCACCGATGGCAAGGTTGCCAAGACGGTCAAGGCGAGGGACCTGTGGGAGAAAGTCGGTCACGCTGCATGGGCCTGTGCTGATCCGGGTATCCAGTTCCACGACACTGTCAACGAATGGCACACATGCCCCGAAGATGGTGAAATTCGCGGATCGAATCCGTGTTCGGAATACATGTTCCTGGATGACACGGCCTGTAACCTGGCCTCGATGAACCTGCTGACCTTCCTCAAGGATGGTGAGTTCAAGGCAGCCGATTACATGCATGCCTCACGCCTTTGGACCCTGACGCTGGAAATCTCGGTAACCATGGCGCAATTCCCGTCAAAGGAAATCGCGCAGCTGTCGTACGACTTCCGCACTCTGGGCCTGGGTTACGCAAACATTGGCGGCCTGCTGATGAACATGGGCTACAGCTATGACTCGGACGAGGGCCGGGCGATCTGCGGTGCCCTGACCGCGATCATGACCGGTGTGGCATATGCCACTTCAGCTGAAATTGCCGGTGAACTTGGCCCGTTCAAGGGATACAAGCGCAATGCCGACCATATGCTGCGCGTTATCCGCAACCATCGCCGCGCGGCGCAGGGTGTGACCGAGGGGTATGAGAAGCTGGCCGTCAAGCCGGTGCCTCTGGACCATGGTAACTGCCCCGACAAGCGTTTGGTCGATCTGGCCATGTCGGCGTGGGACGAAGCGCTGAGCCTTGGCGAGCAGAACGGTTACCGCAACGCACAGGCTACTGTGATTGCCCCCACCGGCACCATCGGTCTGGTGATGGACTGCGACACCACGGGAATCGAGCCCGATTTTGCGCTGGTGAAGTTCAAGAAGCTGGCAGGCGGCGGTTACTTCAAGATCATCAACCGCTCGGTACCTTCTGCGCTGGAAAAGCTTGGCTATTCCTCGTCGCAGATCGAAGAGATTGTATCCTATGCGGTCGGCCACGGCACCATCGGCAATGCGCCGGGGATCAACCACACCTCACTGACTGGCCACGGCTTTGGTGCCAATGAACTGGCCAAGGTGGACGCCGCGCTGGAAAGCGCCTTTGACATCCGGTTCGTCTTCAACCAATGGACATTGGGCGAAGATTTCTGCACCGGTGTTCTGGGCATTCCGGCGACCAAGCTGAATGACCCGACCTTTGATTTGTTGCGCCATCTGGGGTTCACCCGCGCGGATATCGACGCGGCCAACGACCACGTCTGCGGAACCATGACTCTGGAAGGTGCACCGCATCTGAAGGAAGAACACTACGCGATCTTCGACTGCGCGAACCCGTGCGGCAAGAAAGGCAAGCGTTTCCTTGGGGTTGACAGCCACATCACCATGATGGCAGCGGCACAAAGCTTTATCTCGGGTGCGATCAGCAAAACGATCAACATGCCGAATGATGCAACAATCGAAGACTGCCAGAAGGCCTATGAACTTAGCTGGTCGCTGGGTGTGAAAGCCAACGCGCTGTACCGAGACGGCTCGAAACTGTCTCAGCCTCTTGCGGCTGCGCTGGTCGAGGATGATGATGAGGCGGCCGAGGTGCTGGAAAGCGGCTCTGCTCAGGAAAAAGCCGTCGTTCTGGCCGAAAAGGTGATCGAGAAGGTTGTGGTCAAGGAAATTATCCGCAGTCATCGCGAGAAACTGCCGCATCGCCGAAAGGGGTATACACAGAAGGCCATCGTTGGCGGCCACAAGGTTTATCTGCGCACGGGTGAGTTCGAAGACGGTCAACTGGGCGAGATTTTCATCGACATGCACAAGGAAGGTGCTGGCTTCCGGGCGATGATGAACAACTTTGCCATCGCAGTGTCGGTCGGTCTGCAATATGGCGTGCCGCTGGAGGAATTTGTCGACGCCTTCACCTTTACCAAGTTCGAACCGGCAGGGATGGTGCAGGGCAACGACTCGATCAAGAACGCGACGTCGATCCTGGATTACATCTTCCGCGAACTGGCCGTGTCTTATCTGGACCGTACCGATCTGGCCCATGTGAAACCCGAGGGTGCTACCTTTGATGATCTGGGACGCGGTGAAGAGGAAGGCGTTTCCAACGTCTCGGAAATCAGTGAAACTGCGGCGTCCAAGTCGTTGGAAGTGTTAAAACAAATCAGTTCAACCGGGTATCTGCGCAAGCGTCTGCCGCAGGATCTGATGGTGTTCAACGGCAGTTATGGTGACGTGGCCGGTTTAGCAGAAACAGCAACTGTCTTTGAAGCGCCTGCCACCGAAACGGCAGTGGCAACAGGGATGGACGCCCGCACCAAAGCCAAGATGCAGGGCTATGAGGGCGACCCCTGCGGCGAGTGCGGAAACTACACGCTGGTACGAAACGGAACTTGCATGAAGTGCAACACCTGCGGCGCGACAAGCGGGTGTAGCTGAATTTAACGCCCTGGCACCCCGGGGCGTAGGGGTCGGACGCTGCCCTAAGTAACCGACCCCGACGAATACGGAGAACAGGTCTGTTACCGACTGACCATTCTCCACTCGGCCGACATGCCCGTGTTGGCCGGGAACAGGGTGGGGCGGAATATTTGCTCCCTCCCACTCTTTCACGGGGCGGGTGCGCTCGCCCCATGCGCAGTCCAGGCCGCAGGCAAAAAAACACCGGGCGGTCAACGAAATGAGCCTGGAAGGCGAAACTGACAGGGGGCTTCGGCCCCCTTTCTTTTTTGCCCCTCCGAGTCGTCCCGGATAAGCGCCACATTGCCGGATCGAGGTGGTCCTGTCGGGCAAGAGCCGCCGATACAGGTTTTGCCGGCTTCTTCAGGCGGAGGGCCGCAAACCCGACTCGGGCAAACACGCAAAGATTGGCGTGAAATCACGAAACTCTACCAAAGCGCGTGACGCGCAGGGGGGTCCATGTGCTTCTGGGCGTCGTCCGGACGTAAACACAAACACACCTTTCAGGAGGCACTGAAATGAAATCGCATTATTTGATCGGGCTTTCCATGGCCGTTCTGGGCTTGCCCGGCGTTGCTTCGGCCCAATCCTCAGCCGATACCAACGGTGATGGTCTGCTGACCATCGAGGAAATTCAGGCAGTCGTACCGGAAGTCAACGCCGACACTTTCTCAGCCATGGATGCCAATGGTGACGGAGCGCTGGATGCAGACGAGGTCGCGATCGCGCAGGAGGCAGGATTGTTGCCGCCCAGCGACGGGTAGGCATTGTATGAACAGGCGGCCCGATCCCTTTCGGGCCGCCTTTTCCATCACCTTAAGCGGGAAGATGGATTTTGAATTTTTTCCGAAGTTCGGCGTCCAGAACCGGGTCGAACCTTGCTGGGGAAGGGGTGGAAAGGATTTCCTCTTTCCTTGCTACGGCTTTTTCCACCAGATCGGGCTTGCCAAGCTCCACCCACTCTTTCGGTGAGGAGCGATCTCCGTATGTCGGATAGACGTAATCTGACTGCATCCGGCTCAGCGTTGCGTCAGTCCCCAGATAGTGGCCTGGGCCGCCCATGCATACCGCCGCCATTTGATCCAGTGCCAGCGTGTCATCCGTCACTTCGATCCCGCGTACACAGCGTTGCGCCTGTCCGATCAGATCATCGCTGAGGATCAGACTTTCCAGGCAGAACCCCAGCAACGAGGCATGCATCCCGGCCGCCTCGTATACCATGTTCAGACCGGACAGACCTGCCATGACATTCGAACACATCTGTTCCCAGCCAGCCTGCATATCGGGCAGTTTCGAATCTGATGCGCCAGCCGCAGCGCCGCCTGGAAGGTCGTAGAACCGGTGCATCTGGGCACATCCGGCGGTCAGAAGGGCCTGTTCCCCTGAACCGATCGACATGGCACCGGTTCGCAGGTCCAGACCAAACGGCCAGGTGCCAAAAATCGCCGGAGCACCGGGACTTACGGCATTAACATAAACCAATCCCGCCAGGCATTCCGCAGTTGCTTGCGTGATCGCACCGGCGATGGTCGACGGCGCTGTGGCTCCGGCCATACCAGCAGATAGCAGCAAGACAGGCATTCCGGCCTTGATGCATGCTTCCATCACTTCGCAGCTTTCGGTTGCGAATTTCATTGGAGGAACAACAAAGCAGTTCGAGTTCGACACGAAGGGTCGCTCGCGAAATTTGTCTTCACCGCCCGCAATCATATAGATCATTTCCATCGCCGGAGCGACGTGGCTTGGTTCGGTGAAAGATGTCCCGATGTGTTTGAATGACCCTGAACAGCAGGCGTAAATCGTGTTGAGGTCCATTTCGAGGTTGTCGGCGATGTCACGACAGACCATTGGCCGCTGCACAAAGTGAATATTATCAAGCTGTTGGCAGATTCGTGCGGCATCGTGCAGATCTTGCACGGTGGAATGACGATATTCCCGACCGTGGACGTCGACCATGGACACGGCCGCCCCGGCCGTACCGTAGTGCACCTTGGTTCCCGACAATTCCAGATCGGTGTTACCGTCCCGGCTGTACAAAGTGACCGAGCGGTTCGCCTTTGCAATCGTGTCCTCGACAAGGGCACGGGGGAAACGGATACGTCCATCGTCGCCCAAGGTGCAGCCCGCACCGACCAGATAGTCAATGCCACTTTGCGGCGCGTCCGCCAGGCCAATGGTTTCAAGCGCGGTCAGTGCTGCTTCGTGGATGCGTTCGATCTGTGCCTGTGTCAGTACATTCAGGACGCCGCCTTCCATTCCGGGGCGGACAGGTCGCAGGTGCTCGGGCAGTGCAGTTGCACGGGCAGCTCGGCGCGCGGCACGGCCGCCACTGCGCGAAGAATTGCGGGGTTGGTCGTTCATTTCAAGAATCCGGTCGTTGAGTGATGTCTTAAGGTGTCAGCAAGCACACCTTTACGGCCGTCCTCGTGCGGCACGGCCGCGATCTGCCCCAATGGTGCGGCTGATCAGGCTGATTTTCCAGTCGTCGTCTGCCATTTTGCCCCTCAACGTCTTGCGCGACCATTCCAAAACGCGGCGACACAATCTGTTCTATTTGCGACCTTTGATAATTATTCACATGGACAATTCTCACGGCTTTTGGGGTCAGAGAACCAAACGCCGAGATTTTCACCCGTTTTGGAAGAAATCTGTTATACTGCATTCACTTACTTCCAAGGTCTGCTGAGCGGAGTTGAATTATGACCAGCAGGTCACAGATTGAATTGAAGTCATGCCTCTGATCGAAACCAGAGCGGTGTTGCATTGAGCCCGACTATGAACCCTTTTTCCGTCCTTGTTGTTGCGATATTGATCGCCGGAGCTAGCCCTGTTGCGGCTGAGGATTGGACTGGCGGGTATGCAGGGTTCAGTTTTGGATTTGCAGATGCCGACGGTCCGGGCGGTGCGAATGGCGATGATACGGCCTTTGGTGCGCATCTGGGCTATGATCAGGACTTTGGAAATTTCGTTCTGGGCGGTGAGTTGGAATATAACCGGCTGTCCCTGAACCTTGGCCAGTCTCAGGGCAGTCTCGACAGCATGACCAGCTTGAAACTGCGTGGCGGATATGAATTCGGTAACGCTCTGGGATACGTGGTCGTGGGCGCGGCGCGGGCTGATACCTCGGTCGACAGTGACACGGCAGCGGTTTACGGAATCGGATTGGCCTATCCGATTGGCGAGAATTTCGTTATCAGCGGTGAGGCACTGCGGCAGAATTTCGACGATGTCACCCGATCCAGCGGCAGTCTGGACACCAATGTTTTCAACCTGCGTACGACATTTCGGTTTTAGATGCAGCTATTCAGCCGCGTGTCGCTTGGCGAGCTGCGCTGAAAACATGCACAGGGTTCTCAAGGCACTGACAAATTTCTCATCATCCACGGTCATGGCAACCCGAATGTGACCCGCTGCGGCTTTGCCAAAGCTTTCGCCCGGCATGACGGCAATCGCATGAGTGTCCAGCAGGGCGTTCGCAAACCCTTCGCCCGTCAGCCCGGTCGCCCGTATATCCAGCATCAGATACATAGAACCCTGCGCCGGGACGAGCCCCACTGTGTTCTGCGCCGCCAATATGTCCATCGCCAATGAACGGCGGCGACGGAATGGCGCGGCGATCTTGTTTTCAAGTTCGTGTCCTGCGGTCAGTGCAAAGCTGGCCGCGTCCTGAATGAACCCCGGAACGCCATAAGTTGTATGAGTAGCCAGATCTATCAGGTGGCGGATCACGTATTCCGGACCAACGATCCACCCGCATCGGGACCCGGTCATGGCATGTGATTTGGACATTGATCCAACCACTAAGGTACGGTCGGCCATTCCGGGCAGCGCGCGGGCAGACAGGTGCTCGCCCTCCCAGATCTGGGTGTCATAGACTTCGTCTGATATCAGCCACAGGTCACGGCGTTGGCAAACATCGGCAATGGATTCAAGTGACTGACGGGAATACACCACTCCGGTCGGGTTGTTCGGCGTGTTGATCAACAGCGAAACCGCGCCTTCCGCCGCTGCATCAATCAAATCTGCGCGCGGTTGAAATGCATCCTCTGCAGCGGTCCGAACAGCGCGGGCGATGGCCCCGGCGCCGCGAATCGTCCCGGGATAGGTGGCATAATACGGGTCCAGATACAGCCCGGTGTCGCCGGGATCGCACACCGCCATATGCGCGGCGAAAAGGGCGGACTGCCCACCGGGCGTGATCAGTACATTGTTGCGCGTCGTTGGGATACCTGTGCGGGACTGAACCCGGGTAGCAACCGTATCGCGCAGCAAATCTGTTCCGGGCACCGTGGCATAACCGGTGTGACCGTTGCGGGCCGACTGGTCCATAGCGTGCAGGATCGACGAGTCGGTACGAACGTCATGCTCGCCGATTGTCAATTCTGTCACAGCATGCCCTTCATTCAGCATCCGTCGGGCCCGATTGAACACCTCCCACCCGTCGCTGCCGCCGGTGATCTGCGTGATGCGCTTGGACAATTCCATGACAAGGGCCCCGGTTACTCTGCGCTGAATGGGGCAGAGCGGCGGACGTTTGTCAATCAGCTTCGCGGCGCTATCGAGGCCTGAAGTTTTTTGGTCAATGATGCGCGGACAAGGTCATAGGACACAGTCAAACGATGGCGCATTTCGTCTGCACCGGTGTCAAACGGAAGACGCACCCAGCTGCGGTGGAAATAGGGGGCTTTTACGCCGATCCCGGTGTCTATCAGCATCTGCGCCGTTTCGATATCGGGCGTTTTTACGGAAACACCGTCATTTGCGATCCCGATACAGGCGAACATTTTGCCACCAATTTTCCAGGCGTCATGGCCACCGCCCCAGGGATCGGACAGTTCAGCGCCGGGCAGCGTTTTGCAGATGGAATTGACGAAATCTCGGTCCATGTTCGGCACTGTGCCGAACGGGGATGGCAAACTCAACACTTGGCTTGGGAATGATCCCATGCTAACCGATGTCCCATGAACCCGGTGACCTGCATCATTATTATCTGCTGCATTACCTGCTGATTTATCAAGCGGGCCGGTTTCTTTCGTTTTCATCCCTGAGACAAGTTGCTAAGCCCGCGCCAACGCGTAAGCCTTTACTGTTTCTTAGGAGCCCGACCGATGACGACGATCAAGCTGCACAACACACGGACGCGGACGAAGGAAGACTTCGTACCGATCGATCCTGAAAACGTGCGGATGTATGTCTGTGGCCCAACGGTCTATGATCGTGCCCATTTGGGTAATGCCCGCCCGGTGGTTGTGTTCGATGTGCTCTACCGCGTGTTGCGCCATGTCTATGGCACAGAGCACGTGACCTATGTGCGCAACTTCACCGACGTGGACGACAAGATCAACGCAACGGCATTGGCGCGCAAACAGGCGGGCGCAGAAGGCACGCTTGAGCAATTGGTGCAGGAGCGGTCGGACGAGACCATCGATTGGTACTTGCACGACATGGGCGCGTTGGGAGCGTTGGAACCCAACCAGATGCCACGCGCGACCCAGTATATCGCCCAGATGATCGCGATGATCGAAGACCTGATTGCCAAGGGTCACGCCTATGCCGCCGAAGGTCATGTTCTGTTCGCGGTCGACAGCTGGAAAGAAAGCTATGGCAAACTGTCTGGCCGGTCGGTCGATGACATGATTGCGGGCGCGCGGGTCGAGGTGGCTCCATACAAGAAAAACCCGATGGATTTCGTGTTGTGGAAGCCTTCGACTGATGATCTGCCGGGCTGGGACAGCCCGTGGGGCCGGGGACGTCCGGGCTGGCACATCGAATGCTCGGCCATGAGCTATGAACTGCTGGGCGAGAGCTTTGATATCCACGGGGGTGGCAATGACCTGATGTTCCCGCATCATGAAAACGAGATCGCCCAGAGCAAATGCGCTCACCCGCATGGGGAGTTTGCGCGGGTCTGGATGCACAACGAGATGTTGCAGGTTGAGGGCAAGAAGATGTCCAAATCGCTGGGCAATTTCTTTACCGTGCATGATCTGTTGGAGCAGGGTGTGCCGGGCGAGGTAATCCGCTTCGTCTTTCTGCAGACGCACTATCGCAAGCCGATGGACTGGACCGAGAAAAAGGCGCGTGAGGCCGAGGCGACGCTGCGCAAGTGGCGGGCGCTGACAGCGGGCATCGAGCCCGCAGCCAGCGCGGCACCTGAAGTCATCGCAGCACTAAGTGACGATCTGAATACGGCAGGTGCCATGAGCGAGCTTTATCGTCTGGCTTCAGACGGTGACGCCGCAGGTCTGCTGGCCAGTGCGCAACTGCTGGGTTTGCTTTTACCTGAGATGAGCGACTGGGCAGATACCGCATCTGTCGATTTGACCTCTCATGCGGACCGTTTAGCGAAGGCACGCGAAATCGCGATGCAAAGCAAGGACTTCTCAGAAGTTGATCGCTTGAAGGCAGCATATATTGCGGTGGGGCTTGAGGTTCGAATGAGCAAGGACAGTGTCGAACTGGTGCCTGGCGCTGGTTTTGATGCTGCCAAGCTGGAGGAGGTCTGATGACTAAGGAACGCCTCTACCTCTACGACACAACCCTGCGCGATGGGCAGCAAACGCAGGGCGTGCAGTTTTCGACCGCAGAAAAAGTGCAGATCGCGCAGGCGCTGGACACTTTGGGCGTGGATTACATCGAAGGCGGTTGGCCCGGCGCCAACCCGACCGATAGCGCGTTTTTCGAGGTGGCCCCAAAGACCGCGGCCCGGTTGACGGCGTTCGGCATGACCAAACGCGCAGGACGATCAGCCGAGAATGACGATGTGCTGGCAGCCGTGATGAATGCGGGAACGCAGGCTGTTTGTCTGGTCGGCAAGTCGCATGATTATCACGTCACCCACGCGCTTGGTATTTCACTGGAAGAGAACACAGAAAACGTGCGCGCCTCGGTCGCGCATATCGTCGCGCAGGGGCGAGAAGCGCTGTTTGATGCGGAACATTTCTTTGACGGCTACAAGGACAATCCGGAATATGCCGTGGATGTTTGTCGCGCAGCGCTTGAGGCTGGCGCGCGGTGGGTTGTCCTGTGCGACACAAATGGTGGCGCTTTGCCGTCCGAGGTCGGGCGGATTGTATCCGAGGTGATCGCAGCCGGGCTGCCCGGTGATCGGCTGGGCATTCACACCCATAACGATACCGAAAATGCCGTTGCCTGTTCTCTGGCTGCTGTTGAGGCCGGTGCACGGCAAATTCAGGGTACATTGAATGGTTTGGGCGAACGTTGCGGCAATGCGAACCTGACCGCTTTGATCCCGACGCTGTTGTTGAAGGAACCCTATGCGTCGCAGTTTGATATTGGTGTCAGCCGTGAGGCTTTGGCTGGTTTGACCCGGATCAGCCGGATGCTGGATGATGTCCTGAATCGGGTGCCCAGCAAGCAGGCGGCTTATGTCGGGGCGTCGGCTTTTGCACATAAGGCCGGACTGCACGCCAGCGCGATCCTCAAGGACCCATCGACATATGAGCATGTGGACCCCGCAAGCGTCGGGAACGCCCGCATCATTCCGATGTCGAACCAAGCTGGTCAGTCAAACCTGCGCAAGCGTTTGACCGAGGCTGGTTTGCGTGTTGAGGCAGGTGACCCCGCACTTGGCCGCATCCTTGACCAGATAAAGGCCCGCGAGGCGGATGGATATTCCTATGACACCGCTCAGGCCAGTTTTGAACTGCTGGCGCGGGAAGAGCTGGGTCAATTGCCTGAGTTCTTCGAGGTCAAGCGTTACAAAGTCACCGTTGAACGGCGTAAGAACAAATACAACAAGATGGTCAGCCTGTCCGAGGCCGTTGTTGTAGTAAGAGTGGATGGTGAAAAGAAGCTGTCTGTCAGCGAATCCATGGACGAGTCAGGCAGCGACAGGGGGCCGGTGAACGCCTTAGCCAAAGCCTTGGCCAAGGATCTGGGCCAGTATTCACAGGTGTTGTCAGATATGCGTCTGGTCGACTTCAAGGTGCGGATTACGCAAGGCGGCACCGAAGCGGTCACGCGTGTCATCATCGACAGCGAAGACGGGCAGGGGCGGCGCTGGTCCACCGTGGGCGTCAGCGCGAATATAGTCGATGCGTCTTTCGAGGCGCTTCTGGATGCGATTCAATGGAAACTGGTGCGCGATTGTGATCCGAAAAAGGCAGCAGCCGAGTGAGCGTGGTCTTTGACCAAGACGTCAAGGCCTGCGCGGAACTTGTGCAACGGGCTGATCCAGATCGTTTCCGCGCTGCGATGGCTGCACCGGTGGCAGACCGTGTAGTCCTGTTCCCGATTTACGCGTTGAACGTCGAAGTTGCCCGCGCGCCCTGGGTGACGCAAGAGCCGATGATCGCCGAGATGCGGCTGCAATGGTGGCGTGACGCGTTACAGGAAATTGCTGAAGGGGCAACCGTACGGCGGCACGAGGTGGTAACACCCTTGTCACAGGTTCTTTCGCCCCATCTGGCTGGTGTTTTGGATGAATATGTGGCCGTAAGGCGTTGGGATATATATCGTGATCCGTTCGAAGATCAGGAGCACTTTGACGCCTACATCGATCAAAGCACGGGCTCATTGGTTGTTGCATCAGCCCAGGCGCTGGGGGTGGCCGATGAAACTGTGTTGCGTGACTTTGGATATGCGGTTGGGGTGGCGAATTGGCTCAGGGCTATTCCTGAACTGGAACAACGCGGGCGGATACCGCTTTTGGACGGTACCCTTGAAGGGGTGCGTGCCTTGGCCGGAACCGCCTTGAATCGCCTGCAAAAAGCCAGATCGCATCGGGCTGAGATTTCGGCCAAGGCACGGCCGGCATTATATTCCGGTTGGTTGGCCGAACGGATTTTGAAGCAAGCCATAGCTAGCCCAGAACGTGTTGCCACAGGTGCGCTTGCACCGGGAGAAATACGGCAACGACTGTCCTTGATGTGGACTGCGGGCAGCGGGCGCTGGTGATCAGGCCCGTTCCGGGTCGGCCGGTCGCAGAACCAGCCACAACAGGGCCCCGCCTGCCAGTGTCAGCAATGGGATCATTGCAAGGTTGACTGCTGTCCACCCTTCGACCGGGGAACCGCCCGAGCAGTTCATCAATCCACCCGAAGCCAGCGAGGCCATAGTCACTCCGCCAAACACCAGCAGGTCGTTGAGGCCCTGCATCCGGCCGCGCTCCTGCGGCTCATGCGATGCGGCCAGCATCGTGGTCGCGCCGATAAAGCCAAAGTTCCACCCAACACCAAGAAGAATGAGAGCGACGAAAAAGTTCCCTAAATCAACGCCCTGCAAGGCGACCAGTCCAGCGGCTGCAAGAATTGCCAGACCCAGCGCCACAATCCTTTCGATGCCAAACCGGGCGATCAGGTGACCCGTAAAGAAACTGGGCACATACATGGCCAGCACGTGGCTGGTGACGATGTCAGCCGCGTCATTAGCCGAGTAACCACAACCTACCACGGCCAACGGCGTCGAAGTCATCACAAGATTCATCAGCGCGTAAGATACCATGGCACATATGATGGCCACGGCGATGCGGGGTGTTTTCAGCAATTCCAGTCGCGACCGCCCCTTGGGCTCGGTGCCGGTGGGTTTTGCAGGCGTTGGGATATCAAGGAAGAAGAACAGGGCGGACCCCAGAACATTGATCCCAATGACAGCCAGATAGGTGCCCAGAAACGGGATGACGTAGGCTTCGGACGTGAGCTTTACGATCTGCGGGCCAATGATGGCAGCTGCCAATCCACCAGCCATGACATAGGAAATCGCTTTGGGGCGGAACTCGTCCGATGCGGTGTCCGCTGCGGCGAACCGGTAGAATCCGTGGGCGCTCATGTAGATGCCTGTTAACAGGCTGCCGACAAGGAAGACGGGGAAAGAGCCAAGAAACAGGCCATAGGCTCCGATCAGCCCGCCCAACGCACCGGATGTTGCGCCAACAAGGAACCCGACCCGACGCCCCCATTTTTGCATGATGGCCGAGATCGGCGTGGCTGCCAGCATCGATCCCAGAACAATCAGCGAAATGGGCAATGTTGCCAGGCAGGGATTGGTCGCCAGCGACTGACCCGCCAGCCCTCCGACGATGAACATCATTGGCATCTGCGCGCCCAGAATGGCCTGCGCCGCCACCAAGACAGCAACGTTGCGTTTGGCCTGACGGTCATCGGGAAGGGTCGAGATCATGGTCATGGCGGAATGGTTATCGGCTAAGTGTTTGCGGCACAAGCCGGTTGCATCTGCGGCACATGCGCCTAACGTGCCAGTGACAACCGAGCAGGGAGAACAGATGCCCGTTGGCCGCATCATCGAAACGCCGGATTGTGTGGCGGAAGGGGCCGACTGGCTGGCCCAGAGCTGTCCGCGCATGGCCTATGCAATGGAACAGACTGGCCCATTGCCGTTACGTCGCCGTCCCGACGGGTTCGCGCAACTGCTGAGTGCCATTGTCAGCCAACAAGTCAGCGTGGCTTCGGCCAATGCAATATGGAAACGCCTGCAAGATGCCAAATTGACGGGTCCGCGTAAGATCATGTGGGCAACGGATGACGATCTGCGGGCCGTAGGGTTAAGCCGTCAGAAGATCCGCTATGCAAAGGCGTTGGCAGAAGCGCGTATAGATTACAAAGCGTTACGTGATGCCTCTGATGCGGAAGTTTTGACCACGCTGACGCAAGTGTCAGGCATTGGCGTCTGGACCGCGGAGATATACGCCATGTTCTCACTTGGTCGCGCTGATGTGATCGCCCCCGGTGATCTGGCGCTGCAAGAGGCCGCGCGCATCCTTTATGACCTGCCCAACCGTCCAACGGACAAAGAACTGCGCAAGATGGCCGAGGCCTGGTCGCCCTGGCGCTCGGTTGCGGCGCGGGTGCTGTGGGCCTATTACCGGGTTGCAAAGCAAAGAGAAGGGATCAGATGACACGGGTTTTGAATGCGCTCCGGAAAGAGCCTGTTTCGGGCGACACGCGCTCGGTTGTGGTGTTCGTACATGGCTATGGCGCAAACGGTGCCGATCTGCTGGGTTTGGCCGACCCGCTGGGTGAACATCTGCCCGACACATTGTTCGTGGCCCCGGACGCGCCCGAGCAGATCCCCGGAATGCCCAATGGTTTTCAGTGGTTTCCGATTCCCTGGATTGACGGGTCGTCTGAGGAAGAGGCGCGCAGGGGCATGGAAATGGCGGTCGAGGATTTCAACGCCTTTCTGGATGCTCTGATGGTGGATGAAGACCTGTTGCCCGAACAGGTTGTCCTTTTTGGTTTCAGCCAGGGTACGATGATGAGCCTGTATGTCGCGCCCCGCCGCGAAGACCCCGTGGCAGGAATTGTCGCTTTCTCTGGACGTTTGCTAGAGGCGGACCTTCTGGCAGACGAAACCGTCAGCCGGATGCCTGTACTGCTGGTGCATGGCGATGCCGACGACGTCGTCCCGCCGCAATCCTTGCCCGAAGCGGCAGAGGCCCTGCAATCCGCCGGTTTCAAGGAGGTCTATGCCCATGTCATGAAGGGCACCGGGCACGGAATCGCCCCGGACGGGCTGAGTGTGGCCCTGGCCTTCATGCGCGACAAGCTGAGCCTTTAGCCAGTAAGGTCAGTTCAGCGGAACACGGTCGTTCTGTATTGGCTCAAGACCAAAGATGGGCTTCCGCAAATTCGACTGAGTTTCCGGCCGGGTCGCGCACGTACAAGGAACGTGCGCCTCCGGGCCAGTCGAATTCTGCATCTACGGGGACATTCCAGTCCAGAAGGTGCTTGCGCATTACCGCGATTTCATCTCGGGTCAGTACAAGACACACGTGTCCTGCACCACGGGCGCCGTGGGACGGAACAGGCATGTCCGGGTTGAGGGGCGGCTGTTCCGTCTGTTCCGGGTTAAAGATCAGCAGGACCGATCCGCCAATTCGGTAAAACACGTGGCGGTCGGCGACGCGCTGAATGCGTTCCAGGCCCAGTACTTCGCCGTAAAACTGTTCCGCTGCGTCCAGATCATCGACATAAAGCGACGCTTCCAGAATCGCCGAAGGGGCCGGTATTCCGGGGGTTAGTTTCATGACCCGAGTTTAGCAGATCAGGGCAGGGTATGTCACCGGCGCGGTCGACGGTCGCGTTTTCGTTGCGGTGTGGAGTTCAGGGACGGCATGGGCAGGCTGTCCCACTGGCCCGGTTCCAGGTCGTCCAATGTCCAGTCACCGATGCGGCAGCGGATCAGGCGCAGGGTCGGCAAGCCCACGGCGGCCGTCATTCGACGCACCTGACGGTTTTTGCCCTCGCGTATGGACAGTTCTATCCAACTGTCTGGTACCGTCTCGCGCTCGCGGATTGGTGGGGTGCGGGGCCACAGGTTGTCCGGCTCGTCGATCTGGCGCACCTTCGCCGGACGGGTCAGGCCGTCTTTCAACTCGACGCCGTTTCGCAGCGCTTTCAGGGCAGTTTCGTCCGGAATACCTTCGACCTGAACCCAATAGGTTTTTGCCATCTTGTGCTTGGGGTCCGAGATCTGCGCCTGTAACTTGCCGTGGTCAGTCAGTAGCATCAAACCTTCGCTGTCACGGTCCAGTCGACCGGCGGGATAAACCCCGGGCAGATCGATGAAATCGGACAGTGTACTGCGCGGAGTATCCGCATTGTCGCGGTCGGTGAACTGCGGCAGCACATCATAAGGTTTGTTGAAGCGAATGAACCAGGACATGACGTGCGCATACCCCGAAGAGTGCACCCCGCGCAAGCTGTGGATAACTGTCATGTGCCTGTTACGGATTCGCATTACCCAGTTTGCGACATATTGTGGAAAATCAGGGCTTGTCAGAGTATTAACACGATATATAGTTATACTAAGGCCGGGGCGGGTGTTCCCCGCTCTGATGTCAAAAACAGGCAGAGCAGAGCGAGGAGCGATTCTGATATGGACGGAGACTTCAGGACCGAATTTGTCAGGGAGCCTGGTGCGCTGAAGCATCATCCCGCATTGGTTTTGAACGCCGATTATCGCCCCCTGTCTTATTACCCGTTGTCCCTGTGGCCCTGGCAAGAGGCGATCAAGGCGGCCTGGCTGGATCGGGTCGACATCGTGGCCGAATACGACGAAGTGGTTCGCAGCCCGAGTACGCAGATCCGAATACCTTCGGTCGTTGTTTTGAAAGACTATGTAAAACCCAGAAAGCGCGTGGCCTTCACGCGCTTTAATTTATTTCTGAGGGACGAGTTCCGATGCCAGTACTGTGGCAGTCGCGGTGATCTTACCTTTGATCATGTGGTGCCACGCGCCGCTGGCGGGGTGACCAGTTGGCAGAACGTTGTGGCGGCGTGCAGCCCTTGCAACCTGCGCAAAGGGTCGAAATCACTGCGTCAGGCAGGAATGAACCTGCGTAAGCCGCCGCGCCAGCCTGACGCCGAAGCACTGCGCAATGTTGGTCGGAAATTCCCCCCCAATCACTTGCACGAAAGCTGGATCGATTTTCTGTATTGGGACGCGGAGCTGGACGAATTCTAGGCCCGCTCTGACTTCCACGCCGCGAGCCAGATCAGCACCAGAACAGCCGAGGCAATGGCATTCCACCCAGCCATCGAGATGTTGAACATTTCCCACGGAATATCGTCGCAGCGAACCAAAGGCGCGGACATAATCTGATCGAACAGATCGTCATTCGACATCCCAGTGATGCTGCCGGATGTGCAACTGGTCGGACCTTCCCACCACCCCTGCTCAACGCCGGCGTGATAGAACCCGATGCCCGAAGTGGCGGCGGCGGCCATTGCGCCACAGAGGGGCAGGAAACTTAGCCTTGGTAAGGCCAACGCCAAAACGCCAATCGCGATTGCGACCCCATGCGGGTAGCGCTGCCAGATACACATTTTACAGGGGGCAAGGCCGCCCAGATATTGAAAGCCGAAAGCTGCCAGCAGAAGGGCCAGGGACCCAAGACTTGCCAGTGCGATAAGTTGTGAACGTCTCGTCATAGGTATTTCACCACCAGGAAGCCGCCGAACAGGAGGACGATGAACAAGGTGAACATCAGCCCCAAGCGTTTTTCAATAAATTCACGGATCGGCTCGCCAAAGCCCCAAAGCAAGGCCGCAACAAGGAAGAACCTGAGCGCTCGTGCCAGTATCGACGTTGCGATGAATGTCCCAAGCGGCATTCCTGTCCAGCCGGACATGATGGTGATGACCTTGTACGGGAAAGGCGTCACTCCGGCGGCCAGGACCGCCCAGAACCCGAAATCGTTGAAGCGGGTGTTGAATTCTTCCATCGCATGGGCCTTGCCCATGGATTCAAGAATGGGCTGCCCCAGACTTTCATAGAAAAACGCACCAATCGCATAGCCCAGCATCCCTCCCAGAACCGAAGCCACCAGAGCAACAGTTGCAATCAGCCAGGCGCGCGACGGGCGCGCCAGGATCATCGGAATCATCAGAACGTCGGGGGGGATTGGAAAGAACGAGCTTTCGACAAAGGCCACAACAGCCAGCGCCCACAGCGCATGAGGGTGTTCCGCCAGACGAATTGTCCAGTCATAAAGTGATCGCAACATTAAGCACTCAAATCCCGTTCTCGGCCCTGGAAAGCCAAACCATGCACCTGACGGCCCGTCAACCATCTCGGTCGAAACAAATGGATTATTGGATGATTTTTGCCTCTGGACCTTCCCTCGGATGGGCGCTAATCCAGTGTCCGTGGCCCAAGTGGCGGAATGGTAGACGCAGGGGATTCAAAATCCCCCGGTAGTGATACCGTGCCGGTTCGAGTCCGGCCTTGGGTACCAAAGTAAAAACAGGGAGTTAGGGGAACCTGCTTCCTGTTTTTTCTTTTCGGGCCACTTGCGTGTTCGCACACTTAATTCTTACTTTTCGATCTGGTCTGGTTCCTTTCAGTCCTCTGGTATCAACTTCTCCCTGCGAAAGGGCACCATATATGACCCGCTGTTGAACCGACCTGAACAGATTTGGTAGCAAAGATCAGGAAGACCGATCTGGCGGGTATTCCTGTGTGTCAGAGGGGAAAATTCGAAATTTGCGCTCATATATGCGGATTGATGCGAGTCAGGCTGGCGCTGGCCTTGACATTGAAAGTATCTGAATGAACCCTCAAAGGGGTTGGGAGAAACTGGAAAATTCAACAGGTTGTACCTGCTGTAAGGCGGGCCGATCATCGTTATCGGCATAGTTTTATGGGCAGATGATCGATTTGAATTCCAACTGCCAGACAAAAAATGTGGGAGTATTGAAATGAGAAACAGCAGCAAATTGAGCCTCGGCGCGTTTGTAACCGCAGCCATGTTGGCTCCGGCGGCGTATGCCGAAGAGTTCATTACAATCGGTACCGGCGGCGTGACCGGTGTTTACTATCCGACAGGTGGCGCGATCTGCCGTCTGGTAAACAAGGGCCGGAAGGAACACGGTGTCCGCTGCTCGGTCGAATCGACCGGTGGCTCGGTCTACAACATCAACACAATTCGCGAAGGCGAGCTGGAATTCGGTGTTGCCCAGTCCGACTGGCAGTATCACGCGTATAACGGCACCTCGAAATTTGAAGAGGCCGGTCCTTTCGAAAACCTGCGTGCGGTGTTCTCGGTCCACCCCGAGCCCTTTACCGTTGTGGCCCGCGCCGATGCAGGCATCACAAACTTTGAAGACCTGAAAGGCAAGCGCGTGAACATCGGGAACCCCGGTTCCGGTCAGCGCGGCACCATGGAAGTTCTTCTGGGCGAAATGGGCTGGACCACCGATGATTTCGAACTGGCGACAGAGCTGAAAGCGGCTGAACAATCGGCTGCCCTGTGCGACAACCAGATCGATGCTATGGTTTATACCGTTGGTCACCCGTCTGGTTCGATCCAGGAAGCCACCACAGCCTGTGACTCGGTTCTGGTGAATGTCAGCGGTGAAGCCGTAGACAAGCTGGTCAACGACAATTCGTTCTACCGTACTGCAACCATCCCCGGTGGCATGTACCGTGGTTCTGACGGCGACACCCAGACGTTTGGCGTAGGTGCGACTTTTGTGACTTCGGCAGATGTGTCGGACGACGCGGTATATGCGGTGGTCAGCTCGGTCTTTGAAAACTTCGAAGACTTCAAAAAACTGCACCCGGCGTTTGCCAACCTCAAGCCCGAAGAAATGATCGCAGATGGCCTGTCTGCACCGCTGCATCCGGGGGCCGAGAAGTATTACAAAGAAAAAGGCTGGATTCAGTAAACCAGACCTGAAGCAGGGCGCTTTTTAGGGCGCCCTGCACAACGCCTGTACCAAGCAGGTGAGTCAGAAGGTCAAAAATGGCCACGACGGGGAGACATTTGATGAATTCCGACACTCAATCCAATCGTCCGCTTTCCGAAGAAGAGCTTCAGGATCTGGTCGCATCATCCGACGCGGGCGGGCGTAATCCGGTCGGGAATGTAGGTGTCTTCCTGGCCATTGTAGCCGCGATCTGGTCGATTTTTCAGGTTATCCTGGCGTCGCCGCTCGCGAACTACGTGTTGCCGGGCAGTGTGGTAAACAATGCGCGGCAATTCCATCTTGCCTTCGCTCTGTTTCTGGCCTTTGCAGCTTATCCGGCACTAAAGTCCAGCCCGCGTGGCTTTATCCCGACTCAGGATTGGATCATGGGCTTGGTCGGTGCGTTCGTCGCGCTGTATGGCTATTTTTTCTATAACAAGATCGTAAATGCGGGCGGTTTGGCCGACGATACGGACAAATGGGTCGCGTTGCTTGGCTTGGTGCTACTGTTCGAGGCCGCGCGACGCGCGCTTGGCCCGGCCATGGCAATTATCGCGACGATCTTTTTGGCCTATGTCTTCTTTGGCGCATCTGAATGGGTGCCGGAAGTTATCCGCTGGAAAGGTGCGAGTCTCAAAAAGGCGATGAGCCACATGTGGATCACGTCAGAAGGCGTGTTTGGCATCGCATTGGGCGTTTCCACCAAATTCGTGTTCCTGTTCGTGCTGTTTGGCGCGCTGCTGGATAAGGCCGGGGCAGGGAACTATTTCATCAAGATGGCCTTTGGTGCGCTCGGGCATCTGCGCGGTGGTCCGGCAAAGGCGGCCGTTGTTGGTTCCGCTGCAACCGGCCTGATCTCGGGCTCGTCGATTGCCAACGTTGTGACGACCGGAACATTTACCATTCCGCTGATGAAGCGTGTGGGCTTTAGCAGTGAACAGGCCGGATCGGTCGAAGTGGCCTCATCGGTCAACGGTCAGATCATGCCACCTGTGATGGGCGCGGCTGCCTTCCTGATGGTGGAATATGTGGGCATCTCATATGTCGAGGTGATCACCCACGCCTTCCTCCCTGCGGCGATTTCTTACATCGCGCTGGTCTATATCGTGCATTTGGAAGCTGTGAAGCGAAACATGCCGACTTTGGGCGACCGTGACGTGCATCTGGCGCGAACCGTTGTGGGTATGTTGGCTTTCTTCCTGGTGTTTGCAGGGCTTTGTTACGGCTCGCAATTCCCGGTCGATGCTGTAACAAGCTGGGTACCGTCTGCGGCAGGCCTGGTGCTGAGCTTGATCGTCTGCGCGGTTTATGTCGGATTGCTCTATCTGGCCGCTCAGGTGCCGGACCTTGAGCCGGACGACCCGAATGCAAAAGAGGTCACGCTTCCTGTTATCGCTGATATTTATAAGGCAGGTTTGCATTACCTGCTGCCGATCATCGTTCTGGTTTACTTCCTGATGATCGAACAGAAATCGCCTGGACTGTCGGCGTTCTGGGCGACCGCTTTGCTGTTCGTAATCCTGCTGACGCAGAAACCGCTCAAGGCTCTTTTCCGGGGGCAGAGCAATCTCAAGAACACCTTTGTCGATGGCGTCGCTGACCTGTGGCAGGGGTTGATTGATGGTGCACGGAACATGATCGGTATCGCGCTGGCAACTGCCACTGCGGGCGTGATCGTCGGCACAGTGACTTTGACGGGTGTTGGTCAGGTAATGGCTGACCTGGTCGAGTTCCTTTCAGGCGGCAATCTTATCCTTATGCTGGTCATGGTTGGGCTGCTCAGCCTGATTCTGGGCATGGGTCTGCCGACCACGGCGAATTATATCGTAGTCAGCTCGTTGATGGCCGGGGTAGTCGTTGAACTGGGCGCGCAAAGCGGGCTGATTGTACCGTTGATCGCTGTGCACCTGTTTGTGTTTTACTTCGGGATTATGGCCGATGTTACACCGCCTGTTGGGCTTGCAAGCTTCGCGGCGGCGGCTGTGTCCGGCGGCGATGCGATCAAAACCGGTTTCACGGCGTTCTTCTACAGCCTGCGCACCGTGGCACTGCCTTTTGTGTTCATCTTCAACACTGATCTTCTTTTGATCGACGTTACATGGCTTGAAGGGATCACGGTGGCCGTTTTCGCGACCATAGCGATTCTGGTCTTCACGGCGGGTACGATGGGGTATTTCCTGACCCGCAGCCGTATCTATGAAAGTGTCGCGCTCGTTCTGGTGGCATTTGCCCTGTTCCGACCGGACTATTTCATGGATCGCATCTCGCCTCCGTTCAAATCGGTTGAACCTGCTGCATTCGAAGAAACCATTGGTCAGACACGGCCGGGAACAGATGTACGTCTGGTCGTCGCAGGCCCCGATTTCGATACGCTCGAGATGGTGGACACAACTGTTGTTGTCACTGTGGGCGACGAAGAAGGAGGGGCCGCACGGGTCGAGGCGATGGGCCTGCTGCTGGTCCCCGAGGACGGGTTGGTCAAGCTTGACGAGCCGCTGTTTGGCACGCCAGTGGCCGACGATCTGGGCATCTTTGACTACTATGGCGATGAACCCGTACGCCTGGCCTCGGTCAGCTTACCGTCCGAACAGCTGCCCAAGCAGCTGGTGTATATCCCAGCGATGATCCTTTTGGGTCTCATCGCGTTCCTGCAACGCGGCCGTGCCGCCAGACAAGGGGTGCCCGCATGACACGTTCTGTTCTGTGTGCCATTGATATCAGCAATGGTGAGATTGATGCTCCGGTCCTGCAAAAAGCCGCTGCTTTGGCGGATCTGGAAGGGGCACAGTTGGATGTTGTGACTGTGTTGCCCGATTTCGGGGAAAGCTGGGTGTCCGGGTTCTTTGAATCCGATTTTCACGACAAGGCGTTGGCCGAGGCGCAGGCCAAGCTGACGGCGCTGTGTATTTCGGCATTGGGGGCCGAGCGCAATGAAAGCATCCGGCATGTCGTTGCGACAGGCACAGCCTATCAGGAAATTCTGAAAACCGCCGAAAGTGCCGGTTCCGACCTGATTGTGATCGGCGCGCATAAGCCGGATTTTAAGGACTATCTGCTTGGTCCGAATGCAGCGCGAGTGGTGCGGCATTCCAACGTCTCGGTGTATGTCGTTCGCTGACTGATTTTCCAGCACGCAAAAGATCGCGTCGCTGGTCGTGAACAAATATCGGGTGGGTTCAGTAGCCTGTCATCTCAAGATAGCCAACGCCTTCATGGCTGCCGGTTACGGTGACAGGACCTTCCCAGTATTCGAAACTGGTCCCCATCCACGCATCAGGTGTCAGGGCTGAGACCTGAATATCTATGCCCCGGTCCGCAAGATTGACGTGCCAGTGTGTCGGGATATTGCGTCCGGCGACCTCATCGGTACTCAGCGGCAAAAGGCTGATTGAGCCGTTGGGGATGGCCTCAGTACTGCCGTCTGAATTGATCCAGGTGGCCGAAGTGAAGTCGCTTCGGTCCCCGCGCAGGCGAAAAGCCATCAGCTTATCGCCGCCCTCAAAGCTGAGCGAGAACCAATCCCAACCCCTCTGATCTGCCGCCAAGGGTTGTGAGGACCATTCCCGATCCAGCCAGCCCTGACCGGTTACACGGACTTCACTATCCGGCAAATGCAGCACGCCTTCGACTGTGTAAAAGGGCTGCGAGTAATAGTAACTTGCCTGTCTATCGGCGGATTTAACCGAATAGCCCGCGTCGCCGTGAAATACCAATGGCCCTTGCGCAGTCAGTGAAAGATCATAGCCGAATTCATCACCATTGGCCGTCAGTGACAGGCTGTCCAAATCCGATCCGGCCATGCGCCATTCATCAATCCAGGCCTCAAACGGTTGTGCGGTTACACCGGCCTGGCCAATCCCCCCGCGTGACAATCGCTCGGTAAAAAAATGATCCTTGGGGGTCGTGACAGCAGCATGACCCATCCAAAGTTGCGGACTTTGCCACCCGTCGCTGTCATAGGGTTTCAGGGCTGACCGGAACAGGGTCCATTGAATGCCATAGTCCAGGCCGTCGTCCCCTTGGAGATTGGCGGTCAGATACCACCATTCGATGCGGTAGGCCGGGTGGGGGCCGTGATCCTTTGGGAAATCAAATTCAAACCCGGCTGCCGGCACTTCAAAACCTTCAGCGGTTCCGCCTAGACCTGCATAGCCCTGCGCCCAAAGCGGTATCGGGTAGAGCCACATAAGCAGGATTAGTAGGGTCCTAACGTTCATTGGCGAACACTTTCAGCAGATCGGCGGGTGGCAGGCGCAGCATCCGTAGCGCGGGCAGGGCGGCGGCAAGCAGGGCAGCAAGAAGGGTCAGTAGAAACAGCCACAGCCAATCCCAGGGGAAGACGAACATCGGCAGGCGCCAACCAAAAGCCTGAACGTTGATCACCGTCAGCAGAACCCATGCCAGAACAAGCCCAAGTGGCAACGCCAGACAGGCGGTCAATGCCGCCAGCAATAGGCTGCGCAACAGTTCCAGCCCTGCAAGTTGCGCCCTGTTCAGCCCCAGCGCCCAGACCGGTGCGATCTGTGGCAGGCGCTGGGTCCACAGGGTCAGCAGACTGGTGAGAATGGCAAATCCCGCCACGCCGAGGGTCAGCACATTCAAGGCCGAGGTCACGACAAAAGTCTTCTCAAATATCGACAGCGACTGCGCCTTCATTGCAGCTTGCTGTACGACAGCCTGACGTGGAAGGTTGAACCGTTCCCTTAAGGTTTGCGCCATTTCGGTTGCGTTTTCGGGGTTTAGACGAATGCCAAAGCGGCGGGCCTCCGTACCCGGAGCGATCCGGTTCAGTTGGTCCATCGAGACCATGGCTTGCCCGGTCGGATTCCCATAATCCGAATAGACCCCGGCGATGGTCAGGATGTGGTCCGGCGATAAGGCCAAAGCACCGCCGGGCCAGAGATCGGCACGTCGCGCCAGTTGCTCGTTGATCAGAACCGCACGTCCGGCCATGACGTCATCCCATGCATTCGGGCTTGAGGTGATCACTGGCCAGTTCTGCCGATAGACCGGATCATCTACTACACCGTAAAGAAACAAAGGCCCCGTCTCGTGCGACAATTCCACATTTCGGATTGGCAGAATAGCTTCGACCTGAGGGCGCAGCCAGTCGGTAATCTCCTGCCCCTGATCGTCGTCGCTGGCAGTCAGGTAGAGTTCTGACGTCAGGCGCTGGTCAAGCCACCCGACGAATGTCAGCCGGAAGCTGGACACCATCGTGCCTACGCCGACATTCGCTGCCAAAGCCAGTAACAGGGCCATCAGGGCAAGTGACAACCCGGGCAGTTGTGCCCGCATATCTGCCCAGACCCATTGCGTAACAGGGCCCCGCGCCGCGCGGGCGCAGAGTGAAAGCATTACAGACAAAAGCGCAGGCAGCAGCAGCGCTGCACCGGTCAGCAAGCCAGCCAACAGGGCAAACCCGGCGATCAGCCCCCCGAAACTGACATAAGCCAAAACGCCACCCAGGATCATGACCAATCCCAATGCCGCTGCAAGATGGCGCGCGCGGGGGTCGCCCCGCCACGCTTGAACGCCCGGACTTGCCAGCAGGGGCATGCGCGACAGGCGCCATAATGCGTGGCCGCTGGCCAGCAATGTGCCGAAGACTGCCATGGCGATCCCTGCCAAAACCCACTGCAATTGCAGCGTCAGTTGCCCTGTTACTGGTGCGTCGTAAAGGCCACGCAACGTGGCCGCGACATCGGGTAGAAGTGCTCCGGCCAGAAAGAAGCCCAAAAGCAACCCGACGAGCCCACCGATCAGGGCCAGAAAAGTCAGTTCAGCAAGGATCAGCCAGACCAGTAATCGCATCGAGACACCCAGTGCCCGCAGCGAACGGATGATGCCTCTGCGTTGTGCAAAGGCCAGCCCGACCGTGCCATTCACGATAAAAAGGCCGACCGCAAAGGACAGCAATCCAAAGGCTGACAGGTTCAGGTGAAAACTGTCGGTCAGCTGAGCAGTGTCGATCTTTTGTGAGGGGCTGATGCGTTCCAGCTCTGGCGCGATCGCGGTCAGGGGCTGAAGCCCGCGGGGTTGATCAGGCAGGATAATGAGCCGCGAGATTGCACCGGGCTGATTCAGAAGACGTTCGGCAACGCCGATATCCGTCAGGATCACATCCGGCGGCAGCGCTGAGGTACTGAGAACCGGGGGCAGAGTGTCCTGATCGCGCAACAAGGGCTCCAACTCAGTCGAAACCAGCAGGCGACCCGGAGCAGTCAATATGTCCGCCGGTTCGGGCGGCGCACCGCTTTGCTGGGCCTCGGTAATTGCGGGCAAGGCGGGATAGGCCACCATATCCACGCCCATCAAACGCAACGTACGTCCAGCGACCCGATAAGGGCCTTCCAGTACGGCGGCCACCTGCCATCCCGCGCGACGCAGATCGACATAGCGGGACATGGGGATGAAACCGGCTGGATCGCGCAACTCGTCAAACTGCCCAAGTGCCAGCTGGGCGTTGGCACGGGAATAGCTGGCGCGGGCCTCGGCGTTGATGGCCTGAACAGCGGACCACAGACCAGTTGCCAAGGCGATACCGATTAGCAGTGTTGCCAGTTGCAACCGGTGCACCCGCCAATGGGACAGCAGGGCCTGGACGACGGCCAATGTCATTGGATGCACCCGCCGCTCAGGCGTAGGTGCGTGTCCAGACGGGCCGCGATCTGCGGGGAATGCGTCACCAGCAGTAAAGCCGCGCCAGTATCAGAAACAAGTGACAGCATCAGGTCCAGCACTTTGGCGCTGGCGGTTTCGTCAAGATTGCCCGTCGGCTCGTCCGCCAGCAACAGTTTCGGGCGCGCTGCCATGGCGCGTCCGATGGCCACCCGCTGTTGCTGTCCGCCCGACAAGCTTTCGGGGTAGCGGTCCAGCAAATCCAAAAGCCCAAGCCGTTCGGCCAGTTGCCCAGACCAATTGACATCCTCTGTACCTGCAAGGCGGGCATGAAAGGACAGGTTTTGCCCCACGGTCAGCGATGGGATCAGGTTGAACTGCTGGAACACCAGCGAAACCTTACTGCGCCGCAACTCGGCCCGGCCCGCATCATCTAAAGGGGATAGCGGCGTGCCATCCAGCGTGATTTCTCCACCGTCGAAACTGTCCAGGGCGGCGGCCAGGTTCAGCAAAGTGCTTTTTCCACTGCCGCTTTCACCGGTCAGTGCAAGCGTTTGTCCCTGATCCAGTGTCAGAGACACGTCGCGCAGAACGGGCCGCCCGCCGGGGTAAGTTTTCTGAACTCGGTCGATGATCAACAGCATGAAGCGCCCTTTTTGCAGAGGATGTGCGTTGGACTTCCCAACTGTCCAGTGCAGACCTTACTCCGGTTCCTTTCGCCGCAGGCTACCTTATCCGGTGGCGGGGTTGTGCCTTGCGTTTTGAAAGGTCATTGTGCCTTGACAGTTCTTGGCCGAAAATCAGGGTGTAAATACATGACGTTGCTGCATCAGATCGTTTGGGGCAGTACCTTTCTGGGTATCTGTATCCTGATCGAGATTCTCTTTCTGACCTGGTGCACGATGTCCATAATCAAGATGGACAAAAAATGGGTCACACGCGGGGTGTTTGTGGCAACCGCGGGGCCAATTGCCGTTGCCTTGGGCTTCATTATCGCAACGCACACCATTCAGGTCTGGATCTGGGCTATCGTCTGGGTATTGCTGAATGTTTTGCCGGACTGGAATTCGGCCATTTATTTCTCGTTGGTGACGTTTACGACGCTCGGATACGGCGACATCGTTTTGGGTGAAGGGCTGCGCATTTTCGGCTCGTTTGCCTCGGTCACCGGGCTGTTGGCGTTTGGATTGTCGACCGCGTACTTGGTCGCACTGATGACACGCGTCTTTCAGGAGAGGTTCTTTTCCTAAAGGATCGGAGCAAACAACCGCGCCAGCGGCGCACCAAAGCGGATGTGGGCCGGTTGTTGACTCAACCTGCGGGTCAATTCGTAACTGGTTTCGAAATCTTCTTGCAGCATCTGGTCGACGGCCTGCGCGGCCCGGGCATCAAAGAACAGCGCCATGGCTTCGAAGTTCAGGCGGAAGGATCGGTTGTCGAGGTTTGTTGTTCCCACAGCGGCCAGCGTCTCGTCGACAACGAACGCCTTTTGATGCATGAACCCACCAGTATAGCGGAACACGCGCACGCCGCAGTCGCGGATTTCATCGAAATAGGCAAACGCGGCCAGCCAGGGCAGGCGATGGTCGATCATGTCAGGAACAAGGATGCGCACATCCACACCGCGCATCGCGGCATGTTGCAGGGCTGTCATGACATCGATGTCGGGTACGAAGTAAGGCGACGCAATCCACAACCGTTCTTTTGCCTCGGCGATTGCCGCAAAGAACATCATGGCGCCAGTTTCGGTTTCGTCTCCGGGCCCGGTCGCAACCAGCAGGGCATTCATGTTCTGTTCGGATTCACTGCCCGCCCAGTCAAGTTCATCAATCAGGTCTTCGTTATGTGCCCAATGCCAGTCTTCGGTGAAGATAAGCTGCAATTGCCGGACGACATGACCGGACATCATGATGTGAGTGTCGCGCCAGTGGCCGAAATGCGGATGCTTGCCCAGATATTCCTCGCCAACATTGTGGCCACCGATAAAGCCTGTCTCGCCATCGATAATGACGGTTTTGCGGTGGTTTCGGTAATTCAGCTGAAACCGAAAATTCGGGCCGCGTTGTTGACGAGGGTCGGCGACATCAATCCCGGCTTCACGCATGGTATCCAGATACGCGCGCGGCAAACCATAACTGCCGACTGCATCGGTCATGAAACGGACGTGAACCCCACGCTTCGTCGCCTCGATCAGCTTGGATTGCAGTTTGCGGCCCAGTTCGTCGTCTCTGATGATGTAGAACTGAATGAGGATATAGTTCTTCGCCTTGTCGATGGCGTCGAAAATGGCGTCGAATGTGGCGTGCCCGTCAACCAGCAGCCGGGCACCGTTTCCGCTGGACACAGGAAGATGCGCCAGAAACTCGAACGGGCGCGGATTGATCGACATAGACGAGGGATCGGGCCTTGAGTAATCGGCAAAGGTTTTGATCCCTTCAACGACTCGCTCACTTTTCTGGCGCGCGATGCGATATCCGTGAAAGCGATGGTGTCCCAGAAAAAGATACAACGGCACCGCCAGGAAAGGTGCTGATACCAGAAAGACCACCCACCCAACTGCACCTTGCGGTGTTCGCGCGGTTTGTGCTGCTCGGATCGAAAACACAAATGCAGCCACGTACAACGTGAATACAAAGATAGATACCAGCGCTGTCCACATGGGGTCTTACATCTTTCGGGCCGTTCAGTTTGCCCCAGTGTAGATGCGTGACCAGTCTTGCGCCATATCGACAATGATCCATCCCTTGTCAGAACCCTGATCCAGCCCGTCTGCCAGCTTTCCTATCGGGCTTTCGCGGTCATAGGCCCATTCGCGTTCCGCGTCCGTGTGGTGGATCAGAATTCCCAGACGCGGGCCATCACCCGACGTTGTCCAATCCAGCATAGCGAAATCTCCGTCCGAGTTGCCTGCGGCCAGAATCGGGCGTCTGCCAATCGTACGTTCGATGTTGATCGGCTTGCCTTCCTTGTCGTCAATGAAGGCTAACCCCGGTGCCTTGATGATCGTCGGGTTGCCGTCGATCACCTTATAGGTGCTGTCTGCATAACTCCCCAATATCTGTTCCGGTGGGATACCATACGCATCCTCGGCAAAGGCGCGCATGAAATGAATGCCGCCGCCGGATACGATGTAGGTCTTGAAACCCTCATCACGCAAGTAACGCAGCAACTCGACCATCGGCTGATAGGTCATCTGGTCATAGGGCAGGCCGGTGCCCGGGTGGCGTTCGGTTTCCAGCCATTGCGCAACACCTGCCTGAAAGTCATCGACGCTGGTGCCCGAATGCGAGGCGTTGACAACTTCGATAAGTGCCTCATGCCCGCCTTCAAGAACGGCCGCAAGATCACCCTTTGCAGCAGCTTCCAGTGCAGGCGTTGTCAGGATCGACGGGTCCTGATCGGCCAGATCGGCCAGTCGGTCCATGGCAAAAACAAACTGGAAATACACAGGCTGTTCGGCCCAAAGCGTTCCGTCATTGTCGAATACGGCGATCCGATCATCCGGCGTCACGTAATGAGCTGAGGCAGGGTCAGTTACTTCGTCAACAAACGAAACGATTTTCTCTTTGGATTCTAGATTGTTCCAAGAGGGCAAGGGGTCAGCAATGGCGACCGTCGCTCCTAGCACACTGCACAATATCAAAAACAGACGCACGGATTATTCCTCAATTTTCAACTGCCAATGAGAAGCGCCGGGGCCCCGGTATCGGGACTCCGGCTTTGCTGTGTCTTGGATCAATCAGCCAGGTTCACGGTGCGCCCGGAGGAGACGTCAACTTCTCCATCACCTTGTCGAGGCTGAAGCTCGCCGCTTCCTGTCGGGGTGGGTATTCCTTGAAGGTTTCAAGGAACTGCGCGACATAGGCCTGCGCAGGTACCAGCATGTAGGCACGGTCGAGCATCCAGTCATAGTAGGTATTCGATGTGCGATAGCCACGCTCGTATGGGTCGCGTCGCAAGTTGGCGATCAATGGCACACGCAGAGGGGTCAGAGGCTCCATCCAGGCGCGCAAGGTCGCCCATGCCTTCTGTTCCAGGAAGGTGATTTTCCAATCACCGAAGCGCAGTGCCGCAAGGTCACCATCGTCCGTGAAATAGAAGATTTCCCTGCGCGGGCTCTCGTCTGTTTCGCCGGTCAGCAACGGCAGGATGTTGTAACCATCCAGGTGCACGCGGTAGTCACGCCCGCCGCCAACTTCGGTCACGGTGACACCTTCCAGAAGATCTTCTTTCACGGTTTCGTTGCCAGCCGCCGCCAGGAATGTCGGCAACCAATCCATATGGTGCACGATCTCGTTCGACACAGCGCCTTCGGCAATTTTGCCGGGCCACCGAACCATGGCAGGTACGCGCCATGCACCTTCCCATTGGGTGTTTTTCTCACCCCAGAACGGGGTCATCGCGGCATCTGGCCACGTATTCATGTGCGGACCATTGTCAGTCGAGTAAAACACGATGGTTTTGTCGGCAATGCCCAGCTCGTCCAGCGCAGTCAGGAAGTCACCGATATGCATATCGTGTTCGATCATGCCAGCCGTATACTCATCTACCTGCTTGCCGACGATTTCATTTGCTTTTGTCCATTTCTCTTCGGAAACATGCGTGCGGAAATGCATCCGGGTACCTGACCACCAGACGAACCACGGTGTGCCGCTTTCCTCTTGTTTGCGGATGAATTCAATCGCAGCCGCCGCGGTTTCATCGTCGACCGTTTCCATGCGCTTCTTGGTCAGCGGGCCGGTATCCTCGATCTCACCACCCGCTGTCGACTTGATTACACCGCGCGGGCCAAAAGCTTGTCGGAAGGTTCTGCCATCGGGCAGAACAGCATCATTGGGATAGTCGATGTTTTCCGGCTCTTCCTCGGCGTTGAGATGGTAGAGGTTGCCAAAAAATTCGTCAAAACCGTGGTTTGTCGGCAGATGTTCATCCCGGTCGCCCAGGTGGTTTTTTCCGAACTGACCCGTGGCGTAGCCTTCCGCTTTCAGAAGGCCCGCAATGGTCGGGTCTTCGATCTGCATGCCTTCCTCAGCGCCGGGCAGGCCAACTTTGGACAGGCCCGTACGGAAAACGGATTGCCCCATGATGAAAGATGATCGCCCGGCCGTGCACGACTGTTCACCGTAGTAATCCGTGAACATCATGCCTTCTTCGGCGATGCGGTCGATATTGGGTGTCTGATACCCCATCAGACCCCGCGTGTAGGCCGAGATGTTGGACTGACCAACATCGTCGCCCCAGATCACAAGGATATTCGGTTTCTGGTTCTGCGCCCAGGCGGGTATGGCCAGTGTCAACGTGGCGGTTACCACGGCAAGTCGGCGCAAGTTACTGCGCCAGGTGCCGGATAGCGAACGTGGAGGTAACATGGTTTGCTCCTGATCTGAGAGGATCTTGGCGACCCCAAAGGAAATGAATCACCCGGCGTTCAAATGCATGAACAACGCGGCAGCAAAGTGTTGATTCCCATATTGAAAATCTTTGGTAGCAGGAATCGAACACCATTAGCATAGGTTACTTCTTGCGTCGGAAACTCATCATATGATTATATCGCAAAGTACAAATGTGAGACAAAATGAATAATCTGAAGCTATTACGAAACACCGGATGGTTCAGTGAACGCTCGTCAGAGTTTCAGGCCGATTTGGCAGCCCTTGGCATACCGAAATCGGTAGAGGCGGGAGAGACGCTGTACCACTACGGTGATCCGGCAAATGGAATCTACGCGATTCTCAGCGGTGGTGTGCAGATAACGGCCCCAGCGGACGATGGTCAGGAGTTCGTTTTGCACCGCGATGGCGCTGGGTTCTGGATCGGCGATCTTGCGTTGTTTGCTGGTGCACTGCGTCTGGTCAGTGTTGTCACGACGCAAGCCACTCAAGCCTTGTTTTTCCCTAACCTGAGCATCTCGCGGTTGATTCAGAACAATCCTGACTACATCCGGGATTTCTATGCGTTGACGCATGAGAATATGCGGACCGCTTTGCGCATCATGGCAAATCTGGCCGTGACGGGAACGGAAAAGCGGCTGGTTTTGCGGTTGCTTCACTTGGACGAAGGAACCTCGAAAACCGAGGGCTGGATTGATGTTTCCCAAGACGATCTGGCGGCGATGATTGCTGTATCGCAGCCGACTTTGCACAGGAACCTTCACCGGCTTGTGGATTTGGGGTTAATCGAACTGGGGTATGGCCGGGTTCGACTGCTGGATCGGGGCGCATTGATAGCCAGTTGTCAGACCTGAGGTTTCGGGTAGCGACACCGGCATGCGGTCCAATATACGCGGACAGGCTGGCCGCTGCGTACGGCACCCGACGAACTTAAGCCTACGCCACGCCGTGGTTCAGTTTTTCGCACGCGCCTGACTGTCCTCCTCGCCCAATTGACCGTCCAGAGACATCAGGATTGCAACCGGGCGCAAAGCGGGGATGTGGCTGAACACGATCAGGATGCAGACCGTCAGTGGCACGCTTAGGAAAGCGCCGATCAGGCCCCAGACAGTTGTCCAAAAGGTCAATGCCAGAATAACTAGGAATGTCGACATGTTCAGCGAACGTCCCAGCATGGCCGGATCAAGGAAGTTACCGATCAGGAATTGAAGGGTGCCGCACCCAAACAAGATAATCAGAAACGGTACGATCGTATCAAACTGAACAAGCGCGATCATGGCTGGGAAAAACACCGCTATGATCGACCCGATCGAGGGTATGAAGTTCAGAGCAAAGGTCAAAACGGCCCAGGTTTCCGCATATTCCAAACCAAGAACCCTGAATACAAAATAACTGATGCCCGCTGTGATCAGGCTGATCAGCGTCTTTACCCCAACATATCGTTGCAGGCTGATCGATATGGCATCAAGCATGGTCGCAAAATCTGCGCCGGTTTGGGGGTCGCCAGCCGCAAGTTGAATTTTCTTGCGAAAGGCCAGACGCTCGGCCATCAGAAACGCGACATAGAGGCTGATCAGAAAGAACTGGTTTAGCAGGGACGTAGCGCTGCCCAGCAACAGGCGTGCGACATAGGTCATGTCGATGCTGACCAGATTGTCGCGGATGAAAGTGGTGACATCGTTGCCGACAAGACCGGTTATGCGCTCAACCGCCCCGTCGAACTGGTTTTCGTACGTGCTGACGGACCGAGCAAACTGCGTTGCCTGACTGCCCAGCACGTACATGATCATGAACAATCCCACCAGAACCACGGTCACTCCGGCGATATTGGCCAACCAGACCGGAGCACGGGTCAGCGCGGTAACGCGGTCGCTCAGCGCAATGATCAGAACATTGACCAGCAGCGCCATGGCAAGTGGGATCAGGAAGTTCGCCCCGGCATAAAGCCCCAACACTATCAGCGTCGCGATAATGCAGGTGTCGCGGACAACAGACAGTTTTAGCTTGGGGCGAGCCGTGAAATCTTCCTGATCCGGGATCATTCAGTATCCTGTTTATCTGTTCTTACGCAGGCTGGTGATCGCCCCGCTTTATCCAATCCTGCACCTGCAATCCGTTTTTAGCAATGCAGTCAGCCGTTTGCAGATCGGCATTTGTCACTTTGATACCGATGACGGGTTCTGTGTTTTATTTCTGCAGGTTAGGGTTGCAGGATGACAAAGCCCACGATTCCCCCGTTTGGCCGCCCGCTTCAGGCACTGTGGCTGGCACTTCGCCGGTTCGTCAGGAAAAACGGACCTGTCATGAGCAGCCACGTCGCCATGTCGCTGATGATGGCCCTGTTTCCCTTTGTGTTGTTCACCGTGGCGCTGGCCGGGGCATTGTCGCAGGACTATGTCACTGATGAGTTGATTGATCTGCTGTTCGGGGCGTGGCCCAAGGATGTTGCGGACCCGATCGTGGCCGAATTGCGTGCGGTTCTGGCTGGGGCGGGGTCGGGCGTAATTACGCTGGGTGGCCTGCTTGCGATCTACTTTGCCTCCAACGGGGTTGCCGCAGTACGCGCAGCGATGAATCAGGCCTATCACGATCAGGACAGTTGGCCTTTTTGGAAAACCCGGCTTTTGTGTCTGGTCCTGGTTATCCTTGGCGGTTCGGCAATCCTTGTTATTGCAACGGTCGAGGTGGTTCTGCCGGTCTACACGAAACTGGTGGCAGAGCATACCGAAGCTCAGGTTGCGGACTGGCTGTCCGTAGATCGCCTGCGCTGGACGTTTACTGTGGCCATCCCGGCCGGCACCGTCCTGCTGGCACATCTAATTCTGCCAACCCGAAGGCACAGCCTGACCCAAATCCTGCCTGGTGTCATTTTGACATTGGTTTTGTGGGCAGCCGGTGGATGGGCGTTTTCGGTCTATATCAGCCAGTTTGCCACCTACAGTGCCACATATGCCGGTTTGGCCGGGGCAATGGCCGCGCTGATCTTCCTGTATCTGTGCTCTGCAATGCTGATCCTTGGCGCCGAATACAATGGCGCGTTGATCGACCTGCGAAACGCTGGCGAAGGAGATGTGGAATGAGATTTGCCATTCTGGCGGCTTGCTTGATCTTCGCAAGTGAAGGGCTGGCGCAGTCACCGGAGTATGTCGGCTCGGATCAATGTTCGGACTGCCATCAGCACGAGGCTGAGGCCTGGGCTTCGTCTCATCATGCCTTGGCCTGGACGGAAGTCGGCGACGGTCATCTGGACGCCGATTTCGATGGAACCCGGTTCGTACAGAACGGGATGACAGTTGAATTTGAAAGACAGACAGACAGGTTCACAGCTCGTGTAACGGAAAAAGACGGTGCGACGACGGCATATGATGTGCATTCCGTTGTCGGGATCACGCCTCTGCAGCAATATCTGTTTGAAACCGAACCGGGGCGGTTGCAAAGTTTTGATGTGGTTTGGGATACCGAGCAGAAGCGCTGGTATCACTTATACCCCGATCAGGATCTGCCGCCAGAAGACGGGCTGCACTGGACGGGCCCTTACAAGAACTGGAACGCGCGCTGCGCCGAATGTCACGCCACAGGGTTTGAAAAGAACTACGTCGCGCAATCCAGAACATACTCTTCCCAACAGGCCGAGATTGGTGTTGGCTGCGAAGCCTGCCATGGACCGGGTTCGGCACATATCGATTGGACCAAAGGGCAGGGCGTTGCCGAGGGGCTGAGTGATAGAGGCTTCTCGATGAGCTGGGGCAAGGGCCAGACCGAGACCGAGATCCAGCAATGCGCAGGGTGTCATTCGCGGCGCGAGGCGCATGGCAACGGAAACCCTTTGCCGGGAACCCCGTATCATGATGCCTATAACCTGGCTGTGTTGCGGTCCGGTTCGTATCATCCGGACGGGCAGATACTGGATGAGGTCTACGTTTACGGCTCATTCCTGCAATCTAAAATGTATGCCCGAGGGGTCGGATGCATGAACTGCCACGAGGCACATAGCGCGCAGTTGAAGACCGAAGGCAACGGTATTTGCACGCAATGTCATTCCACGGCCGGAAACCCAGATTTCCCGACGCTAGCGAAAAGGGAATACGATACACCCAATCACCATCATCACGTCATGGATAGCGCGGGGGCCCAGTGTAAAAGCTGCCACATGATCGAACGCACATATATGGGTGTGGACGGTCGCCGGGATCACAGCTTTCGCGTGCCGCGACCGGATCTGGGATTAGGGGCTGATGCCTGCACTGATTGCCACCAGAATAAGGATCAGGCCTGGGCTGCCAGCCGGATCAAAGGGTGGTTTCCTGACACAGCCAATCGAGGGGCGCATTTTGGTACGGTATTCAAAGCTGCTGCCGATGGTCAGTTGAATACGCCAGAGGGTTTGATTGCTGTCGCAATGAATCCCTCGCAACCCGCTATCGTGCGCGCAACAGCGGCGTATTTGCTGCAACCCTTCAGCTCGCCCGAGGTTGCCGCGCATACAGCGCCACTGTTGCAGGAAGACGATCCGCTGATACGCGCAAATGCAGCAGCCTTGCAGCGTCAGGCGAGCCCAACGGATCGTGCCCAAAGGTTAGAGCCCCTTTTGTCTGATCCTTTTCGCAACGTTCGCATAGCCGCCGCCAAGGAATTTCTGAGTATCCCTCCTCAAGCTCTGACACCTCAGCAACAGGGTCTGGCCGGGCAGGGGATGGCCGAGTGGCAGGCGGCGATCTCGAACAGGCTGGATGCCCCTGAAACGCATCTGGTTCTAGGGGGCATGGCGTTGACGCTGCGCAACGCCCCGGCCGCCGAACGGGCCTTTCGCGAGGTTGTAGCGCTGGACCCTCAACGCGCCGAAGCGTGGCCCATGGTGGTACAGCTGGCACAGATCAATCGCGGCCCGGAAGCCGCACGTATCGCCTTACGCGAAGCCTTGATCAGGTTGCCCGATGACCCGGCCTTGCTGCAATTGTTGCAACAACTGGGCCCCTGATCCGGCACAGGCTTGCCCGATTTGTTCCATCTTCACGGCAAGATTTTACGCTAACAGCATTTCAGAACTGTTGTTTTGAGGTGATGCATGTCCACTGAGTCAACAAGACAGAAAGCAACCGGGCCGAACCCTGCTACGCTGGCGCAGCGCATTGAAGAGCTGCGCAATCGCGAGCCTGTATATGTTTCGCACGGGGATACTCTGATGTTGCAGGGTATGGCGGCCACGTCGTTGCGTGAACAACGTCTGACCGGAAACCGTATCCGTTTGAAAGATTAAGTTCAGCCGCGAAACCCGGTTGCTATAACGAATTTCTCGGAGCTGTCCGAACGGGATGCGGGCGGTTTCACATGCGCCACTTTCTGAAATTTCTGCTTCAGAAGTTTTTGCAAATCGCCCTCGGCGCCGCCAGCAAGAACCTTGGCTACAAATGTGCCACCTTCTTCCAGCACGTCAAAGGCGAAATGGGCCGCAGTTTCACACAGCGCGATGATCCGCAGATGGTCGGTCTGCTTGTGACCCGAGGACGCCGCGGCCATATCCGACATTACCACATCCGCCTTGCCACCCAGCCAGTCTTTGACCTTCTGGTCGGCGTTATCCTCCATGAAGTCCAGAACATGGGTATCGGCACCCGCAACCGGTTCCACTTCCTGCAAGTCGATGCCCAGCACCGTTCCGATCCGTTTCCCCGATTTTTCACCAAGCGCGTTTACCCGTTTGACTGCAACCTGGCACCAGCCACCGGGTGCGCATCCCAGATCAACAACCCGTGCTCCGGGTACGAGAAAGCGGAACTTGTCGTCAAGTTCCATGATCTTATACGCGGCCCGCCCACGGTATCCTTCGGTCTGGGCGCGCTTGACATACGGGTCGTTCAATTGCCGTTCGAGCCAGCGGGTCGAACTCAGCTTGCGACCACGAGCGGTTTTTACCTTTACCTTCAGGTCACGTTGCCCGCGCCCCGAGTTGTTTTTGCCAGTTGGTGTCTTCGCCATCAGAACGGTCCGTCTTCCAGTACCCCGTCCGCGCTCATCTGTGCATAAAGCAGGCCCTCGCGCAGCCCCCGATCTGCCACGGAAAGGCGATCAGTGGGCCAACAGCGCAACAATGCCTGCAAAATGGCCGAGCCGGACATGATCAGGGCCTGCCGGTCTTCACCAATCCGAGGATCCCGGCGGCGCCCATGAGGGCCGAGTTCTAAATACCCGCGTATCACTTTGTCAATCTGGTCACTGGTCATACGCAGCCCGTCAACTTTGGTCCGGTCATACCGCTTGAGCCCCAGATGCGATGCCGCAACCGTAGTGACAGTTCCGCTGGTGCCGACGATCTGAAAACCTTCACGGGTTTGTTCATCTTTGTAAGGTGCGAAATCGGCCAGGTTTTCTTCGAAAAACCAGCTCATTAACGCAAACCGCGCGGCGTCGTTTTCGACGTCATTGAACTGATCCCGCAACGTGGCAACACCCAGCGGCACGCTGATCCAGTCCACGACTTTTGCAGCCGGAAAAGGGCTGTCGACCGTGTGAAATCCGTTATGCAAACGCATGATCGCAGCCGGGCGGTCACGGCGAGGGACAGACGAAATGTCGATCCAGACCAGCTCGGTCGAACCGCCGCCAATATCGACAACCAACAGCTGTTCGGTCTTGGTGGACACCAGCGGGGCGCAGGAAATCACCGCCAAACGGGCTTCTTCTTCGGGTTGGATGATTTCAAGCGTCAGCCCGGTTTCGCGTTTGACCTGTCGGATGAATTCGCGGGAATTCTTGGCGCGGCGGCAGGCCTCGGTTGCGATCAGACGCATCCGTTTCACTTTGTTCCGTTTCAGCTTTTGCTGACAGATTCGCAGCGCTTGAACGGTGCGTGCCATCGACGCCCGCGACAGACGTCCGGTGCGTTCCAGACCCGCGCCCAGCTGCACGGACTTGGAGAAGCTGTCAACCACATGAAACCCGCTGCCCTTGGGCTGGGCTATCAACATGCGGCAACTATTTGTTCCCAAATCCAGAGCCGCATACAGGGCATCCGGATCGGGTCTTGCCGGCGCGGGGCTTTCGACCGCTTGCGGGAACGCGCCCGCACCTTTGGGACGCTTGGGCGCCATCGTAACGCCCTCCGATTTTCGAGTTGATTTGACCCTAGGCGGCGCATCGCCGACGTGCAAGCGATTTCCATTTCGAATTTAGTCTGGATGTCACACGCCGTTCATACTGAGGTGCGATTTGAACTTTGATCCCGGTTGAGGGATTCTTGATCGCAATTAGCCGCAGACGGAGCCTGCCATGAAAGATGAACGTGTCCTGACCTTTGACGAATTCGATGAAGTGGTGAATCCGCGCCCAGAGGTATGTGAGTTTGACCGCGTCGTTGAGCGTGCCTTATCACGTCGTGGGTTTCTGGGCGGCGTATTGGCGATGGGAAGTTTCACGGCGTTGGGTGGGGCGCTGCTTCCGACTGGTGTACGTGCAGCCGCAGATCGCTTTGCGTTCGAGGCGATTCCGGCGTCAACTGCCGATGACGTCATCGTGCCGCCGGGCTACCAGGCCGAGGTGATGGTGCGCTGGGGTGATCCGCTTTGGTCTGATGCGCCCGAATTCGATCCGGCCACCCGTGGAACTGCCGCCAGTCAGGAACGTGCATTCGGTGATAACACCGACGGTCAGGATGTGTTTCTGCACGAGGGTCACGTTCTGCTGGTCGTAAACAACGAATACACCAATCGCGATATCCTTTGGGGAAACAACCCGGACGCCAAGGCCGCCTCGGATGACGATGTTGCCAAAGGCATGATGGCGCATGGTGTGACGGTGGTCGAGATTGCAGCTACCGATGGCAAGTGGGGCATTGTTAAGGATAGCCCGTATAACCGCCGCATCACGCCGCAGACAGACATGTCACTGACGGGCCCTGCCGCGGGCCATGATCTGTTGAAAACTGCCGCTGATCCGACAGGCACCACCTCTAAGGGCACCTGGAACAACTGTGGCAACGGCATGACCCCATGGGGGACGTATTTGGCCTGTGAAGAGAATTTCAACGGCTACTTCTCGGCTGAAGACGAAAACCATGAAGTCAGCGCCGAACTTCAGCGCTATGGCGTTTCGTCCAAAGACTGGGGATACGGATGGGCCGGAATTGACGAGCGTTTCGATGTCTCGAAAAACCCCAACGAGCCGAACCGCGCAGGCTATGTTGTCGAAATCGACCCAACCGATCCGGCCTCGACGCCTCGCAAGCTGACCGCGCTTGGTCGGTTCAAGCATGAAAACGCCGAGGCCATTGTGAACAATGACGGTCGCGTCGTCGTCTACATGGGCGATGATGAACGGGGCGAGTTCCTGTATCGCTTCGTCTCGGAAGGTGTTTATGCCGCTGGTGTGGATACGAATGCGCTGCTTGAGAACGGTACGTTGTCGGTTGCAAAGTTCAACGACGACGGGACTGGTGAGTGGCTGGACCTGACCCCCGAAACAACTGGTATGACGTCGCAGGCCGAAATCTGCATCCATACGCGACAGGCAGCGTCGGCCGTGGGCGCGACCACTATGGACCGCCCGGAATGGGTTGCGGCCAATCCGAACGCGCCCGAGGTCTATTGCTGCCTGACCAACAACAAGAACCGCGGTGTGAAACCGAATGCCGGTGGCGACGACACTTCGGTCAACGGGCCGAATCCGCGCGATGCGAACAAATACGGTCAGATCGTGCGCTGGCGTCCTGAAGGCGGTGATCATGGCGCATCGGGGTTTGAATGGGACCTGTATGTACTGGCCGGAAACCCGACCGTGCATCAGGATGCTTATGGCGGCTCGGATAATGTCAACGCCGACAACATGTTCAACTCGCCCGATGGGCTGAAGTTTGACAGCAACGGCCTGCTGTGGATCCAGACCGACGGCAAATACAGCAACGAGGGCGACTTCGAAGGGCAGGGGAACAACCAGATGCTGGCAGGCGACCCGGTTACCGGTGAAATCCGTCGTTTTCTGGTTGGCCCGAACGAGTGTGAGATCACTGGGCTCAGCTGGTCGCCGGATCGCCGCACCATGTTTGTTGGTATTCAGCACCCCGGTGAAGACGGCAACAGCCACTGGCCCGACGGTGGTAACTCGGTTCCACGTTCAGCCATCATTGCGGTTACTCGTCTAGACGGCGGGCTGGTCGGTTAACCCTGGCAAGACGCGCTGAATCAAGCCTCGGGCGGGTCATGCCGTCCGGGGCTTTTTGTTCATTATGCAGCGCTCTCATAGTGACAATGAGAATTTTGGTATGCGTTTTCGTCGCGAGACGGGTTAAAACCCCGCCACGCCACCGTGGGCGAAAACGTCGCTTGAAAAGCGCCGGGTGTCGAAAACCGACCGACCCATCCCCACATTGAAGTTTAGAACCGGCCCATCGGGTTAGGAGGAATCACAGTAATGCCTGACGTCACCATCGTGTACTGGCGCGACATTCCCGCTCAGGTCATCGTCGGCAAAGGCCGTCGCGGCGCGAAGCGGCAATTGGAAGAACGGTTCGAGCAAGCCATCGACCGCGCCGCCATGAAGGTAAACGCCAAGGACAGTGATGCCTATCTGGCCGAATGGCGCAAGGCCGAGCCTTTTGCGGTTGATGGCGACCCGGCAGAAGTAGCCGAGGCCGAAGCCCTGCGTCTGGAAAAGGAATACGATCAGGACCGCATTAAAGCGCTGATCGCAAATGACGGTTGGGCATAAGCCCGGATCTTAATGGGAGGCCTCAATGGCTTTGCTGAACTTCAAGAAACGTGATGTGGTCGAAAACAGCCCTGTGAACCCGACCGTCGAAGCCTTCCTGCAAGGCTATTCGATCGAGGTCATGCCGCGGACCGCCGAAAAGGTCGAGGATTTCCGCGCGCTGCTGCCCGAAGGCACACGCGTCTACATTGCCCATATCGAAGGCACCCCGATTGAAGACATGGTCAAGACAGCCAAGCGGATTGCGGCCGAAGGCTATCCTGTCATGCCCCACTTCCCGGCGCGGATCATCAAAGATGCGGCGACGTTGGAAAACTGGATCTCGATGTACCAGGGCGAGGCGGGCGTCGAGCAGGCGCTGTTGCTGGCCGGTGGTGTGACAAAACCGCATGGCGATTTCGACAGTTCCATGCAGCTGATGGAAACCGGTCTGTTCGACAAGGCAGGGTTCAAGCGTCTTCATGTTGCCGGTCACCCCGAGGGTAACAAGGACATCGATCCCGATGGGTCCACCAAGAACGTCGATGACGCCCTGCGCTGGAAACAGAAATTCAACGAAACCACGGATGCCGAGATGGCCCTAGCAACTCAGTTTGCCTTCGATGCCAAGCCGATCATCGCCTGGGCGGATGGTCTGAAAGAGGCAGGTATCGACCTGCCCATCCACATTGGTATCGCCGGTCCGGCCAAACTGCAGACCCTGATCAAGTTCGCAATTGCTTGCGGCGTCGGCCCGTCGCTGAAAGTTCTGCAAAAGCGCGCCATGGATGTGTCGAAGCTTCTGTTGCCCTATGAACCGAACGATGTTGTGACTGAATTGGCCAACTACAAAGCGGCCAACCCGGATTTCAACATCACCAACGTGCACTTCTTCCCGCTGGGCGGGATCAAAACCAACGCCAACTGGGCGATCAATAATGGCGGTGCCTCGGCGCAGCCTGCAAACTCCTAAGGAACGGACATGACCCGTACAGTCTTAGAATCAAAAACAAAAACTGCCGTTCTGGGCTTTGATGAACCGTTCTGCGTGATCGGAGAGCGGATCAACCCGACCGGTCGGAAAAAGCTGGCGGCCGAACTGGAAGCAGGCGATTTCTCGACCGTCGAGAAAGATGCGCTGGCACAGGTGATGGCGGGCGCAACCGTTCTGGATATCAATGCGGGCGTCGTCTACAACTCGAACCCAAACCCGAACGAGACCGAACCGCCGCTTATGCGCAAGATCGTTGAGCTGGTGCAGGGGCTGGTTGAAGTTCCGCTGTGTATCGACTCGTCGGTTCCCGGTGCTCTGGAAGCGGGTCTTGAGGCGGCGGAAGGTCGCCCTCTGCTGAACTCGGTCACAGGTGAGGAAGAGCGTCTGGAACTGGTTCTGCCGCTGGTCAAAAAATACAATGTTCCTGTTGTGGCAATCTCGAACGACGACACAGGCATCTCGGAAGACCCCGATGTCCGTTTCGAAGTGGCCAAAAAGATCGTTGAACGTGCCGCTGATTTCGGCATCCCTGCGCATGACATCGTTGTTGACCCGCTGGTCATGCCGATTGGCGCGATGGCAACAGCTGGTCAGCAGGTGTTTGCTCTGGTTCGCCGCCTGCGCGAGGAACTGGGTGTGAACACCACCTGTGGTGCATCCAACATCTCGTTCGGCCTGCCGAACCGCCACGGCATCAACAATGCCTTCCTGCCGATGGCAATGGGTGCCGGCATGACCTCGGCGATTATGAACCCGGTGGCTCTGCCAGTGACGCAGGCAAAAATTGCCGAGAAAAAAGAAGCCCTTGCCGCAGCTGGCATCATTCTGCCGGAAGGTATGGATGACGAGGCGTTCGTTCAGATGTTTGGCCTGGGCTCCACCAAGCCGCGCGCCGGTAAGGAGATGGAGGCCATCCGCGCCGCCAACCTGCTGACCAACAACGACCCGCATGGTGGGGAGTGGATCAGGTTCAACAAATCACCTGACGAGGCCGGTGGCGCAGCCGGTGGTCGTCGCGGCGGTGGCCGTCGTCGCCGCGCCTGATTGCATCAACAAAGACAGCTAAGGCCGGGCACTGTGCCCGGCCTTTTTCGTTTGACCCTGATCAATGTCGATTTTGCGCAAGGGTTCAGGATATCCTGATCCGGGACGCAACGATCAGGTGGCACCATGCGTAAACATCACCCCCCGAAACTCTCAGAAGCGGATCTGACCAAGCGGTTGGGCAAAAAGGAGTATTTCGAGCAACTGATTGATCTTCAGGCCAAGCTGGCCAGGATTCAACAAGCGTATCTGTTTCACGGGCTCAAGGGTGTGCTGGTGTTCGAGGGTTGGGATGCGGCTGGCAAGGGGGGAACCATTCGCAGGATCAGCCAGGCTCTGGACCCGCGCAGCTTTAAGGTCTGGCCAATTGGGGCACCCAGGAACTACTACCTCAACCGGCATTACCTGCTGCGGTTTTGGGAACGTTTGCCACCGTCCGGAGCGATATCCGCATTTGACCGCAGCTGGTACGGGCGCGTGTTGGTTGAGCGGATCGAGAACCTGACCCCGGAAACGCGCTGGCGCGCTGCCTATCAGGAAATCAATGATTTCGAACGCATGCTGGTCGACGATGGTGCCCGGATCGTCAAGCTGTTCTTCCACATCTCTGAAGATGAACAGATGCAGCGGTTTACAGAACGGCTAAGAAACCCGTTGAAGCGCTGGAAGTTGACGTACGAGGATTTCCGGAATCGCGAGAAATGGGATGTTACCGAGGTCGCCGTGGATGAAATGTTGGCCCGGACGTCAACCGATCTGGCGCCGTGGCACGTAATACCGGCCAATAACAAAAGATATGCGCGCATCAGCGCCATGAAGGCCATTGTCAAAGCGTTTTCAGCAGGGGTCGATCTGAACCCGCAACATCTGGACAGCCGTACGCTTGAGGCGGCCATCCAGGCTTTGGATGTTGAAGACTCGCTGATCGACAGTCTTCGTGCGCGGACTGAGTGACATTTTCCGGGCGAGCTGAAACGATCTGGCTTGCGCGTCAGGGAACTCTGGTTATATCTCAGAGGTGCGGCGGGTATGATGTAATGGTAGCCTGTCAGCTTCCCAAGCTGAACGCGCGGGTTCGATTCCCGCTACCCGCTCCAGAACTTTCAGGTCAGACGGCGATTTCCGGTGAAGGCCTGCTCCGGCAGGCATGGGGGTCGTATCGGGACGTTCCACCAAATTGACTTGTGCCAGTGGATATTTCCGGTTTTGGGCATCCCTCTCGCGATTGGTAGGATTCCGGGCGTCTTATGATAGAGTGACGCCATCACTGTTGAGCAGAGCCCAACTATGCGGGAAATTGATCAGACCGGTACGAGTACACCCCAAGAGCCTTGCGCAGGTGATGTTCATGCCTTTCTGGAGAGCCTGACCGGCCCGTCCCGTGGAACGGTTTCCTGGCTTGTTGACAGCGCATTGACTGTTTCTGTTGGCGAAGGCCGTGCTCTAGGTCTGCGCCTGAAAGACAACACACCGCCCCATGACGAAGATATCGCAACGCTTCAGTGGTCCGAGGGGGGCTATGTGCTCAACGCGCTGGCGGGGCAAGACATCTGGGTCAATGGCCACAAGATTGTGTCGGCAACGCTGAAACACGGCGACATGATCGAGTTTGGCGAATTGGGGCCGATCTCCCGATACCGCATTTGTACTCAGAGGTTTCCCATTCGTCACACGGTCGAGGATATCCTGAGTGACGCCTATGCTTATGCGCGGTCAAGTCGCCGGCCCTTTGCCCAAAGAATGTCGGGTGCGCTGCGTGAGAGTGGGCGAAGGCTTGTTTCTCAAACCACTATGTTCTTCAGGATTACGGTGGTTGTAGCGATTGCGCTGATCGCAGGTCTGCTGTTCCTGCTTTATCAAAACGACCGTAGACTGGCCGACAGCCTGCAACAGGAAGCCCGCAAGATCGAAGCGGTGTCGGCCATGCTTAGCCAGACGCGGGAAGATGTGCTGACTCCAGAAGACCTTGTGGCGTTGAGGGATGCCTTTCAGAACCAGCTGATATCAACCGAGCAGCGGTTGGGTACCCTTGAACAGCGCGCGGGGGCGTCCACCCGGGTTATCACCGCCTCTACTCAATCCGTGGCTTTCATTCAGGGCGCCTACGGATTACGTCATATCGAAAGCGGTAAACTGCTGCGCCATGTGTTGGGGCCAAACGGAGAGAAGTTGCAAACACCCTTCGGTCAACCCTGGATCGAACCGGAGGCAACAGGTGAGCCCGCAGAGTTCCAGTTCACAGGCACCGGATTTCTGCTGGAGGGTACACCGCGGTTGGCCACCAACCGCCATGTTGCCTTGCCCTGGACATCCGGCGACAAGGCTCAGGCACTGAAAAACGCAGGTCTTGAGGCCGAGATGCTTCGGTTGCTGGCCTATCTGCCAGGTCAGACCGATCCGATCGAGGCTACTTTGGACCGGTTCAGTGAAACCGCTGATCTGGCACTTTTGTCGGTTGATCCAAACCGTATCGAGGGGCTGGGATTGCCACTGGCGGAAGATCTTCCACGAAGCGGTGACGAAGTCTTTCTGCTGGGGTATCCTACTGGCCTGAAATCATTAATTGCGCAGGCGGGGCCGGAGTTTCTGAATACGCTCGAAAAAGACGGGTCCGTCAATTTCTGGACGATCGCCGCACGGTTATCTGCGCAAAACCAGGTTCAACCTCTCGCCAGCCGAGGAATTGTGGCGCAGACAAGCCCGGGTGCAGTCGTTTATGACGCGGAAACAACGTCAGGAGGAAGCGGAGGGCCGGCCCTGAACCGCAAGGGAGAGGTGGTCGCGATTAACGCCGCGATCCTGCCAGAGTTCGGGGGGTCAAACATCGGGGTTCCGGTTTTGCACCTGAAAACCTTGCTGAATGAAACTGTCAGCCAGTGATCAATCACTGGTCTGGAAAGGCGATTTTTGAACAAAGAATACGACCGTCAACGGAACGATCACAGAAATCAGGGCCACGGCGATCAACAGGTGTCCAAGTTGGCCGTAATCGGCAATCGATGTGACGACACCGGTTTCCGGGTCGGTTACCGCGCGCGACACCACGAAAATCTGGTTCATGTATTTCGTTGCCAAACTGCTGGCCGACAAGGCCATGTTGGTGAATGACGCCATGACGGCAAAGAAAGTTGCCTTCAGATGCACAGGAGCATTACGTGCGATCCAGGCCAGCATCGGAACCATCGCGATTTGACCCAGCGGGGATTCAACTGCGGTGTCGAGGATTGCAATGAACCTCGCGTCTACGATCCCGCCGGTATGCGCAGATGTCCATTCATGCACGCCGTAATACAGCGCAAGGTTGGGAAGGGCGAGGACCCCCGACGCGATGGTCAGAATGATAACGACCTGCGCAATCGAGCGGTTGGCCATAAACGGTCTCAGAACGATGAGCCCGACCAGTGCAAGCAGGGACGTCAGAAGCGCCAGGATTGCCAGGAACTGCTCGTCAAACCCCAACTCGTCGATTTCGAACCAGGTCAGCCCCGGCCCGGGCAAAGGAACCGCACGAAACACGAAAATGATTATCGCCGTACCAATCAGAGCCTTTGCCTGATTTGGGTTCAGTTCCTTCACCAAGCGCGACATCAGGTACAAGATCACACTCAGTGAGACTAAAAAAATAGTTTCCTGGGCGAGTTGGAAATTGGATGTTCCCAACACGATACTCAGTACAACAAAGGCGAGACCGCCCAGCAGGATTGGCCATTTAACCTCGGTGCTTTCGTCAGGGGTATGCGGGGGATGACCTAGGCGAAGACGTTGACGCTGTATCAAACCGTGCAAAACCACACCGCTGACGGACAACAGGGGAATGACAAGCGCGATCAGATAGACGTTGCCATACAATGCAAGGCGGTCTGATTTCTGCATGCCCTCGGTTCCCGAGAACACCCAGATATTGACCGCGGCTACGGCTGCAAATCCCGAGAAAATGGCGATCCTGCCCAGTGTTTGCATTGTTGTATGCTGCGCACGGGTTTCCTCGGGCGAAAACGGCTGCCCGTCAGGGTTGATCTTTGGAACGGCCTCGACCGTCATCGCGTCGGCGACGACATCCTGAATGGCATAGCCGGAAGGCGCCAAGAGCAGGGCAATGATATACCAGTGTTCCAGCGGCATGACATCAGCCATATGTCCGGGAAAGGCCACAAGCCCGTACATGGTGAGCAGGGACAAGGTGATCAGGGTCGCCCCCAATAGGATCAGCAATGACTTCCACCGCCAAAACAGATCAACGATATGACCCAGCGGCATTTTCAGGATCCAGGGAAGCCCGGCCCAAAATGCCAGCCCCGCAACAAAGGATGCGGATAGGTTAAGGTAGTCCTTAAGAAAGAAGGCGCCGACGACCGATGTCAGGCCAGAAACCCCGGCGGCAAAGTAGACCATGAGCGGTGGCAGGTAGGACCATCGCATCTGTCGCGCCAGATCAACAAAGGTTCTATGCCACCATGCAGAAAACGGCGCTCCTGTAGAAGGCTGGTCAGTGGTCATGTTCACGTAAATCGCATCGCAGGATTTCCTTGACCCAATGATACAGGCTTACAGAAACGCGGACGCAAAAAGCAACAAACTGGTCACCACCCCAAAGAGGGGAACAACAAGTGGCACGCGGAACTGCGGTTCTTCGAATTCAGCCCGGGTCTTCAAAAGGATCAGTGAAAGATTGACCAGCACAAAGACCCCCAGAACAATTTGCGACGTGCGCTCGGCCAGAATGGCGATTGGAAGCGTTTGGGTCAGCAACAGGATTATCGCCGTGACCATGATTGTCGCTACCGTTGGTGTCTGAGTGACCTGAGATACCTTAGCCAGAAACTTAGGCAAATGATCCCGATCCGCGAGCCCGTAAATCACGCGGGATGCCATGATCATCTGGATGAGAACGCCATTGATTGTGGCTACGATGGCAATGGCCGAAAACCCCTGCTGGATAACCTCGGGCGCGTCCGTAAAAATCAGGGCCAGCGGTGCGGCGGACGTCGAAAGGACATCGATCGGCACCACATACAGAACAGTCATGGAGGTACCAAGATACAAGACCGTGGCTAGAATAAGCGTCAACAGGATCGCTTTCGGGATTGTTCCGGCGGGGTCTTTAACTTCTTCAGCGACATTTGCCATGTCCTCGAAACCCACGAAGGCGAAAAACGCCAGAAGCGAAGCGGCCAAAATCCCTCTCCAGGCGTTTGGGTCCAGCCCGGGAACCATCTGGGTGAGCGCATAGCCCTGAGGCTCAGGAAGGGACAGGCCCCAACCAATAACGACAAGTAGCCCGCTGATTTCTATGATGGTAATGACTGCCGCCACCATTACCGACTGCGTGATCCCCCATAGGGCGATCAGCCCCATGACCAGAACAACACCGATTGTCAGACTTGAAATGCCTAAACCTGTAAGCGTTTGAAGGTACGACGCGGCCCCGATAGCCACGGCCGAGGCCGAGATGATGCCTGAGGCGGCCACCGCGAGACCGACCAGAACGGCCATCCAGCTTTTCTGAAACCCTGCTTCGACATAAGCGGCTTCACCCGCACTCACAGGATATCGGGTTGCCAATTCTGCGTAAGACAGGGCAGTCAGCGCAACAACAAGCGCAGCAATCAGGAACGAAACAGCGGCAAATGGGCCAGCAATCCAGGCCGTCGCACCAACAAGCACATAAATTCCGGCTCCAACAGTAACTCCAAGCCCATAGAGCGTGAGCAGCGGGGTCGTCAGCGCCCGTCGCAACTTTGGTGTCTTTTGTTCAACGATGGACATCATCTATCCGCCAATTGGAATGCGTTGCGTGTCTTGGGTTGGCATTAAAGTTTCTCTGCTTGGTCCCGTTGCCTCGATCATTTGCACTTACTGGCATGCGGTAAGTGCCGAGTAGCCAGAGGGTAGTCGGCAGGAGAGCGCGCCGCACGTTCGCCGCGCCCACGGAGCTAACTTTCACACCACTGAATCACTGATCACCGGTAAATTTGCTTGGGGTCAGGCAGGTGAGCGTCGGGCCCGTTGATATATTCGTACTTCACTATGTGGTCACTTTGCGTGCTTTGATTCAGGTCAATGAAAGCGGATCGTCACACTGAATCGTAGACCGGTGCGCCTTTTACACGCAATGAATCGCCGAACTTTCTGAGCCTTAAGGAATGCGGTCAAGCAAGGAGTCTCGGGTGACCAAATGGGTCGAAAGCTCCAAAGACTGGCCCGCAGAGTTCGTTTCGATCATTCGTATCAACTCCTGCGCAGCCTTTTGACCCATTTCACGGTGGGGCACGTGAACCGTTGTCAGGGCAGGGCTGACAATGCGCGCGATTTCGATGTCGTCAAAGCCTGTAATCGACACGTCTTCGGGCACTCGGAGCCCCATTTTCTGCGCCTGCCTCAATGCGCCGACTGCCAGAACATCGTTTCCGCACAAAACTGCGGTCGGCGGCATGTCAGTCGCCATGAGATCCCTGAATGCCGTCGCGCCATTCTCGAACTCATATGTGGTTTCGATCACCATTAGGTCATCCGGCTGCAGGCCGTGTTCAGCCATGGCGCTTTTTATCCCAGCGATCCTGAGCCGCGCCCGGTCATTACCCGAACTGATACCCGATATCGTCGCAAGACGCGTATGTCCCTGTCTGATGATCTGGTCTGCCAGCGCTTTCATGGCCTTGCGGTTGTCGAACCCAACTGACGGCACAGGTTTATCCGGCAGAAAGGACCAGGCAACCAGCGCGGGCACTTTCCGTCTGTCCAGATAATCGTAAATATCTGCGTCCCTGTCATGACCGATCAATAACAGCCCATCCGCACCCCGTGCGACCAGGGTTCGGATCTGATCCTTTTCCGCTTCGGGCTCATAGGCTGAACTGGAGACCAGCAGCGTGTAACCACGCTGATGTATCTCTTCCTGAAACGCCTGCAACCCCCTTGCGAATATCGCGTTTTCCATGGTGGGGATGATGGCGCCAATGGTAAATGACCGCTTGGCCGCCATCACGCGGGCCGCGAAATTTGGCGTGTACCCCAATTCCTCGACCGTCGACAGGACACGCTTGCGCGTTGCTTCAACAACTTGTTGCGGGTTGTTCAGACACCGGGACACTGTCGCGGTCGAAACACCCGCGGCCTTGGCAACGTCATCCAGTGTCGGAGCAGACCGATGTTTTGACATTCTCGAACTCTCAATTCCAGTTGGCTTAAGTTAATCGCATTTTTCAAATGATGAAAGCACCAATGTAAGCGCTTGCAATATTGATGTAAGCGCTTACAAAGGTGTTGAGCCGATTCTGAAAAGGGAGTCCCGGAAATGGTCCTTGCTGCATCTATCGTCGTTTTCGCGATCTATTTCGCCAACGTTGCTTTGGGTGCTTTCTCAGGCCGCGCGTTTCTTGGCGACGTAGGAGAGATGTTGGTTCTGTTCGCGGCGTCGATTTTGTTCGTTGTCGCAATTCTGAAAAAGGAAGCTGACCGAAACGCAACGAACGGCAGCTGAACTTTAGCTTGGGAGGGCAATTCATGAACAACGACAAGATTGAACTGGCGTCAGCAGAGCGCCGCAACTTTCTGAAGCTGAGCGCAAGTGGCGCGTTCACAGCCGCATTGGTTGCCGGGGTTGGGGGTGTTTTGTGGTCTTCAGAGGCCGCCGCGCAAACCGCAAAAGAAGAGAGTGAGCGTGAGAAGGCCGCTGACCATGTTATGACGGTGGCGACAGCCTATGTGCTGGGCGCGTCGCGCAGCTATCCCATCATGCAGTTGGACCTGAAGGAAAACATCCAGAATGCCACCAACGGCAAGGTCTATGTCAAATTGGCCCCCGGTGGCCAGCTAGGCGCGGGCGGCGCGCTGGTGCAGAAAGTACAGGGTGGAACGATTCAGGCCGCGCAGCATTCTCTGTCGAATTTTGCACCTTTTGCGTCCACGGTCGACCTGATCAACATGCCGTATCTGTGCGGGTCGAACCAGCGCTTCACCAACCTTGTCCATTCAGACACGTGGAAAAGCGAAGTCCATCCCAAGGTCGAGGCGGCAGGCTTCAAAGCCTTGTTCTACGTGAATATCGATCCGCGTGTTGTCGCAGTCCGGCAGGGCGGCAATGCGGTCATAACCCCGGGAGATATGGGCGGGATCAAGTTCCGCGTTCCCGGATCGAAGATGCTGCAACAATACTATCGCATGGTCGGTGCCAACCCGACGCCTGTCGCATGGGGTGAAACGCCTTCGGCGATCAAGCAGGGTGTTGCCGACGCGCTCGACCCGTCGGTAGGGGCGCTGTATGTTTTCGGTTTCAAGGACATCCTCAGCCATGTGACCTTCACGCAGGCCGTTCCGGACAGTCAGGTTTATTCCTGTAATCTGGAGTGGTTCAACTCGATGCCTGCTGACGTGCAGGAAGGCATCATGTGGGGTGCCGAGATGACTGGTCATCAGAACCTGTCCAAGGTTCCGTCGGCCCGCGCCTATGCCATGGCCGAGTTGAACAAAGCTGGTGTTGAATTCCATTCGCTCAGCGATGATCAGCTGGCGGAATGGCAGGATGCCGGTGGGTATCAGCGTTCGGAATGGGATCCGTTCAAGACGGAACTGGCCGGTTCGATGGACAACTTTGAGAAGCTGGTCGAAGCGGCTGGTACGCAGGGCAAATACTACGTCCACGACGCCTAAGGTGAAACCCGTGGGCGCCTGTCGGCGTCCACGATTCTTGTACCGCGCGGCCGACAGTGGCCCGTCAAGGCAGGTACGGACTGGGCTGTCCCATCGCCGGAGGATCAGATGACCGTTCTTCAGAACATTGACCGAAACGCCGAACGCTGGTTGCTGCTGGTGTTCTACGTGATGCTGGTGATCACCATGGCCATCGAGGTGCTGCGGCGCGAGATATTCGCCTATTCCTCGATCTGGGGCGAGGAAATCGTGCGGTATTCCTTTATCTATCTGGCTTGGATCGGTGCTGCTGCCGCGGTGAAAGAGCGCGCTCATATCCGGATCGATGTGATCATGCACTATGTCGGGCCGCGCCCCAAGGCACTGCTTTATATCTTCGGCGATCTGGTGATGTTCCTGGTGGCGATCATCGCACTCTATTGGTCGTATGAAGCCGTGCACGTTTCAGCCAAGTTTGGTTCCGTTACGGACGGATTGCGGATTTCCAAGGTTTGGTTCCTGATGGCCGTGCCGACCGGGTTTGCCCTGATGATCTGGCGGCTGATCCAATCCCTGTTGCGCGATCTGAAATGTCTTCGCGACGGCACGCCCGTCTTCGAAGGCGACAAACTGTTTGACTGAGGAGAGACCGGATGCTTTGGAACTCCCTCAATCAAACCGTTGAACTGGGCTGGGATTTTTATCTGCCGGTGATCCTGTTTGTTGCCCTGATCGCTTTGGCCGTACCGGTTTGGGCGGCCATTGGAATGGCTGCGATCGTAATGCTGATCATGTCCGGTGACCTTCCACTCAGCCTTGTCGGAGAGAGCCTGTTTACCGGCATCGACGCTTTTGCCCTGACTGCCGTGCCCCTGTTTATCCTGACCGGGGATGTTCTGGTTCGGACGGGGTTGTCACGCAAGTTTCTGGATGTTGCCGAGGCTTTGACATGCTTCGCCAAGGGCGGCTTCGGATCGGCCACGGTGCTGGTCTGCGGAATGTTTGCCGCGATTTCGGGATCGGACGCCGCCGGGGCTGCTGCGGTTGGCAGGATGACCATCAACCGGTTGGTGGAAAGCGGGTATCCGCGCCCCTACGCCTGTGCTCTGGTCGCGGCCGGTGCCTGCACCGGCATCCTGATACCGCCCTCGATTGCCTATATCATCATCGGCCTTGTGCTGGGTATTTCCGCATCGACTCTTTTTCTGGCCGCCCTGATCCCGGGTCTGGCTATCCTGGTGTCGATCCTGATCACCAATATCATCATGAACCGCCTTTATGCATACGAAGGCGGCGGCATGATGACCATGGGGGAGTGGTTGGCCAATCTGGGCAAGGCGCTCAGGTCTGGCTGGTATGCCTTTATCGTGCCTGGGATTATCTTTTATGGCATCTTTTCGGGCCGACTTACGCCGACTGAGGCTGGTGCCACGGCTGTTGTCGTCACCATCATCATGGGCTTCATCCTGCGTACGCTGACATTGGCGGATTTTCCGTCGATGCTGGTCAGCTCTGCAAAGGTGAACGGGGTGATCCTGCCGATCATCGCGTTTTCCGCTCCGCTGGCCGAGGCGCTGGCGATCATGGGTGTTCCTCAGGGGTTTGTCACTTCGGTGACCTCGCTGACAGACGACCCATATCTGCTGATCCTGTTGATGATCGGCATCCTGATCGCAGCGGGCTGCGTCATGGAGACGACGCCGAATATCGTCATCCTGGCACCTATCCTGAAACCACTGGCGGACAATATCGGCATGAACGAGATACAGTTCTGCATCATGATGATCACCGCGCTGGGAGTGGGTTTTATCACCCCGCCGCTGGGGCTGAACCTGTTCGTCGTATCTGGCATTACCGGTGAATCCATTCTGAAGATTGCCGCCCGAGCCGTGCCTTTCGTATTGACCATGCTGATCGTGGTGATCCTGATCGCCTACGTGCCAGCCGTGTCGACAACATTGCTCCCTGAAATCTACCAATAGGACCTGCTGAACATGCCTCGTGAATATCTGAAAAAGGCAACTTTAACGGCTCAATCACACGCCTCAGAGGTGCATGATACGGTGAAGACAATTCTGACCGATATCGAGGCGGGCGGTGATGCAAAGGCAAGAGAATACGCCGCCAAGTTCGACAAGTACGAAGGGAATGTCTTGCTGACCCCGGCTGAGATTGAGGCCGCCTGTGCAAAAGTTTCCGAAAAGTTGAAAGCCGACATCCGTTTCGCTCACGACAATGTTCGGCGCTTTGCCGAGACGCAGAAAGCGACCGTTTCGGACGTCCAGACCGAGATTGTGCCAGGCTTCGTTGCTGGGCAGAAGGCAATCCCAGTGGACGCTGCGGGGTGTTACGTGCCGGGGGGGCGATACAGCCACATCGCCAGTGCGATTATGACAGTGACCACCGCGAAAGTTGCGGGATGTCGCCACATCACGGCCTGCTCGCCCCCGCGTCCCGGCGAAGGGGTCGCGCCTGCCATCGTTTATGCGGCGCATATCTGCGGGGCCGACAGCATTCTGGCTATGGGGGGCGTGCAGGGTGTTGCCGCCATGACCTACGGCCTGTTTGGTCTACCGCGCGCCAACATCCTTGTGGGCCCCGGCAATCAGTTCGTGGCCGAAGCCAAGCGCATCCTTTACGGCAAGGTTGGTATCGACATGATCGCAGGTCCGACCGACAGTTTGATCCTTGCCGATCAGTCCGCCGATGCGCATGTCGTCGCCACCGATTTGGTCAGTCAGGCCGAGCACGGATACAACTCGCCGGTCTGGCTGGTCACCGATGATCGCGACCTTGCGCAAAAGGTGATGGAACTGGTGCCTGCGCTGATCGCAGATCTGCCGGAATTGAACCGCGAAAACGCCTCGGCCGCGTGGCGCGATTATGCTGAGGTTATCGTCTGTTCCAACCGCGAAGAGATGGCCGCCTGTTCCGACGAATACGCACCTGAGCATCTAACGGTTCAGGCTGAGGATCTGGATTGGTGGCTGGAACGGCTGACCTGTTACGGATCGCTGTTTCTGGGCGAGGAAACAACCGTGTCATACGGAGATAAGGCGACCGGTACGAACCATGTTCTGCCAACCTCGGGCGCGGCCAGCTATACTGGCGGGCTGAGTGTCCATAAATACATGAAGATCGTGACGTGGCAGCGGGCCACCCGCGAAGGGTCAAAGCCCATCGCCGAAGCGACCGCGCGGATATCGCGGTTGGAAGGAATGGAAGGTCACGCCCGTGCCGCAGATGTGCGTCTTGCAAAGTATTTCCCGGACGAGCAATTCGACTTGACCGCCGATGGATGACCCGCGCTCATTGTTTGACCTGACTGGCCGGGTGGCGTGTATCACCGGTGCCAGCTCGGGACTTGGGCGGCAAGTGGCACGGACTCTTGCCGCAGCAGGTGCGCGTGTTGTCGGTATAGCCCGGCGCAGCGAGGCATTGGCGCAGATGCAGGCCGAGATTGGCACGCGCGCTGCAACGGTTGTTGCAGACGTTGCAGATCGAGATGGGGTAAATGCGTTGACACAGGCCGTCGCTTCCAAGTTTGGCCCTCCGGACATACTGGTCCATGCGGCTGGGGTGAACACGCGTGAGGCTGCGGATGATGTTACTCCTGAGGGGTGGGATGCCACGCTTGCCCTGAACCTCAGCGCACCGTTCTTCCTCAGCCAGGCGATGGTTCCGGCGATGAAGGAAAAGGGGTGGGGGCGAATTGTCAATTTCGCCTCGCTGCAAACAACGCGCGCTTTTCCAGGTGGTATCGCCTATGGCGCGTCCAAGGCGGGGATCGGGCAGTTGACACGCGCCATGGCCGAGGCGTGGTCGCCCTTTGGCATAAACGCCAACGCCATCGGACCGGGGTTCTTTCCCACCGAACTGACGCAGGCTGTGTTCGACGACCCCAAGCGCGCAGAACGGAACGCCGCGCAAACCTGTATCGGACGCAATGGGCGGATGCAGGATATCGACGGGCCGATCCTGTTCTTATGCTCTCGGGCGTCTGACTATGTCACGGGACAGGTTCTGATGGTTGACGGAGGGTTTACTGCCAAATGAAGGCTCTGGTTTACAAAGGTGTTGAACACATGGTGTTTGACGATGTGCCGAATGCCGAACCGGGCGCATCGGAACACCTGATCCGGGTCGAGGCGGTTGGCATCTGCGGATCGGACATGCACGCCTATCTGGGCCATGATGCACGTCGCCCAGCGCCCCTGATCCTCGGGCACGAGGCAGCCGGTGTCATAGCTGATGGTATCCGCGCCGGTGACCGGGTGACGATCAACCCGCTGGTAACCTGTGGCCAATGCGCGGCATGTCGGACGGGTCGCGAGAATCTGTGCCCGGATCGTCAGATCATCTCGATGCCACCGCGCGAAGGCGCTTTCGCGCAATATGTCTCGATGCCAGGCAGAAATCTTGTCGACGTGCCCGATGATGTCCCTTTCGCCAAGGCTGCGCTGGCTGAACCTCTGGCCGTAAGCTGGCACGCAGTCAGACTGGGGATCGAGGCTCTGCATTCAGCGATGGACCGCCGCGCCTTGGTGATTGGCGGAGGGGCCATTGGCCTTGCGGCGGCCTTGGCCCTGCGGGCGCAGGGTATTGAAGACGTTACAATCGCGGAACCAAACGCGTTGCGCCGGACTTATCTGGCGGAAATCGAAAGTTTTGCACTTGTGGATGCGCCCAATGGGTCTTTCCCGTTGGTCATTGATGCTGTTGGATATGCCGCGACACGGTCGGTCGCTTCGACCCTGGCCGCGCCGGGTGGCGTGATCGCGCATGTCGGATTGGGTGAAGATGCCGGAGGTCTGGACGTGCGTCGCATGACCTTGCAGGAGATCACCTTTATCGGAACCTACACCTACACCGCGCAGGATTTCCGCGACACGGCTCAGGCGATCTTTGACGGCCGTCTTGGCGCACTGAATTGGGTTGATGAGCGTGCACTGGCCGATGGCGCGCAGGCGTTTCGCGATATCCGCTCTGGCTCTGTAGCCGCACCAAAGATTATCCTGAGACCCTGGGGATAAACCTGACAGAACTGGAGGCCACTATGTATAAGAAAATTCTGGTCCCGATGGCTTTGGATCACGGCATATCACAACATACGCTGGAGGTCGCGCGTGGCTTGTCCGAAAACGGGGCCGAGATCATCGGATTGCATGTCTACGAAATGCCACAGGGATCAGTCAGCGCCTATCTCGACAAATCCGCAGTGGCCGAAGGGTTCGAACGCGCGAGGCGGGCATTGTTGCAAAAAGTTGACGGGCTGGATGGTGTGAAAGCCGAAATTATCAAAGGACACACCGCCCGCACCATCATTGACTACGCGACCAGCAACAATGTGGACTGCATTGTTATAGGTTCGCACAAACCGGACTTGAGCGACTACTTTCTGGGATCGACAGCGTCACGCGTTGTTCGTCATGCCCCCTGCGCTGTACATGTGCACCGCAGAACCTGATTTCCTTAATCGCGCCAAGCGCCCCAACAGGACCAACAGCCCGACCATGAACATAGACAAGAAGATAACCGACGATCTGGTGGCCAACGATATCTCGTTCGTCACCACCGTCCCGTGCAAGCAGCTGGCGGGTGTCATCGCTGAAATCGACCAGCGAGAGGGCATCCATCACATCCCGTCCAACAAGGAAGACGAGGGGATGGGCCTGTGCGCCGGGGCATGGATGGGCGGCAAGCGTCCCGCGATCATCATGCAAAACACCGCAATCGGTGTGACGATCAACACACTGGCGACACTGATCCAGTTTTATCGCATGCCATTGCCGATGCTGATTTCCTATCGCGGAGAGCTGCGCGAACCGGTTGCCTGCCAGGTTGAAATGGCTGTGCACACCAAAGCGCTGCTGGCTCAGCTGAATATCCCGACTTATCACTTCCACCATCAGTCAGATGTTGAGGAACTCGACGCGATCCTCAAATACACCTTTATGTGCAACAAACCGGTCGCCATTCTGACCGATGCCAGTTTCTGGGGAGGCTATGGCGACCAATGATCCGCTCTGAAATTCTGAAAGAAATCGCTCCGATCCTGCGCGATCAGCTCGTTGTTTGTAACATTGGCATTCCAAGCCAGGAGCTGCACGCCATCGACGACCAGCCCACCAATTTCTACATGCTGGGCACGATGGGGCTGGCCTCATCTATTGGCTTGGGGTTGGCCTTGTCGCAGCCCAAGCCGGTTATCGTGATCGATGGGGACGGGTCGGTCCTGACCAATCTGGGTACCTTGCCGACCATCGCCAATAACGTGTCGGACAACTATATCCTGTTGATCGTCGACAATGGCTCTTACGGGTCCACTGGGGATCAGCCGACTTATGCCGGGCAGAAGACCTCTCTGGCGAAAATGGCGGAAGCCGCGGGATGCGAGCGAGTAATCGAATGTCAGGCCGAAGACACCGGCCGCGTGCTGCAAGAAGCGCTGGATTCGAAACAGATGACCATCATCGTGGCCAAGTGCGAAAGCGGAAACGCCAAGATGCCTGTTATCACTATGGATCCGGTGGTGATCCGCGACCGGTTCATGAAGGCCGTACAGGCCTGATGTTATCCAGCGCTATCCACAGTTCCGAAGACGCCCGCCGCCTGGCGCGGCGGCGTCTGCCGTGGATGGTGTTTGACTATATCGATGGGTCTGCCGGGGCCGAGGTTGGCGCAGCCCGAAACAGGGCTGCACTGGATGCGCTGATCCTTCGCCCTCGGATTCTGAAAGATGTCAGTGAAAGGTCGCTGGCTTGTTCCGTCTTTGGCGGGTCGACCCAACGCCCGTTTGGCATCGCACCGATGGGTATGTGCAATCTGTCGGCCCCCGGTGCAGATCTGATGCTGGCACGTCTTGCGGCGCGGTACGAGGTGCCGCTTGGGGTCTCAACCGTCGCATCGACCCCGTTGGAAGACCTGATTGTCGAGGCAGAAGGACATGCCTGGTTTCAGCTGTATTTCAGCGGCGATGGCAGTGGCACGTTCAAGCTGGTCGAGCGCGCAAAGGCTGCGGGGTACGAAACGCTGGTACTGACGGTTGACGTACCCGAAGTGGGACGTCGCCCGCGCGAATTGCGCCATGGGTTCAGGATGCCGTTCAAAATGGGTCCGAAACAGGTGCTTGATTTTGCGCTTCATCCGCGGTGGTCGCTGTCGACGCTGCTGCGGGGCAAGCCCGAAATGGCGAATTTCCTGATGGACGGATATGATTTTGATCGCCGGGAAAGCCGGGCCAGGGCGACCTGGGAGACTTTGGCCCGTCTGCGCGACCAGTGGGCCGGGAAACTGGTGGTCAAGGGCGTTCTGGATGCAGAGGACGCGCTGAGCCTCAGGTCGGCAGGTGTCGATGCCATTCAGGTCTCAAGCCACGGTGGGCGCCAGTTGGACAGTGCGCCAGCGCCGATTGCCGTATTGCCAGAAATTCGGAACGCCGTCGGCCTGGATTACCCGCTGTTTTACGACAGCGGTTTGCGCTCGGGCGAGGATGTTTTGAAAGCGTTGGCAAACGGGGCAGATTTTGCCTTCTTCGGCCGCATCCTGCAATTTGCAATCGCGGCAGAAGGGGAAGAAGGGCTTGAGCAGCTGTGGTCTGTGCTGAGTGATGAAATGAGTATTGCCATGGCGCAGATGGGCGTTTCGTCGCTGGGCGAGGTGCGACGCGCAACCTGAAACCAGTTTGGGGAACGACCCGAGGCGTACCTGCGAGTCGTTCCAATGCTGGTTTAACCGCGACGTCTGCGACGGCGTCCACCGCCTGTTTCGCTTTCTCCGCCCGTGTTGAAGCTTGGATTGGGCAGCGTGACAACCTGCGCCAGTTCCGGGAATGGATCGGTTTTGTGCGGGATCGCGTTGGCGGCCACGAAATGATCCTGGAACTTCGGCTCAATTGCGGTTTCGATCTTGGTGATCTCGCGCACGACGCGTTCGATTTCAGCGCGTGATCCGATATTGCACAGCGCAATCCGCGCGCCTGTACCAGCGGCATTACCCGCGCTGGTGACCTTGTCCAGCGGTGCATCAGGGATCATGCCCAGAACCATGGCGTGCTTGGTCGAAATATGAGCTCCAAAGGCACCGGCCAGAACCACACGATCCACCTTGTCAACTTCCATCTCGTCCATCAGCAGACGCGCACCGGCATAAAGCGCGGATTTGGCCAGTTGGATGGCGCGGATGTCGCCTTGCGTGACAGTGATGCGGGGGCCACCTTCGGCGCTGGCATCGTGAATCAGGTAAGCGTGTGTGCGGCCTTCGGGGATGCAGCGGGCCGTTCCAGTCTGCTCGGCCGATCCGATCAGGCCGCTTTCATCCAGAAGGCCGGCCATACGCATCTCGGCCACAGCTTCGATAATGCCCGAGCCGCAGATACCGGTGATACCAGTGGTGGCGACATCAAGGTCAAAGCCGTCTTCGTCCGACCACTTCTCGGACCCGATGATGCGAAAGCGGGGTTCCTTGGTAAGGGGATCGATTTCGATCCGCTCGATCGCGCCGGGTGCTGCGCGCTGGCCAGAACTGATCTGAGCGCCTTCAAACGCAGGCCCGGTAGGTGAGGAACAGGCCAGAACGCGGCTGGTGTTGCCCAGCAGGATTTCGGCATTGGTGCCCACATCGACGATCAGAACCAAATCCTCGGATTTGCCGGGTTCTTCGGACAGGGCAACCGCCGCACAATCCGCGCCCACATGGCCCGCGATGCAAGGCAGGATGTAGACCTGCGCGCGGGGGTTCATGGTGGTCAGTTCCATCTCACGTGCGGGCAGGGACATCGACTCGGACGTGGCCAGGGCAAAGGGCGCCTGACCCAGCTCGACGGGATCCAGACCCAGCAGCAGATGGTGCATGACCGGGTTACAGACAAACACCGTTTCAACGATCAGCGCGGTGTCAATGCCGGCTTCTTCGGCGATTGCGGTGGTCAGATCATTGATCGCCTCGCGCACGGCTTTTGTCATTTCCCGATCCCCGCCGGGGTTCATCATGGAATATGAAACACGGCTCATCAGGTCTTCGCCAAAGCGGATTTGCGGGTTCATCAGACCTGATGACGCTTTAACTTCGCCGGTTTCCAAGTCGGTCAGATGAGCCGCAATCGTAGTTGAGCCTAGGTCGATGGCCAGCCCATACAACCCGCCTTCGTGCAGGCCGGGCCAGATTTCGACAATGCGTGCGACGCTGTCCTTGTGGCCTTTGTGAACGGCCACAGTGACTTCCCATTTGCCTTTGCGCAGAACCGGTTGCAGCTTGGACAGAAGCGATAGGTCCGCCGTGGCCGCGTCAATTTTCCATTGCTCGCGCAGCGCACGTTCAAGGCGCTCCAGATCGCCGGTTGGCGAATGCATGTCGGGCTCTTCCACCACCACGAAATATAGACGCGTTGCCGGATCCATGGTGATGGCGCGTGCCGTGGCGGCCTTGCGAACGACCTGACGATGCACCTGGCTTTCCGGCGGCACGTCGATCACGATATCGCCCTGAACCGAGGCCTGACAGCCCAGACGACGACCGGGTTTCAGGCCGCGCTTGTCGTCATAACGTTGCTCGACCGCGTTCCATTCGCTCAGCGCATCCTGGGACACCGTGACGCCGTGCTTGGGAAACTCGCCATAGCTTGGGGTGATCTGACACTTTGAACAGATACCGCGGCCCCCGCAGACCGAATCCAGATCCACTCCCAATTGGCGGGCTGCGGTCAGAATGGGCGTGCCGACAGGAAAATGCCCGCGTTTGCCGGACGGGGTAAAGACGACAAGTGGGTCGTTGGTCATGAGTGACATGCCTTTTTGTGTTCGCGCGTTTTCCCGGCAAGATATGGGTTTGAGCGCAAAGGGAAAGGGCTATCAGCGGCACGATTTGCACGGCATGCGTCGTTTTCTTCGGCTGTATAGTCAACTAGAGCCACAGAGTTGCCCTCAAGGGCTTTTCCTTTGGTTCAATCCATGCAATAGGGTCACCGCCAAACGGGCTTTTGCATGGGGTATTCAGATGCAGATTCGTGAGGCACTCACCTTTGACGACGTTCTTCTGGTTCCGGCCGCATCTTCAGTGCTGCCGGCAACAGCGGACACCACCACGCGTGTCACGCGTGAGATTACCATGAACATCCCGCTGCTGAGCTCGGCCATGGACACGGTGACCGAGGCGCGCATGGCCATTGCCATGGCACAGGCAGGCGGTATCGGGGTCATCCACAAGAACCTTTCCGTAGAAGAGCAGTCTCGCGAAGTTCGCCGCGTCAAACGGTTCGAGTCGGGTATCGTCTACAACCCTGTTACCTTGCGCGCGGATCAAACCCTGGCCGATGCGAAGGCTCTGGTCGAGCGCTATAATTTTACCGGTTTCCCGGTAGTTGACGCGGATGGCCGCGTTGTTGGTATCGTGACCAACAGGGATATGCGCTTTGCCAATTCCGACAACACTCCGATCAAGGCGATGATGACCTCGGAAAACCTGGCAATGCTGAAAGAACCCGCCGATCTGGAAGAGGCTAAAAGCCTGATGCGGGCCCGTCGTATCGAAAAATTGCTTGTGGTCGATGGCACGGGAAAACTTACAGGTCTGCTAACGTTGAAAGACACCGAACAGGCTGTTCTGAACCCAACAGCGTGCAAAGACCGGCTTGGCCGCCTGCGAGTGGCTGCCGCGACTTCGGTTGGAGACGCGGGTTTTGAGCGGTCCGAGCAGCTGGTGGCTTCGGGCGTTGATATCATTGTCGTCGATACGGCGCATGGTCACTCTCAGGGCGTGCTGGATGCGGTGAGACGGGTCAAAACCCTGTCGAACGAGGTTCAGATCATTGCCGGAAACGTTGCTACAGGCGAGGCGACCAAGGCGCTGATCGACGCAGGTGCTGACGCCATCAAGGTGGGTATTGGCCCCGGTTCGATCTGTACAACACGCATGGTGGCGGGCGTTGGTGTCCCTCAGTTGACCGCGATCAGTGATTGTGCCGCCGCGGCGGGGGATGTTCCGGTCATTGCGGATGGTGGCATCAAGTTTTCGGGCGATTTTGCCAAGGCAATTGCCGCCGGTGCGTCGTGCGCCATGGTGGGTTCGATGATCGCGGGCACAGACGAAAGCCCGGGTGAGGTCATTCTGTATCAGGGCCGGTCGTTCAAATCCTATCGCGGTATGGGCAGTCTTGGCGCGATGGCGCGCGGATCGGCGGATCGGTATTTCCAGAAGGACGCGGCAAATGACAAGCTGGTACCCGAAGGGATCGAAGGGCAGGTTCCTTACAAAGGATCAGCCAGTGCAGTGATCCACCAGCTTGTTGGTGGTTTGCGCGCTGCGATGGGATACACCGGCTGCGCGACTGTCGAAGAGATGCGCAGAAACTGCCAATTCGTGAAGATCACGGGCGCAGGTCTGAAAGAGAGCCACGTACACGATGTTCAGATCACACGTGAAAGCCCGAACTACCGGGTGATGTAAGCCGTTGCGCATGACATACGGCACCCTAGCACGGGGTGCCGTAGTGATTTTGGATTGGCCTGTCACGGCCTTTTTCAGCCAAGGTAATCCGTGATGACACCTGCTGCCCGCGTTCAGGCCTCGATTGAAATTCTGGATGAAATTCTCGCCGGGGCCCCGGTTGAAAAGGCGCTGACCGGCTGGGCGCGGCGCAGCAGGTTTGCGGGCTCCAAGGATCGGGCAGCTATTCGCGATCATGTGTTTGACGCTTTGCGGTGCAAACGCTCGTTTGCTGCGTTGGGTGGTTCCGGAACTGGCCGCGGCCTGATGATCGGCGCCATTCGCGCATCGGGTGAAGATTCGATTGAGTTGTTTACCGGCGACCGCCACGCGCCCGAAGCCCTTCAAAATAACGAAGTATCAAGGGATTTTGCATCCGAAGCCGAGAGATATGATTTTCCCGAATGGCTGTGGCCAAAGTTCGTCGCATCCTTGAACGATGCCGCCGTTCCTTGCGCATTGGCATTGCAGGAACGCGCCCCGGTTTTTCTGCGGGTCAACTTGTTGAAAACGGATGTAACCCGGGCGATTGATGCTTTGGCGACCGACGGTATTTCAGCCCGTCCAACGCCGATTTGTGAAACTGCTCTGGAGGTGACAGAGGGCGCGCGTCGGGTTGCGCAAAGCCAGGCATACGCTCAGGGTTTGGTCGAGCTTCAGGATGCGGCAAGTCAGGCGGTTGTTGCTTCCTTGGATCTGCGCCCTGGAATGCGCGTTTTGGACTATTGCGCCGGGGGCGGTGGCAAGTCGCTTGCGATTGCGGCCAACAAGGGTGTCGAGGTTTACGCTCATGATGTGAACGCGCGCCGAATGAAGGATGTTCCGGCTCGGGCAGAACGGGCAGGGGCCAGAATAACCATCCTGAACAGCGCGGAACTTGCTGGTCACGGGCCTTTTGACGTCATTTTGGCTGACGCCCCGTGTTCTGGCAGCGGTTCGTGGCGGCGCGCACCGGCAGGCAAATGGGCGTTGACTGAAGAACGTTTGCAAGAACTCACGGTCATTCAGGCTGAAATTCTCGCAGATATCACGCCATTGGTCCAAGCAGGTGGAGTGCTGGCATATGCGACATGCTCGGTTCTTGCCGACGAGAACGATGCGGTTGTCGACAGGTTTCTGGCGCAACATGCGGGCTGGCGTGAAACCTTCCGGCAGGCATGGCAGGTAACACGCGGGTCCGACGGGTTCTTTACGTCACACTTGACGCGCTGATCTTTCGGTAAATACAACCCAGGGTAGCTGATTTGTTTTTTAGCGCCGTTAGGCGAGTGTTAACCAATTCTACCTGTTATTACCGCAATACCTGTGCCCGAGCCGTTTATGCCTGACATCACTGAATTTGTTCCAGTCCCTTCAACCGCCGATACTCCATCGGTGTTTCGGATCGGGTCGTTGGTGTTTGTGGCGCTGTTGATCAGCTTGGCACCTGCGGTTGGGTTTCTGCCGTCGGATTGGACAAAAGGTTTGCTGGCAACAGGCATTTCACTGCTGGTTGTGGCGCTTTTGTTTGGGATCAAGGGGGCGATTGCAAACAGGCATTTGCAACAGATATCAGCCCTTTTTGTCGCTTTCGCAGAACGCGAGGATGTTCCGGTTGTGATCTCAAACGGGTATGGTGATATTTTGGCCGCAAACGTCCTGGCGGAGAAAAAGCTGGGGGCCGTACGGGGCGAAACCCTGGCCCGCTGTTTGCGCTCCAAGTTTGCCAATCCGTCGGCGATTTTACTAAGCCTGCAATCGCGGGCGCAGTCCGCGGGACGCGCCCAGAGCGAGTTTCCCGGTGGCGACCGGACCATTTCGGTTTCCGTGCATCAATTGAGGCCGGGGCTGTTCTGCTGGAGTTTCAGCTGTGTTCAACAGGAGAGTTGGCAAACCCTTGGCTTGCCGGTCATAACACTTGGACGCGAAGGTGAAATATTGCGCGTCAATGCCACGGCCGAGCGTTTGTTTGGTGCGCACCCTGCCAGGGCGCAGGATATTTTCAGCGAAGCCGAACCGCGGACCGGGGCTGTCAACGCAGTCAGGACCCGCGATGGTCATATTCTGGCAGCCGTGTCCGAATTTTCTCAATCCGGGTCGGAACGAAGCCTTTGTTTGTTACCGATTATGCAGATGCCCGCACAGGATGCGGTCATGTCCTTCTCTGACCTCCCGGTTCCAATCCTCAGACTTTCCGAGGACGGCATCATTCTGGACAGTAATCGGCTGGCGGCGAAACTGTTGGGAAAGAAGCAGCTTGAAGGCAGTAACATCAGCGACATCATGCGGGGCGTAGGGGGCCCTGTGCTGGATTGGTTGAAACGAACCGAGGCGCATGAAGAAACGCAGCGATCAGAGTTTTTGCAGTTCATTAGGGACGACAAGGAAATCTTTGTTCAAGTCACCCTGAGCCGTGTGTTTGTCGATGGAAAGATATGCCTGATCGCGGTTCTGAACGATGCGACTGAACTGAAGACTCTGGAAGCTCAATTCGTTCAGGGCCAGAAGATGCAGGCCGTAGGGCAATTGGCCGGAGGTGTTGCACATGATTTCAACAACCTGCTGACGGCCATTTCCGGTCACTGCGATCTGCTGCTGTTGCGCCATGACCAGAATGACCCGGACTACGGGGATTTGGTGCAGATCAATCAGAATGCCAACCGGGCCGCCGCGCTGGTCAGTCAGCTTTTGGCGTTTTCGCGAAAACAGACCCTCAGGCCGGAAGTGTTGGATCTGCGTGACACGATCTCGGACCTTATTCACCTGCTGAACCGTTTGGTTGGCGAGAAGGTGCAATTGACGCTGAGCCACGATCCGGTGCTCAAACCCGTGCGGGCGGACAAGCGTCAACTTGAGCAGGTGCTGATGAACCTTGTCGTTAACGCACGAGATGCCATGCCGGACGGTGGTGAAATTCGCATTGAAACCAGTGTGTTGACCCTTTTGCAGCCTCTCATGCGGGACAGGGCAACCGTACAACCGGGCGACTATGTGACAGTCAAGGTTGTGGATGGCGGTGTTGGTATCCCAGCAGATAAGCTGCAGAAGATTTTCGAACCCTTCTACACCACGAAACGAACTGGTGAGGGCACCGGGTTGGGGTTGTCAACAGCCTACGGGATCGTAAAGCAAACCGGTGGGTTTATCTTTGTCGACAGCGCAATTGGACGGGGCACCGAGTTCACTGTCTTTCTTCCGGTTTGCGCGACGACGTCCGAGGTCGAAACTGAATCGCCAGTCCAGCCCGAAGCCCGGAGCGCCAGGCAGGGCGAAGGCGTGGTGCTGCTGGTCGAGGATGAGGCGCCTGTTCGCGCCTTTGCGACCCGCGCCCTGCGACTGAAGGGTTACACCGTGCTCGAGGCGGACTCGGCGGAAGAGGCGCTTCGACTGCTTGAAGATTCCGCGTTAAGTGTTGATATATTCGTCACAGATGTTGTCATGCCAGGAATGGACGGGCCCACTTGGGTGCGCAAGGCCATGGAGACGCGCCCGGATGCGCGTGTGATTTTCGTGTCCGGGTATACCGAAGGCGTTTTCGGTGATACCGGTCCGGATATTGCCAACTCAACCTTTCTGCCCAAACCGTTTTCCCTCAGCCAACTGACAGAGGCCGTGTTTCAACAACTTAACTGATGGATCACAATGCGGCTTTGTGCAGCGCAAATTCTTCCGGGCAGGCATTTCGAAACTTCTGTTCGGTAGCAGGTGACAGATGCAAATCTCCCGGAGGCGATACGTTTTCGCGCTTCAGGTCGATCTGCATGTCCAGACGTGCTTGCAGAAAGTCTAACACCTTGTCTTGATGTTCGTATTTGAAGATATGACGAGCGCCAGAACTGTCGTTGCGGGTACGGAAGAATTGCGCCTGGCTGCCGACATTGGCGAACTCGGGACGTGTGTCCAGCAAATAGGCTTGCACGAATGCGTCAAAACTCATGTCACGTGTCGAGCGCGGTTGACCTATCAAGTCTTCACGACTGCGAAACCGGTACCAGCTGCCCAGCCAATCCAACGGTTCGCGCACAATGGCCATAATTTCCATCTCGGTATCAAACAGTTTTCGAAACATGGTCTGGAAAAACCGGTCATACCGACGCACCGGGGCGTGTTTCAGCTCAGGTGGATGTGTCACGATGAGATCGGCCCGGTCACGCAACGCTGTGTGATAAGCCGTGCTTCCGGTCTTGGGGACTGAAAGAAAAGCAAGTCGTTCTTTATAAAAAACAAGCATTTATTGGTTCCCAAGGTTGCCATGTTACTTGTGCAGATTGTCGTAAACGACTCTTTAACACAATTGCAGAAGACTGATTTCTGTAAGTTTTAGTTGAAATGTTCTCTTTTTGATCTCATAAGGAACAAGAGGCGAACAAAGCAGCGATTGCCGCCCGATTAAGGGTGTGACAAAAGGGAAGGCGACAGGACAATGGCGGATCTTCTGACAATGAGCGACAAGAAAAACGCAGACAAGCAAAAGGCGCTCGACAGTGCGCTGGCCCAGATCGAACGGCAGTTCGGCAAGGGGTCGATCATGAAGCTGGGAGAAGATGCCCGGCAGGACATCGAGGCGAGCTCGACCGGGTCGCTGGGTCTGGATATCGCGCTGGGTATCGGCGGGCTGCCGATGGGGCGTATCGTTGAGATTTACGGGCCTGAGAGCTCGGGTAAAACCACTTTGACCCTTCATTGCATTGCTGAGCAGCAAAAGCGCGGCGGAGTTTGCGCGTTCGTAGATGCGGAACACGCTCTGGACCCGCAATATGCCCGCAAGCTGGGCGTTGATCTGGATGAGCTTTTGATCTCCCAGCCTGACACCGGTGAGCAGGCGCTTGAAATCACAGATACTCTGGTACGCTCGGGCGCAGTCAATATGGTTGTTGTCGACTCGGTCGCTGCCCTGACGCCGAAATCGGAACTCGAAGGGGACATGGGCGACAGCAGCGTGGGTGTTCAGGCCCGGCTGATGAGCCAGGCAATGCGCAAACTGACAGGCTCGATCAGCCGTTCGAACTGCATGGTCATCTTCATCAACCAGATCCGGATGAAGATCGGCGTGATGTTCGGCAGCCCGGAAACCACAACCGGTGGCAATGCGCTGAAATTCTACAGCTCGGTTCGGCTGGATATCCGCCGGATTGGCGCAATCAAGGACCGGGATGAAGTGGTCGGGAACCAGACCCGCGTCAAAGTTGTGAAGAACAAGGTCGCACCGCCGTTCAAGCAGGTCGAGTTCGATATCATGTATGGCGAAGGCATCTCGAAGATGGGCGAATTGCTGGATTTGGGTGTTAAAGCTGGTGTTGTCGAAAAGTCCGGGTCCTGGTTCAGCTATGGTGATGAGCGGATCGGGCAGGGGCGTGAGAACGCCAAACAATACCTGCGGGAAAACAGCCGGGTGGCGCTGGACATCGAAGACAAGATCCGCGCGGCGCATGGGCTGGAATTCGATATGTCGCCAGGCGTTGCCGAGGATGACGATATTCTGGAGGCCTGATGTCATGAGGTGGGTAACCCTGACATCTGCGCAAAGACTGTAACACTTGAAACAAGGCGGCTTGATCGGGTCGCCTTGTTTCGTTCCTGTGTGCCTCTGCTGTGGACACTCACCTGACAGGGGGCTAAACCAACGGAGACCAAGATATACGTGCGCCGAGAGAGCCCTATGCCAACCCTGAACGACATCCGATCGACTTTTCTGAACTACTTTGAAAAACAAGGGCATGAGGTCGTCGCGTCCAGCCCGCTGGTGCCGCGCAATGACCCGACACTGATGTTCGTGAACTCAGGCATGGTGCAGTTCAAGAACCTGTTTACCGGTCTGGAAACCCGCGATTACAAACGCGCCACCACGGCCCAGAAATGTGTGCGTGCGGGCGGCAAGCACAACGATCTTGACAATGTTGGCTATACGGCGCGTCACCACACGTTTTTTGAGATGCTGGGAAACTTTTCATTCGGGGATTACTTCAAACATGAAGCGATCCCTTTTGCCTGGGAACTGATCACCAGGGAATTCGGTATCGACAAGACCCGCCTGTTGACCACCGTCTATCATACCGATGATGAAGCCTTTGAAATCTGGAAAAAGGTCGGTGTGCCCGAGGACAGGATCATTCGCATCGCCACCAATGACAATTTCTGGCAGATGGGTCCGACCGGACCTTGCGGCCCGTGCACCGAGATCTTCTATGATCACGGCGATCACATCTGGGGCGGCCCTCCGGGATCACCCGAGGAGGATGGCGACCGATTCATCGAAATCTGGAACGTCGTTTTCATGCAAAACGAGCAGTTCGAAGATGGCTCGATGGTCGAACTTGACATGCAGTCGATCGACACAGGTATGGGGCTCGAACGGATTGGGGCGCTGTTGCAGGGCAGCCATGATAATTACGACACCGACCTGTTCAAAACCCTGATCGAGGCTTCGGCGGATGCGACCGGTGTCGACCCCTATGGCGACCAGAACGTGCATCACAGGGTGATCGCGGATCACTTGCGGTCGACCTCGTTCCTGATTGCAGACGGTGTGATGCCCAGCAATGACGGCCGGGGATATGTTCTGCGCCGGATCATGCGCCGCGCCATGCGCCATGCGCACCTGCTGGGCGCCAAGGATCCTGTCATGCATCGCCTGGTGCCTACGCTGGTGCAGCAGATGGGCGGGCATTATTCTGAACTGAAACAGGCGCAACCGCTTATCGAAGAGACGCTGCTGCTGGAAGAAACCCGGTTCAAGCAGACACTGGACCGTGGTCTGAAGTTGCTGGATGATGAGGTTTCAGGGCTTTCTGAGGGGGCACCCCTGTCAGGTGAAGCGGCCTTTAAGCTTTACGACACTTATGGCTTCCCACTGGATCTTACGCAGGATGCGCTGCGTGAAAAGGGCCTGAGCGTCGACACGGACGGTTTTGACACCGCGATGGCTGAACAGAAGGCCAAGGCACGTGCCGCATGGGCCGGGTCAGGTGAAGCAGCGGATCAGGTTGTATGGTTTGATGTGCTGGATGCCGCCGGTGCGACGGATTTTCTGGGCTACGATACCGAGAAAGCCGAAGCGCAGGTTGCCGCTTTGGTTGTTGATGGCGCACTGGTTGACAAGATCGACGCGGGCAGCAGCGGTTGGGTCGTCGTGAACCAGACCCCATTCTACGGGGAGGCCGGCGGTCAGGTCGGCGATACTGGCGCGTTGCGTAGGCTGGAGGATCGCGATCACCTGAGCCGCGTAGAGGACACGAGGAAGTTTGCCGACGGCAAGGTCTATGCTCATAAGGTAGCAGTTCAAAGCGGCGTTGTTTGCAAGGGCGACGCGGTAGAGTTTGAGGTTGATCACGCCCGCCGTTCCGCCATTCGCGCCAATCACTCGGCCACGCACCTGCTGCATGAAGCCCTGCGCGAAACGCTGGGTGACCACGTGGCGCAGCGCGGCTCGCTGAACGCGGCGGATCGTCTGCGGTTCGACTTCAGTCATTCCAAAGCGCTGAGCCTGGAGGAAATCCAGAAAGTCGAACGTGAGGTGAACGATTTCATCCGCCAGAATTCGACTGTTGAAACCCGGGTCATGACACCCGACGACGCGCGCGCATTGGGCGCGCAGGCCCTGTTCGGCGAGAAATATGGTGACGAGGTTCGTGTCGTCTCCATGGGCAAGGCACCAACAGGCAAAGGCCATGACGGCGATACGTGGTCGATAGAACTCTGTGGCGGCACACATGTGCGCCAGACAGGTGATATCGGCACCTTTGTTGTGTTGGGTGACAGCGCCAGCAGTGCAGGTGTGCGCCGGATCGAAGCGCTGACCGGGGATGAGGCCTTCCGCTATCTTTCGGCACAGGATCAACGTCTGGCTCAGGTGGCATCGGAACTGAAGGCGCAACCGGACGACGTGGTGGCGCGCGTGAAAAGCCTTCTGGACGAACGCAAGGCCTTGCAGAACGAAGTGGCTCAGTTGCGCCGGGATCTGGCTATGGCTGGCGGGGCCGGTCAGGGCGGTGATGCCGAGGCGCGGGATGTAAACGGTGTGAAATTCCTGGCACAAGCGCTCAGCGGTGTTTCAGGCAAGGACCTTCCCGCGTTGATCGACGAACACAAAAGCCGCCTTGGATCGGGTGCGGTGTTGCTGATTGCGGATACGGGCGGCAAGGCGGCCGTTGCGGCTGGTGTGACAGAAGACCTGATCGGACGGATTTCGGCGGTGGATCTTGTCAAAGCTGCGGTAATCGAGTTGGGCGGAAAAGGCGGCGGCGGTCGTCCTGATATGGCCCAGGGCGGCGGCAAGGATGCATCAAATGCAGATGCGGCAATCAAGGCCGCACAACAGGTTTTGGGAGGTTAATATGGCTGCTCTTTGGATTGCGCATGTCACGGTGACGAACACTGAGGCTTACGGCAAATACGCGGAACTGGCCGGACCGGCCATCGCCAAGCACGGGGGCGAGTTTATCGCCCGTGCTGCACGGTACGTTCAGCTGGAAGGTAAGGAACGTCCACGAAACGTAGTGGCGCGCTTCCCAACGCTGGAGGCTGCGGTTGAATGCTATAACTCGGATGAGTACCAGCAGGCCCTGAATCACGCGCGCGGCGCAAGTGAGCGTGAACTGGTTGTGGTGGAAATCACCGAGTGACATATGGGCCTTGCGTCCAAGGCGCTGATATTTCCAAGAAAACCGGCAGTGAATAAGCAAGATTCGGCTTATGTCATGTTTGGTTGATACTGATTAGCACGCGACAGCGGGCTGTTTTTTGTTTAATTGATTTAATTCAATCACTTACCCTTTGATGCTCCTGTTCTGTCGAATGGGTCCTGGCAGAATTGTGGCCGCGCCAACAAAATTCTTACGTGAAATTGTCAGATTCTCGGACGAATTTTCGCCCCGTTTCCTTTGCAGGTTCTCAAAAGATTGCGCGAAACGCCTGATCACAGATAGTTTCAAGAAACAGAATGTGGTGCAGTTGGACATGCAATCGTTCGAAGAACATCGGATCGGGGAACTCGCATGATTTCATTCGCGAATTTAGCCAAGAGGTGTGTTGCCGCTCTTGCATCGGCTGCGGCGCGCGCAGTGGGTATCTGCACCGTATGTATCGGCGTAATCGCCTCCGCACCTGTCGCGCAGGCATCCGACGGCGTCTTTATCCCTATCGTTGCGTCTTCGCCTCCGCCCTCAGGCGCAATCAACCTATGCAACCAATATAACTGGGCTTGCACTGCAAAACGCTCGGTCACGTTGTCCAGCCACCAAGAGCTGACGGTGGTAAATCAAGTGAATCGCCGCGTAAACGCGTCGACCCGGGAAGTTACGGATCAGTCCCAGTACAAAACGCGTGAGCGATGGGCCTTGCCAACACCCAGAGGCGGTGATTGTGAAGACTTTGCATTGTTGAAGAAAAGGGATCTGATCCATGCCGGGGTTGATCCAAGTAAGCTTTTGATTGCGACCGTTCTGGACACACGCCGGACGCCTCATGCGGTTCTGGTCTACCGCTCGGCGCAGGGCGACCTGATCTTGGACAATCTCACAAACCGGATCAAACCCTGGACAGCTACGCGCTATTTGTTCCTGCGCATGCAAGATCCGAAGCGGCCCAGTCAATGGGTCGGCGTTTACGGGCGCAGTTGACCTCAGCGGTATATTTACCTACCCAAAATCTTACCCTTGGACGCAGATTTGGTCTGCGCCCAAGAGTGTAGTCTTTGACCTTACGCTTGGACGGATTAATCCGAACGTTTTGCGTATCGACGTATTCCAGCCCCGAAGCCTCGACCAGCAGAGTTTTTTCTATCGAATATGCTCCGCGTTCCTAGGGCCGGTTCGCTGGTACTCGGTTTCGTCTTTATCAGTCTTCTTCGTGCTCTTCACCACCGGGCTCTTCCCCACCGGGCTCTTCACCCCTGGGCTCTTCACCACCGGGCTCTTCACCACCGGGCTCTTCGCCACCGGGTTCTTCACCACCGGGCTCTTCGCCACCGGGTTCTTCACCACCGGGCTCTTCGCCACCGGGTTCTTCACCACCGGGCTCTTCGCCACCTGGTTCTTCACCACCAGGCTCTTCGCCACCGGTTGGGTTACCGCCGCCACCATTGGGGGGCGTGCCATTTTCCTGGGAAGGTCCGTCGCCGGATCTCTGGTCTGAGACACCGATCGATGCGGTCGGGAAGTCACTTAGCAGACCTGCCAGCGGGGCGCATTCTGCACCGACGCGCGCCAGGATTTGATCGAAGTCATGACGGCGTTGAATGTAGCGGATCATGCCGGATGTCACAGCATCGCATTCGCACAAAACCTGAGCGGACGCAGCGGATTGCCGTGCTGTTGCAACCGTACATGTCCCAGCGGCAAAGGTTTCACCGGCAGGTGAAAGCAGAAAAGTTGTCGCAATAAAAAACAATGGAAACTTGCGAGCTCTATTACCCATTTTGAACTCCTTGGAACTCGATAACTAAACTACGTCCTTCTATGCACCATTCCCGTATCGGTGTTTGTGAAGGACGTCACACTTCTGACGTGTTTTGACCATAATTCGAGGGCGCCTACAATATCTTGTTGGTGTGGTTTGTGTCAGAAATCTTCAACCATGCGGAGAAAGGTGTTAGTTTTCAAATAAAAACCGGGCAGTGAGCCCGGTTTTTCTGATTTCGTCTTTTGTCGTATTGGAAGCAAATATGCCACACTAATGCCATTGTTTCCGTTTGGTCAGTTTGCAACCTGAGGGTGTTCTAGGCAGATTTGGCCATCCGCTTACGCTCGTGCGGGTCAAGAAAACGCTTTCGCAGGCGTACCGCGTTTGGTGTGACTTCCACCAGTTCATCATCGTCGATATAGGCAATTGCCTCTTCCAGTGAGAACTGAATATGCGGCGTCAGGCGGACCGCGTCGTCGGATCCACTGGCGCGCACGTTTGTCAACTTCTTGCCTTTGAGCGGGTTCACTTCCAGGTCGTTGTCACGCGAGTGTTCGCCGATCACCATACCCTGATATACGTCTGTTTGCGGACCAACAAACATACGGCCACGCTCTTCCAGGTTCCACAGCGCATAAGCCACAGCCTGACCTTTCTCCATCGAGATCAGAACGCCTGCGCGACGGCCCGGAATTTGCCCCTTATGTGGCGCCCAATCGTGGAACACACGGTTCAGTACACCGGTACCGCGCGTGTCGGTCAGAAATTCGCCGTGGTAACCAATCAGACCACGGGACGGGACATGGGCGATGATCCGCGTCTTGCCGGTACCAGCCGGGCGCATCTCGACCAGTTCACCTTTGCGGGCGCCGGTGATCTTTTCGATAACGGAACCAGAATATTCGTCATCCACGTCGATGGTGACTTCTTCGATGGGCTCAAGCCGCTGCCCGTCTTCCTCACGGAACAGAACCTGCGGGCGCGAGATGCTAAGCTCAAAGCCTTCTCGGCGCATGTTCTCGATCAGAACGCCCATTTGCAGCTCTCCGCGGCCCGCAACTTCGAACGCCTCGCCGCCGGGGGTGTCGGTGACACGGATGGCGACGTTCGACTCGGCTTCCTTCATCAGGCGGTCTCGAATGACGCGTGATTGAACTTTTTTGCCGTCACGGCCTGCTAGCGGAGAATCATTGATACCGAAGGTCACGGTAATGGTCGGTGGATCAATGGGCTGCGCGGGCAGGGCCTCAGTGACCTGAGGGGCAACCAGTGAATCCGCTACGGTGGCTTTGCTCATGCCAGCGATGGTCACGATGTCGCCTGCTTCGGCCACATCAATGGGCTGCTGGGCCAGTCCCCGGAACGCCAGGATTTTCGTGGCGCGGAAGTTTTCGATGACCGAACCATCGCGGCTGAGCGCCTTGAGGCTGTCGCCAGCCTTCAGCGTACCGCTTTCCACACGGCCGGTCAGGATACGGCCGATGAAGGGATCGCTGCCCAGTGTCGTGGCCAGCATCCGGAAGGGTTCATTTTTGTGATCGACCTGCTTCGGAGCAGGAACATGATCGACGATCAGGTCGAAAAGCGCGCTCAAGTCCTTGCGGGGGCCGTCCAGCTCCATATCCGCCCAGCCCGAACGGCCCGAGGCGTACATTGAAGGGAAATCCAACTGGTCGTCATCCGCGCCGAGGTTGGCGAACAGGTCAAAGCATTCGTCCAGCGCGCGATCCGGTTCGGCATCCGGCTTGTCGACCTTGTTCAGAACCACGATCGGGCGTAGGCCCAGCGCCAGTGCCTTGGACGTTACAAACTTGGTCTGGGGCATTGGGCCTTCTGCGGCGTCCACCAAAAGAACAACACCGTCGACCATGCTGAGGATGCGCTCGACCTCGCCGCCGAAATCGGCGTGGCCAGGGGTGTCGACAATATTGATGCGCGTGTCTTTCCACTCAACCGAGGTGGCCTTGGCCAGGATGGTGATGCCGCGTTCACGCTCCAGGTCGTTACTGTCCATGGCGCGTTCCGCGACGGCCTGATTTTCCCGGAATGCACCGGATTGTTTGAGCAGCTCGTCCACCAGGGTCGTTTTGCCGTGGTCCACGTGAGCGATGATTGCGATGTTGCGCAGGTCCATGAGAGGTCAGCCTTTGAACGGGAAGTTGCCGCGCGCATAACGCGGCGCGGCAAAATATACCAGCCCTAACCGGCCTTCAGTGCCCGGCAGTCTTTGAAAAGAGGTGAATGATCAGGATTCCGGACAATATCAACGTCAACCCCAGGATCGCAGGCCAGTCCAGCCTTTGGCCGAACACGATGAATCCGATCACGGCGATCAGGAATATACCGAGACCGGACCAGATTGCATAAACAATACCGACAGGCATGAATTTCAGCGTTAGCGCCATGAGGTAAAACGCAAACGCATACCCAACGACAACGATCACTGATGGCCAGAACCGCGAAAACTGCTGGCTGGCTTGCAAGGCCGTCGTGCCAATGGTTTCCGCCAGCACTGCCAGTAACAGATACAGATAGGCTTGGGGCATTTGAGTACCTCGAAAAGGGTGGGTCGGGCGGCTTGGTGGCGATTTTCGTGAGTGAAATACGTCGACCGCCATGCAGTCTACAAGATTACCTTGGGTCAGGTATACCTGACTGTTTTTTCAATCGAATGAATGTAATATTCGCCCTATATTTTTTATTTTTGTTAATGAGTTTTGAGCGATGACGTTATTTGCGAAATCAATCATATTTGCTTCGGGTCTGATAGTGGCGATTGGGTGGCTTGCTGACGGGGGGTCCGTCGAAGTGAATGCAGCCAACTTGGTTCAACAGTTTGATGGTAGTAGTGTTTTTTGAACGCCGCTAGAAACCAAGCAAGAAAAAAGGAGCCTTCAGGCTCCTTTTTTTATGTTTGAGGATCGGGTGTTTCGACATTCTCAAAATGCACAACCAGTTGCGGTTGCAGCCAGTCCCACAGCTGAGGTGCTCCCGCTGCAATAGCTGGTCGGACACGTGTTACAATCTGATCGAATTTTACTTTGTATTCGACCCATGATCCGCCACCTGTTTCCAGATTTGCTATGGGTGTTTGAAACCGGTCAACAGCCTTTGCAAATCTGGCTTCCGGGGTTTCAGCCGCCTCAAACTCGCGCCATAGTTCAGTAAATGACCTGTGTTGACAGTCAGGCAGAAGGCCAAACAGTCGTTTGGCGGCGGCCTGTTCCTTGGCTTCTTGTTCCGCGTGGTCGACATGTCCGTGGATCGGGTGGTCGCCCGCGTCGATTTCGACAACATCGTGCAAAAGCAACATCTGGAGGATTCGGTCCACTTGAACATCCGAATGCGCGTATTCCGACAATACCCAGGCGTAGAGAATGACATGCCACGAATGTTCCGCCGAGTTTTCGAACCGGTCACTGGCCATCAGGCGTGACGCGCGCAGAACGGATTTCAACTGGTCCGCTTCTGTGAGAAACGCCAATCTTTTCGTGAATGCGTCATCCTGAGGGTCGGACTTGGTCAAGAGGTTTGTGGCATGCTGATGGGCCAGTGGAAACGCATGGGCCAGGTAAGCTGCGCGCCCTCCCGCCAGGTTCGACCGCGCAATTTCCACATGATCGTGTCGCGGGTCGGTGGCGCACAGAACCTGAAACAGCGGCTGGCAGCGATCCAGAATCTTGGCGAACCGGGCATCCGGGGTCTGGTCCGCCTCGAATTCGTGCCAGAGAGAAAGAAATTCCTGTGCCTGTTCGTCGGGCAACAGGCCAAACAATTCCTGTGCTGCGGCCTGTTCAGCCTCGGCCACGGTATCCCAATCCGTGTTGAGGTGAATCGGGTGATCACCTGTCACGATCTCGACCAGATCATGCAGCAGCAACATGCGGATGACCCGGTCGACCGAGATGTCCGGCCCGGCCAGTGGCGCCATGACCATTGCCCACAAAGCCAAGTGCCAGCTGTGTTCGGCGGAGTTTTCGGGCCTTGACTGGTCAAGCAGGACATTTGCCCGCTCGACCAGTTTCAGATTGTCGGCCCGTTTCAGAAATGCGACCTGCGCAACCAGGCGATCGGTCATTGCTTTTCAATCGCCTTGAGTTTCGCGCGATGCGAAGCGAGGCGCTTGATCACGAATTGTCTGGCCTTGCGTTCAGCCAGACGCACGCGGATTTCTGTCAGGAAAGCCTCTTCCAGAGATTGAGACGCCGCACCAAGAACTTCACCCACTTCCACAAAGAACCGGTCTTCGCCGGTTTCGTCCATGACCTTCATCGTATCTTCGGCCAGTTTGGCCGCGAGCGATGTGATGGTGTCGGACATTAGCGGGTGTTCTCAGTCAGCCGACGTTTCACATAGTCGCTGACATCTGTGATCAGCGTGTCCATGTGGCGATCCTGGAAGAAATGATCCGCGCCCTCAACCTCGTTATGGGTGATCGTGATCCCTTTTTGCTCGTGCAACTTGTTGACCAGCGCGGTGGTATCCGCTGGTGGTGCCACACGGTCAGCCGATCCGTTGATGATCAAGCCCGAAGACGGGCAGGGCGCAAGGAAGGAAAAGTCATACATGTTGGCAGGCGGCGACACGCTGATGAAACCCGTGATTTCGGGGCGGCGCATCAGCAACTGCATTCCAATCCACGCCCCAAACGAAAAGCCCGCAACCCAACAGTGTTTCGAGTTGTTGTTCATGGATTGAAGGTAATCCAGCGCAGATGCCGCATCGCTCAGCTCGCCTACGCCCTGATCATATTCGCCCTGGCTGCGACCGACGCCGCGGAAGTTAAAGCGCAGCACTGTGAAGCCCATGTTGTAAAAGGCATAGTGCAGGTTATAGACCACCTTGTTGTTCATGGTCCCGCCGAACTGAGGATGCGGGTGAAGCACGATAGCGATCGGTGCGTCTTTTTCCTTTTGCGGGTGGTAACGGCCTTCCAGGCGGCCTTCGGGTCCGGGAAAAATCACCTCGGGCATGTGTGCTTTGGTCCTGTCATTTTCGTGCGGGTATCCGGATATACTTGACTATAATCGTCGGACACCTTAGAACGGTTCTAATTACATTGCTTGGCGCAATCGCGCTGTCAGTCGGAGATACGCACTGGCAGCGTCGGCGTCAATGATTTCGCGCAGATCCGGCTAAAAGGGGGCAGGGCATGAAGCTTTCAACCAAAGGGCGTTACGCGATGGTCGCTTTGGCGGATATTGCGCTTCAGCCAACAGACCGGCTGGTAACCCTGGGCGAAATCTCGGAACGGCAGGACATTTCTCTGCCGTATCTTGAGCAGCTTTTCGTCAAGCTGCGTCGCGCGGAACTGGTTGCTTCTGTCCGTGGGCCCGGAGGGGGGTATCGTCTTGCACGCCCCGCGTCCGAGATTCGCGTGGTCGAGGTTCTGGCCGCTGTGGATGAGACAGTTGATGCGCTGCAAAAAGGGGCCGGAGCATCCGGTGCGTCATCGGGTAGCAGGGCGCAATCCCTGACGAACCGCTTGTGGGAAAGCCTGAGCGCGCATGTTTATGTCTTCCTGCACCAGACGCGCCTGTCGGATGTGATCAGAAACGACCTTGCGCCTTGCCCGGCAGTTCCAAGCCTGTTTTCCGTCGTCGATGAATGAGCTGGGTAAGTCGAACATGCATATGAGTTCTGTGCAGGAAAAGATGTATCCATGAAACGTGTTTATCTGGATCATAACGCGACTACGCCGCTGCGACGCGAAGCGCGCGAGGCAATGATCGCGGCGATGGATGTGGTCGGGAACCCGTCATCTGTTCATGCGGAAGGACGTGCCGCAAAAGCGCTGGTCGAACGCGCGCGGGCGCAGGTCGCCGAGGCCGTCGGTTGCCGTCCGCAAGAGGTCATATTTACCTCTGGCGCAACTGAAGCGGCGCGGGTTCTGCAAAATCGCCCCGAAGGCTGCGACGTCTTTGTCGACAGCACTGCCCACGATGCGCTGTGGTCGCATTTCGATCTGACCCATTGTAGCGAGCATCCCTTTGGCCCTGGGCACATATTGGCGATGGGGCTTGCGAACTCCGAAACAGGAGTCATCACGCAGCCGCCACAGAAAGTTGAGAACCAGTGGCCCTATGGCGCGCGGCGCGCGGACTGGCTGTTGCTGGATATTACGCAGGTTGTCGGACGCATTCCATTTTCCTTCGCCTGGAGCGGCGCTGATATGGCGATCCTGTCGGCGCATAAGATTGGCGGGCCAAAAGGTGTTGGCGCTTTGATCCTGCGGCAAGGTATCGATATCGAACCTTTGGCCAGCGGTGGCGGACAGGAAATGGGCCGAAGATCTGGTACTGAAAATGTGGTGGGCATTGCCGGATTTGGCGCGGCTGCCGAGGCTGCTCAGCGCGATCTGGCGGATGGAGTATGGGAAAAAGTCAGAGAACTTAGAAATATTCTAGAAAACGCCCTTGAGGCTGGTGCAATATCTACTATTTTTGTCGGGAAAGATCAGGAGCGACTCCCGAATACCCTGTGTTTCGCGACGCCCGGCTGGAAAGGCGAAACGCAGGTGATGCAGATGGATTTGTCTGGCTTTGCCATCAGTGCGGGATCCGCCTGTTCCAGCGGCAAGGTCAAAACCAGTCGGGTTCTGACGGCAATGGGATTTGATGAGACGGTGGCGTCATGCGCAATCCGCGTATCGTTGGGGCCAGAGACGACTGAAGAAGATGTGCTGCGTTTCGCCGAAACGTGGCTTGAAAAAGAGAAAAAGCATCGCGCGCGGGCTGCGTGATCTGACGGAGGGTAAGTCATGGCCGCTTTGGACCAGACCCAGGTAAAAGAAGGTGTCGATCAGGAAACCGTGGACGCGGTTCGCGAGGTCGGCACATACAAATATGGCTGGGATACCGATATCGAGATGGAATACGCGCCCAAAGGCGTGAACCCGGATATCGTCCGTCTGATCTCGGGGAAAAACGATGAGCCCGAGTGGATGACCGAATGGCGTCTGGCCGCGTTCGAGCGTTGGACCAAAATGGAAGAACCCAAATGGGCGATGGTTCACTATCCGCCAATCGATTTTCAAAACCAGTATTACTATGCCCGCCCCAAATCGATGGAAGAGAAACCCAAATCTTTGGATGAGGTTGATCCAAAGCTGCTCGCCACTTACGAGAAGCTTGGTATCCCTCTGAAAGAACAGATGATTCTGGCTGGTGTTGAAGGGGCTGAGGATGCACCTGCCGAAGGCCGCAAGGTGGCAGTCGATGCAGTGTTTGACTCGGTTTCCGTGGGCACGACTTTTCAGGCCGAACTGAAAAAGGCAGGCGTGATCTTCTGCTCGATCTCTGAGGCGATCAAAGAGCATCCTGAGCTGGTCAAGAAGTACCTGGGAACCGTGGTTCCCGTATCGGACAATTTCTATGCAACATTGAATTCAGCTGTATTCTCGGATGGCTCATTCGTCTACATCCCGCCGGGCGTTCGCTGCCCGATGGAACTAAGCACGTATTTCCGCATCAACGCCGAGAACACGGGCCAGTTCGAACGCACCCTGATCATTGCTGACAAGGGCTCGTACGTCTCATATCTGGAAGGCTGCACTGCACCCCAGCGTGACACGGCACAACTGCATGCTGCCGTGGTCGAGATCATCGTCGAAGAAGATGCCGAGGTGAAATACTCGACCGTTCAGAACTGGTTTCCGGGGGACGAAAACGGCAAGGGCGGTATCTATAACTTCGTGACCAAACGCGCCGACTGCCGGGGTGACCGGTCCAAGGTGATGTGGACGCAGGTGGAAACCGGATCGGCCGTGACATGGAAATACCCGTCCTGCATCCTGCGCGGCAATGAAAGCCAGGGTGAATTCTATTCGATCGCGATTGCCAACAATTATCAACAGGCCGACACCGGCACCAAGATGATTCATCTGGGCAGGAACACCAAGTCGCGCATCGTGTCCAAGGGCATCAGCGCGGGCAAGGCCCAGAACACCTATCGTGGGCTAGTGTCGATGCACCCGAAAGCCAGGGACAGCCGGAACTACACGCAGTGTGACAGTCTGCTGATCGGCGACAAATGCGGCGCACATACGGTTCCCTATATCGAGGTCAAGAACAACTCGAGCCGCGTTGAGCACGAGGCGACGACGTCAAAAGTGGATGACGATCAGCTGTTCTACTGCCGTCAGCGCGGCATGGACGAGGAAGAAGCCGTGGCTCTGGTGGTCAACGGGTTCTGCAAAGACGTGCTTCAGGCGCTTCCGATGGAGTTTGCGATGGAAGCACAGCAGTTGGTGGCCATCTCACTTGAAGGTTCGGTTGGGTGATGACGCGGTCACCCGGAACCCGCATCCGTAAGGATAATGTGCTGACCTGGCTTGGGTACGCATTGCCGGTTCTGGGCGGTCTGCTTGGCGTGGCCTACGTCAACACCCATTACATGGAATTCATCAACCCGGTTTGGGCGGTAGGTGGCGGGGCAATCCTGGGTTGGATTCTCGCCAGACTGATCCGCAGATTGCTGGGCTAGAACAATGCGGGGTCACAGTGCCCCTTGCGATACGCAAAAGGACAAAAAATGCTGGAAATCAAGAATCTGCACGTGAAACTTGAAGAAGAAGACAAGCAGATCCTAAAGGGTGTGGACCTGACGGTTGAAGCCGGCAAGGTACACGCGATCATGGGGCCGAACGGGTCAGGCAAGTCAACACTCAGCTACGTGCTGTCGGGCCGCGACGGGTACGAAGTAACCGAAGGTTCGGCCACTCTGGACGGTCAGGACCTGCTGGAGATGGAACCGGAGGAACGCGCAGCAGCAGGTGTTTTCCTTGCCTTCCAATACCCGGTTGAAATCCCCGGAGTTGGCAACATGACCTTCCTGCGCACCGCAGTAAACGCGCAGCGCAAGGCCCGTGGAGAAGAGGAACTGTCTGCCGCAGACTTCCTGAAAGAAGTGCGTGCCAAGGCCAAGACGCTAAAGATCGACGCGGATATGCTTAAGCGCCCGGTCAATGTTGGTTTTTCGGGCGGTGAGAAAAAGCGTAACGAAATCCTGCAGATGGCTATGCTTGAACCGAAGATGTGCATCATGGACGAAACCGACTCGGGCCTTGATGTGGATGCGATGAAGCTGGTCGCCGAAGGTGTGAATGCCCTGCGGGACGAAGGCCGTGGGTTCCTGGTCATCACCCATTACCAGCGCCTGCTGGATCACATCAAACCTGACGTCGTGCACATCATGGCCGATGGCCGCATTGTCAAAACCGGAGGCCCGGATCTGGCGCTTGAGGTTGAAAACAACGGTTATGCCGACATTCTGGCCGAGGTGAACTGATGGCTTTGCCGCAAGCGAAACAAACCGCAACCGAGGCGCGTCTGGCTGCGCTGACCATGCCTGACGCGGGCTGCACCCGTGGTGCACGCGAAGACGCTTTGGCGCGTGTTCTGGAATCCGGGTTGCCGGGGCGCCGGGATGAGTATTGGAAATACACTCAGCCCGACAGTCTGGTTTCTGCCGAGGCTTTGCCTGCGGCGGTGTTTATCAATGATGAACCGGTACTTTTCAACGACCTTGACCGTTTGAAAATAGTCTTTGTCGACGGGGTGTTCAGCGCCGAGGAATCCGATGATCTGTCGCTGGATGGTGTCAAGATCGACCGGATTGAAGACATCTGCTGCAAAGACATTCATTGGGCAAAAGACCTGTATGGCGTTCTGGAAGCGCGTGGCCAGTCCCCGGTTCAACGTCCGTTGGCTGCATTGAACACGGCCTTTGCGTCGGACGGCGTTGCCATTCACGTTACGGGCAAACCCTCTAAACCGATCAACCTGATCTATCGTCATGCCTCGCCGACATCCGATGCGATCCTCCATCACGTTATTCGCGTGGAAAGCGGGGCCGAGGTGACAATTCTTGAATCCGGCCCGGCGGCGTCGCGTTTCAACAAATGCATGGAAATTGAAATTGCCGACAAGGGGACGCTGCATCATGTGCGGGCGCAGGGCAGGGACCATGAACGTCGCGCCGCGACCCATATGTTCACGCGTTTGGGGGCAGAATCGGTCTACAAGTCCTTCACCTTGACGGCGAATGGGGTGCTGACCCGTAACGAACAGGTTGTTGAACTGACCGGGGACAATGCGGTGGCGCATGTGGCCGGGGCCTGTGTTGGGGATGGTGATTTCCACCATGATGACACGGTTTTCATCACCCATGACGCGGTGAATTGCGAAAGCCGTCAGGTCTTTAAGAAAGTTCTTCGCAACGGTGCGACCGGAGTGTTTCAGGGCAAGATCCTTGTAAAGGAAGGGGCTCAGAAAACTGACGGCTACCAAATCAGCCAATCGCTGCTTTTGGATGATGACAGCCAGTTCCTCGCCAAACCGGAGCTAGAGATCTACGCCGATGACGTGGCGTGTTCCCACGGCTCAACCTCGGGGGCGATTGACGAAACAGCGCTGTTCTATCTTCGGTCACGGGGTGTACCGGTCAAGGACGCGACCAACATGTTGACGCTGGCGTTCCTGGCCGAAGCGGTGGACGAAATCGAAAACAGTGCTTTGGCAGATGAAATCGTAAGCCGTCTGGAAGGGTGGCTGGCGCGTCGAAGCTGATGGCCCTGTCGTCGGATATCCTAGCAACGTACCGGGGGCCGGGGCGCGTGGTGCGCAGGCTTCTGGATATGGGCCAACGAGAAGACCGGGCGCTGATCTTTGTCATGGCTTTTTGTGTGGTGGCATTCATCGCCCAGATGCCTGGCCTTGCCCGTAAAGCGCATCTGGAAGGCGTTGAGCTGAATATGCTTCTGGGTGGTGCTCTGCTTGGATCAGTGTTCATTCTGCCCTTGGTTTTTTACACGCTGGCACAGGTATCTCATTGGGCGGCACGCCTGTTTGGCGGGCAGGGAAGCGCTTATGGTGCGCGCCTGGCACTGTTCTGGGCGCTGTTATCCTCTGCGCCGCTGATTCTGCTGAACGGCCTTGTCGCCGGGTTCATCGGGCCAGGGCCTACCTTGACGTTTGTAGGTCTCGCCTGGGTTGCTGTTTTTGTCTGGTTCTGGGTATCCGGTTTCAGACAAGTGCAAAGGTCCGTCGCATGAATTCGAGTTTTCTGGGAAATCTGGCGGCCTTGACGATCAAGAACCCGTCCGAAGCGGCGCGACAACTGATGGCGCTCAAGCTGGGGCGAGAAGTGCTTTGGCTGGCATTTGCGCTGGCGGTCGTTTTGAACTGCGTTGTCCAATTGGGAATTGATCTGTCGATAACAGTGGCGGCGGGTCAACCCTCTCCTGCGCTCGAAAGCATTCCCATGGTTTTGGTGCGCTCAGCCGGGGCCATGATGCTGAGCATTGTCGCGTTTCTGCTGGTCGGGCGGATGTTTGGAGGTCTGGCGAGGTTCGATGATCTGATGGTTCTGACGATCTGGCTGCAATTCCTGCAAATAGCCGCCTTGGTCGTGACGCTGATCTTGAGCCTGACCCTACCGTTCCTGATGATGATGACATTGTTGGCGACAGCAATCCTGAGCCTTTACGTCACGCTTCATTTTCTGAACGAAGCGCATCAGCTCGGGTCGCTCTGGAAATCCTTTGCGGTAATTGTGTTGTCAGCCCTTGTCGCCATCCCTTTTGTTCTGTTTCTAAGCCCAACCGGGCCCGTCTAGGAATACCACTCTTATGTATGATGTGCAGAAAATCCGCTCTGACTTTCCGATCCTGTCGCGTCAGGTGAATGGCAAGCCTTTGACGTATCTCGACAATGGTGCTTCGGCTCAGAAACCTCAGGTGGTCATTGACGCGGTGACGCGGGCCTATGCCGAGGAGTATTCGAATGTCCATCGTGGCCTGCATTTTCTGTCCAATCTTGCGACAGAGAAATACGAGGCCGTTCGTGGCACGATCGCGCGGTTTCTGGGGGCATCGAACGAGAATGAGATCGTCCTGAACTCTGGTACCACCGAAGGGATCAACCTGATCGCCTATGGCTGGGCTATGCCGCGACTTGAAGTGGGGGATGAGATCGTTCTGAGTGTGATGGAGCACCATGCAAACATCGTACCCTGGCACTTCCTGCGCGAACGACAGGGCGTCGTGCTGAAATGGGTCGATGTCGACGCAGAGGGCGGGCTGGACCCTCATGCGGTAATCGATGCAATCGGGCCGAAAACCAAGCTGGTTGCTGTGACGCACTGCTCGAACGTGCTGGGTACGGTTGTGGATGTGAAAACCATAACTAATGGCGCACATGCCAAGGGCGTCCCGGTTCTGGTTGACGGCAGTCAGGGTGCCGTTCACATGCCGGTAAATGTCGAAGAGATCGGGTGCGATTTCTACGCAATCACAGGCCACAAGCTTTATGGTCCGTCAGGGTCGGGTGCGATTTTCATCAAATCCGAACGCATGGCCGAGATGCGCCCCTTTATCGGTGGCGGCGACATGATCAAAGAGGTCAGCAAGGATCAGGTCATCTATAATGACCCGCCAATGAAGTTCGAGGCCGGCACGCCGGGGATCGTTCAGACCATCGGTCTTGGCGTGGCGCTGGAGTATATGATGGACCTGGGGATGGAAAACATCGCTGCCCATGAATCCAGCTTGCGCGATTACGCGATGCAACGTCTGACCGGACTGAACTGGTTGCAGGTTCAGGGCACTCGCCCGGACAAGGCCGCGATTTTCAGCTTTACGCTGGACGGTGCTGGCCATGCACACGACGTTTCTACCATTCTCGACAAGAAAGGTGTTGCGGTTCGTGCCGGTCACCACTGTGCAGGGCCGCTGATGGACCACCTGGGGGTGACGGCAACATGCCGCGCCAGTTTTGGTCTCTATAACACTACCGATGAAGTAGATACGCTGATCGAAGCGCTTGAATTGGCGCATGATCTGTTTGCCTGATTTTGGTCTTGATAGGGTGCGGCAATCGCGATTTGCAGTTGCACCCGGATTGGAACAAGGTTAGCTAACGGCCAAGGCACCTGTAGCTCAGCTGGATAGAGCGCTGCCCTCCGAAGGCTGATGTCAAGGGTCCCTTTTGTAAAGACGAGTGAAAATAAACTTTTCGGATCAGTGGTTTGCGGGGCTGCCGATCTTTGCTTTAATCCCGCGAAAAATTGAAGTAAGCACTGCGTAAGCAGTTTGCACCCGTAGCTCAGCTGGATAGAGTGTCGCCCTCCGAAGGCGAAGGTCACAGGTTCGAATCCTGTCGGGTGCGCCACTTCCCCCCAAGTTTCGCGGTTTTCTGCCCTCACTGGTGTCGCTGGCGCCAGCTTTTCGACGTCTTGAGAGTCAGAGGCGGGCGGGAAGGGCCGTGACGGGTTGAAGGCTGGAGGAGAGGCCTCCGGCGCCCGTCGCGGAGGTTTTCCAATGAATACCGAGATTATGGATGCCGGGCGTGATATCAGCGGCGGCTACAAGGTGGATGTGTCGCGCGGCGAGTGTCCGCCATTAGCACCCATGGAACAGACTAGGTTGATTGCGTAGCGGAGGATTTCAGGCTCATCGTAACCATCAGAGAGTGGAGATGAGAATGAAATCCGGGAAACAGAAAGCGTCAGCAGAGAGAGTTGTCAAAGACATCCGCAGGAAGACACGGCGCCAGCATTCGGCAGAGGAGAAGATCCG